>JAEWWU010000018.1 GCA_023396255.1 Bacteroidota bacterium
ACTCAAAACAAAACCAAATGTGAAAACCAAAAGGGCCTCTTCAATACCCTGCCGGAACCACTCGTCCCGTTTCGTGGGTGCAAAAGTAGAAACTTTTTCTAAACCGACAAAATATATACAGAAAAAAATTCCTCTCTAAAATACAACAGTCATCAAAAACAACCACAAAGAATCTATAAAACAAATACTTAACAACTAAAAAGGAAAGATAAAACAGCAAGAACTTTTATTGATATTAAATGCGCACCTGAGAAAAAACGACCCGTTTACGAAATATGAAACAATACTTTAGAGCAATCTTCAGAGAATAAATTTCCGACAATTTCCCAAAAACCGACTGACGAACAAACTGAAAATATCACTTTAAGCTTCAAATAGGTCCCCTCCCCCTCACAAAAAAAGAATGTGAGGATCAAAAAAGAGAACTAACGACTTTAGAAAAAGAGTGTGACAAAATATCTATTGTCAATTAGAGAAACGCACATTACCAACCTCAAAAAAAGTAGATTAATAACTTTGAAATGAATAGATTACCAACCCAAAAGAAAAAGTATTGCCAGTTTACGAAATGGGTACTGCCACGTGAGGACCATCAAAATTTAGTTTCAACTAAGAGGAACAAGACACCCAATGCCTCCTATTAACTCTGGAGGAAAGAGGATTGACCCTTAAGTCTCTTTTTTTTGAGACACACAGCGACAGTCAGCTCCTATCTCTTTTGGTCCTGCAATACTACGCCATCCGAAAGCGTAATACAATGATGTGTGCGCTGCGCCAATTCCAAATCGTGCGTTACAATCACAAAAGTTTGCCCCATCGAATGACACAAATCAAAAAAAAGATTGTGCAACTCTTCCTTGCGCTCTGTATCTAAACTTCCCGAAGGCTCATCTGCCAAGATAACATCCGGATCATTCATTAGGGCTCGAGCCACAGCAATCCGTTGTTTTTCTCCTCCGGAAAGTTGCGCCGGCTTATGTAACATTCTGTCTTGCAGCCCCAAGTTCTGCAACAATTCTCCTGCCCGCCCCATTGCTCGACGTTTACCTTGCCCTCCAATCATAGCCGGAAGGGCAACATTTTCTTGGGCTGTGAACTCCGGCAACAGTTGATGAAACTGAAAAACGAAGCCAATATGCTTGTTTCTAAAATTGGCACAAGCCGACCTTTTGAGTGTAAACGGATCAATTCCTGCGATGGAAACAGAACCAGACTCCGGTCTGTCTAAAGTACCAATAATCTGAAGGAGAGTGGTTTTTCCTGCCCCACTTGGTCCTACGATAGATGCCACTTCTCCCTTGGAAATAGAGAAGGAAACACCTCGCAATACGTGCAAAGTTCCAAACTTCTTGTGCAGATCTCTGACCTCTATTATAGGATTCATAACGATTGGGTTAAAGTTTTAATTACATAAGCAGCTATACGCAACCCAAAGAGCTGGGGCATATAGGAGATGGTTCCCACCACAGATTTTTTTCCGCCTTTGTCCGATTGGGGCAAAATAGCCGCTTCTATTGCCAACTGTGTAGAGAAAACACAAGGGAAAGGTTCTCTGCACCCCACAGAACGCAAGTGTTGCCTCACGGCCTTAGCCAATCCACACGTATGGGTTTTATGAATTGGAGCTATGTGAACTGCCTCCGGATCTGTTTTCGCTCCTGCCCCCATTGACGAAATAAGAGGAATACCTCGCTTCAGTGTTTCCTGTATAAGAGCACATTTCGGGGTCAAAGTATCTATTGCGTCAATTACCATAGAGAAAGGAGTAGAAGTCGTATCGAAAAGCTTACACACATTATCCGGCGATACAAAAAGGAATTGCTTATGTACAATGGCATTGGGGTTAATGTCCAAAATCATCTTTTCCATCACATCCACTTTATTTTTCCCCACGGTAGAACAAAATGCCACAGCCTGCCTATTGATATTGGATGGATCTACCGTATCTGCATCAACCAAAGTGAAAGCCCCCACTCCGGAGCGAGCCAACAACTCAACAGCCGTTCCGCCAACACCACCAACACCGACCACGAGCAAATGAGCCTGTTTGAGTACTTCACAACCCAGTTCTCCCAAGAGAATGCGTGTACGGGCCGTGCAGCTCTGCTCGTCTGTGCTTTCTTTTCTTATGGTAGTCATAGAACGATCCTTTAGCGAATATTGCGCTTATTCAACTCCGACTGATAACGCATTGCATTGATTCTATGCTCGGCATAGGTCTTGGCAAAATCGTGGTAACCGGAAAAGTCTGCACGTGCACACATATAAAGGAACTCGTGCTCTGTAAAGTGCAACACCTTATCTATACTGCTCTGCTGCGGATAACGGATTGGCGCAGGAGGCAATCCATAAACACGATAGGTGTTGTAGGGAGAAGAGACTGCCAACAAGTTGGAGGTTATTCGTTTGATGGAGAAATCCCCACAAGCATATTTCACGGTCGGATCGGCCTGCAGACGCATCCCCCGTCTAAGTCTGTTTATGTAAAGTCCTGCAATGGATGCGTATTCGTCCGTTTTGGACGACTCTTCTTCAACTATCGAAGCAATGATAGACACCTCGACAGGGGAAAGCCCTATCTTACGAGCCTGTTGTAACCGCTCTTGGGTCCAAAACTTTTGGTGATGTGTATAAAAGAGCTCTACCAAATTCTCCGGAGTCGTATTCCAATAGACTTCATATGTATTGGGCAAAAAAATCGTCCGTATGGAAGCTGTATCCAATCCTTTGCCGGCACAAAAGAGAGAATCGGAAAGGAGCTTTTTGAGATCGGAAGGATCCATTTGCAAGGGAGCGGTCAATGTAGCAAGCAGTTCGTCCTGTGTTCGAGCCGAATTGAAAACAAGTCGAACAGGAGTTTGCGTTCCTCGCCACAGAGGCAAAATAAGCTCTCTGATACTCATCCGTGTATGAAGTAAATATCTTCCCGGCTTGAGCTTCTTTTGCAAACCAATTGTTTTCGATACCCAAGAAAACAGAACCGGATGCCTCAATTGCAGCGAATCGGTGAGCTCTTGTTCTACTGTTTTTAGAGAGGAGCGCTCGGTTATATACAAATTATATTCCCTATCCTCCCTTCCTGCCGGAGCAAACAGGACCCAATATGCCCCCAAGATTCCCATAAGGAGTACTACCAAGAGGCTAAACAGGGCAAGGCGAAGGACACGTTTTTTGCGACGTTGTGCTCTCTTGTCTGCAAAAAGACTCTGGTAAGAGCCACGGCGACGGGTTGTTTTGTAACGACGTTTACGTGTTGTCATCTATCGTGTTTTTTATTCTGTTTCAAAAGGAATCCTCCACATTGGTCTGAATGGAGCCATATCTCCTCTATTATTCCCGTGCGAGTCCCTTGCGGACAAAGATAAAACATTATAAGCACCTATTCCATTTTCCAGCGAAAGAGAACTTTAACCCTAAACTGATCAACATTTATATTGCTTTGTATCAACACGCCTTTCTTTTCCCCTTCTTTCTTTGATAAAAAATCGGCTGCACATCGTTTTCAATTGAATAATAACCGAGTTACCACTCCCTCTTCGTTTCTCCTTTATTCTCAGATAGCTTGGATTGAGCCAAGTACAGACAAGCTCTACGATCTATTTTCCCCGTTTCGGTTCGAGGGATTTGCTCTACCATAAAGATATATTTGGGGTGATGATAGGCAGGTAGACAGCTCTTTACCACCCCCTCCCATTTTTCATTATCTGGAGTCACTTGAATCAATAAAACCAACGCCTGCCCTAAGCGTTGATCCGGTAGATAAGTAAGCGCCAAATCTTCCCCTATCAGATGATTCAAAACCGCTTCGAGCTCTTCGAGCTGAATTTTCACTCCTCCACTATTGACCACATTGTCGGTGCGACCCAAAACACGGAATCTTTGTTCCGAAGAAAATTCCACCAAGTCGTTTGTTTCAATAGGAGTAAGGCTCAAAGCGGGAGCATCGATCAGCAAAGTTCCTCTTGAGCTTAGTGAGAGTTTTATTTCGGGGTCTATGGGTGTATACAAATCTGACTTCTGCAAACCATTGAGCCGACGAAGGGCGATATGCGACAGAGTTTCGGTCATTCCATAGGTAGAAAATACGGATCCAGGGTGTTCTTGAAGCCGTCGCTCCAAAGCTTGATCAACAGCCCCCCCTCCGATAATAAGTTTTTCTATTTGCATCAATCGCAGCCTTTCAATGGGGGATTGTAAGCTATTATAAACCTGCAACGGCACCATTGCAGCAAAATGAACAGGAGAAGGTATGTCTCTGAGCGGGTGCCCTGTCGGAGGAATAACTACCAAATTAAGTCCTGCCACCAAAGCCCGAACCACCATCATCATAGCTCCTATGTACCGAAGGTTCATACACAACAGGGCGGTAGAATCGGAAGAGAGTTGTAGAGCCCTGCAAGTAAGAGCAGCACTGTACATCATACGCTCCTTTTCTACAAACATCCGCTTAGGCTGTCCCGTAGAACCGGAAGTTTGCACCTCTATGTATGGATCAGACGCAAACCAACGCTCCACGAAAGAAATAAAATCTTGGGCACTCTCTCCCAAAATAGAGATTGCCTTGCACCTCAGAGCCAACAAGTTGGCAGGAGAATAGCTTTTACCACAAAAGCAAAGACGCTGATTGGGTATTCTAAATTCCATTTTGTTCCAAGAAGGGTGCACCTCCATACCAAAGAGAATTTTTTTCGATGTATAAAGGAAGAGCAATATTATCTGTAAATAACTGTCCCGTACCTAATCCTTGAGGAATAGTATGAGGCAAAGTAGCACACCACTGGGCAATTGCGTTGAGCCCGATATTCGATTCCAAAGCGGAGGTCACCCACCATCCGATGCCCAACTCCTCGGCAATGTTTATCCATTCTTGGCAACCGCTCCAACCTCCGTGCAAAGAGGGTTTGAGAACGATGTACCGAGGAAGAATTTTTTGGAGCATCTCTCTTTTTCTCTGCGAGGTATGTATGCCTATGAGCTCTTCGTCCAAAGCAATCGGCAAAGGGGATATTTGGCATAAGCGTGCCATTGCTTCCCATTGGCCGGGAGCAATAGGTTGCTCTATGGAATGGAGCCCCAAAGCCGCTAAACGGAAAAGTTTTTCGGAGGCTTCTTGTGGAGAAAAAAAACCATTGGCATCAACTCTTATCTCTACCTCTTCGGGGGAATATTGCCGACGAATGAAAGAGAGAAGCCCCAACTCTTTTTCAAAGTCAATGGCTCCGATCTTCAATTTGATGCACCTGTACCCAACCGACAATTTGTGCTCGATCTGCGAGAGCATTTGCTCCTCGGTTCCCATCCAAACAAGTCCGTTGATGGAAATTCCTTCTTGATTGCACGAAAAAGGAGTATTCCACAGAGCGAAGTCACCTACCGATAGGTGTCGCAGAGCGGCCTCAAAGGCAAAAAGAACGGAGGGAAGTTCCTTCAAGAGGGAAATTGCCTGTGGACCTTTTTCCTCTATAAAACTGCCCGCTCGATACAGTTTTTTCTCAAAGAAGTGATCCCATTCTATGCTAAGATCAGGCAGAGGAGCACACTCTCCAATACCCTCCCGACCGGGTAAAGTATCGCAAGTCAAGTGCAACAACCAAATTTGTCGTGTTCTATATACCCCTCTGGATGTCCCGGCCGGTTGCCTAAAGTGCAATAATCGAGGCTCCCACCTCACGTGAAAACTCATTGAGAATCAAGGAAATTTGGGATATTTCTTAAAATTAGGTTTGCGTTTTTCCAAAAAAGCCTCCTTACCTTCTTGGGCTTCATCCGTAAGGTAATACAAAAGCGTGGCATCGCCCGCCAATTCTTGTATCCCAGCCTGCCCATCCAGCTCCGCATTGAGTCCGGCTTTGATCATCCTTAAAGCCAACGGACTAAGCATCATCATTTCTTGCGCCCACTGCACGTACTCGTCCTCCAATTGGCTCAAAGGAACCACCTTATTGATCAGCCCCATTTCCAACGCCTCTTGTGCATTGTATTGGCGACATAGGAACCAAATCTCCCGCGCTTTTTTCTGCCCCACGACTCGAGCCAAATAGGACGAGCCAAAACCTGCATCAAAACTCCCCACCCGTGGACCGGTCTGCCCAAAAATGGCGTTGTCAGAAGCTATGGAAAGGTCACAAACAACGTGCAATACGTGCCCTCCCCCTATGGCATAACCATTTACGGCAGCAATCACCGGTTTGGGCAAACTACGGATTTGTTTCTGCACATCGAGTACGCTCAAGCGGGGTACTCCGTCTTTGCCTATATAGCCTCCTCTGCCTTTCACGTTCTGGTCTCCTCCCGAGCAAAAAGCTTTGTCTCCGGCTCCGGTAAGTACCACAACATCTATATCCGCTTCCTCACGACAGATCCGTAAGGCATCACTCATTTCGGCGGTGGTAGTAGGGGTAAAAGCATTTCGATAACGCTCTCTATTTATGGTAATACGGGCTATTCCGTTGTAGTATTCAAAGAGAATATCTTCGTATTCCCGAATGGTAGTCCATTCTCTGATTGTAGATGTCATATTTGAGGTATTTAGTTTCTAACTTTTAGGTTTCTGTAAAACTCTTTGAGTTGTTGCACATCTTTTTGGGGATTAGTAAAAACCTCTACCAATACGGAGCGACAGGTTTTCTCCTGCACCAAAAACGACAAAGCCGATGTTAGTTCTTCCCAGTTGTGTACTCTGCGGTAATCCATTCCCCTATCTTGCACCCACGCTTGTGCCGATGTTGTATGCTCTCCCACAACAAAACGACGCACTTCTTTAGAGGTATCCACCCCGGGGAGGGTTTGAAAAATTTCACCCCCTCCGTTATTGAGCAGTAAAATTCGCAAATTGGAAGGGAGGTGGGTATTCCACAAAGCATTGAGGTCGTAAAAAAAACTAAGGTCCCCGATGAGTACAAAATTGGGTCTTGAATCGGCGGAAGCGAAACCCACAGCAGTGGAGAGAGAACCCTCTATCCCATTGGTACCACGGTTGCAAAAAACCTCTACAGATGAGGGCAACTCAAAAAGTTGAGCATAACGTACCGCCGAGCTATTCGCCAAATGCAAAACGCACCCCTCAGGCAACACCTTGCACAAAGCCCCCACAGCAGCCATTGCAGAATAGGAAAAGCAGGGGGTTAAGCTTTCCGATGGATGCCACAAACTTGCATACTCCCTGCAACAGAGAATCGAGCTGTTTAGGAATTGTTGCAAAAAGCCCTCCGGCTCTGTTTCTATTAGGGCAGAAAGAGAGCAATAAGTATCGGTCAAAGCACCGTCAAGAGCTAAGTGCCAATGCTGGGGAATTGTGGCTCCTCTCAACCATTGTTTGAGTCGCTTGGATACGATATGTCCACCAATCGTAATGAGTAAATCGGGATGCAGAGCTTGTTGTTTGTCCTTGTCCAACGCTTCCAGCCAAGCATCAAAATAACCGATCATTCCAACCGCCTGACAGTTGCCCAAGTGCTCACTCAAACAGACAACTCCCTTTTCGGATAAGGCTTCAATAAACCGAGAAGAAAGAGTTTTCGGAGGCATCTGACCACACAAAAGCAGACATTTTTTAGGGGAATGAAAGTCGTGTCCAATTCCCTTGAGAAGAGAATCAAGGTCGCTAAAACGGTGTATAACTCGAGGTTGAGGCAAAGCCTCTACCGTATATTGAAAAAGAGGTTCGGAAAGTGGTACATTGATGTGTACCGGAGCTGCCGTCTTGTATGAAACGGCCAACAGAGCCTCGTTGATGAGGCGATTGCAATACCATTCATCCTCTGCAGTATTCACTTCGGGAAGGTGAACCGCCTTACGCACCAAAGGACCAAAAATTCCGGGCTGAGGAATTGTTTGCCCATCGGCCTGCCCAATCCATTGTTGAGGTCTGTCGGCTGAAATTACAATCAAAGGGAGTTGTTGGTAAAAGGCTTCGGCAACAGCAGGGTACAAGTTAGCGACCGCCGATCCGGAGGTACAACAGACAGCAACCGGCTTGTGATCCGTTTGTATCAGGCCCAAGGCAAAAAATCCGGCACTCCGCTCATCGGTTACCGCAAAACATCGAAAACGGGAGTGCGTAGAAAAAACTTGCACGAGAGGAGTATTGCGGCTTCCCGGGCAAAGTACAATGCGCTCTATCCCGTGTTCGAGAAGCAAAGCTGCCAATTGTAATATGCTTTTCTTATCCGAATACATCGCGAAGTCCTTTCTTTATCACCTAAACGTCAAGCAAAGTTCGTATAACGGACATCTTACGCTCCGTCTCTATCCACTCGTCCTCCTTGTCGGAAGACAATACAATCCCCCCTCCTGCATACAACGTTGCAAAATCAGCCTGAGGATCAGCCTGCATACACCTAAGATTGACGTACAGCTCTGTATGCTCGGGAGAGATTTGTCCCAAAAAACCCGAATAATAGGAACGACGATAGCCCTCGTGATGTAAAATAAAATCTTTAGCCAATGCTTTGGGCACTCCACACACGGCCGGCGTAGGATGCAGTGTGTCTAACAAATATCCTATGGAAATCTCCGAAGGAAGGGTAAAATGGAAATCGGATTTCAAATGTGCCAAAGAACCCACCTTAAGAGTTTGAGCTTTTTGCTCCTCTACTTGACACCCCAAAGAGAGCAAATTGGCACGGATATAGTCCGCCACGTATGCTTGCTCCTCTTGATTCTTGGCACTCCAACCCTCGCGAAGAAGCCGGTTACACAGTGGCTGTGTCCCCGCCAACGCCGTAGTATGCCATAAGTTGGCGTTTCCGGTTAATAGGACTTCAGGAGAAGCACCCATCCATATTCCTGTTTGAGGAGTATAACATATATAGGTATAAGCCGTAGGATGAAGTTGGCACAGTTGCTCAAATCGTAAGGTCCACGACGCTCTCTTGGGGTGAGGGAGTGACACCTGCTCACTTCTCGAAAGAACCAACTTGGAAAATTGCCCCTCCTGCAAATGACGCATAAATAGATCGAAAATGGCAGAATAGTGCTCAGAAGGCTTATTCGACTTTTGCAAAGACTCCTGTTCCTCGGGAGCCGGGGCATTGGGCAATGCTATGGTCTGTGGGGCATCATCGGTTGTCAAAAGCCAAACGGGAGTTTGCAGATCTATTTGGAACGGGACCAAAACAAAACCTCTACAATCAGAAAGCTTCTGCAACGAAAAAATGGCTTGCAACTGCGTCCTCGTTTGTCCCAACAGGAAATAGTGGCTTGCCCCTATTGGACGAAAAGCAGCCAAAGGCTTCTGCTGTGCTATCAATTGGTCTATAACAAACTCTCGTATGCAATCCATCTCAACGGTGGTGGCAAATACCCAAATTAGGGCCTACCAAAGAGCCCCATCTTTTGCGTCTCAAAAATACACTCAAAAAATGATATAGTCAAAGAATTGAACTCTTCGCTCACGACAAATCATCCACAACAGAGAGAAGAAAAAACTGCTTGGACAAAAAAGTAATTTGCTTGGACGGAACAAAAAATTGTAGGGAATTATCGGAAAATAGTTCCCTGCAAATGAAAAAGGGGAGCTTGAAAGCGGATAGGACTCCCCTTCAAAAACGATACATCAAGCTAATGGAGCCGAAAGAATTGGGAGGGGAGATTGCACGATTAACACAAAAGAGTAATGGAACCGGAGTAAATATTACACAACGACCCTTGGGATGATTTTATATGAATAAAAGAGCTTTATAGCGAGAAAATAGCAACCCATAGGGCAGGTAATTGGGCTAATTTATTTAAGTTTGTAGGGAATAACTTTTTTCTCTCGGGGCAACCTCCCGACCTTTGCTTTGAGGAGGTGTGCAGGCAGGTATTAGAGTCTTGCTCCTTATCTCTATATGAAATGGGGCTGTTATCCGGGAGAGAAGCGATAGGTTACTTAGTTATTAGTTAATTGTAAAAGAAAAATATTATGCAAAATAATAGTTTGTGTCGGTTGCTCAACATCAAGTATCCCGTTATTTCGGGAGGTATGGTTTGGTGCAGCGGTTGGCGATTGGCGTCTGCAGTGAGCAAAAACGGAGGCTTGGGACTGTTGGGTGCCGGCTCGATGTATCCGGAAGTCTTACGTGAACATATCCGTCGTTGCAAGTTGGCTACCGATTTA
Source organism: Bacteroidota bacterium (assembly GCA_023396255.1). Taxonomy (GTDB): domain Bacteria; phylum Bacteroidota; class Bacteroidia; order Bacteroidales; family Porphyromonadaceae; genus Porphyromonas. Next base: position 10,100 of record JAEWWU010000018.1, read on the forward strand.
CCTTTTGGGGTTAATGTACCCCTCCTATATCCACAGATAGAGGAGTTGATGTCCATCATTATGGAAGAAAAAGTCCCCGTAGTGGTGACCTCGGCGGGAAATCCCAAGACGTGGACCGCCCCCCTCAAGGAATCAGGAGCCAAAGTGTTGCACGTGGTCAGTAGCGCCAAATTCGCCCGTAAGGCCGAAGAGGCCGGGGTTGATGCTGTGGTCGCAGAGGGATTTGAAGCCGGGGGACACAATGGAAGAGAAGAAACCACTACTCTGTGCCTTGTACCAGAGGTGGTGGCAGCCGTAAAGATACCGGTTGTTGCTGCCGGAGGGATTGCTTCGGGCAGGGCGATGTTGGCTTGCCAAGCTTTGGGAGCGCAGGGGGTACAGGTAGGAACTCTTTTCGCCTTGAGTGCCGAGAGCTCGGCACACGATGCTTTTAAGGAATATTGTTGCAAGTCGGGAGAGGGCGATACGATGTTGTCTTTGAAACAACTTTCTCCCACACGTTTACTCAAAAACGAATTTTACCAACGAGTGCTGCAACTGGAGCAAAGTGGAGCTGAAGCCGAGGCTTTGCAGCAGCTTTTGGGTCGGGGTCGTGCCAAGAAAGGTATCTTTGAGGGCGATTTGGTGGAAGGCGAATTGGAAATAGGGCAGGTTGTTTCTCAAGTCAAGGAGATCAATACCGTGGCACAAATCTTTACCCGTTTGCAAACCGAGTACCGTACGGCAGCCTCCGAAGTAAGTTCTGCTCCGTGGTTATAATCACAAAAGAAATGGAAGACGAGAATCTTTTTTCTCCACAAGATTTGGAACAACTTTCCGAAAGGAATATCTCCCTTTCGGAAGCTGAGCGTCAAATAACTCTTCTGCGTGAGGGGTGTCCCTACTTGCAGGTTTTGGCCCCTGCCGACGAGGAGTTTGGCATAATGACCTTTGACCGAGACGAAATAGTGGGGTATCTCAATACTTGGCACGCTTTTATGACCTCTGGAGCCAAAAAAGTGGTCAAGTTTGTGCCGGCCTCGGGAGCTGCCAGTCGTATGTTTCAGCAGCTCTACGGAGTAGAAGACGGTCAAGAGGAGTTGCAGCCCGATCAGCAGCAGTTCTTTGATCACATCGAGCGCTTTGCCTTTTGGGGATTACTGAGTGAATCTTGTCTGCGCAATGATTGGAAAACCGCTTCCAAACTTATCGAGCAGAAGCAATATGCCACCATTGCCAAAAACCTTTTGTCTGATTCGGGAATGAACTACGGTTCACTGCCCAAAGGGTTACTTTACTTTCACAAATACCCCTCGGGGGTGGTGCGTACGCCGGTGGGGGAACATTTGGCAGAGGGCGTTTTTTATACCCAAGATCAAAAGGGTGATGTACGTATACACTTTACGGTGTCTCCGGAGCATAGAGAGAATTTTAGATCGCTGTTAGAACGTATTATTCCTCGTTTTGCTGATTATTACAGCGTTAATTTCAGCGTTGATCTAAGTGTGCAGAAACCCGAGACGGATACTTTGGCTTTGGATAGAGAGGGCAATCCTTTCCGAGAAGAAAGCGGAGAATTGCTCTTTAGACCGGGAGGGCACGGAGCTTTAATTGAGAACCTGAACGATTTGGATGCCGAAATCGTTTTTATCAAAAACATAGATAACGTATTACCCGACTATCGCAAAAGCAACACTATTATATACAAGAAACTCTTGGGGGGTATTTTGCTGGAGGTACGTGAACAGACGTTTGAATTGCTCCGTGAATTGAAACGAGGCAAGGTGCAGCGCAGTCTGTTGGAAGAGGCAGAGCTCTTCTTACGACGGACATTTTGTATAGAGCTCAAGCAGCCCCATTCTTTTACGGAGCAGGAGTTGATCGATTGGATTTTTGCCAAACTGAACCGCCCCATAAGGGTGTGTGGGATGGTTTCCAATGAAGGAGAACCCGGAGGAGGTCCGTTTGTCATCTGTGAGCCTGATGGCTCTACCTCGTTACAAATTTTAGAGAAAACGCAGCTGGACCTCCAAGATCCTCGCACTGAATCGCTATTACAACAAAGCCGATACTTCAATCCTGTGGATATCTGTTGTTGCCTCGTCGATTACGAGGGCAATAAATTTGATCTTCGGGAGTACGTACACGAATATACCGCCTTTATTTCCGAGAAAAACAAAAATGGCAAACCTTTGCAAGCGTTGGAGCGTCCGGGGCTTTGGAACGGGGCTATGCACCATTGGAATACCATCTTTGTAGAAGTGCCTGCGGATACATTTTGTCCGGTAAAAAATGTGCTGGATCTATTGCGTCCTGAGCATCAACCGGGAGAGTAGAGACGAGTAGATTGAAAGGAGAAAAACAAGTAAAAAAATCAGAATAGAAAATGAATAATCCTACAATGATCAAAGAGCGCATCGAACGTATGCGCCAAGTAATGAAAGCTCAAAATGTACAAGCCTATATCATTCCGGGCGGAGATGCTCATTTGGGTGAATATGTGCCTGAGCGTTGGACCGGGCGTCGTTATATGAGTGGCTTTACCGGTTCTGCCGGAACGGTGGTGATTACCGCAGATAAAGCCGGTTTGTGGACAGATTCGCGCTACTTCTTGCAGGGAGCCGAGCAAATACAGGGTTCGGGCTTGGAATTATACAAAGAAGAAATTCCGGGCTTCCCCACCATAGAAGAGTTTTTTGTTCAAGAGCTTAAAAAGGGAGAACGGGTCGCCATTGATCCGCAATGCTATTCGTGGGCTGCAGCACAAGAGCTGGAGGGATATTTGCACAATTTTGAGATAGAACTGGTTTACTCCGATTTGCTGGATTTGGTGTGGACCGATAGGCCTCAAGTGCCACGCAATCCTTTCTCTGAGCATCCCGAAAAGTTTGCCGGGGAAAAGACATCGCTTCGCCTCGAACGTATTCGCAAGGCAATCGCTGCCAAGGGTGCCAATGCCACGCTCATTACGATGTTGGATGAGCTTTGTTGGGCTTTTAATATCCGTGGTAACGATGTAGATTTTAATCCCGTCGGGGTAGGTTTTGGTTACATAGGCAGCGATAAGGCTATTCTTTTTGCCTATGCCGAAAAAGTGCCCGAACCCCTTAAAAGAACCTTGCAACAAGAGGGAATAGAGGTTCAAGATTATGAAACCTATCCCGAATTTTTGCGCACATTAGGTCGAGAAGAGAGAAAAATATTTGTCGATCGCAAGCGTACTTCTATGCTGGCTTACCTATGCCTATCCGGACAAAAGGCTTCGTTTGTCTTTGGAGACTCGGTCATTACACATATGAAGTCCATCAAAAACGAAGCAGAGATTGCCGGGGTCAAGAGATCTATGATTAGAGATGGAGTGGCACTCACTCGCTTCTTTATGTGGTTGGAAAAGGCTTTGAACAGCAACGAGCAGGTAACGGAATATTCTGCCGGAGAAAAGCTTACCCAATTCAGAGCCCAACAAGAAAGCTATGTTTGCGATAGCTTCGATACCATTTGCGGATACAAAGGCAACGGAGCTATTGTTCATTATCGGGCACAAGAAGATACAGCCAATGTTTTGGAGCCGAGAGGCATCTTGCTGGTGGATAGTGGAGCGCAGTATTTGGACGGTACCACCGACATTACCCGTACTATCGCTTTGGGGCAGGTTACCGACCAGCAGAAACAAGACTACACCTTGGTCCTCAAAGGACACATAGATTTGGCTACGGCTCAATTCCCCCAAGGAACAAGAGGCAACCAGTTAGATATTTTGGCGCGCAAAGCCCTTTGGGACAGGGGACTTCATTATGGGCACGGTACAGGACACGGGGTCGGGGTCTTTATGAATGTACACGAGGGACCGCAGAACTTCCGTATGGATAACAACCCCACTCCAATGAGCCTTCACACCTTTACGAGCAACGAACCCGGGCTTTATCGTGCGGGGATGTATGGTATTCGCATCGAAAACCTTGTCCTCACAGTAGAAAAGAGCCAAACCGAGTTTGCCTCGTTCTATGGCTTTGAGACTCTGACAATGTGTTATTTGGACAACAACTTGGTCGACAAAAAACTCCTCACCCTGCAAGAGATAGAATGGTACAACAATTACCAACGTCAAGTTTACGAAACTCTCAGCCCAGCACTCAACAATGAGGAGAGAGCTTGGTTGTACAACAAAACAGCTCCTTTAGTATGAACAAGACGGTAAAAAACAGTTTACCCAACGAGGACAATACCGAACTAACGGCACACGGAGGTGTTGTACTTTCCGTTCGAGGCTTTACTCCTCGTTTTGGGAAAGAGTGCTTCTTGGCTCACGGTGCCTGCGTTATAGGCGATGTGGTTATGGGAGACAATTGTAGCGTGTGGTTCAATGCCGTAATCCGAGGAGATGTAAATAGCATTCGTATCGGTAACAACGTAAATATCCAAGATGGAGCCGTATTGCACACTTTTTATAGCAAGAGCGTGATAGAGTTGGGCGACTACGTGTCCTTGGGGCACAACGTAACTCTGCACGGTGCGCAAGTGAAAGACTATGCCCTTATCGGGATGGGGGCTACCGTTATGGATAATGCCGTTGTAGGGGAAGGAGCCATCGTGGCAGCCGGTTCGGTTGTCCTTGCCAACACGCAAATTCCTCCTCATACATTGTGGGCAGGGGTGCCGGCTCGTTTTGTAAAAGAGGTTGAACCGCACCAGTCTCAAGAAATGAACAAGCGCACCGCACACTATTATACGATGTATGCTCAATGGTTTACTCACCCTGAGCGAGGAGTGGAGCACCCGGAGATAGATTGACAAGATTGCAAACATTTTAGATAAGTATAAAGATGAAGTTTTTTATTGACACGGCCAATCTGGATCAAATCAGAGAAGCCAACGAGTTGGGAGTATTAGACGGCGTAACCACCAACCCGTCTCTTATGGCCAAGGAAGGAATCAGCGGAGACGAAGATTGCCGCAAACGCTATTTGGAGATATGCGAAATTGTGGATGGAGATGTTAGCGCTGAGGTAATGAGCACGGATTTTGACGGTATGATCCGCGAAGGTCAAGAGCTGGCTGCCTTACACAAGAACATCGTAGTTAAGGTTCCTTGCACGGAAGCTGGTATCAAGGCGGTGAAGAAGTTGTCCTCTATGGGAATTCGTACCAACTGCACATTGGTATTCAGCGTGGGGCAAGCCTTGCTTGCAGCTAAAGCCGGAGCCACTTACATCTCTCCGTTTGTGGGTCGCTTGGACGATGTATCGGAACACGGTGTAGGGCTCATTGAAGAAATCGTTTCTGTAATGAACTACTATGGCTTTGAGAGTCAAGTATTGGCAGCCAGTATTCGTCACACCCGTCACGTAATCGAGTGCCTCCACGCAGGAGCAGATGTAGCCACTTGCCCACTTGCAGCCATTAAAGGATTGCTCAAGCACCCGCTTACCGACATCGGATTGGCAGCCTTTATTGCAGACCAAGAGCGTGTTGCTAAGAGTAAGTAATGCAGCGATACAGAAATAGAGACTACTGCTCATAGAGGCGGTAGTCTCTTGTCTTTTACATCAAAAAGGTTCTCCTATGACTAAGTTTTGGACGTGGTTGGTGTTGCTCTTCTGTTGGGTCTGTGTGGGGTTGAGCCAGAACGAGGCTGTTTCTTCGTGGCAGAACAGGGAGATACGCACCGGAGCGGAGCGGCACGATCTGCTTTTGCCGCTACTCAAGGGCAAACGCATTGGGATTGTGAGTAACGTAACCGGGGTGGTTGGTCCTCATAAAACGCTCTTGGCAGATACGCTTTTGGCAAGCGGAATTAAGGTGGTTAAGCTCTTTTCCCCCGAACACGGTTACAGAGGAGAAGCCGATGCAGGAGCCTCGGTCAAAAGTGGAAAAGACAGTCGTAGTGGTTTGCCTGTTGTATCTCTATATGGGAACAACAAGAAACCTACTTCCGAGCAGCTTCAGGGGATAGATCTTTTGCTCTTCGATCTGCAAGATGTGGGAACACGTTTCTACACCTATATCAGTACAATGCACTACGTTATGGAAGCCGCTGCCGAGAATGACTTGGAGGTGGTTATATGCGATCGACCCAATCCCAATGATTTTGTCGATGGTCCCATTTTAGAGCCTGCTTTTAGGTCCTTTGTGGGAATGCACCCCATTCCTGTTTTGCACGGTCTTACAGTGGGAGAGCTGGCTATGATGATCAATGGCGAGAGGTGGCTCAAAGGAGGGATACAATGTACCCTATTTGTTATCCCCGTTCAAGGCTGGAAGCACGGGCAGCCGTATGCTCCTGTAGTGCCTCCCAGCCCCAACCTAAAAGATTATATAGCTATACGGCGTTATCCATCACTCTGTTTCTTTGAAGCTACAATTCTAAGCGTTGGACGTGGTACCGATCGTCCATTTCGAGTATTGGGTTACCCAAATCCCCAAATGGGGTCCTTTCGTTTTACACCCAAGTCGCAACCGGGTGCCGCTAAACCCAAGTACAATGGGCAAGAGTGTTATGGTGCGGACTATACACAGGTTTCGACGCTCGAAGGGTTACAGCTTTTCCCTCTCATTGAGTATCAGCTTTTATGTCAAAAGATGGGCATTAAGATGATCGATCGCAAGAGGGCTTTCGATATTTTAGCGGGAACCGATCAGCTTCGACTGCAATTGGAACGCGGGGATTCGGAACAGGAGATTCGCTCTTCTTGGCAAACGAAGTTGCAGAGGTACAAAGAACTTAGGCGCAAGTACCTTATCTATACGGATTACACGGAAGACCGATGAAGCGAGTGGCAATTCTTTCGGATACGCACGGCAAACTGCCTGATAAGATAGTCCCTTACCTACACGGGATGGATTTGATTCTCCACGCCGGAGATATTGGTAATGTTGCCGTACTTGAGCAACTGCAAAAGATAGCTCCTACAGTGGCTGTTTATGGAAATATAGACGATGCTTCGGTGCGGAGGCTGGTTCCCGAGGTACAGCGGTTTTATATTGACGAAGTAAGTGTTTTGATGATGCACATAGGAGGCTATCCCGGACGATACACAGCGCAAGCTCGCCGGTTGATAGCTCAAGATACTCCACGTCTGTTTATTTCAGGACATAGCCACATCCTCAAGATTATGCCCGATCGACAACATCCCCACTTGCTGCACATCAATCCCGGAGCTGTAGGCTTCAGTGGCTGGCACCCGTCCCATACGGTGGTGCGTCTTTCGGTAGAAGGGACACGTTTGTTTGACTTGGAAGTCGTTGATCTGCCTCGCTCCTGAAATTAATTTCCTATTGAATCTCTTTTTGGGATAGACAGCTCCTCACCTAAAAAAGGGCAATTACAATTTCTCTGCAGAGAGGGCTCCTTGCTCTTGTTCTCGGGAGGATCGGAGAGTTCTTCCCTTGAGTCGGAGGAATTGTTCTTTTTTCGACCGGTATAAAAACGACAAAGGGAGCACCCGAACCAAGTTGTCGTGGTACTCCTCTTTCGCAGACAATAAAAAAGAGGCCAAAGCCTCTTTGTGTTTACTCTTGTACGAGTTCGAAGTCTTCCTTAGTAGCTCCACAAACAGGGCAAACCCAATCAGCGGGGATGTCTTCGAACGCCGTTCCCGGGGCTATACCTCCATCGGGATCTCCTTCTGCCGGGTTGTACACCCAGTCACATAATGTACATACATACTTTTTCATAGTTCTCTATTTTTGAGTTAATTGGTTATGATGGTTAATTAACAGTTTCGCTGCTCTCTTTGTTCTGCTCCCTTGTGCCGAGGGAGAACGAACGGGTAAAACTTACCGCGCCTATACATCCAGAGGAAATAGAAACCCTCATCTCATTCCTTGGGCAAATATACACAAAATAGTTCCAAGGGAAAGGCAAAAAAGAGGAGTGCAGACGGATTTAACCTACACTCCTTCCTTGGTTTATAAACGGTCAACACCCAAGAATTGAGTTACATCGATCTCTTTTCTCAACGAACTCGACTGATGGGGCGGTCCTCCTCAAAGAACCCAATAATGTTGTCACTCAATTCACGAGCCATATTAACCCTCGATTCGTAGGTTTGAGTTCCTATATGAGGAGTCATTACCACATTATCCATATCATACAGCTCCGAAAGAGGATTGTCGTTGTTCTCGTACACATCCAACCCGGCTGCTGCCAAACGACCGTCTTTGAGAGCTTGTACCAAAGCCGCTTCATCAACTACGGGACCTCTGGCGGCATTAATCAAAATAGCCTTCGGTTTCATAATCGATAAGGCTTGGGCATCAATTAGATGGTGAGACTGCGGATTGTAAGGCGTATGTAGAGAAACCACATCGCTGCAACGCAACAGATCTTCGACCGAAGCATAGGTAGTTCCCAAGGCGTTTTCAAGAGCTTCGGGCAAACGATGGCGATTGTTGTACACCACTCTCATTCCGAAGGCCTGGCAAAGTTTTCCTACGGCTTTCCCTATGTTCCCATATCCTATAATTCCCACAGTTTTTCCATAGAGATCGGTACCCATACCGCTATTGCGAAGAGATTTTTCGCTACTTCGTCTGCGACGCATAGCACGATCCCACTCTGCCACTTGGCGACTGCAAGATAACAAAAGGGCCATAGTGTGCTCTGCGGTGGGGTTAATTACACTTTTAGGGGTATTAGTCACAACAATTCCTTTACTCTGGGCATAGGCGATGTCTATATTATTGTACCCCACGGCATAATTAGAGATCAACTTCAAGTTGGGATACATATCTATCAACTCCTTGTCCACAGGAATACTAAACTCGGTGGCAAGCACGTCGTAGTCGTGCTCCATTTGCTGTAACTCTTCTCTTGTAAAATTACGCCCCATAGAAGGGCGCGTTACATCAAACCTATCGATTAACTCTTCAAAACCTTCCTCTACGGTGTCGAAGGCGATCAATATTTTCTTGTCTCTTTTCATAATTATAGTTTTTCGGTTCAATTACCACTGAATGGGAGCAAAGCCGTGGCGCGTAAGATAACTATTGGCCAACGTGAAGTGCTTGCATCCCAGAAAACCTCTGTGCGCAGATAGCGGAGAGGGATGCGGAGCCTGCAATATAAGGTGTCGGTTGGCATCGATCAACACGCTTTTTCTTCGAGCGAAGCTCCCCCAGAGCATAAAAACTACGTGACTGCAATTTTTGGAAATGGCTTCGATAACCGAATCGGTAAAGGTTTCCCACCCCTTTCCTTGGTGAGAAGCCGCTCTGTGTGCCTCCACAGTCAGCGTTGCATTGAGAAGCAAAACCCCTTGTTCTGCCCACTTCATCAGATGTCCACCTTGAATGATAGACGGCTCCCCTGTATCTTGACGTATTTCTTGTAAAATATTGCGCAAACTGGGGGGCACAATCACCCCCCGGGGTACCGAAAAAGCCAGCCCTTCAGCCTGCCCCGGTTCGTGATAGGGATCCTGCCCCAAGATAACCACTCTGAGGCGACTGAGCGGACAAGCATCAAAAGCTCTAAAGATTTGTCCCCCGGGAGGATAAACTTCCGTGGAAGCATACGCCCCGCGAACAAAATGGATCAATTGCTCAAAATAAAACTTGTCAAACTCCGATTGCAAAAGGTTTTTCCACCCGTTTTCGATCCTTACATCAGCCATTATTAAAATGGGAAAAGAAAAAATAAAGTGCTACAATTAGAGGTTTTTTACCTCATCCATAGAAACCAAATTGTTGGCTATGGCATAGATGGTCAATCCGCTGGGACTGTGAATTTGCAGTTTCTTGGCGATGTTGCGCCTATGGGTAATTACGGTGTGAGTAGAAAGATCCAACCGGTCTGCAATCTCCTTGTTAGTAAGCCCCTTGGCAACCCAAACAACAACGTCTTTTTCCCGTGGAGAGAGGGTTCTTTCTTTTTTGCCCTCGTCCTGACCTGATTCCTCGTCCAAATCGATCTCTTCAAATCCCTTGAGCAAGCGTAATAAGTTTTCCGGATCTTCGGACAAGGTAAAAAGTGCATCGTATCCTCTATAAAAAGAAGGTTGCAGGGGTTGTTGTAACAAGGCAATTACTCTGCATAACCCCCGAGTGCGAAACTCTTCGGACAGGGTAGCCCCCGTAATAAGAGGATTGGCTATTACAACATCGGGGCTTTGCTGCTCCCAAATCGGCTTCAACTCTTCTACTCCCAAGACGTCGCCCACAATGTGCACTTTATACCGATTGCCTTGTTTGAGAAAAAACTCTAAACCGTGAGCTATAAACTTGTTGGGTTCTACTATAAGAATATTGTTGATAACAGACGAAATCATAGTTTTTTTAAGTGCTTTTGGCACGGAGTACAGACTACCGTTTTTTTGTTTCGAGATGTTCGATAAGAGGAACCAAGAGATTGTCTTCTATCAAGTTGTGTGAAGCCAAATCGGCTTCCGTTGCAAAAATATTGTGCAAAACGGAGGTCAAGGCATACCCTGTTCCATCCGGGTAATACTTGATAAGAATATTCTTTAACTCCGTTATTTTGCTTTCTATTTTGTCGTGCCGACGGCTAAAAATCTGTATTCGATATTCTTTAGTCTCCTGATTATTGATCAAAGCCCTAACGTAGGGGAAAACGGTTTTATCCTCGTACCCCATATGTTTGTGCACCTCGCTGACATATTCGTCATAAAACTTAAAGATCAACTTGGAGAGATGTTCCGGACCTCCCGCTATGGCGAGTGCCAGTTGCTCACGCAACGAGGGTAGTTTGTAGTCTATGAAATAGTGATGAGAGCGTTGCAAGTAGTCCACAACGGTAGATGGCGAAATGGCTTCCCAAACCTCCTCTCCGGGCGTAGGGCATTCGGTCGAGAGGGCATTGAGGACGGTTAGCAGCGTATTACAATCGACCCCTCGCTCCGAACAAACCTGCGCAACGGTCTTTTCTCCAAAACCGAGGGGGATGCCAAAGCGCATAATCACCAGCAGTAAGTCGTAATGGTCACTGATAAGGTCGCTCATAATTGTCTGAGGACCGTGAGGAGTATTGAGCAGGCTTTTTTTCATTTTGCGGTTCAGTATCTGTATTTCGCAAAGGTAAGCAATAGGCACTTTGTGGTCAATACCTAAAACACATTATTGCAGGGAATTGATCTCTGTATTAGGGACAAGATATGGCACAAAAGGAGCAAGAGGAGCATACAGGAATTGCCGTTGCTCGGTTTGTAGAACATTTATATTTCTATGAGCCGCTTTGTTGCGCAACATTGCTTCGTCGCATTCCATTCTTTTGTGATTGCCACGTCACCTCCTCTCTTTCTAACTTTTTCTTCATCAGCAGCTAATGACATCGTGAGTTCTATCCGCTTTCAAGCTCCCCTTTTTCATTTGCAGGGAGAAAAATATTTTTTGCAGGGAATTATCAAAAATTAATTCCCTCAAAATCACCAAAAGTAGGGAACTAATTGTTCATTTTGAGGGAAGAAAATAATCGAGTTCTAAACCCTATTTTCCGACGCTCTCAAAATAGCTTCTACAAAAGAATCCTCTCGAAATAGATTCACAACTTGTTCTGTAGGGTTTTGCAGTACAATGTTTTTCCCATCGGGCTGCGTAATGTCTCGGTGTTCTCCCTTTATCTATTTTTATTTTTCATCACCGTATCTGAAGAGATTCACAACAACAGAAATCTCTTTTGGAAATTTGTAGGAATAAAAAAAAATATTACCTTTGCATCGAAATAACGAGGGGGATTTGCCTTTTTCTTGTTGTTTTGTCTCATGGTGTAATGGTAGCACAACAGGTTTTGGTTCTGTTTGTCAAGGTTCGAATCCTTGTGAGACAACCGGTAAATGATTTTTAGGAGTGTAGCTTTGGGTGTTTCAAGGTTACGCTTTTTTTTGTTCGTTTGTGAGGGAACTCCTTTATCGGAAACGATTTCAATATCTATGGGGTCGTTATTATAAAAATACCATAGTCTGTTTTTACGAATAGGAAGAGAAGTATTTTTGCTTATCTTTGGCGGGCATAGTTTAGAATTAGATTAAATATTTCTTATGAAGAAGATGTTGTTTCTGCTCCTTTGCATAGGCGCGTGCATAGGAGTGTTGAAGGCACAGCAGCATTTTGCCATACACGGCTATGTGCGTGATGCCGCTGATGGAGAACCACTCATAGGGACCTCCGTTAAAAATGAGTTAACCCAACAGGGAGTGGTTACCGATCCGTTTGGGCGTTATTCATTGACACAAAAAGGAGGAAAGGTGAAACTGGTGGTCTCTTATGTGGGCTATCATTCGCAGATTATTGAGTTCAATTTGACACAAGACACCCTACTCAATATAGCTTTGCAAGATGCTCTCACACTCGGAGAAGTAGTGGTTACAGCTCAATCCAATCCGGCAGGAGTAGGCACACCTCAGTTAAGTGCCGTAACGGTTCCTGTGGATCAAATAAAGCGCATACCGGCAATTTTCGGGGAGACGGATGTTATCAAGGCCCTTCAACTTTTGCCCGGGGTGCAAGGTGGTACGGAAGGAACTTCTGGTATCTACGTTCGTGGGGGAGGTCCCGACCAAAATCTGATTATTATGGATGGGATACCCCTTTACAACGTAAACCATATGATGGGGCTTTTCTCGAACTTCAATCCCGATGCCGTAAAGAATGTAACCTTATATAAAGGAAGTTTTCCGGCACGTTTCGGGGGACGCCTTTCCTCTGTCATAGACGTACGAATGAAAGACGGAAACGACAAGAAAATTCACGGAAACGTGAGCGTGGGGCTCATTTCGTCCAAATTCAATGTAGAGGGCCCCATTATCAAAGAAAAAACAACGTTTAATCTTTCCGGAAGGCGTACCTACTTGGATCTTATCGGTAGACCTATTGCTGCCTATTTACAGAGAAAAGAAAGAGATAAGGGAGATGGCGGATACAATTTCTATGATCTCAATCTGAAGTTGTCACACAAGTTCTCGGATCGTGACCAGCTTTTTATGACCGGATATATGGGAGACGATCATCTTTTTGCCAGAAATACCGAGTACAGCTCTGCGACCAAGGCCAAGACAGGTTCTTTCAAACTGGGTTGGAATTGGGGCAATCAGGTTGCAGCCATACGATGGAACCACGTGATCAACAGCAAGATGTTCCTCAATACAACGGCCTTTTTCAATCAATATCGTTCTGCTTTGGACATCAACAACAAAAGCTATGGAAATGGGGAGCGTATAGAGGATGAGATACAAGCCAATTATAATTCTGGAGTGAGAGATCTCACTTTTCGCTCGGAATTGAGCTATCAGCCCAATTATATGCACGACATCCTAGCCGGGGCAGAATATACGTGGCACACGTTCCGCCCCGATGTAACTTCGTTGGCCCTTAAATTTCAAGGAAAAGGGCTGAGTCCGGATGATCTCACCGATCTCAACAAAATGCTTGGTGGCAGTAAGAAGATACCGGCGCACGAAGTGGGACTCTTTGTAGAAGACAACGCTACCATAACAGATGACTTCAAGCTCAATGCCGGTTTGCGTTACAGTCTTTACGCCGTGCACGGAAAAACTTATCATTCCGTAGAGCCTCGATTGGGAATGATGTATAGGTTGATGGATCAGCTTTCGGTGAAGGCGGGTTATGCACTTATGACACAGTATATCCATCTTCTCAGTACCAATGTGGTGAGCCTGCCGACCGATTTATGGGTACCAGCCACCAAGAAAGTGTCTCCTATGTCTTCGCATCAGCTAACGGCGGGTTTGTATTACCATTTACCTGAAGTGGGAGACTTTTCGGTAGAGGGGTACTACAAAAAAATGAACAACCTCATAGAGTACAAAGATGGGGCAGGATTTATACTCCAATCCAAGGGTTGGGAAGATTTGGTCGTTTCCGGAGACGGAAAAGCCTATGGGGTGGAGTTTTTGTATCAACGTAGCTTCGGCAATACAACCGGATGGTTGGGGTATACTTGGTCTCGTTCATTGCGGATATTCAATCGCCCCGATCAAGAGCTTAACGGAGGAAAGCCATTCCCTGCCAGATACGACCGTATACACGACTTTAGCATAGCGGTTTCGCACCATTTTTCCGATCGGTTCGATGTGTCTGCCACCTGGGTTTTCAGTACGGGGAATGCAGCGACTTTGCCTATGCAAGACTACTACGTTATATCCGACGTGGGGATCAATGGGTTTGACGAGTACGAAAAAGTGGGGCACGTTTCGTCTCGAAACAATTTCCGTTACCCAAACTATCACCGTTTGGATTTGAGCGCCAACTATCACAAAAAGCACAAATATGGAAGCAGTACGTGGAATTTGAGCATTTACAATGCCTATATGCAAATGAATCCGTTTGTGATAATCCCCTATTCCGATACTGAAAATCCTCAAGGTGCTCCTGCCTATGAGTCCCAAAAACTCAAGAAAGTAACTCCCTTTCCAATCATCCCGACCATTAGTTACACTTATTCATTTTAACTGAAACAACAATGACTGTCTTAAATAAATTTTGTCTGCTTCCATTTTTGGTTTTGTTGGTTGCTTTTTCCTCTTGCATCAGAGAGATGGACGTAAAGCCACAGCAGGGAAAGCGTTTGTTGGTACTCAATGCAATGTTGCGTCCCAGTGCTAAAGAGCAGAATACCTTTTCGGTAGCCAACAGTTTACTCTTTACTGACAAGGTGCCTTTGAAGTCGGAACATAAGAGTTTGGAAAATTGCTCTATTTCACTAAAAATAAATAATCAAGAGGTGGCACCAGGGAACGATGAAGGAGTAAGATATATTCCCAAAGAATTGAATCCGGGGGATGAGATTTCTTTTTCTGTCTCGGCTCCCGGTTATGATCCGATTACTGCGCGTACCATTGTGCCTCCCTATCCAAAGATAGGAGAGATCAAAACAATAGTTACAGATGACCCTGTGGTAGAGGAGGATGAAGCATACGTTAGGAATGAGGTGGTCAAAGTGAATGCCCACTATAAGCTGATTCGTTTGCAAATTCCTATTCAAGATATAGCTAACGAGGATAATTACTACCGAGTTCAAGGGTCCAAAGAATTGATGAAGTACGTGACCAATGAAGAAGGGAAAGAGGAAGAAGGTAGACGGGATACGCGTTCGATAGAAATTAAAGACCCCATCATAGAAACCCCTACCTCCACAATGCCCTTTTTAAGCGGTTATTCTTATAACCTTTTCAGCGATCGGAGATTCAAAAATGCCTCTTACTCTATGGAGATTAAAATACGGGCGTTTAGTCATTTTACCACCAAAGAGGGGCAAACGGTAGAGTCGGATTATGTCGATTACAAAGATTGGGATCGATTAACTGTACGCCTTTGTTTTTACTCTTTGACCTCAGATTTGTACAAGTTTTGGAAGAGTATGGAAATTTTCTCCGGATCGCAGCGTAACCCTTTGGCAGAACCGGCACAGGTGTTTTCGAATGTTCAAAACGGACTGGGGATTTTGGGTAGCTTTGCCCCGGTTTATAAGGAGATAAAGATTATCAGAAAGGATTTGTAGCCTTATCTGGCTGCCATTTTGGGAGTTGCGTACAAGTAAATGGTGGATTTGCTTGTACGCAATTTTTGTTTTGTTTGGCAAAAGAAAAATGACACCCTCAAAAGTATCCTGATAGTCTTTGAAAATCACCCTCTGAGGGTGATTGGGAGGGTATGTCAAACTTCCTCTATAAAAAGCTCTATCAAGAAATAATTTTCAACGGAAGCCTTCTCTTTTTGACTTTGGGAGAATGGCTATTCTGCGTAAGGTGATTATTCTCCCTCTACGACCTCCTTGCGGCAGTTTTGCTCCTCTCTGTTTTTATTGGAGTGAGGTTTCTGTTCCTTCTCTATTGGAGCTTTGTGGTGTGTTGTGATTGGCGCAGACAAAAATAAATTCAGGAAGAAAGAAGTCGTTTGCGTCCCAATAGAGGGGATAAGTGCAGCCAATCCAAGATTTGTGCCACTCCAAGACAACCGCCCATCACTACGATGAGAGAGATTCCTAAGAAAAGGATACCACTCGGATCCCATTGGGTAAAAAACGGTTGGTAGAGTTTCGATAGAAATGTAAAAAGGGGAGAAAAGAATAGAACAACCAACGTGTTACGTCCCCAAAAGCCCAATATCCGCATTCCGGCTTGTGGTAATATCCGGTAGCTTTTGAAAAGTAATCCCATCATCAAGTAGGTAAGTAGCCATTGTGTAAATCCTGTTGAGGGAAAATGGTATTTTTCTCGTATCCCAATGAGAATGGCAATGGGAATTATGCTCCACCACGATTTCCAAAAATAGCGCAGTAGGTTGCCTCCCCAGCTAATCAATACTCCGTAGAAAAAAAAGCGACAGTAGTAAAGCGTGGGTGCCCACTGGTGCAGGGCAATGTATAGGAAGAGGGTAATTGCCAACCAAAGGAAGTGGGCTTTTGCACTATTCCATTGGGGTATAAGAAATGAAGCAGCTTTTTTTGTCATCAGAACAAAAAGAAGCGTATGCAAATACCAGTAGGGACCAAGAGGTGAAAGAAATAAGTGTTTGAAAAACAGAGCGGGAGTGAGCTGTGCAATGTGTTCCCTCACGGGAGTTATGGATGCCATTAGGATATATCCACTTTCCAAAATTAAATAGGGGATGAGCAGGGTTTTGGTTCTGTGCCACCAATTGGAAGCGTTGGTCCGAGCATAGAAAAAACCGGACAAGACACAAAAAGAACTCATATGAAAGAGGTACACTACCTCTTTCATTTGGGGATAATGGTCTCCAATATACACCAAATGAAAAGCGACCATAAGAAGTATGAGTACCGCTTTGAGGTAATCGGCTTCTTGTAGTCGCTTATTGGTCTGTGTAATAAGACGGTTCATTCTTATCGGTTGCGCTTGCCAATGTTTACCTGCCACTGCCAAGCCGAACGGAGGGTGTCCTGCAGGGGTACAACAGCCTCCCAACCCAAAACTGTTTTGGCTTTGGAGGCTTCTGCCCAAACCTGTTCTATGTCTCCCTCTCGTCGGGGAGCCATTTTGTGAGGAACGGGAACTCCGGTGGCATCCTCAAAAGCCTTGATGAGCCCCAACACACTTTCTCCTCTACCGGTGCCGATATTCACCATATCATAACCCAGGGGAAGCTGTTCGGGGTGCTGTATGAGTTTTTCTACAGCCGATACGTGTGCTCGTGCCAAATCCATTATGTCAATGTAGTCACGGATGCAAGTGCCATCGGGGGTATTATAATCTGAACCGAAAACACTCAGCTCGGAGCGAATGCCGGCAGCCGTTTGGGTCAGATAGGGGATAAGGTTTTGGGGGACTCCGATCGGTTCTTCTCCTATGATTCCCGAAGGATGCGCCCCGATGGGATTGAAGTAGCGCAGCATAAAGGCTTTGATGTTTGCCCCCGATTTGATGGTATCGGTAATGATCTCTTCGTTGATCTGTTTGGTGTTGCCGTAGGGCGAAAGTGCAGGTTGAATGGGAGCTTGCTCTGTGACCGGGAGCACTTCCGGCTGCCCGTATACAGTGCAAGACGAAGAGAAAACCAAAGCAGGAATATTGTACTCAATCATTAGCTCCAAGAGGGTAACCACCGAATTGATGTTGTTGCGGTAATACTTGAGGGGCTGTTGTACCGATTCTCCTACGGCTTTGCCTGCTGCAAAGTGAATTACTCCACAGAGGTCTTTGTGTGAGGCAAAGATCGTGGACATAGCTTCTTTATCATTGCAATCCGTTTGATAGAAAACCGGTCGTATACCACAGATTTGTTCGATACCGTCCAATACCTCTTTTCGAGAGTTCGAAAGGTTGTCTACGATAATTACTTCATAGCCTTGTTCAAGAAGCAGAGTGGTGGTGTGAGATCCGATGTAGCCACACCCTCCGGTGACTAATATTTTCTTTCCCATAGCAGTATTCGTGTTGTTTTTTTGTTATTGTTCTTGGATGCTTTGGTTGATAGATTCGATGTAGTTGAGCAACTCTTCTCGACCTGTACCCTTGACCGAGGAGGTTACAAATAGAGGGGGTAGTTCTTCCCACTCCTCGGACAAGCGTTGGCAATATCGCTCTACTGACCGTTTCAATGCCGCATTGCTTAGTTTGTCTGCTTTGGTGAATACCAAGGCAAAAGGAACTCCATTCTCTCCCATTTGGTTGATGAAGTCGAGGTCTATTTTCTGGGGTTCCAATCGGCTGTCGATCAGGATGAAAAGGCAAGTTAGCTCTTGACGCTGTGCCATATAGCTCATAATCATAGTGCTGAAGGCAAGTCGTTGGCTTTTGCCTCGGCTGGCATATCCATAACCCGGTAGGTCCACCATATGCCACTCCTTGTTGATTAAAAAGTGGTTGATAAGCTGTGTTTTCCCCGGTTTCTGCGAAGTTTTTGCCAAGGTTCGCTGTCCGGTGAGGCTATTGATCAAGGAAGATTTGCCCACGTTGGACCGACCGATGAAGGCATACTCGGGAAGAGAGCTTGGGGGGCATTGCGACACCTCGGCACTGCTTTTGATGAATTCGGCGGTTTTTATAGTCATAGAGTTGCCATAATAAAGGTTACCTTTGCAAAAATACTAATAATAAACGCTTTTATGAAGACAAAACATTGGATCATAGCCGTACATTGCGCTACGTGGTTTCTATTTATACTGATCCATACCCTATTGATTGGCAGTGGTTCTCCGGATGCCGTTTCGTTTTGGAACTCTCCCGTGGCCTATCTATCTACGTGGATCACCGACCTTTACTTGATAGCCCTTTTCTATTTTAACTACTCTTTTGTTTCTCTGCGCTTCTTCCGTCATAAGATGTTTGCAGCTTATGCCCTTTTTGTTGGGGTATCTTCTTTGTTAGGGCTCTTTTTCCCAATCATACTGAATTCATTTTGGCAAGTGGGTATTCCCTCTGCTCCAATGGGACCGGTGGGCTTGTCCGTTTGGGGATTCTTGGGGGCGCTGTGTCTGCTCTCTGTGGGGTTATCCATTCGTGCTATTCGTCAGTGGATAGATTTGGAAGCCCTTTGTAAGAAGCAAAAGGAGGCTATTGCTCAACACAACGATTTGATACGGGAAAAGGATACCCAAATAGCAGCTTTGCAGAACCTTGCTAAAGGAGCAGCGGGCGGAGGAACCTCTACAGGGCTTTCGTCCTCTCCGGAATTGACTCGCCATTTTTGATTTTATTGCAGTAAACTGCATCTACCTTTTTCTTGAGCTTGGTACACTTGCGATCCCTTTGCGTGCAGCCTTTTGCATTAGATTAAGAAGATAGATATGGTTAGGAGGAGAACGGAGTGCAGTGCCGTGCTCCTCCTTTTTTTATAAGCGAACCAAGGGCTTGGAAGGGCGTAATCTTCAAGAACAATTGGTGAAGTATTGCAATGGGAAATCTTAATATCTCTATGCAGAGGAGAAAAATGAGGGAGAAAATTATTTTTAGCAGGGAACTAATGGAAAATGGCAGGGAATTATCAGAAAATAATTCCCTCAAAATCACCCAAAAGTAGGGAACTAATTGCTCGTACGGGGTGGAAGTTAGAGTACAGATGTCACGGGAGGGAACTTTTTGTTTAGGTGGGGCAAATTGTTTATTTTTGTGACCCGCGTATGGTATTGCAATGGAGCAGTACCGCCAGCGCTTTACGATACTTTAGTAATCATTATGGCTCAAGAAGATTTATTCAAAAAGATAGTAGCACATTGTAAAGAGTACGGGTTTGTGTTTCCCTCTTCCGATATATATGACGGATTGTCGGCAGTTTACGACTACGGTCAGTATGGAGTAGAACTCAAAAACAATATAAAAAGGTATTGGTGGGAGAGTATGACCCTGCTTCACGCCAATGTGGTAGGGATTGATTCTGCCATCTTTATGCACCCCACGGTGTGGAAGGCTTCCGGTCACGTGGATGCGTTCAATGATCCTCTCATTGACAATCGAGACAGTAAGAAGCGTTATAGAGCAGACGTGCTCATCGAGGACTGTATCGGCAAGATAGAAGAAAAAATAGAAAAGGAGGTTGCCAAGGCAGCCAAACGTTTTGGCGAGAGTTTTGATGAGGTGCTTTACCGCCAAACCAATCCTCGAGTTGTGGGTTATGTTCAAGAAAAAGAGGCACTCACGGAGCGTTTTTCCAAAGCATTAAACGATAATGACTTGGAAGAGTTGCGCCAAATAATATTGGACAATAAAATCGTTTGCCCGATAAGCGGAACGACCAATTGGACCGAAGTGCGTCAGTTCAACCTTATGTTTGGAACCGAAATGGGTTCTACGGCAGATGGAGCCACCAAAGTGTACCTCCGTCCGGAAACAGCGCAAGGAATTTTTGTCAATTTCCTCAATGTGCAGAAAACCGGTCGTATGAAGATTCCGTTCGGAATTGCCCAAATAGGGAAGGCGTTCCGCAACGAGATTGTGGCTCGCCAGTTCATCTTCCGTATGCGCGAATTTGAGCAAATGGAGATGCAGTTCTTTGTTCGCCCCGGAAGTGAAATGGAGTGGTTCGAGTATTGGAAGAAGTTCCGCCTTACTTGGCATCAGGCTCTTGGCTTCGGAAAAGAAAATTATCGCCTACACGATCACGAGAAATTGGCTCACTATGCCAATGCTGCCACAGATATTGAATTTAAAATGCCTTTCGGCTTCAAGGAGGTGGAAGGAATTCATAGCCGTACGGACTATGACCTATCACGCCACGAGGAGTTTAGCGGACGCAAACTGCGCTATTTTGATCCGGAAGATAACAGTAGCTATGTCCCCTACGTTGTGGAAACATCTATCGGGGTGGATAGAATGTTTTTGTGCACCCTTTTCGGGGCTTACACGGAAGAAGCTACTGATAATGGAGAAACGCGAGTGGTGTTGAAGTTGCCGGCACAACTCGCGCCGGTTAAGTTGGCAGTATTGCCTCTGGTACGTAAAGATGGTTTGGACGAAAAGGCTCGTGCCATTGTCAATGATCTTAAGTTCCATTTTACCTGTCAATATGATGAAAAAGATTCTATCGGCAAGCGCTATCGCCGTCAAGATGCCATCGGAACACCTTTCTGTATTACAGTGGACCACCAAACATTGCAGGATAATACGGTAACTATCCGTAATAGAGATACGATGCAGCAAGAGCGCATAGCGGTAGACAATCTCATTACAGTCATAGAAGAGAAAGTCTCTTTGACTTCGTTACTCAAACAAGTAGAACAAGAAAATGAAAAATAATTTAATTCGCCTTCGCTCTCTCCTCTCCATCGGATTACTTGCCTTGTTCGTGTTATTGCCCACCGGTTGCAACACGGCTCTTTCCTCATCGGATCAGTGGCGTTTGCAAAATGAAGCGGCTTTTCTCAAGTATGAAAAAGATGGAGAATACACCAAAGTAACCATAGATGGTTTGTCCCCGTTCGTAATGATGAAATGGCTGCAACGAGGAAGCGGAAAAGAGTATCCCATAGAAACCTCTCGGGTAAAGTTGCACTATCGGTACTACTCCTTGGTGGGTAACACAGAACTTGTGGACGGAAACTACAACCAAGAGTCTTCTACCATTTTTACTATCAATAGAGGGACCGCGGCACAAGTAATAGTAGGATTGCGTATTGCCCTCCAGAATATGGTTGTGGGAGATGAAGCGGAAATAATCATCCCCTGGTACTTAGCTTACGGAGAAAAAGCGTTTCAAGGTTTACGTCCTTACTCGGCTCTCCGTTACGTAGTGCGTTTAGATGGGATTGTGGCAGAGGCAGAAGAAAATCTCTAATAAAGTGGGTAATATGCACATTCTTATATCCAATGACGATGGCGTGCAAGCTCGAGGGTTGGCAGAGCTGGTAGAAGCCGTCCGCTCCTTGGGGCGAGTGACGGTTGTGGCTCCCGATGCTCCCCGTTCAGGGGCTGCCAATCAGATCACCACCAATATGCCACTGAGGTTGCAGTTGGTTCGTAAAGAAGAGGGTTTGGAGATTTATAAATGCTCTGGAACGCCAACCGATTGTGTCAAAGTGGCTTTACACGCTCTTTTTAGAGACCAAAAACCCGATTTGCTGCTTTCCGGTATCAACCACGGGCGTAATGATGGGGTTTGTGTTTTCTACTCAGGTACAATTGGTGCAGCCATAGAGGGAGCCATTGCGGGTGTGCCTGCCATTGCTTTTTCTCGAAACTTGCACGATGATGGGGGTAGTTTTGAACACTGTACAACCTATGCAAAGGATATCGTGCGGCAGATAACCCAAACTCCATTGCCTGCAAAAACTCTTCTGAGCGTCAATTTTCCTTATGATGGGACCAAAGGGGTTAAGTGGGTGAGACAAGCTACGGGGCGTTATACCAATGAGTATTTCGAATCTTCGGATGCTGCCGGAAATACGGTTTACTGGATGCAGGGAGATCAGTCAGATCCCGAGCAAAGAACCGATACAGACCTTTATTGGTTGGAACAAGGTTATACCACCGTTACCCCTATACAGCTCGATTTGACGGATTATTCCTATTTGGACACCCTTGCAGAGGAATAAACTCTTTGTATGACCTATTTCTTAGTAGTAGGTGAGGCTTCTGCCGATGAGCACGCTGCCGGATTGATAGTTGCCCTTAGAGCACAAGATCCGGAAGCGTGTTTTGTTTTTGTCGGTGGTGAAAAAATGGCTGTGGCTGCTGGAGTTCCTCCGATGGTACATTACCGACATTTGGCAGTGATGGGGTTCGTGGATGTCTTTTTGAACTATAAGAAAATCAAGGAAATAGCAAATCGAGTTCAACGAGCAATGCAACAGAGCCATCCGGATGTGGTTATTCCGGTGGATTCGGGGGGCTTTAATTGTCGTTATACTTTACCGTTTGCTCGTTCGCTGGGGATTCCTGTCGTCTACTACATTCCGCCCAAGGTGTGGGCTTGGCGTCGCTATCGCACCAAACAGCTTCGTCGGATGATTGATATGGCACTGGTTATCTTACCCTTTGAAGAGATTTTTTTGCGGAGCCGAAGAGTGAATGCTTTTTATGTGGGGAACCCAAGTGTATCATCGGTTAGGGAAAATTTGGCAATGCACTCGTCCAAGGAATTGTTTTGTGGTCGTGTGCCTACTGTAGCTCTCCTTCCGGGGAGTCGATTGTCTGAATTGCAAAATAATTTGCCAACAATGTTGCAAGCTCTCGAATCGTTTCCTAATGCCGTTCGAGGTGTGATTGCCGGGGCTCCCGGGCTCTCTATGGAGGATTATACTTCGTTTTTTTCTGATCAAAAAAATGTATCGGTAGAGTTTGGGGCAACTCATTCCATATTGGCACAAGCCGATGCCGCTTTAGTGACCTCGGGGACAGCTACCTTAGAGACAGCCTTAATAGGAACGCCCCAAGTGGTTTGTTATAAAATTCGTGGAGGTTGGTGTGCCCGAATGATTTTTAAGAAATTTTTCCCGATTCGTTATTTCTCTTTGGTCAATCTGATTCTTGATAAAGAAGTGGTGCCGGAATTGTTGGCCGATGAGATGAAACCGCACAAACTATGCTCTCTTTTGGTCGATCTATTGAATCCTACCAGTCAGGCCTATAAGGCAATGAAGAAAGGATACGAAGAGTTGCGCTGTGTTCTTGCTCCTCAAGGAGATGCTACACCGAAGGCAGCTCACAAGGCAGCCCAGCAAATTCTGTCTCTATTGGCTTTGCGCCCAAAAGATCTATAAGCAGTTTTTTGCTTTTGTAGTAAAGAGTTGTTAGATGTGATATTTATGAAAATGGTATTGCAGGGTTGTCTGTTTGTGAAATTATGCTTTTCTCTTTTGTCTTGCCTGCTCAGTAGAAATCAGATAGCAGTGAGGTCAAGAGTGTAGTTGGGTACGAGTGCTTGTTGGGAGGCGGTTTTGTCGAATTTGAGTCCCAAAGATTCGGGTTGAACAAAGGAGAGGCCATTGCCGCAAAGAAAATCTGTGCCGAAGGACGTATTTTGTGGACAAATCTAAATGGAAGTGCAGAGGGGTTTTACATTTCTTTTTTCGGAATGAGTGGAAGCCGAAAAGGCTCCAAACCAAATTTACAGAGGTGTAAAAATCAGTTTAGGGGCTCTTTTTTCTCAAATAGCTTTTAAGAACTTATTCTATTCTAAGCATTTCGGCACTCAATGGGGAGTTGGTATGAGTGATCACTATTTGAAGGATTCCCTTCTCGGATAAACAGCCAAGTCGCTTCTTGTGGGGAATGGAAGCTCCAATAGGAATTGCCTATAAGTGGGAGTTATCGAACAAGTTGGAGTTGGGATTGGAGTGCCGTTGTGTCATTGGTTGCACATTTGGATCCGACAAAAAATCAGCGTAATCTCTTCCTCTTAATCAGAATCAATCTTTGGAATTGTTGCTTTTGTTTGCTTCTTAGTTCTGTCTCTTCGTGAAAGGGTATAGGCAAACAGATAATTTCTTCTACATTTTCCATATTCTTCCACGATTTTTGTCAAAAAGAAGGAAAAATCCACAAAAACAAGTTGTCTTTGTTGTTTGAGATTCCTTATCTTTGTGAGGAAGAGAATTATTACAAACAAATAGAAAAATGGATACTGTTTATTTGTGGCTGATTGCTGCTATCGTTTTGCTTATCGCTGAGGTGATTACTCCCGGGTTTGTTTTGGCCTGTTTTAGCATAGGAGCATTCTTGGCTCTTGTCCCAGCTGTTTTGGAATTGGGCCTGATTTGGGAGATTGCAGCCTTTAGTGTTGGATCCTTGTTGGCGCTCTTTCTTTTACGTCCTTTTGTGCGGCGTATATCGAGAAATAAACAAGAGGTACGCACAGCAGCAGATGCCTTTGTCGGCAGAAGGGGACGTGTTACAGCGGAGATTAGTGCCACGGGTAAGGGGCGTGTGGCCATCGATGGAGACGATTTCCCTGCCAGAAGCGCTCAGCCTCAATTGGTAATCCCCCGAGGGGCGACCGTGGAGATAATAGGGAGAGAAAGCATTGTCCTATTGGTGGTTCCTGTTGAAGGCTAACCGATCCGATCTCTTTGTTTTTAGAGCAGAAAGTTAAACACCTAAAGATAAAATATTATGACACCATTATTAGTTGTTTCGATTGTTATTGTCTTGCTTGTGATCTTTGTTATCAGTAAAGGGCTTATGATTGTGCAGCAGTCTGAAACTGTTATTATCGAACGTCTCGGGAAGTATTACCGAACTCTTAATTCGGGCATCAATATCATTATTCCATTCATAGACAAGCCTCGTCCTATGTATTGGCGTATGACCACGACGGGAGCCAAGGGTCCAATGGTTCGGATCTATTCGATACAACGCATCG
The DNA here is from genome assembly GCA_023396255.1 of Bacteroidota bacterium. Taxonomy (GTDB): domain Bacteria; phylum Bacteroidota; class Bacteroidia; order Bacteroidales; family Porphyromonadaceae; genus Porphyromonas. The sequence continues at coordinate 35,306 of JAEWWU010000018.1, forward strand.
ATTTGAGAGAAACTGTGTACGATTTTGCTCGTCAGAGTGTTATCACTAGGGACAACGTGGTCACAGAGATCAATGCTATCCTTTATTTCCAAATTTTGGATCCGGTGCGTGCCGTTTATGAAATATCCAATCTTCCGATGGCCATTGAGATGCTTACTCAAACATCGCTTCGTAATGTTATTGGGGAGATGGATTTGGATGAAACACTGACAAGCCGAGATACCATCAATAGCAAGTTGCGCGATATTTTGGACGAAGCCACCAATAAATGGGGGGTAAAAGTAAATCGAGTAGAGCTACAGGACATCAATCCTCCTCGCGATATCCGTGATGCGATGGAAAAACAGATGAGAGCAGAGCGTGACAAACGTGCGCAGATTTTGGCGGCAGAAGGACAAAAGGAGTCTGTTATTCGCGAATCAGAGGGGATTATGCAGCAATCTGTAAACCACGCAGAAGGGGAGAAACGTGCCCAAATATTAGCAGCAGAGGCAGAGGCAAAATCAAAAGAATTGCGTGCCAAAGGGGAAGCTGAAGCTATCCGATTGGTTTCCGAAGCTGTGGCCAACTCGGGAGCAGATCCTACGCAATACCTTATTGCTATGCGTTATTTAGACGTGCTTGCGGAAATTGGTGCCAATAAGTCCGACAAAACACTGATTCTCCCCTATGAAGCTACCGGTATATTGGGAGCCTTGGGTGGAATAAAGGAAGTTTCCGGAGGAGGCCGGGGAATAGGTAACGTTGTTGCTGATCTTACCGGACTGAAACAGTGATCTCTCTATGAGTGTTGGTCCTCAAGCTGTTAGGGGAAGATCCCCCTTGCAACAATTGATAGCCTCGTCTTCTTGGGCGGGGCTATACGTTGGAGCCTACTGGGCGGTAAAATATTTGGCTGTCCTGTTCCTCTTTCAAGCTCCGGCTTTGATGTCTTTTCTTTATATTGCTCTAACAGTTCCGGTTCCGTTCATTGTGTATCGGATAGTACGCGCCTACAGGAATGCCGTGGTGGGACGCCCGATACAAAACCAAAGGGAAGCACGTGTGCGCCAATGGATGAAAATGGAAAGCCAAGCCTCGTCTCGCCCATTTACTTTTGCCGAAGGCTACTTGTATCACGTGTTGGTGTACATTTTTGCAGCGGTGACGGTTGCCATTCTGCATTTTGTGTTTTATGCGTATGTGTTGCCTGCACACTACGATGTTATAGAAGAGGTTTTGCGCCAACCTCAGTTGAATCCGTTTTGGGAGCAAGCACAGATAACTGTAGATGAGCTGATGCTTGCTTTGGATAATTATTCTCCGGCGGCTAGGGCGTTTGATGATGTTGCCAACAATATGGTTTGGGGAGGGATTATAGGCATCCCGATAGCAGCTATTCTTAGAACCAAACTTTTCTTTCGAAAACAAAATCCATCAGACAATGATGGAGTTGATGAAGACACTTCTTTGTAAAGAGTCTAAGATGTAGGCCGATACGTTTCACAATATGAGTCAGAAGGTAGATATATCTGTTGTAATTCCCCTTTTCAACGAAGAGGAGTCGCTGGAGGAATTGCTCCAGCGCATAAGCAACGTAATGCACAGCTGTGGGTATTCTTACGAGGTCATTTTTGTAGATGACGGCAGCACGGATACCTCTTGGCGGGTGATAAAAAACTTAGCACAGGAGTTTTCTCAGGTGCGAGGTATAAGATTTCGTCGCAACTATGGAAAGTCTCCAGCTTTGCACGAAGGGTTTCGGTTGGCTTGTGGACAAGTGGTTATCACTATGGACGCCGATTTGCAGGATGCTCCAGAGGAGATTCCGGCTCTTTTTCGAATGATTGTGGAAGAGGAGTACGATTTGGTAAGTGGATGGAAAAAAAAACGTTACGATCCTTTATCCAAAACCATACCAACAAAGCTCTTCAATGCCACAGCTCGCAGGGTATCGGGAATCCATAATCTGCACGACTTTAATTGTGGTCTCAAAGCGTATCGTTGCGAAGTAATCAAGAGCATAGAACTGTACAACGATATGCATCGTTACATTCCTTATTTAGCAAAAGAGGCAGGTTTTGTGCGCATAGGGGAGAAAGAAGTAAAACACGCTCCTCGCAAGCACGGACACTCTAAATTTGGCGTGAGCCGATTCTTTAATGGCTATTTAGATCTGCTCACTCTTTGGTTCACCTCTCGCTTTGGGCGCAAACCGATGCATTTTTTTGGTTTGGTAGGATCGTTGATGTTCTTAATAGGATTCATTGCTTTGATTTTTGTGCTGGGGTATAAGTTGCACGCTTTGCTTACCGGCTCTCCCGCCGCTTTGGTAACCGACCGAGTGTATTTTTACATCGCTCTTACCGGGATGATTATTGGAGTGCAGCTTTTCTGTGCCGGTTTCATAGGCGAAATGCTCTCGAGGCAAGACTCTCGCCGTAACGAATACAATGTTTCGGAGCGACTTTGAATGTTTTTAGAAACGATTTGTTTTTCTCTCCTTCTCGTAAAATGAAGCGTATTTTTTCGCTCTTTCTTCTTTTCTGTTTCGTTGGGCTGTGTTTATTCTCTTGTCAGTCCTCTTCTTCCGATTATCAGGTGTACGAAGGCTCTGTTTTCCATACCTATTTCAGAATGGTGTACAAGGGGGATCGATCCTTACAAAAGGTTATAGACAAAGCACTCGAAGAGGTCAATGCTTCGGCAAACGCTTTTGACTCCACTTCCTTGCTCTATGCTATTAACCATAACCAAACGGAACAGGCGGATTCTATGCTATTGCACCTTATTTCTCTTGCGAGAGAGGTGAGTACTTTATCCCAAGGGGCCTATGATGTTACGGCGGCACCTTTGATTAATGCGTGGGGGTTTGGTTTTTCTGCTCCAATAGAGATGACTCCCTCCCGTGTGGATAGCCTTTTGTCTTTTGTGGGGATGGATAAGTTGCAAATCGAGGGGATGCGTGTTGTAAAAAAAGATCCACGAGTAATGCTCAATCTTTCTTCTATTGCCAAGGGTTTTGCCTCCGATTGGGTGGCTGTAGCTTTGGAACGAGAAGGGGTAGAGAACTATATGATTGAGATTGGTGGAGAGATTGCCTACAAGGGGGTTAATCCGAATGGTATGGCTTGGAGCATCGGGTTGAGCAAGCCTATCCAAGATAGTTTGGTTGTAGATCCTACCTTGGATATGGAAGCTGTTCTGAAACTTTCTGGTAAGGGCGGTTTGGCTACCTCGGGCAATTATCGCAACTATAAAAAAGATTCCAAGAGCGGACGTATTTATGGTCATACGGTTTCTCCCATTACGGGTTACCCCGTTCAGCAAGATGTTCTTAGTGCCACAGTTTTGGCTCCCACAGCTGCTTTGGCAGATGCTTTAGCCACAGCTTTTATGGCGGTGGGATCACAGAAAGCACAAGCAATGGCTCAATCTTTGCCACGAGTAGAGTATTTTCTTATTCTTCCGGGAGCTCGAGAAGGAACTTTTGAAACGCTCATTTCTCCCGGGTTGAAACATTCCATTACAGATTTTGAGGATTGATTTGTCTCTCCTTTCCGATGCAATCCTTTTTACTTTTTCTATGTCTATTCATTCCTTTGCTTCAAATATTTCTCCCATTCCTCCTTTTTCTCGGCAACTGAGAGGGAAGACGGCTCTTTTCTATACCCTTGGATGCAAACTTAACTTTGCCGAAACCTCTACCATCGGACAAGAGTTGGCTCTTCAGGGGGTAACTCGTTTCGATACTTCACGAGGAGGAGAACCCGACATTTGTATCATCAATACGTGTAGTGTTACCGATATGGCGGATAAGAAATGCCGTTCGGTTATTAGAAAGCTGCACCGATCTTACCCTCGAGCCATTATTGTGGTGACCGGGTGTTATGCACAACTCAAGGGGGATGAAATCCGGAAAATGGAAGGCGTTTCGTTGGTGGTTGGTGCCGGACGCAAGACAGAGGTGGTGCCTTTGTTGGCATCTCTCTTCGCTGGAGAGATTACGGCAACAGATACTTTTTTTGGGGCAGGGCGTGAGCACTTGCATCTGTTCGAAGGGGGATGCTCCAGTGAAGATCGCACAAGGCATTTTTTGAAAGTTCAAGACGGATGCGACTATTTTTGCTCTTATTGCACCATTCCCTTTGCCCGTGGGCGTAGCCGCAATGGGTCTATTGCCGAGTTGGTGGAGCAAGCCCGTAAAGTTGCCTCAGAGGGGGGCAAAGAATTGGTCCTAACCGGTGTGAATATCGGTGACTATGGTAAGAGTACGGGAGAGAGCTTGCCCAATCTGCTATTTGCTCTTTCTCAAGTCGAGGGTATAGAGCGCATCCGTATAGGTTCGGTGGAGCCGGATTTACTTACTGACGAGTTGATTGATTTGGTGGCAGACCCAACCAATAAGATTATGCCCCACTTTCATTTGCCCCTCCAAGCGGGGAACAATGTAGTTTTAAAGTTGATGCGCCGCCATTATGATTGTGCTCTCTTTGAAGACCGTTTGATGAGGATCAAAAAACTCATCCCAGAGGCCTTTATCGGAGTCGATGTCATCGCCGGAATGAGGGGCGAAACATTGGAGCTGTTCCAAGAAGGATACAATTTTATAGAATCTCTTCCGTGGACGCGCCTGCACGTTTTCCCTTACAGTGAGCGGGCAGGAACAAAGGCATTGAGTATAACTCCCATTGTGGACAAAGCCGAGAAGGAGCATCGTGCTCACCAATTGATAACCCTTTCCGATGCCCGTTTACTCTCTTTCTATAAAGAAGCCCAAGGAAAGCAAAGACCCGTTTTGTGGGAAAAAACACAAACAAGGGGGTTGATGTTAGGGTTTACAGACAACTATATCCGTGTGGCAATGGCTTATGATCCGGCTCGAGTGGGAGCTGTCGAAAGGGTCCTTTTGGGGGCTCCAAGTCCCGATGGCAGTTATTGTGGAGTACAAGAGACGAATCCCTTGTCTTTGTTGACCTATTTGCAAGAATAATTCACCATACCTTTTATTTTTCTGTCCGATGTCTCTCTCCTCTTTTCCTGTCGAAGAACCTTCGTTACGCCCACCAATGGCAGTGGTGATTCTCAATTGGAATGGAGCCCAATTGCTGCAGCGTTTTCTGCCATCGGTGCTGGCGCACACTCCATCCTCTTTGGCAGATGTTGTTGTGGTGGACAATGGCTCTACCGATGGCTCTTTAGCTTTGTTGTCGGATCAATTTCCGTCTGCTAAACAGCTGGTTTTTGACTGTAATTTGGGATATGCCGGAGGATATAATAGAGCAGTAAAGGAGCTGGATTACCCTTATTTGTGTCTGCTTAATAGCGACATAGAACTGAAAGAAACTTCGAAAAATTGGTTGGAGCGACCAATTGCTTTGTTCAACGCAGATCCGTTGTTGGCAGCTCTGCAACCCAAAATTCTTAGTCAAAAAAATCCGTCATTCTTTGAGTATGCCGGGGCAGCGGGTGGCTATGTTGATTGTTTGGGATATCCTTTTTGTAGAGGACGAATATTCGATACCGTAGAGCAAGATAGGGGGCAGTACGACTCTGAGCAAGCTATTTTTTGGGCCTCGGGGGCTTGTCTGTTTGTACGTCGAGAGGCTTTCTTGTCGGTTGGAGGGTTCGATGAGTTGTTTTTTGCTCATATGGAAGAGATTGATTTTTGCTGGCGTCTGCACAGAGCCGGATTCAAGGTGGCATTTACGCCTCGCAGTGTGGTGTACCACGTTGGGGGAGCCAGTTTGTCGGAGAGCAATCCTCGTAAAACATTTCTCAATTTTAGAAATAATCGTCTTATGTTGCGGAAAAATCTTCCAAGCAGTCAGTATCATTGGGTGAGGTTAATCCGCTTCGTGTTGGACCTTGTGTCGGCATTTGTTTTCCTCTTATCCGGACGCCCCACCCACGCACGAGCTGTTGTTGAAGCTCTATTGGATCAACAGCGACCGTCTACCCCTCCGCCCACCTTGTTTGCTCGAGAGAGCAGGGCTCCACTGACCTCCTTTTCTATTTTGTGGCAATATCATATTTTGGGAAGAAAATTCTTCTTTCTACTTCCAAAGGACGACACCACCCAACGATTTGGAAAATAATTCCCTCAAAAGGGGGAAAATTCAGGGGAGAAAAATTTCATTCCCTTGGAGAAAAATATTTTTTACAGGGAATTATCAAAAATTAATTCCCTCAAAATCACCAAAAAGTAGGGAACTAATTGCTCTTTTTGAGGGAAGAAATAGCCGACCCTCAACATCCGATATCAGGCATCCTTGAAAGCTCTTCGATTTCCTCTCCCCTTGCAAAGAAGAGCTTCTCATTCGCAAGAATTGTTCCTCACAAAGAAACAAACTCACTTAAAGAAGATCTACAGTTCGAAATTCGCCTTAAAGCTCATCCAGCCTTCCTTCTCTCTCCTTGCAGACAGATGAAGAGCAGAAAGCCCCGACAATCAAACTCAAATCTTTTAACCAATTCAAATTGGCAGTTTTATAATATTCACTTACCTTTGCAGAAAACATCGTAGAAAAACAGACAGAAAAACAGATCGAATAGCCCCTACAGGAAGAACTTTGCTAGTGCTCGGCTCGCTTCAAATGTTTCTTCTCAATTTATTTCTAACATAAATCCAATTAACCAAGAATGAAAAGACTACAAATCATCGGTCTTACGGCCGTTGTCTTGTGTTTGCTTGCCTTGTCTTCTTGCAAAAAAGATGAACCCAAGAGCAATGGCAACAATCCGACAACATCGAAAACAGTACAAAGTGGCAGAGTAGAACTCGACTTGAGCTTTGGAATAGAAAATCCTGACCTGAGACATATGCCTATCACAATTCAGGACAATGGTATTCCCTCACTGGATCTTGACCCTTCCAAACTCCCGAACGGCTTGGAAGTACGCTCTTCTATCTATATTATGCGTCTCAACAAGTCTGCAAATGGTGGAGGGAATCCAACCCAAGAGTATCTGACCATTCTCAAAGATGTCAAACTCAGAGTAAGCAGATCGGGCAATGAACGTCCTCGATTGGTTTACAAAGAATTTGCCGATATCAAAGGATTTGTGAACAAAGAAGATGCCCGTAACTATGACTGGTATATGTGCGCTTTGGTTGGAGGAAAATGGGAAAACGACAAACAAACCTATCAACCTTTTGGCAACGATGCTCTATCGCCCCATAACCCTGGAGACAATGGTACTATCGAAGTTCCTTATGGTTTTGCTTGGAAGAAATTCGATTTTGAAAATATGGGTTCCTTCGTCGAGGGTGCCAATTTCAGCCCTATGGGGTACTTTTTTCGCTTCAAAATAGAGAATGCAACCCAAGCAAACTACAAGGTAAATTCTCTTACATTTGAGAGCGAAAGCCTCTTCTCCCACGCCTATTTCGATCCCACGGGCAATAATTTGTCACGGGGAGATTTTGAACACTCTCGTGCTCGGTGGGCCAATGCCTCAACCTCCAATATTTGGACTATCACTCCTCCCAACGGAAATATATTGGATATAAATGCCAATACCACCACATCAGGGTACTATTATGTTTGGTTTGCTTCAAACAAGGTACATTATACCCTTAGTGACCCCAAAATCGATGAACAAATGAGCAATGCCCTCAAGATTACAATTTCAGGGGTTGGGATGAAAGCCAAATCTCAGTATTCCTTTACCACCACTCTCAAGCCCAAGGCTGGCACTACCGGAGCGGCCCTACTCAACTCGTCTCCTATGCGCTTACTCAAACTCAAACAACCACAAGGGGAAGAATTAGTGCACCCTATGTATTATATGGGCAACGGAACCGGAGCCTATGGAGATGTGTCATACACAACGGGAGTAACCCCCTCTATGGAATGCGACACGGAAAAGACATCTGGAGGAGTTTTTGATGCCGGTACTTTCATAGACACAAAACCCTACAACAGAACAGTCTCCGATGGAGATGGCAACCAAAATTGGAATGTGACCCCCGACAATCGCTACTTGCCAACATTGGCAGACTGGATGACGATTCTTCCCGTTTCCCGTTCCGAAAGCACTCAACACGTAGCTGCGTGGTCACACGGAAATAGCGACTTCGAGAGATACAAATGGTTTGATCGTCTGGAGGGTAATGACCTAAATCTCACCCGCACCGGAGAGTATGCCTCACTTCGAACTACCCAAGGAGGTGCTCCCCGATTTTACACCGCCAAGGCTTACTACTATGCCAAAGGAATAGCCGGTGGAAGCTACCAAATGTTCGCTCTACGCTTCGTTGATGGAGGAGACTCGGATGCCCCTGTGGTTAAGGTCGGCAATCGATTCCGTTCTTATTGGAGATACACCTACGTACCCTCAGCAAATATGCTACGAATTGACATCGTACATATTGGAGAAGGTTCCGTAGACCCAGTACTCAACCAAGCGATAAGCATTGATGTTCTAAAAAACAATATGTACACCTATTTCCAGAAAGCAGAGGAACAGGGAAAGTTAGTCACACACTATTTGCCGTTTGGTGGTCACCCCAATCGTACCTCTCCCAATATCAATGGTCGCTACTTAGCATCCACCACTTTGGACGGGAAATTTTGTGGTATACTTTTCGAAAAAAACGGTTTCTTTATTCATTATTTGACAGATGTTGAGAATGCAATAACCACCAAAGTTCGCTACTTCAAAGTCGATCCCTCTCAACCCTGACAAAGGCTACTCAGTAAATAACGATAAAAATCATAAAAGATGAAACAAATCTATCAGACACCCATCGTAGAGACAGCCCTTATCAAAAGTGGGCTGCCCATAGCTGCCACCATCGATTCAGGTTCAACGGGACACGCCATCGGCGATTGGAACGCAGGAGACGAAGAAACTTTGGAAGATTAATTTTCGAACAGCAATCAGTTACATACCATTTGGCGAGGTACCCCTTTCTGTTAAGCAGGGGGTACCTCGCGACTTTATGGGATCGCGCAAAAACCTCGCCACGGTTTTGGCTGAAAGGGAATTTATGGGTTATCATTTTTTTTGTACCTTGCGAGGCTTTTTGGTGGGTACCCAATAGTAGGGGTAGGTAACTAAGAATTGATCACAAATCTATTATACGAAATGAATAAAGTAAAAAGTATCTTCAGATCGCTGACTGTTGGTGCTGTAGTGCTCTCTGTTGGGAGTGTGGCTTATGCGCAACAATCTTTTGGAGGTCAGCCTCGTTCTTTCTCTTCGGCATCGCTACGCAGTGCAGAGCAAGAGCTCAGAGTACAAAACGTTCCTCTCAATTTCAATGTGGACGATGAACTTTTGCGTGCCTCTTGGTCGGCTGCTCGCCAAGGAGTAGCCCCTACCATTGGAAAAGTCATCAACAGCGAAATAAGCTTTGCCAAAACTGCCCAATGGGTAGCCACCGATGGAAATATCCGCATCTACCGTATGATGGTCTCTACCGAGGGAACTCCTTCGGGTGTTGTTTTTTACTACAAAGACTTTTTCATTCCGCAGGGGGGAAGACTCTTCATCTACGACATTGACCAAAAAGAAGTCTTGGGAGCTTATACCCACGAGACGCATCCTCAGCACGGAGCATTCGCCACTGAGCCACTGAGCACCAACACTGTGATATTTCAATACGAAGCCCCTGTCGGAGTAGAAATGCCATCTATCGAGATTGAAGGATTGGGTTACTTATATGCAGCTACTCCATTCAAATCAATGGGAGAAGGAGTGGATTTCTCCGATCCCTATTTGAGTAAAGCCTGTCAAATCAATATAAACTGTGCAGAAGGCAACGATTGGCAAACCGAAAAAGCAGGCATCGTGGCTTTGTTACAAAAAGTGCCGGGAGATACATTTAACAGCTATAACGTTAGTGCTTGTTCGGGAAATGTACTCAACAACACCCAAGAAGACTTTAAGCCCTACATCATCTCGGCTGCACACTGTGCCGGAGAGAAAAACAGCTCATCCAACCTTACAGAAGGAAACTGGAAAGGGAAATTCGATATTTCTCAGTCCATTATGGATCAGTGGATTTTTGGTTTTAATTACGAAAAACCACGCTGCACCAACGGAAGCTATGCAGACTACAACATCAAGTCTCTCGTGGGTTGCAAAATGGTCTCTTACCTCCCTCTTTATGGACACTCGGACGGACTGCTTCTTTTGCTCAACGAAGAAATTCCCCAAGACTACCGAGTTTATTACAATGGATTCGATGCCACCGATGGGTTTCCCAAAAGTGGAGTAGGCATACACCACCCCGCCTCTGACAGTAAAAAAATATCCGTCTTCAACGAAAGCAGTAGCGAAATGATTTATGACAAGTGGAAAACCTCCGCTTCGATGGGTGGAGAAAATGATCACTTCAAATTTAAGTTCGCAGCAGGGCAAACAGAAGGAGGCTCTTCCGGGTCTTCGCTCTTTAACCAAGAAAAGTTGGTGGTAGGAACGCTCACCGGGGGAGAAACCTATCCTTGTAGCGGCTCCAGTTGGTATGGGCGTTTGTCTGTACACTGGGACAAATACAAGAGCAAGGGAGAACAGTATTATATGTCTCACGCCTTGGATCCAAAAAACGGAGGAACAGTAAAGAAGATCAAGGGAACTTGGCGCAACGGCTTTATGCCCCTGCTTACCATTAAGGGAGTAGAAGCCACTATCATAGAATCCGGTAAGAAAGTTGCTCTCAAGTGGGATGCTCTGCCCAAGCATAGCCAAGGCTATTCTATCTCTTACCTCATCTTCAGAGATAGTGAACAAATCAAAGAAACCTCCGAAACCTCTTTTACGGACGCCCTAACCACGGAGCTCATCTCGCGCGGAGCCATTCGTTATTCCGTGGTTCCTCGTTATCAAATCAATGGCAAATATGAAACCACGGCCCCTGCCTTTGCTGCCGTTTATGTAGCTCCGGTAGTAAAAGAGGCCCACAATGTAAAGGTTGTGGCTGCAGACAAGGGTGTACAAATTACTTGGGACCCTGCCATCAATGGGCAAACCATCAGCAAAAGCGACAATAAACGCTTCATTACCATCACTCCGCCCACCGGAGCAGTTCCTCCCTCCAAAGTGAACAGGGTTTGGGTGGTAGACACCTGGCGCACCGAATCATATCCATCAGAAGATATTTACTTGTCTCAAGTGAACTTTGTTCCGGCAAAAGGGGGCGTAAGCGTAGATCTTGTGATCTACCAAAAGGGAATGAACCCCGTTGTAGAACGTGTTTCCATCCCCGAAGGAGTTTCCACTACCGAATACTTCCGCTACGCACTAAAGAATCCGGTAAAGGTCAGCAACAAACAAAACCTTTGGGTTGGATTTGAATTTCTACCGAGTATGCCGGGGTATGCAATCCGCCAGGTTTCGGCAAAAGACGATCGCTATGAAACAGATGGTGGACGATTTATCTTTATTGTCAAACGCAGTAACAATTACGATTTGGACAAAACGGTAGACTACACCAGGATATGGGAAGAGGGCTGGAATTCAAAGTGCCGCAAAGGTTATTTGGCGATGGAGCTGATGTTTACCAACGTGTCAAACTCGCTGATTTATCCTTGGGAGGGAACTTGGACACGTGCCCAATACCCGGGTACATTCCCAAAGGTCAAGGGATATAAGGTATTCAAAGGGAGCACCCTCGTCAAAGAAGTGGGCGATGTCCGCTTTGTTATAGATGAAAACGGGACAACTTCCGACCAATATCGTGTAGAACCTATCTATGATTATCCCAATTTCCTTGGCACAGAGGAGATCAAGTTGGCAAACAAAGAGGTATACGCCTATCCCGCCGTTTTTGGAAATACACTCAATGTCAATCGCGCCGACCTTGTGGAAGAGGTTAAACTGTACGACGTACAAGGACGTTTAGTGCTCGCGCTCTCTGCCGATGTTCTAAACCAAACCGTCAACACCCAAACCTTGGCTGCCGGTACTTATATGGTTGTTCTAAAAACCGCCAATGGAACCATTTCTCAAAAAGTGGTAAAGCAATAAACAGGCACCTTTAAGAAAAGAATAAACTATCGACCGGGACTGTGGAGAGCATTTCTCCACGGTTTCGGTCATTTTTTATACATATTATTCATTTACCCTCCCCCTTTTATTCAGCCATATACTGCACAGCTTTGTTCAAAAAATCGCCTTATTTGGGGTGGTTATCGACATTTTTTACCAAGAGTTTGGTGGTTATTATTTTTTTTGTACCTTGCAAAGCTTTTTAGCAGATACCCATTTACAGGTAATTAAGTATTGAAGTTTTCACAAATTATTATTGAACATGAATAAAGTAAAAAGTATCTTCAGGTCGCTGACTGTTGGTGCTGCAGTACTCTCTGTTGGGAGTGTGGCTTATGCGCAACAATCTTTTGGCGGTCAGCCTCGTTCTTTCTCTTCTGCGTCACTACGTAGTGCAGGCGCAGAGCAAGAACTTAGAGTACAAAATGTTCCACTCAACTTCAATGTGGACGATGAACTTTCGCGTGCCTCTTGGACGGCTGCTCGTCAGGGAGTAGCTCCTCGTATCGGGAAAGTGATCAACAGCGAAATTAGTTTTACCGAGTCTGCCCAATTGGTGGCTACAGAGGGGAATACCAACATCTATCGTATGATGGTCTCTACCGAGGGAACTCCTTCGGGCGTTGTCTTCTACTACAAGGACTTCTTCATCCCTCAAGGGGGTAAGCTCTATATCTACGATGTAGACCAAAAGCAAATTTTGGGGGCTTACACCTATGAAACACATCCGCAACACGGAGCGTTCGCCACAGAACCATTGAGCACCAACACCGTAGTATTTGAGTACGAGGCTCCTGCCGGAGTAGAGATGCCCTCTATCGAAATTGAAGGATTGGGATATATGTATGCAGCAGTGCCATTCCGTGCCTTGGGCGAAAGCATCGATGCTTCCGACCCCTATTTGAGCAAAGCCTGCCAAATCAATGTAAACTGTGTAGAAGGCAATGATTGGCAGACCGAAAAAGCCGGGATTGTAGCTTTGATTCAGAAGATCCCGGGAACCGGATACAATAGCTATGATATGAGCGCCTGCTCAGGGAATGTGCTCAATAATACCAATGTGGACTTCAAGCCTTATGTAATTTCTGCCGCTCACTGTGCTGGGGAAAAGAAAGGGCTGGGCTCTTCTAAAGAAGGAGAATGGAAAGGAGAGTTCAAGATTCCACAAACCATTATGAATCAGTGGATTTTTGGGTTCAACTATGAAAGGCCACGCTGTTCCAACGGAAACTATGCTGACTACAACGTGAAATCTCTTGTGGGTTGTAAGATGTTATCCTATCTTCCTATCTACGGGTACTCGGATGGATTACTTCTTGAACTAAGTAACGACATTCCCAAAGAATACCGTGTTTACTACAATGGGTTTGATGCCTCCGGAGATATTCCAAAAAAAGGAGTGGGTATTCACCATCCGGCATCGGATAGCAAAAAGATCTCTACTTACGATGAAAATAGTGGGATGATTCATGCAGAGTGGCGCACACCCTCGTCAACGGGAGGTGATAAGGACCACTTCAAATTTAAGTTCACCGCCGGACAAACAGAGGGAGGATCTTCTGGGTCTTCGCTTTTCAACGAAAATAAGTTGGTAATAGGCACCCTCACCGGAGGGGAAACCATTCCTTGCCTCGGAGCCAACTGGTATGGACGATTGTCTTCCCATTGGGATAAATACAAAAGCAAAGGGAATCAGTATGATATGTCTCATTTTCTTGACCCCAAAACTCAAGGAAAGACGAAAACACTTAAAGGTACGTGGCGTGAAGGTTTTATGCCCCTACTTACCATCAAGGGAGTGGATGCAACCATCACAGAAGGGGGCAAAAAAATAGCCCTCAAGTGGGATGCCTTGCCTGAACACAGTCAAAAGTATCCTATCTCCTATCTCGTATACAGAGATGACACCCAATTGACTACAACAACGGAAACCACCTATACAGACGAACTAACCCCAGAAGTTATCTCGCGCGGAGCGACTCGTTATTCTGTTATCCCCCAATACCAAATTGATGGCAAATACGAAAAAACAGCTCCGGCCTATGCTTCCGTTTATGTTGCCCCTGTAGAAAAAGAAGCTCACAATGTAAAGGTTACAGCTGCTACCAAAGGAGTACAAATCACTTGGGATCCCGTAATCAATGGACAAACTATCAGCAAGAACAAAAACGAAAGCAAACGTTTTGCTACGGTAAACTCAATTTCCAGCACAGTTCCTTCTTCAAAAGTCGAGAAAGTATGGATAGCAGATACTTGGCGCACTGAATCCTATCCGTCAGAAGATATTTATTTGTCTCAGGTAAATTTTGTTCCGGCAAAGGTTGGAGTTGATGTCAATCTTATAATCTACCAAAAAGGAATGAATCCCATTGTAGAACGTGTTGCCGTTCCTGATTGGGCATCTACTTCCGAATATTTCCGCTATGCTTTGAAGAAGCCGGTGAAAATTAGCAACAAACAAAACCTTGTTGTAGGATTTGAAATGACTCCCAGCACCCCGGGCTATGATGTTCGCCAGTTCTCTGGTTCCAAAGACGATCACTTTGAAACAGACGGAGCACGCCTTATTTTCATTGTTAAGAGCGAGAGCAGTAGAGAACCGAACCAAACGGTGGACTATACCAAGGCGTGGGATACGTGGGAATCCAAAGGTCGCAAAGGTTATTTGGCGATGGAACTGATGTTTACCAATGTTGCCAACCCATTGATCTATCCGTGGGAAGGGACTTGGACACGTGCCCAATACCCGGGTACATTCCCAAAGGTTAAAGGATATAAAGTTTTCAAAGGAAACACTCTCGTCAAACAAGTAGAAAATGTTCGCTATACCGAAGATGAAAGCGGATCAACATCTGACAAATATCGCGTAGAAGCCATCTACGACTATCCTGAATACCTCGGTACGGAAGAGATTAAGTTAGCAAACAAAGAGGTGTATGCCTATCCTGCCGTCTTCGGAAACACGCTCAACATCAACCGCGCCGACCTTGTAAAAGAGGTTAAGATCTACGACGTACAAGGACGTTTGATGTTGACTCACTCTGCCGATGCCCCAAGCCAAGCTATCAACACTCAGACTTTGGCTGCCGGTACTTATATGGTTGTTTTGAAAACCGACAACGGAACCATTTCTCAAAAGGTGGTAAAGCAATAAGCAAACTTCCGTAAGACAAAAAATTGTCTATTCCCAACCGGAGGGACGAGGAAAAATCTTCGTTTCTCCGGTTGTTTTTTTGTATTCTTTTATTTATTTTTGTGGGTGTAGAACATCTTTCAATCAATTGATTATCGGAAACCATCGATTTCCAAGATATATTTTGTTAATATAAGTCCGAGAAGGTTTTATATTTGATTGAAAGGTATACTATATTTAACCTATTATCTTTTAAAGAAATGAATAATAATTGTGCTCGGTATGCCGTTGGGCTGCTACCTATTTTGTTGTGGATTCTGCTCGGTTGTGGGCAATCTACTCCAAAAGAAAAAAAAGACAGTGCGTGGAAGAACGAATCGTATGGCAAACTACCCCAATTGGAGTTTGGCAAACAGGCTCAAAGCATCATAGAAAAAGAACTTTTGCTGGGTTGTAAGTTGGAGAGTAATACAACAGAGGGAAATGGGCGTAGCATTGTCTTTTCCAGCTATCCGAACAAAGGGCTGGTGAAACGGCTCTATTTCCTCAAAGGAGAGCAATTGGTCGAAGTTGTTCAGCTCATAGCCCCCTATTCGGACGTTATTAACTACCAAAAGGGTGCCGCAGAGTTTTCTCTCACACCCAAGTTTGAGCAGTGGGCTATTGATATGGGGTTTGACCTAAGGCGTTTTCGTGGCAAAGACTACTATCTAATGAACCAAGAAAAGAAGATAGACCTTTCCGTCTTGCCGGCACAACTTGCTTTAGATGGGGTTATCTACGCCGAAATGCACTTTATGCGTAGCAAATAAACAGATACAATAAAGACAAAAACTATGAAACAGATCCAAAGAATATCTCTTCTCCTGCTTGTTGGAACCTTGCTGATCGGAAGTTCTACCTCCTGTAAGAAAAAGGAGAATGTAAAAGGAAAAGAAATAGACAACCCACAAACCAATACAACAGACATTCTCAAAGAGCTCCCCTCTCTTCCCGTAGCCATAGGTTCTACGCTTTTCGAAGTAGAGAAGAAAGAGAGTGAACTCAAAAGCATCGAGACCAAGCGCACCGATGCTGCCGGCTATATTATGTTGGAATACAAAACCACAGATCCCAAATGCCCCCTTCGGACTCATATGATTAAGAAAGAGTCCGATGAACTTAAAATATCTGCCCTTTGGACTACTTATCAAAAAGAGGTTTGGAAGGAACCCTATATACTACACCAAGAGGTAATCAATCTTTTTGTAAAGGCAGGATACCGCCACGATCTGCGTGTGGATCAAGATGGATACAAGCATCATTATTTTTTGAAAGAAGTAACTTCCTCCGATTCCTCTATGCCTGAATATTTGGAATGCTTGGTACAAAAAGAAACCAAAAATGGGAAGGAATATACCTCTTTCAGTTTCCGCATTACCGATGTTGTAGCCGGATAATGTCTTACCCATATCGTCTTTTTCTATGAAAGTTTTCTTCCGAAAAGCAATTTGTCTATTGGGAGTGTTGGTGACCATTGCTCTCCTCGGAGCCAAGGCACAAATCCCCCCCACAGTAACGGTGACTCCAGATGTTGCCGTCTTGGAATTGGGTAGCACTGTAGTCAATAAGTACTCTTCCCCACAGAGTATCAAATTTAAGGTTACTCCTTACGACTTTGATATGAACTTATCAGTGGTCTTCGAGAGTGCACAAGAACAAGATTTCTACTTGGCAAAGAGACCTTTCTTTGACAACGGAGAAGCTGAAGCCTCCATTATGCTTGCACCCAAAAGCGTAGGGCGTAAAGAGGGATACTTTGTACTCAAACAGGGGAACAAAGAACTCAAGCGAATTAAAGTTACAGGAACCGGCATCCGAGAAGGGCAACCCGAAATAGTCACCGACTACGCCCAGCTCACCTTTGGCAAGATCTTCTTGGGAGAGAGCAAAACCATCAATCTCAAGGTTTCTACACGCAACAGTGGCAGTAGCATTCAGGTTTCGAAACGAGGAGTAGATGCTTCGGAGTTTTCGGTAAAAGGGACCCTGCTTCCCAACCGCTCCGAACAAACCCTGCAAGTAACCTGCACCCCTCGCACAAAAGGAGAAAAGAGTGCCGAGCTGGTCTTTACTGACGGAGTTGTAGTGGTTGTTTTACCCCTTTCGGCTACAGCTATGGAGGTAATCCCCTCTATTGTCCCCGATGTACAGCAAATTACTTTCCCCGACACCTATGTAGGGCGAAGTGCGCCCGAACAAACTCTGTCATTTACCTTGGAACACATAACTACGCCTCCCGTTATTACGATAGATGGAATTAATAAATCGGACTTTTGGGTACGAGGATCGCTCAAATCAGGGAAATCTTCGGGAGAACTCACTGTTGGCTTCACTCCACAAGAGGCAGGAGCCAAAACAGCCACACTGAACATCGTATCGGGGAAAGGATCTTGTTCCATAGAATTGAATGGGCAAGCTTATAACAACTTACCTCCAACCATTACCGTAACACCAAAAACGGTAGATTTTGGTCGTGTAGAAATTCAAACCTTTGAGAAACTGAGCATTGAGGTCAAAATAGAAAATACCTCCGAAATCCCGCAATTGGGTTTAGAAGGAGACGACAAAGAAATCTTTGCCATTATGTCTCCGGCACGTGCCAACCACTTCTCGCTCACCATCGGAGCCACGCCCAACAGCACAGGAGTTAAGCGTGCCGACCTGATCATAAAACTGTCTTCTACCGCAGTCCGAGTTCCTTTGTTGTTGGAGTGTTACGCCTCGCAACCGGAACTTACGGCAGACCGTTCGGAGTTGATTTTTCCCGAAACAGTAGTTCAGAAACAGTCCATCGAAAAGGGCGTTTCTTTACAGATGAAGCACTTGAGCCAGAATGTGCAAGTATCCATTATTGGAGAGAATGCCAAAGAATTCAGTACTCCGAAAAAAGAAGTAGATAGAATTGCCGAGCAAGGATATGTGGGAGTCACTTTTTGCCCGATTACCTCGGGAGAAAAACAGGCAACCCTCCGCCTCGCCTCCGGTTCTATCGTAATAGATATCCCCCTTCGAGGGAAAGCCGTTAAAGACAACGCAACCGAAGAGGTACATACGGCATCGTTTGTCGTAGCTCAAGAACCGGGAGGAATATTGCGCTGCCGTGTAGCACAACCGGGACAATTGTTACAAGTGTTCTCAGCGGATGGCAGCCTCATTGCAAAGCAAGTAGTTCCCGATAACGAAACTGTGCTACAACTCCCCGTTGGAGTATACCTCATTTCGTACCAAAAAGAACTTGCCAAAATAATTGTCCTCTAACCTCTAAAAAACAAAACTATGCCTATTAATAAGTTCAAGATTTTGCTCTTTGGGGGCTGCTTAATCGCTTTTTTGAGCAACTGTAATGGCAATAAGCCTTCCCAGCAACCCAAACCATTTCCCGAACAGAAAAAAGAAACCGTCTCACCCGAGCAAGCCCTTTTGGGATCGGAATGGGAATTGATTCAGCAAGATACTGCTACCAAACTGCACCACATCTATATTTTCGATGAAACAGATACCCACAAGGCAACTTATATCCTAAGAACCACCGAAAACGGGAAACAGGAAGCCGATATAAAAAAAGAGTGTTACTACTATTATCATCCGGATAAGCAAGCCTATATTGTAGAAGAACGCAATGAAGGGGAAACTCTTACCTACCGACTAATCGCTGATTGGGCGACCAACACATTGTATTGGAACGACAACTCCGGAGAGCCTCCCATTCCTCTGACAATGACCAAAGCTCCCCTACACCTACGCAAGTAGAAAGCTGAGTAGTCTCTGTCAAAAGAGATTTTATGCAAAGCAGCAAATTGTGGGACAGCTTCAAAGGGATAGAAAACCAGCAAGTCGTTTCGAATCACAAAAAAGAACTGAAACACTCCCAAAAATTGTTCAAAGAGTTTGTCCTTTTTTCCAAAAACCTCAAGAGTCGGCTTCTAACAAAGCAACTTTTGAGGTTTTTTAGCTTCAGATAATCCCTTGAGAGCTAGGGATAAAAAAAAGGGGGGGGAGTCGAAGGGAGAGACAACCCACCACACAAATAGCACTGCAAAGCCGACAGCACTCCCCTCCGCAGCACAAGGGCAGCCTCAATTCTCCAAATAGCAACCAAAGACCACTTCCACCCAAAGCCGTGTGCTTAGGGATCCTGCCAACTCATCAATAGTTTTTGAGAAGCGTTTTGATGTCGGCCAAACGACGCAAGGCCTCCACAGGGGTAATATTGTCTATATCCATATCGAGCAACTCGTCTCTTATTTGCACCAAGAGAGGATCTTCGAGCTGGAACAATGTCATTTGGATGGCTTCCGGGGCTCTTCTTTTGGTTTTCTTCTTTTTCTCTTCCGTCTTGCCGACATCTACAAGGGGAGCCGAAATGGATTCGGAAATATTTTCTTCGATTCGTTCGGCCTCCAAACTGCGCAGTACTTCGGATGAGCGAGTTATAATCCAATGAGGCATCCCAGCCAACTTGGCTACCTGAATTCCAAAGCTATGTTCACTGCCCCCCGGCACCAACTTACGCAAGAAGAGCATTTTACCCTCTACCTCCTGAGCCGAAACATTGAAGTTGTGTACACGACTCATCATTCCTTCTATTTCGTTAAGTTCGTGATAGTGTGTAGCAAATAGTGTCTTGGGACGCATATTAGGGCGATTATGAATATACTCTATAATAGCCCAAGCAATAGAGATGCCATCGAAGGTACTGGTCCCCCGCCCCAATTCGTCAAAGAGCACCAAACTTCGATCCGAAAGGTTGTTAAGAATGTTAGACGCTTCCTGCATCTCCACCATAAAGGTCGATTCGCCTTGAGAAATGTTGTCCGAAGCTCCCACACGGGTAAACACAGCATCCACAATTCCGATGTGTGCGCTCTTCGCCGGTACAAAAGAACCCATCTGCGCCATCAAAACAATCAAGGCCGTTTGCCGCAAAAGAGCACTTTTTCCGCTCATATTAGGCCCCGTAATAACCATTATCTGACACTCTTCCGGATCCAAAGAAACACTGTTGGGTACGTATTGCTCCTGCGACGGAAGCTGTAGTTCTATCACAGGGTGCCTTCCCTCTTGTATCTCCAGTACCCGGCTGTTATCCACCGTGGGACAAACATACTTGTGTGCAATAGCATCCAAAGAAAAAGAGAGCAAAACATCAAGGCGAGCCAATAGAAGACTATTCTTTTGTAGCAAGGGTACCAAAGGTTGCATCTCCTCGACCAAAGTGTTGAAGAGTTCCGTTTCCAATGCAAGGATGCGCTCTTGTGCTCCTAATATTTTTTCTTCGTACTGCTTTAGCTCTTCCGTTACATAACGCTCGGCATTGACCAATGTTTGCTTGCGAATCCATTGCACCGGTACGCTCTCTTTGTGTGTATTGCGCACCTCTAAGTAGTATCCGAAAACATTGTTAAACCCTATCTTGAGGCTGGGAATACCGGTTTCCCTAATTTCTCTCTCCTGCATCTCCAAGAGGAATTCTTGCGTATGGTATGCCAAACGGCGCAATTCGTCCAACTCTTCGCTGAACCCCATCGCAATAACATTTCCTTTATTGATCATATTCGATGCCTGCGGATGAATCTGATATTTGAGACGCGAGAGCAATTCCGGGCACTGCTCCAATTCGGTTGCATAGCTCTTTACTTCGGGGACTGCACTCCCGGCACAAAGCTGGGCAATGGGTTCCATTAATTCCAACACCTGTGATAGACGGAGAAGCTCTTTGGGAGTAACCCTCCTCATAGCCACACGTGAAACCAACCGCTCCACATCTCCCACTTCCGACAAAAGAGGTTTAAGACCATTGCGCAAATCGTTATTGGCATAGAGCTCGCCCACGATGCGCTGCCGCTGAGAGATTTGGTCTACGTCTTTGAGAGGAAACGAAATGTAGTGCCTCAATAGACGTGCCCCCATAGGGGTTGTAGTCTTGTCCAAAACCTGCATCAGACTGCACCCCCCATTGTTCATCGATTGCAACAACTCCAAACTGTGAAAGGTAAAATTATCCAACCGAACATACTGCCCCTCATCAATTCGCGAGATAGTGCCAATGTGCCCCTTTGCCTTATGATGCGTAAGGTCGAGGTAGTTTAAGATAGCCCCGGCCGCTGTAATAGCCAAGGGATAATCTTCCAAACCGTACCCTTTGAGAGTAACACAATTGAAATGTCTGAGCAAACGATCTCGGTTATTGAGTGGAGAGAAAATCCAGTCGTCATAGTCGCACAAAAAAGCACTCGGATGGAAAGTTTCTTGTATCAAAGAGCGGTGACGGCTCTCCACTAAAATCTCTTTGGGACGGTATCCCACAAGCAATTTGCGCACCATCGAAGCATCTCCCTCTCCGGCAACAAACTGCCCCGTAGAATAATCCACCAACGATATTCCATATTGCCTTTTTCCATCGGGGAAGAGAGCACAGAGGTAATTGTTTTCTTTGTTTTCTAAAACATTATCGCTAACAGCCACCCCCGGGGTTACCATTTCGGTAAGCCCTCGCTTGACCAGTTTTTTGGTCTTCTTGGGGTCTTCCAGCTGGTCGCATACCGCCACCCGCTTCCCTGCCCGAACCAACTTGGGAAGGTAAGTGTCTAACGCGTGGTGAGGGAAACCCGCCAACTCAACAAACTGAGCGGCTCCATTGGCACGCCGAGTGAGCGTTATACCCAATATCTCCGAAGCAGCTACGGCATCATCGAGAAAGGTTTCGTAAAAATCCCCCACCCGAAACAGAAGAATCGCATCGGGATATTTCTCTTTGATCTCAAAATACTGACGCATCATAGGCGTCTCTGCCACATCTTGTTTTTGGGTTGCCATACGGTTTTTATATATAGAATAGTCAAGTTCGGTTATTCCTCAACCGTCCTCAAAGGTAATGATTCTCGGTCAAAAATTTTCCTTCCCGACACCAATCACAAACTTTGGGTATAACAGGGTAGCCCCCACCGAAAGCAGCATAACCCAATCCATTGTAGTACTTTTGTGATTGGAAAAATAAAAAAAGAAATAATACTAACACCATACCAAAAACAAGTATGTCATTACAATGTGGAATAGTAGGGTTGCCCAACGTGGGCAAGAGTACCCTCTTCAATTGCCTCTCCAACGCCAAGGCCCAATCTGCCAACTTCCCATTCTGTACCATAGAGCCCAATGTGGGCACCATAACAGTCCCGGACGAGCGACTCAATGCGTTGGCAGAGATTGTACATCCGCAACGCATCATCCCTGCCACTGTCGAAATAGTAGACATTGCCGGGCTGGTCAAGGGAGCCAGCCAAGGTGAAGGATTGGGCAATAAATTCCTTGCCAACATCCGCGAAACAGATGCCATCTTGCACGTATTGCGTTGCTTTGATGACGACAACATTACCCACGTAGACGGCTCGGTGGACCCCGTGCGTGACAAAGAAATCATAGACACCGAGTTGCAGCTCAAAGACCTCGAAACCATAGAAACACGTCTCAAGAAGTACGAGAAGCAAGCCCAAACCGGAGGAGACAAAAACGCGGCCCTCTTGGTAGGCGTACTCAAACGCTACCAGGAAGCTCTCCTGCAAGGGCTCAATGCTCGGTCGGTGACATTCGACAGCAAAGACGAGCAAAAGGTAGCGCGGGAGCTATTCCTCCTTACCGCCAAACCGGTTCTATATGTTTGCAATGTAGACGAAGCCTCTGCCAAAGAGGGCAACGAATATGTCGAAAAAGTTCGCGAAGCCATCCGAGACGAGAATGCGGGCCTACTCATCGTTGCTGCCAAGATAGAGAGCGACATTGCCGAGTTTGAGAGCTACGAAGAAAAACAAATGTTTTTGGATGAAATAGGACTGGAAGAAAGTGGAGTAAACAGACTGATCAAAGCGGCTTATGCCCTACTCAACTTGGAAACCTATTTCACGGCAGGGGTCGAAGAGGTTAGAGCCTGGACTTTCGTCAAAGGCTCCAAAGCGCCTCGTTGCGCCGGCATCATCCACACCGATTTTGAAAAAGGATTCATCCGAGCCGAGGTAATCAAATATGAAGACTATCTTGCCTACCGTTCCGAAAGTGCAGTTAAGGAAGCCGGCAAGATGAGCGTAGAGGGAAAAGAGTATGTAGTACAAGACGGAGACATTATGCACTTCCGCTTCAATGTATAACCACCTGCCCCATCGGGCAGCAACCTTCTA
Organism: Bacteroidota bacterium; assembly: GCA_023396255.1. Classification (GTDB taxonomy): domain Bacteria; phylum Bacteroidota; class Bacteroidia; order Bacteroidales; family Porphyromonadaceae; genus Porphyromonas. The sequence goes on from JAEWWU010000018.1 coordinate 58,625, forward strand.
AAGGGTGCGCACGGGTCAATGTCCTTGTGCGCACCCTTTTTTCTTTTTTGAAGAAAGGTGTTTAGCTAAACAAATGCGGCAAGCTATTGTTATAATGATAAATAGCTAACAAATAAAATACAACTAGTATGAACAAAATAATCATCCTCACTTCTCTCCTCTTTGTAAGTGTCGCTATTGTCTCTGCCCAGATTTCGAGAACCTCGGAAGCCTGCTCCAAACCCGTTTGCTCTTTGACAAAGAACGACACATCCTCCACATCGGCTCCGTTCCGATTGGTACAACTCCCCTATACCACCAATGCCCTTGAACCCGTCATCAGTCGCCGCACCATAGAACTACACCACGGCAAACACCTCAAAGCATACGTAGACAATCTCAACAAACTCATTGCCGGTACCTCTTTCGCCCAAAAAGATCTCGTAACCATTGTTAAGGAGTCCGATGGCAAACTCTTCGACAATGCCGGACAAACACTAAACCACCACCTCTATTTTCTCCAATTCAAACCCAACTCCGGTGGCAAACCCATTGGCACTCTTGCCTCTGCCATTCATAATACCTACGGAGATTTTGAGCAATTCAAGAAACAATTTGAACAAGCAGCCGTTTCGCTGTTTGGCTCAGGATGGGTTTGGTTTTCTTGTGACCAACAAGGCAAATTGCACATCACCCAAGAGAGCAATGCCGGCAATCCTGTCACTCGGGGACTGATTCCTCTGTTGGGATTGGATGTTTGGGAGCACGCCTACTATCTCGACTACGAAAACAGACGAGCCGAACACATTCAAAAGATTTGGCAAATCATCGACTGGGAGGTTATCAATCGGCGATACAATAATCGCACAGCACCAATACAGCTTTAATTATCCGCCACGCCACGAAATTCGTGGCTCGCTCTTTGGCAATCAACAAATCTGTGCCTCGGAATTGGGTTCTTTCTGCTCAATTTCGGGGCATATTATTTTTTTAAGAAAATCAAGAAAACCTAAATTCCTTGCCTACCACCGAACTGCCGGCAAGCATTGGTCTCCATCTACTTAAGGCAAGCAGAAAAAATAGTTCTCTAAAACGATCTCATAATAGGAAAGTAATTGTAAATAGTAGGGAATTATCGAAATTTAATTCCCTCAAAATCACCCAAAAGCAGGGAAATAATTTACGATCTATCTGAGACTAACTGCTGTCGGCTTTGGTACAAATCGGATAAGTAAAAAAAACTAATCGGATGTTGTGATGAAATTTTTCTTCACCCTCATCGCTCCAGAAATCGTCTCTCTGAAAATCGCCGCACACCTTTTCCTTAAAGTCTCAGGACGAATCAGGCTCATTTCATCTAAATTTATCAGTAAACAAACATTCAAAAGTTACAAAACAGACAGAAACAGTCTTAATAAATCTTATTTCAAGCATATTTTACTATTACAAAGATTTGTTTTAAGAATTTAATCCATACATTTGTTCCACAACAACAGAATACAACTATTATAGATAGTCCATCGACCAATCAATATAAAATAAACCTCAAAAGATTGGTTCGGGTATGTATATATAATTCACCTAAAATAGTATAGTATTATGAAGAGTTTAAGGATTACAAATTTGTGCAGCACGGCAAGCAAATGGCTCGTGGCCGTGGTCGTGTGCGGATTGATGACAACAACCTCTTTAGCTCAATCACTGGGGGTAAGTGTCGCCGGTAAAGAGATCACCAGCAGCAATGCCAAAGACATTATTAAAGCATTGGGTAAAGGCAGCGGAAAAATGAGCTACGACCCCAAAAGCCATACCCTTACATTAGAGAATGTAACTCTCAATGCAGGCACCAGCAATGCCATCCAATCTTCGAGTGATTTGGACGAGTTTACCATTGTTCTGATTGGAGAGAACCGATTGAGTCATACTCGAGGAGCCCGCATCGAGTTGGCCGCCAAGAAAAACAAAATAACGGGGACCGGATCTCTAAAAACAGTATCCCCTACCGGTCAAGGGATCTACATAGATGAAACGGAATTGGAAATCAGTGGAGGATGCACCGTGATTGCTGAGGGTACGTGGGGAATTTGCGGTTACGACACTATGACCGGTAAACTCACCATCATCGGTTCCAAAGTATACGCCAAGGGAGATCAGGGTTCTATTTGCGACCTAAGCGAACTTGTTTTGAAAGATTGTAAAATAACCTCCCCCGCAAAGGCTGTCATCCGCAAAGGTACCGTCCTCAATGCCGACGAAAGTCTATGTACCTCGCAAGTAATTATAGAAAAGGTAATAGAATCCTATGCCTTATCCGTCAATGGCGTCAATGTCACCGCGGAGAATGCCGGTAATATTTTGGGAAACAATACTGCCAAATATGATGTTAGCACAAAAACACTTTTCCTCAATGGAGTGGAACTAAACGCTACAGAACACCCTGCCATAGAAGCACAAACAGACCTCATTATTGATCTCTCCGGCAAGAACAAGATCAAAGCCAAACAAAAAGCTCTCGTCCTAAGTGGGAGCACCCTATTTCGTGGAAAAGGAGAACTTGATGTGGTTTCCGAAGAAGATGCAGCCATAAGCGCAAAAGGGGCAGGTAGCATAGAAATAATCTCTACAGGAGAGATTTCAGCGAAAGGGAAACGGGGTTTTGTTGGAGTTGCAGATGGAGCCAAAAAGCCCAAGTTGGTGATAAACGAAAGCAGTATCAAAGCACAAGGTGATGAATTTTCCATAGGAGGATTTGAAATTATTACCTTGGAGAAATGTCATATACACTCACCCAAAGATGCCATAATAGAGAATGGATTCGTAATGCTCAACGGTCAAAAGTGCTCCCAAGAAGTACACATCGGCCCCATCACGGAATACCCCCTATTTATTGCAGGGGTAGCTGTCAATAGCACAAACCACAAAGATGTATTTGGAGATGGTACCGTCAAGTTTGATGTAGAGAAAAAGATTCTTACCCTAAACAATTATCGCACAAAAATTGAAAGCTTTTCGGCAGGGATTGCCGCGCAAAGCGATTTAGAAAGCCTAACTCTTGTTTTGGAGGGGGAAAACAGTATAGAGACCCCTTACTTCGGGATGATTATTTCCAGCCCTACCACCATACAGGGTAAGGGATCACTTCTTCTTAGAAGCACAGGGAGTGCCGGAATCGTACTGAACGATAGCTTTGCCACAATCACGGAAGGACCCGCAATGACCGTAGAAGGGAAAATAGGAATTATGGGATTTTCCGACACTCCCGGGTCTCTCATTCTTAAGAGCGCTTCACTAAAAGCAAAAGGAGAAGAAAACGGATCGATCATAGGATTGAAAGACTTAACTCTCGACCATTGCTATATAACCTCCCCCAAGAGCGCAACGGTAGAAAATGGAAGTGTTGTTCTCAATGGAACTGTTTGTAAAGAAGAGATTATAATTCAAAAAGATACCGGAATAGCTAACCTCATTCCCGAATCTATCACGATAACAACACAACCCGGACTCCTCATCCTTCGCAATACTGGGAATAGTTGCAAAACGGTCATCTACAACCTAACGGGAGAAGTTCTACACAAGGATGTTTTGAACGAAGAACTATCCGTTCCCCTTCCTACCGGTAAATATCTTGTCAAGATCGACGATGCATCCCAAATGGTTATAATCCAATAATAATCGGGAATACTACAAACACAATCGGGAGGCTGTAACCTCCCGATCCAAAAACAAGTCAAAAAAAGTCCGGCGAGCTATCTTTTCTCGCCGGACTTACTTTATGATTACTCTGTACAAAGAACCTTCTTTACGCTACCGTTACTCAAACGAACAACATTTACCCCGGGTTGCAAAGATTCTACACGCAACCCATCTGTCGTATAGATGTCTGTGATTGTAGCATCTTCCCCGTAGAGGACATCTTGTATAGCAAGAGGCGATCCTTCGTAATCAACCCATTCTTCTTTCTCTTTATTGAACTGTCTGGCTACCCAACCGCGTTTTTTTGCAGCAGCAACTTGATCTGTAGTACAAATATTTTGTTCCAAATTCTTAGAATTATCGAAAACTCTAAGCTCACTCATCTTTTGGTTAGCTGCCAAATTGGGCAAAGAGGCAATCATTTTATCCATCTGTTCATTCTTAATTCTATTCATAGAACAAATGAGATAATCCAAATTAAGACAAGCAGTCAAGTCCAAAGCTGTCAATTGATTATGGTTGCATAGCAACGACCTCAAATTTCCATTTTTGGACACATCCAACGTAGTCAATTGATTTTCAGAGCAATCCAAATCGGACAAAAGTGCATTTTGGGTAACATCGAGAGAAGTCAGTCGGTTTTGAGAACAAGTAAAGACAGTAAGGGTCGGACACTTGGTAACATCAAGAGCTGTAAGAAGATTTTCCGAGCAATCCAAATCGATAATATCCCCCTTGATGACCACACGGCCATCAACGGATTCCAAGACATACATACCGGGCTCACTCTGAGCCAAAGCTCCTTCTACAACGAAGTTCCCTTTGGCTTTAATCACCAATTCGATGGTTTCTCCTTTTTTCTTGGCGGTGGTTATGGTTACAATTCCAGCATTTTCAGCTACTTTCCCATCTTTATAAGCGACCCATTTTTGAGCATTCGAATCGTAACACTCCACTGCCCATCCAAGTTTTTGAGCAGCGATAACCTGTTCTTTATCACAAACATTCTTTTCTTTTTCAGATCCGCCCAAAACTCTAAAGACACCCGCCTTATCCTCTTGTGTTCTATCGGGCAAAGAAGCAATAAGAGAGTTCATTTCCTTCCCCGATATTTGGTTAAAAGAGCACTCCACCTGAGAGAGTTTCTTGTTCTTTGACAAATCCAACAGAGAAAGTTGGTTATCAGAACAATACAATCCTGTCAAGCGACTATTTCCCGACAAATTCAAAGAGGAGATACGGTTGCCCGAACAATTCAAAACAGTCAGTTCCGGATTATGGGACAAGTCCAAACTCTCAAGACTATTGTTCTTACAATTGAGCAAACTTAACTTGGGTGCTTTTGAGGTATTCAATGTCAAAAGTTGGTTATCCTCACAGAAAAGCTCTGTAACTTCTCCTTTTATAAGGATCAAACCATTATCTCCCGTAAGAGTGTACTCCTCACCACCCTTAAGAGTTGCCCCCTCCACAGAAAACGAGCCATTGCTGGAAGCAATTGATAATTTGATACTTTCGCCCTTCTTTTTCGCGGTGGTCATAGATACCAGAGAAAGAGGTGAGGCATCAACCTCTGACGCCTCTGCCGTGCCTCCCACAAAGGTGGCAAACGACATAATGGTTACTAATGCAACAAAAACACTCAAATAATTCTTAATTTTTATCATAAATCTTTATTCAATTAGAAATACTATTCTATCATTTTATGCAGACACATATCCCTATACCTAAGTACAAATGTAGCATACTTTGTTTATAAAACAAGTCGCCAAAAGAAATGTTCACCCCACAAGCAATGTGTAAGTATGTTACGATAGAATGTTGTAAAACTGTCGAATAGCAAACACAGACCGAGTAGCCCTCCTCTCTTTTGAAGAAGGTTGCATTGCAAAATCAGCCAAGAGGCATCTTCCGAGTATAGAAACTTTATTTGAGAAAAACGAAGTAGACTGCCAATATAAGACAACCAAAAGCCACAAAATGGTTCCACTGCAAAGCTGTTCCCTTAAAAAGCACAACCGAAAAAAAGGCAAAAACAATCAAGCTTACAGCCTCTTGAATAACCTTCAGCTGCACCAAAGAAAAAGGTCCGCCCTGCTCTACAAATCCCATTCTATTGGCAGGAATCATAAAACAATACTCCGCCAGTGCAATACCCCACGAAAAGAGAATCACAGCATATAAGGGCCAATGGGTGGAAATCTTCAACTCATCCAACTTAAGATGACCATACCACGCAAAAGTCATAAACACATTGGAAACGAGCAACAGCAAAATAGTATAAAGACCTCTCATACTTACTTATTGAAAATTTTTATGGATATCAGATGGGGTTCGGCAAAGCCGGATAATCTCTTCTTATAAACCGAAAAGGACAAGGCACAAACCGAACCTCCTCCCCTATTTTAGCAAAGTGGCAAAATAATACGGATAGTAGTACCCACGTTGATTTCCGATTCTTTCACAAAAATCCTTCCCTTCATTATCTGTACCACAATGCGTTTGGCGAGAGAAAGCCCCAATCCCCATCCCCGTTTTTTGGTTGTAAACCCAGGCGAGAATATACGCTTGCGATTCCTTTTGGGAATTCCTCGACCATTGTCGGTTATATCTATGCAACACTTTTTTCGACGCACAAAACAGTGCACCTCTATGGTACCCTCTCCCAGAGGTAGAGCATCCACGGCATTTTTGACTACATTCTCTACCACCCACTCAAATAAAGGCTCGGACAACAATACCATAGGAGGCGTGGAGTAGGAACTCCGAAAACGAACCGAAACCTTAGACGAAAAACGCTTCTGCAAATAGTCCAGCGAAGACAACAGTAGTCTCTCGACATCCACAAGATGCAGCGAAGGTTTAGAACCCACCTTCTGAAATCTATCGGCAATTTGAGCCAAACGAGAAATATCTTTGCGCATTTCCTGCGTTGTTCCACCATCCGCCACCATAGCGGGATTCAACTCGATAAGTTCTACCCAAGCCGATAACGAAGAGATGGGAGTTCCCAACTGATGTGCCGTTTCTCTGCTCAAACCCTCCCATATTCTATTCTGCTCACTCCGCCTTATTGCCCTTATTGCGACAAAGAGAATCAACAAATACAAAGCAAAAATGGCGGTTTGCAAGTAAGGGAAGAGCAACAACTTATGCAACGTACTACTTGCCGAATAGTAGAGATATTGCTTTCCTCCGGAAAGGGACACATTGATTACAATAGGCGGATAACCCTTTTTGAAATTCTTGAGCATACGAGCCAAGTATTCCCTACTCCCCGTTGCTTGGTATTTGTCGGGGATGGATATATTCTTAACCGAAACAATGGAATCTCTCTCTGTCGCCAGAATAACCGGAATAGTTTTATTAGATTCTATAATATGCAACATTACGTTGTATGGCTCCAAGACATCTTCACTCGCCAGGCCTTCTACGGCTTTTGCCCAAGTTTCGATGCGCAGATGCTCTTCGGCTACCATTCGCTCCATCAATTGTTCCGACAAATACAAGGGTACCACGGCGGCAATCAGAGCCACAACAGTTAGCAACACATTGAGGTATAGTGAATTTAGTCTTCTATACTTTTTGCTCTTCATAGTGTTGTCAAAGGTACGGAAAAAGCAAAAAAATATTCGAATGGAGACAAACAAAGCGGTGCGTTTCAACTTTTCATCGAAACGCACCGCCCCTAACAACAACTCTTTGTAAGATCATCCTCCCACAAAGCGTTGAACTATTCCGGTTGGCCCTATTACTTGATTACCCCTAGCTCTTTACCAACTTTGATAAAGGCAGCAATACACTTATCCAAATGTTCGCGGTTGTGAGCTGCAGAAAGCTGTACTCGGATGCGTGCTTCTCCTTTGGGCACAACAGGATAATAGAATCCGGTCACATAGATACCCTCTTCGAGCATACGGGCAGCATACTTTTGTGATAGGGGAGCATCATAGAGCATAACGGCGCAAATAGCACTTTGAGTGGGTTTAATGTCAAATCCGGCAGCCAACATCTTGGTGCGGAAATACTCTACGTTCTCCATCAAACGAGTGTGCAATTCATCAGACTCTTCCAACATCTTGAAGACTTCCAACCCGGCACCTACCACGGCAGGGGGTAAAGAGTTAGAGAACAAGTACGGACGAGAACGCTGGCGCAACATAGCAATCACTTCTTTGGGCCCCGTCGTAAAGCCTCCAACGGCACCACCAAAGGCCTTGCCCAAAGTGCCGGTATGGATATCTATACGATCGAAGCAATCAAATTGCTCAGCCACTCCGCGTCCGGTAGCACCCACTACACCGGCAGAGTGACATTCGTCTACCATTACCATAGCATCATACTTTTCTGCCAAGGCACAGATCTTATCCATAGGAGCCACGTTACCGTCCATAGAGAAAACTCCGTCCGTTACGATAATGCGATGACGCTGTGCCTGCGCTTCTTGAAGACATTTTTCCAACTCTTCCATATTGGCATTGGCATAACGATAGCGTTTAGCTTTGCACAAACGAACCCCATCAATAATGGATGCGTGGTTGAGGGCGTCACTGATAATGGCATCTTCTTCGGTAAAGAGAGGTTCAAAAACTCCCCCATTGGCATCGAAGCAAGCAGCATAAAGGATGGCATCTTCTTTATGAAAGTAGCGAGCAATGGCCTGCTCCAACTGTTTGTGAATATCTTGAGTTCCACAAATAAAACGTACGGAGCTCATTCCGTAGCCGTGGCTGTCCATTGCGGCTTTGGCAGCTTTTATCAAGCGAGGATTGTCGGATAACCCCAAATAGTTATTGGCACAGAAGTTAAGAACTTCCTGTCCCTGATTCACCTTAATATCCGCAGTTTGCGGAGTAATAATAATGCGCTCCTCTTTGTAAAGCCCGGCTTGACGAATGTTTTCCAATTCATCTGCCAAGAATTGCTTAATCCCTTTGTACATATGATTATTTTTTGATTGATTGATGTTTCTATTTCACTTGTCGTCTCCCTCGGCCTGAGGCTCCTCTTGGGGTCTGAAAGCAGTGATGCCGGAAACGACCAAAAGGTTGTACCACTTGATCAACTTTTTGATATCCGTAATATAAACTCGTTCTCTATCATAAGAGGGCAATATCTCTGCCATAAGAGCCGAGTACGCAGCATCATCTTTAAGAGAGGCGAGGTCTACCTCCGCAGTTCCTTTCAGAGCCGATAGGCTTTCCAAAACTTCGTATAGAGGTATGTCCTCCTCGTTGGTAAATATCGAAATATCTCCCAAAGAAACCACTCTATCGGAGGCATATACGGGCATACGACGTTTATTCTTGGGGTCTAAGGCTTCTACGATAAGGCTGTTTTTGGTACGGCTAACCAAACGAAACAAGCCGGGTTTACCGGATACGGATAAAATTTCTTTGAGCATAAGCTAATTATAGTTCGTTAGTATAAGGTAAAGGGGCATCGGGTCTTGCTTTAAGGCTCGGACAATCCCAATGTTTCTTGCTTAGGATTTTGCCACTTATCACGATGCAAAGATAAAGTACTCATCGCTCTCTTACAAACCCTCTTTTGGGCTCTCCACAAACAATCTCCCCGAACACCTTTTTAGCATTCGGGGAGACTCAATTCGGGAAAACGTTGTCTATAGAACCTAAAGACTAACGAATAATCACCTTATGAATTTCTTGTCCACAAGTCAAGACATATTTTCCGGGAGTAAGGGATATTTCTTGCTCTCCGATAACATCTGATCGATAGATAAGCTGTCCGTTTATGTCAAAGACACAGACCTGTTGAGGACGGGTTGTGGCTACAACCACGGAAGAAGCCGAGACAGTAATAAATATAGGTTTGCTTGTAATATGTTCTACCGCCACCCTCTCGGCTGGGGTTCCTTGAATCTCTATACGGTGTACAACTTTTCCGGAGACAAGTTTGATGACAGCCTTTTCTGCTGTTGCCAACGGATAAGTTGCAGGAGCATAAGTCACGGTAATTGTACCACCTTCCTTGGGTAAGATAGATTCTTTTACGGCAAAGGACTTACTTCCTTCTACGGTCACTGAAATCTCTCCGGTAAGCCCTTTGGCTGTTATTACAAATTCTTTGTCTTTTTTCTGATCTACCGGCACCGTTCCGTAATCATACGTTGCAACGTCAGATGTAAGACTTCCCGATGGATTGGCCATTCCGGAAAGAAGAATCTCTTCCTTGTAAATTCCGTGCCGGATGATCAGCTTAGCTTTTAGCTCCGTTGGCTCCGTTGTACCTTTAGGACTGACGAACTTCACTATCACTTTTCCTCCATCTTTGGATAGCTTGGTGGTTTCCGTGGAGAATGCAGAAGCTCCCTCGATACTGATGCTCAACTCCTGAGTAAGATTTCGGGTATCAATTTGAATTTCTTTGGACACCACATCTCCAACGGCAACATTCCCAAACCTAATTTCTTTGTTCTGAAGAATGATTGAGGGGAGAAGCAACTCTCTGGCAACCCACAACGAGGCCCAGCCCTTTTTCTCTGCGGGGGTTATGGTCAATTTATCTTCGCCTTCGAGAGGAATCCCTCCTCCGGTCATCCCCTGCAAACGAGCAGCCATAACAATGCGCCCCTCTACTATGGCACTACCGAAAAGTGTGGCAGAGGGTTCCGAAGCAACGTAATTTTTAGAAGACCCTATTTTCATCCCTGCATCAAACTCTTCGTAACGTGTTCCTTTGAACAATTCGTAATAGCTCACAAATACTTTTCCGTTTACAGTATGGATCCCCAAGACATTAGAAATATTTTTTTCTTTATTTACATAGCCACATCCTTCTCGAAGATTGCCCTGCCTATCAAAAGCCAAAGCGTAGGCTGTATGTTTTTTTGCAGGTTGCTCTATAACCCATTCTCCTTTGGTGTTTTTTATGCCACCCTGCATACGCCCCCCGAAGTAGAAGTTTTCGGCATCCGCTTCAAAGGCCTGGATAAAGCACAAGACTGAGTTTCCGCCGATCGCCTCTACTTTATAAGTTTTGCTCCATTCGGGAGTCAATCCAAGGTCGGTGCAGAGGATTCCTATGCGAATACCTTCTGCGGCATCAACCTCAATGGTGCCAAACTTTATTTTTTTTGCTCCTTCTCCCTTAAGAGAGTAAGCGACGTAAAGCTTATCGCTATCTACTATGAGCTTTTCTGCGACAGATTGAGTAATAACATCCCCCATCTCTTGCAAAAAAGCCAACACTTTCCCTTGAGGATCCAATTTGATAACAAAGAAGTCTCCCACCGATTTTTGGGGGTCTCCGGTCCAACCCTTTACATTCTTGGCCTTGTAGGTTTTCCCATCTATCGTTATTTCGCTGCAAAAGTTCCCCGCCAAGTAGATATTCCCGTCCTTGTCAGTCGCGACACTTTTGGATCTTATTGCCGATGGGGTTCCCCACGCATAATGGGAAGAGGGAGCTTCTGCAGGAGCGTGCGATGCTTCTATTTTTTTATGTAAAACAATTTTACCCGAAGCATCGACCCGAAGCAACACGGTTACATCCTTACGATGTCCTTGGTTATCTTTATCTACCACGACAGAACCCAATTCCACATCATAGTTTTTTCCATCAGGCTGAACAAATCGCAATAGATCTCCATCATCCTCCTTACTGACTTGAGATCCTCTGCACGTAAAATAGACAAGAAAACCGCCATCCGGCGTTGGGACCATATGGTCATAATTGGAGTAAATATCGGAACGGGTAGAGTATAACTGCCACAACATTTTTCCCTGTGGGGTCACTTTATAAAAAGCCAAATTACTGGTTCCCGTGGCTGAGTTTTTCTTTGCCACATCTCCCGTCGAAGTCGTTGTTTGGTTCTCCGCACCAACGGTAAGAGTCATACTAATCTTCTCCTCTCTGGTAAACGTTTTGGTGTACGAAGTCAAAATGAGATTACCATCTGAAGTTGTAATAACCGTTCCCGGTAAGTTTTGAGGTTGTTTTCCCTCAAGGGTTACAGTTGTCTCCCCTAAACCGTGCCACAGATACTTGTTGGCCACAGGCTTTGCATCTTGCCCCCAAAGGGTTACGCCCCCCAAGAGGATCAAGAGAAATAGTAAATTGATTTTTTTCATTTGCATTATTATTAAAGAGTAAATAAACTTTGCGTAAAATCTCTCACATTTCACATTCGTTCCTTTAGAAAAAGAACTCTATTCCCCAATTCAAGTAGTGATTATTTTGCGAAGCAATCCGAGTATTTTGCCATTGCGTAAAAACGGAGGCAACAAATTTGCCCATTACAGAACGGCTGCAACGCACTCCTATCTGCCAAGAGTAAGTTCGTTTCGAGTTGTGCTCAAAGGAGCGAACCAATTCGTCAACCTGCGCTTGTAATGAGTGTTTTGTCGGATGTACATCGAGGATATTTTTTCGCGAATGAGGTTGAGACAGACATCCCTCCATTTCTGCTTCCAAAGCCCAATGGTCAAAAGTTCGACCTATTCTTGCCAAAACAGACTCTTTCAACACCGCTATACCTACGGATTCCTGCGGATGAAGCAATCTCCGCTGGAGAGTCTCATAATCGACTCTGCACGATAACAAACCATACCAAGAGCCTCGCATATACTCAGCCATAAACTCGGATTTGATATGGTGCAAAAGCGATTCGTAGAGAGGCAACGACGCTATTCGAGGATAAATCCCGGCAGCAGCATCACCATACATAAATACAGTTCCTACCCTACGCTCACAACGGTAGCTTCCCTTTATGCCAAGGATTGCCTCTTGTGAGAGTCGAGTCTGCAAACCAGCTTCCGAAATGATTGTTCCGGTATGCATCTGCGCCATAGAAAGTTGATTGAGATTCTTCAATATCTTATCGAACGCGAACAACTGCCAACGAACTCCTGCAAAAAAGGAAGTCTTGCGCTTTCTATCCACAGGCAACAGATCCAACCCAGCTGAATAGAGATACCCCTTGTAAAAATTCTCCGTATTGTTTCCCCTAAATCGATAATAATCTTGAGACAATCCCAAGAAGTGATACTCCGAAGGAACTCCCAACTCGCTCATAAAAAGGACCTCGTTGGATTGCTTATAAGTACCTGCCGTCCCATAAACGATCACTGCACAATGATCTCCCAAGACGAAACCCACAGAGGGAGAAAGTTGAAAACAGGTTGTTAAGTTCTTTGGTCTGGGATCCACATAAAAGGAAGAAATAACAGCCTTGTACGAGGCATTGATCCCCCAGTTCCACAAATTATACTTACGTGCAAATCCTCCCGAAAAAAAATACGACTCACGATTGCGGTTCTGTTGGGCTACCGTATCTCCCATAACAAACGGAGCTAAGAGCTGATAGTCATCTGAATGATTGAGAGCTACCCCACCCAACAAAGCGTTGCCATAACCGGCCTTTGTAAAAGCAGCAATAGCCCCTTTTTTCAAAAAAGTTTCTGCACTCGTTTGCCACTCTCTCTTACTCGTTCCCTCTTGTATGTACCGAGGATTCTGTTTCTGATAATCGTCCTTCCCCACCGTTATTGCTCCGTGCGAAGGCAACACGCTGTACAACAAATGAGTTGCATACTGCTCTTGAGCAAAAGGGATTGCAAAGTTCGATACTGCTGCTCTTTTAAGACGCAACGTGTACAGTAGCGAATCTCCGGAAAAGAAGCTACTCTCTCCCCCCTTTGCATAGTTAAAATGTACCACACAAAGCCCCCACACAATCAAAAACAGAACGAAGATCTTTCTCATAGTCTGTGTTTCAACTACTCTACGGGCATTACACCATCGTGGGTCTGTTGAGAGGCCTTTGTTCCGCCTGCATCTGTCGCCGTTTTTTGCCGTTCCACGATGGAAGGGATTACCATAGGATTAAAATCTTTTGTTGAGTTATTGGTATCTTGCAATACGATACACCCATCCGACAATATCTCTTTTACCTTACGCCTAACACTATGGAAGTAGCGGTCTTTCTGCTTGTCTACCGTACCACAGTTGGTCCACCCCGCATCAATGGTCGGAGGGAGTATATTCCATACCACTTTGGACGCTACACTACAATTCACCCCATCCAAAATCCACTCGTTGGGCAAACGATATGTTTGGCGTTCCATAGGATAGTCTCCGGTGGGGGCACTTATCGTATATCGAAAAGTGTAGCGATATTCTTTCAAGTACTCTTGCTTGGACACCGGTATTCTGGCAATGGCATAAGAGCGAAACCCTCTATTGTGCAAAACCCAAATGCTTTTGGTATAGCAGTACCACTTGTCCATATTGGGAACCAAAGGGCTATCGAAATCTGTGTGCGCCGGAGCCGAGGAAATATCGTACCACTCCATATCCGCTTTGGAGAGATCGAACGAATTCGGATTTACCGCTTTATGGTCAATGCCTGTATCACAAATAACGAAATCTCCACCGGGAGGCACCGGGTGCTCGGAACCGCTGCCCGGAACTACATAGATAGCCTCCACGCTAAAATCCGTCATCTGCAAATCGGGGGTATAGTTGTACTTCTGCACGGAAGTAAATGTAGACTCCGTGAGAGCAATTCCATCAGCGTACAACATCCTATCCGTATTATTGTGCAGTACAACGTAGTTATCCCCGTGGTACTGTTTCCCCGATGGATAAAGAGTACCGGTAAAGAAGATTTCCCTGATGACAAAATCCCCTACCTCTTTGATCACAAAAGCCTCCAGGGACACTTTCTGCCCTCCTTTTTGCGAGCTTATTTGTACCGCCTCTCTCTGCCCCTTGAGATTGACTTTTACCGAAGTGTTTGGAGTTGTGCAAACCGCCTCGAGAGAGACGTTGTACAGTCCGGGTAAGAGTTGTATATCTTTCCCTGAAGAAGATGTATTGCTCTCGCCTGTCGAAACATTATAAAACGAGTACAGGGCTTTCTCTATCACTGCCCCTTTGACCTCCGGTGGCAAAACGAGTTCTACGGATACCGAAACCGGAATAGGTGGCGTAGGCTTATCCGGAACACACCCAACCCCAACAAGGCAAGATACGGATACAAGAAAAACGAGAGCTCTGCATACTCCAAAACCGGTCTCCTTCGCTCGAAATACTTTCAACCTGCGTAGGGATATATTCTTTTCAATTCGTATAAGTCTGTTCATTATTTTTCAATATCTAAGTTGTACTTCCATTCCGAAATAAGGGAATACATTACGCCGAACAATAATGTTGTTGGCTTTATAGTCGGGTGTGTAATCCCACAGATTGTGAGCAAAAATGGACATACGGAGATGCTTCCCCACCATTTTTGTCAATTTCAAATTGACGTTCACGCCTCCGGGAACATATACTTCTCTAAACAGAGCCGAGTTGAAGCTCTCCTTGAGCTGTTTGAGGTACACATTCTGTTCACTTTCGGAGGTATAGTTGTGTAATTTCCCGTCCTCCGCAGCAAAATAGGCAAATGGAGTTCCTTCCATAGGCATTCGACGCATAGCCGTGAACCAAACACACTCGACCGTTGTCGAAAAAATGAGGCCATAGTGAGGTATTTGGGTATCCAAAATGATGTTGGTATTAAGGCGTTTATTGTGACTTCCTTCATCTCGGTTGTACAATCCTACGTAAAGATCTCCAACAGCCTTATTGTCGATTACGGCAGAAACGGGAACAAAAAGAGCCATACTATTGGAATAGGAAGAGTGGTAATAGGCTCCATTGATCGTTATGGCTGTTCTCAAAGCAGCTATTCGCGGCGAGGAGAACGAAAACTCTATTCCCCTTTTAACTACCAATGTCCCATTCTGAGGCAGTGATTTAATTTCTAACTTCTTCTCTCTCGTGTACGGGATTGCCGACAGATCGGGAGGAGCCGTAAGAGAAGATCCATCAACAGAAGAGTGATCGTATTTCTTAAACGAATAGGCCTCCGGTTCGGGATTGTATCTAAAGCCCGTAGTCATCTTCTCAAAAAAGCCGGTAACTCCGATCGAAAATCCATCTCCCCAATTAACCCGAATATGAGCATCCACCTTATGATTAAGGGTGGGTTTGAGGTTATAAGAAGAGACATCTCTGACATAGGTTATCACATTGAACCGGCTGTACATCTCGGGATGGTACACATCATAATAGTTGAGCTGCAAAATATCTATGTAACGAGTGTCCGGAAAAAGATAGTTGAGTGTGGGCATCCGATGGGTTGTTCCGTAACCGACTCCACAAGAGACCAAAAACTGTTCCTTTCCCACCCTAAGGGAGCGACTCTTCCATTGCAAATTGGCCCTCGGATCCAAATAAACCTTTCCCGCAATCAGATACTTCTTGTCGAGCCCCGGTAAGGATGTCGATCGCACCCCCGCCCTCAATTCCAAGCTATTCTTATCATTGATAGGAACGGAGAAAAAGTCCTCGGCAAAAAAGGATAGCGTTTGCAACGCAGGAATAGTTCTGTAATCACGGGGGCGTGTGTCCCATCTGCCAATAAATATGGGGCGACGAAGGTCGTACACCTGCCCTTTACCCCAATTCTTAACGAAGCTGTACTCCGCCCCTCCTTTGAAGTCGTGTACACATCCTTCAAACTTCAGTCTGTAAGAAGCCGTAGTTGAAAAGTCCACACTAAACGGACGACCATAACAAGCGTAGTCGGCAACATACTCCCCCAACAAAAGGGAAGCATCGTGCTCCCCACTCTCATAAGACGAGGGAGCCAAAGAGGCCCTGTCCGGAGCCATCAATTTGCGTTCTCGAAGCAACTCTATCTGTTGAGAGGCACTGCACCGAATTTTAAACTCTTTCCACCCCGAATCCTCCACATCGGGAGAAAGAAATTGCCCCATACCGGTCAGAGCGCAACGGTTGTATGAAGAATAATACTCGTCTGTCTTCCCATACGACAAATCGGGATCTCGCTTAGCATTATCGAAAGATCCTGTATAATCTCCTATCACGTGCCATTTCCAATGATGCTCTTCTCCATAATAGCGCAGCGATGTATTGATTCTTTTGTATCCGACAAGGAGGTTTCTGGGATCAATTCGAGAATCAATAAGTCCTAAGTCTGCGTTTATATGTTGCTGACCATTGGAAGACCCCCGATTAAGTACAACACCTCCCTCAATATATCCCAGCTTACTGTACCCGTCTGCCTTAAATCGAGCAGATGGGCTCACAACCCTACTCTTGCGAGTGACCAGCACCACTCCGGAGGTAAGATTGCCAAACTCCACCGAAGGGATACCGGTGATGAACTCCACTTGTTCGATGTTATCCGTGCTCAACGTGCGCATATCCACTCCCCGATTGATACTGTTTCTTTGGCTCTCCCACACAGACGATGTTCCGGATGGCTTATACTGCAAGTTGCCGTCCGTAACAATAGGGGCACCATCTACCACAAAAGAAACGCCGAGAGAAGTTATGGAATAATTAGGATTATACGTTTGCGCTCCGGAGGTGGACAAAGAGCCCGTCTCCCTCAACAAGAGAGGATTAAATCGATCCATCTGAGGGGCTGCACTTTTCCCACCCGGCAACAAGGCAATGAGATCCGAAAAACTATTTGGTTGTAAATGGTCTATGGCTGCACGACCTATTTTTATGGAAGAGGTTTCTCTGTTACCGGCCTTTGCCGTGACAACAACAGTAGACAATCTCCGAGAATCTTGAAACAAAATATCTCGCAACACCACCCCACCGGAAACCGAAGAAGAACGAACCTTTTCCCCTTTGGAAACGATCCCCAAATAGCGACACCGAACGTACAACTCTTCGTTGCAGGGAAGTCCTTGTAGTAAATACTCTCCTCGCTCATTGGTGACCGTTACGGCTATTTCCTTTTGACTCTTTTCGCTCCAAGCCGACACCGTGGCATACTCCAAAGGCAACAAACTACTCTCCTCGATAACTTTTCCCCGAATGGAAGAACTTTGTTGCTGAGCATCAACGGCATAGAATGAAATAAAAAATATAATTACGTACAGTGTTTTCTTGTACCGATTCATTTCATATGACTTTATAGAGCGCAAAGGTAGTTGCCTACCACCCCTATTTGCAATACCTAATTATTGTCATTTATTCCTTTCCATCAAGCTATCCTACATTCATTTGTATTACTGAAAAGGTGCAATTGTTCTCAAATACAATTAGGCTGAGGGATTAGTTCCCTGCAAAGAAAAATTATGTTGGACGGAAGAAAAATTCATAGGGAATTATCAAACAATAATTCCCTGCTTTTCTCCAATTTTGAGGGAACTATTCAAGAAAGAATTCTTGAGGAAAAAGTAAAAGATCTGTGTGTGTAAAAAATTGATACGATAACGTCTACGAGAAGTTTTTGTCCACTCATCTTTTCTGTTTGTCGACAAAAGACGACCTTTGTCTTATGAACAATGCGATGATTAAAAGATATCTGTTCAATACACCCTCGACAATCGGAGTTGAAGCCAAGAGTCTTGATTTTCTTTGGGAAAAAGCTCCTATGACAGAGGGAATACATCGAGCTGATTTTTACCATCTTATTTGGGTAGAAAAAGGAAACCTTTTTCTGATGGTTGACTTTGAAGAGCTTTGTTTGCAAAGCAACGATGCTTTTCTTATATCTCCGGGGCAAATCTGTCGCTTTAATCTTCTATCCCATCCACAAGCATTCTCTGTATTATTCGTTCCCGAATTCCTTGGTGAAGCCTCAACCGATGCTCAACTTCTTCATCGAATATTAAGGATAAGTCCCCTTGGGCATAAAGTAATATCCTTGCAAGGTCTACCTATGAGCAGTCTGATGCAACAACTTATCCGTGAACTGGAAAACGATACAGACGAATATCAATTAGTCGTTGCACGTAGCTGTTTGCGTATCTTGTTGGCTGAAGTTGCCCGCCGTCTCCCCAAAATGCCCGGCAACTCAAATGAAACTGCAAAACGTTTTTTTGAAGAGGTGGAAAAACACCATCACCAATGGCACAATGTGAGTGATTATTTACCTCTGCTTTCTGTACAAGAGAAACCTCTCTCCGAATCCGTCCGCCTTGCCGTAGGAATGACCCCCAAAATATATCTCGACCAAAGACGTATGCTCGAAGCCAAACGCTTTCTGGCATATAGCAACCTATCTATCAAGGAAATTGCATTCTCTTTGGGATTTGATGAACCGACGAACTTCAACAAATTCTTTCGCAAGCACTCCGGCATAAGTCCTAACGAATTTAGACTTATGCAGACAAGAAAATAAAAATCTCCTGTCGGAGATTTACCCTATAAACGCCCAAAAGGATTATAAGAAGCGTATCCGTTGCCTCTTCCTTTGCCATATCAAAATCAATGAAAAAAAGATGATGGCAAAAGTGACAACAATTCTGATCGCAGCCCTTACAACAGTCTGTTGCATTGCACAGGAGGCTAAAAGTCTAACAAAAACAAATAATCCAATGAGCAAAAAAGAACAAGTAGTAGCTCTTCTCAAGAGCATTGAAACGGGAGATACAAATCCTATCGCATTTATCAATGCAAACAAATACACCCAACACAACCTCGCTATAAAAGATGGCTTGGCCGGGTTCGGAGCAACCCTTGCTGCGCTCCCCAAGGGGTCGGCGCGTGTACATACCGTACGTGTTTTTCAAGATGATAACTTTGTCTTTGCACACACCGATTACAATTTCTTTGGACCTAAAATAGGCTTTGACATTTTCCGCTTCGAAGATGGTAAAATTGTAGAGCATTGGGATAACCTTGCCGAAACTCCTGCCGTGGCGAACCCCAGCAATCATACTATGATTGACGGAACTACCGAACTAAAAGATTTGGACAAGACGGCAATAAATAAAACCCTCGTAGAACAGTTTGTTCGCGACGTGCTTATAGGACAAGCCCCCGATAAGCTAACGAGCTATTTTGATGGGGACAAATATATACAGCACAATCCGGCAATTGCAGACGGACTTTCGGGGTTGGGTACGGCCCTCGCCGAAATGGCCAAGAATGGAGTAACAATGACCTACGAACGCATTCATAAAGTACTTGGAGAGGGAAATTTCGTTCTCGTGGTAAGTGAGGGATATTTTGCGGGTAAGCAGGTAAGTTTCTACGATCTCTTTCGAGTAGAAGCAGGCAAGATTGCCGAGCACTGGGACGTTATCGAACCAATACTTCCGGGCTCGGAATGGCAGCATCAAAATGGGAAATTCGGATTCTGAATAATAACGAAAAAAATAAAAAACAAAGCCCGCGTTGTCCATAATCACAACGTGGGCTTTGCCGTTATTTGCACAGTGTTGCGACAGTGATCAATTTCGGGAAGAGGCAAAAAGATCTTTTCCTTACCACTTCGAAATCCAGGGATCGACTATTATGACACACTGCCAATAATTTCATAGTTTTTGTATTTCTATCCGATTTACCCAAACCTGACTCCTGTCTAAATTAGCCTCAAAATTTTTTCGCATAAAATCTGTGTTGTACTCAACCAACTTATTGAAGTATAATTTCCCATTTACATATACCCGTACTTTCTTTTTCATATCGATCATTTCCGGTGAAATATTGATTGCCAAACCTTTTATACAAGAGGTTTGGATGCGAAACACGTTATCCTCGTATTTTGCCACAATTTTACCTGATTGGCGAGGAAAGTCAAAAGCTGTTTTATCCACATTTACGACCTGGAGAGCATCGTTGTCGTTATATTCCAGCCATCGATTTATCCTAAAATTCAAATCTCGATGCCACTCTTTTCGCTCCGTCAACGTATCTAATCGAATATTAGAAATCCAGTCCACGCTTCCATACCGTTCGTCGTCAAACTCCCAAACAATCTTTTTAGGGAAAGGGTTTCTTTTGCGCCCTACGAGGTCTGTGAAAAGAATCTGATAAGCCTGTTCCGATTCATCGAATTGAGGAAACCAATGAGGAAACCCCGTATAACGATACTCCTTGTAATCAGCATTGATTTGTCTCATCAATCGAGAGAAATCATCGTTTGCATTGGGAGGATAGTAGTAATCCTCATCTGTGGAAAAGTTCACAAACGAACGGTTTTTTATATTCTCTGCAAATGTTCCCCCCGTAAAAACTTTCGGATAAGTGTTAAACCCATAGAGACCAGCAAATGGTGTAGGCTGTTTCATCAAGTATGAGAAAGATCCGGTTGCTCCATTGGAATGCCCCGATACAAAAACTCTGTCATCGTCTACATTAACTGCTTTTTTTACAAGTACCAATATCTTTGGAATCATAAAGAAACCATCATCCGGCATCATCCAATTGAATTGTTTGCTTCCTTTTGGGAAAACCAAAATAACGTTGTTCAAAGCTGCGTACTTTGTGTAAAATCGGTTCCAATCATACAAACACTCACTTGCGGTCTGGTATTCAGACAACCTATTGCTTCTCACCGCGCCGTGCAAGAAAAACAAAAGTGGATAGCTCTTCCTGGGGTCGTAATTCAAAGGTAGATGTACAAAAAACGACGTTTTAACAGAATCGTTTATGGCAAACGAAATAGAATAATCTCGCTCCTGCTTGAACAAGTATCCATCTCGTTGCTTAATTGCTTCGTACAGGCTTACTGGCGATTTTATCTCCCGTAAATCGGAGGTATCGGCTGCATAGAACTCTTTTTCTCTCTCCCTTAGCCTATCGAAAAAGATCCTTTTATCTCTTTGTGCTTCATCATTCAGCTCCTTCCATCTGGCATCTGAAAACAGGTTTACAAACTCTTCCTCTGAAGCCTCCCCTACGATGTATTGCCATTTTGGGACAAGCATATACTTATCCTCCAAATTCATCAGCATTGCAAGAAACTTAAAAGCTTTGTCGTACTCTTTCAGCTCAGTAGAGAGAACAGAAGCCTTGTACAATCCCACTTCGTCAATACTATCCGGAAAAAAGGAAAAAGCCTTTTCGTATATATCAAGAGATTTTCTATACCCAACAGTGTCTTTAGACTGCCACATACATTCCAGAGCTTCTTGCGCAAGCATCGAGTAGTTTGTCGTCTGAGCGAATAAAGAAAAGCAGGCTGAGGTATATATAAGAATTAGAAGAATTTTTAGTCGATGCTTCATTCTGTTGTGTTTTTAAGAATGTTTTTCTGTTATAAACGTCCGAGCTCCGTTTTAGAAAATAATCAGAGCACAGACTCCTAAAATTTGTTCAAAAGTACCCAGAAAAAGATCGTTTTCAGCTCACTCTGCACTACGAGCTATTTACCTCTAACGCCTACTGCCCATTAGGTGGATACAAAAGCGGGTTATACATCATAATAGCGTGATTCTCCACCAACAACTCTTTACTTTCACGCCCATCCGGATAGGTTACAATACGAAACAGGCGATTGTGTCGAGTAAATCCGCCCCACGGTTGCTGCACGATGCAATGCCCCTCTTCCTCCACTCGATAAGAAGAGAGCAACTCTCCCTGAGCCCATAAGCGTCCGTGAAGATGAGTTTCGTCGAGCCACAATTCTAAATAAAATGTTTGCTGTGTATCATTTTGAACACGAAGATCAATGTAGTTATACGACAACGTTGCCCCCGACCCAAAAGGAATATTGCGCCCAACATCCGGGAAGACATCGAAGCTATGCCGGTGACGCTCTGTTATGCTGAGTGGTGAATGTGCAAAAATCCAAAAAAGCAGGTTTCCCAACTGACAAAGCCCTCCTCCGACTCCCGTATCTATTTTCCCCTGGTTGAGCACCAATCCGGGCAAATAACCTTTTCGGGCCGTTGGGCGTCCAACATAGTGCCATACGGAGAAAGTCTGTCCCGGGGCTATTCTCATCTGATTGAGCCTCTCTATCGCCAAGCGTAAATTGGTTCTCTTATTTTCTTGCAGATACATATCCACATCTTTTAGGGGCCTAAGGATAAGAGACTTGTGTTCCTTGACAAGAGAGTAATTGTTCAAATTCTCAACCCCTCTTTTGCACCACTTGATTCCTGACGTATAGTCCGTAATCCTACGACGAACTATGTAATACTCTCTACCAAGCACTCTGCGCCATTTTTTGCGCAAAAGGGGTTTCTCTATTTGTAATCTGTGCATATTTCTCGATGAGTTCAGATAAAAAACAATCACAGCCCAACTATGCCTCCCTAGAATTGACAATCAGCTTATCTTGAACAATTTACCAACAAGCCCTCTTTAATTCAATCAGAGGGAAAAGAAACACAAAATTTAGCGAACTCAAAAATAAAAAAGAGCGTCAACCTCATCCATATAAGGAAGGGTTTGACGCTCCTAAGTTGAATCTCCTGACTCTTTAGAAGAACATCCGAGAGAATCAGTCAATCTTACGAATTACTTCCATACCCCTCCGAATAGCCTCTTCATTCATAGGGATCAGTTTGTGGTGACGTTCGGGTAAAGACTTCTTAAGACCGGCGATAACACTTTCCAATGTTACCATAGGTGCCACCTTGAGAACACCACCAAGAACAATCATATTGAACGTTTTGTCGTTACCAATCTTTTCGCACTCTTCGCTGGCAGGCACTTCGTAGATCTGGATATCTTTACGATCGGTATGCGTATGTATACCATTGGGGTCGTAAATAAGGATTCCACCTTTCTTTACGCGACCGGCAAACTTATCCAAAGAAGGTTGATTGAGAACAATAGCGATATCGTATTCATTCACCACGGGCGAGCTAACCGGCTCATCGCTAACGATAACAGTTACATTAGAAGTACCTCCACGTTGCTCGGGTCCGTAAGAAGGCATCCATGAAACTTCTTTGTTCTCCATTATTCCGGAGTAAGCCAGAATCTTTCCCATAGAAAGAACTCCCTGACCGCCGAATCCGGCAATTACTATTTCGTGAGTCATATCTTAAATCTCTCCTTATTTTTGTTCTACATCCACATCCTTTATATCACCCAATTGGTATTTGGCGTGCATATGTTCTGTCATCCATTCGTTCGCCTTTTCGGGAGACATCTTCCATCCGGTATTGCAAGTAGAAACTACTTCGAATATAGACGTACCCTTACCCTGCATAGAGTATTCAAAAGCTTTGCGCAAGTTCTTCTTAGCCTTACGGACAGCACCGGCTGTGTGTACGCTTTGGCGTGTTACGAAACAAGTTCCATCAAGTTGAGCCAAAAGATTGCTAATTACCAAAGGATAACCATTCAATTTGGGATCACGACCGGTTGGACAAGTAGCCGTTTTCATACCCAACAAAGTAGTGGGAGCCATCTGCCCTCCAGTCATACCATAGATACCGTTGTTGATAAATATGATTACGATGTTTTCTCCACGGTTGGCAGCGTGAATAGTCTCGGCCGTACCAATAGCGGCCAAGTCTCCGTCCCCTTGATAAGTAAAGACAAGCTTATTGGGGTAAAGACGTTTTACTGCCGTGGCCAAAGCAGGAGCACGACCGTGGGCAGCCTCTTGCCAATCAATATCGATATAGTTATAGGCAAACACGGCACAACCCACAGGAGCAATACCAATAGCATCCTCTGCCATACCCATTTCATCTATAACTTCTGCAACTAATTTGTGTACCACACCGTGGCTGCACCCCGGACAGTAGTGCATAGTAGCGTCATTCATCAGACGCGGCTTCTCATAAACCAGATTTTCAGGTTTGATGATTTCTTTTATATCCATTGTGTTATAGTTTTTAGCGTTTTTGTTTATATCGTACCACGTAGTAAGCAACCCGAGCTACAATCGCAATAAAAGCCAATATCAGAAATGCCCAAGGCGCAGTATTGCGTAGTGCAAAGAAAACAGCAACCATAGCTACTGTAGCACCCCAAAATAGGGCACTAAGAACAATTAGTAAGAGGGTGGTTTTCTTGTTTGAGTTCTCGGTCATATGATAAAGGGATCACTTTTTTGCTACAAGAGTACGAGGTGTGGAAAATCAAATCACTTGCGGTTGATAATCTTTTCTTTGAGAGCTGCGAGCACTTCATCGGGAGAGAAGAGCATACCACCCATACGACCATAGTGCTCTACGGGAGTCCTTCCATTAACAGCCAACTTAACATCTTCGATCATCTGACCGGCATTGAGCTCAACAGAGAGGAATCCCTTTACGCCACGCTCTGCCATAGAAGAAATAATCTTGGAGGGGAACGGCCACAATGTTATGGGGCGCAAAACACCTACCTTAATGCCTTCTTGACGAGCCAACTGTACCACTTTCTGGCACACACGAGCCGAAGAACCAAAAGCCACCAAAATGTAGTCTGCGTCTTCTGTCATATACTCTGAATAGCGAACTTCTGCCGCTTCAATTTCGGCATATTTCTTCTGGAAACGTTCGTTATTCTTTTCCATAACAGCAGAATCAAGCTCCAAAGAGGTAATGATATGCCTTTTTCCCCCACGTGCTCCGTGAGTAGCCCAAGGAGTTGCTGCAATAGTTTCTTCATCGGTGCGACGAGGCTTAAAGTCGGGTAAAACAACCTTTTCCATCATCTGACCTATAATACCATCAGAAATCATCATTACAGGGTTGCGATACTTAAATGCCAACTCCATACCAAGATCGACAAAGTCTACCATCTCTTGAACAGAGTAAGGAGCCAAAGAAATCAGACGATAGTCTCCGTGTCCACACCCCTTGGTAGTTTGGAAATAGTCTGCCTGACTGGGTTGGATAGTTCCCAGACCAGGACCTCCACGCATAACGTTTACAATAAGGCACGGCAATTCGGCTCCAGCCAAGTAACTCAAACCTTCGGCCATAAGGCTGATACCGGGGCTCGAAGAGGAAGTCATCACTCTTTTACCGGCACCTGCACCTCCATACACCATATTGATAGAAGAGATTTCACTTTCTGCTTGCAACACAACCATACCGGTTGTTTCCCAAGGGCGTTCTGCCATAAGTGTTTCCAACACTTCGGATTGAGGAGTGATCGGATAACCAAAATAACCATCAAGCCCATTACGGATTGCCGAATGAGCAAGGGCTTCATTGCCCTTCATCAGTTTTACATCTGCTGCCATATTGTAATCTTTTATTGCAATGAAACTTTATAAACAGTTATGCAACCGTCCGGACACACGGTACCGCAGTTGGTACAACCAATGCAGGCCTCAGGATTGCTCATGTAACAATAGTGGTAACCTTTGTCATTTACCTCATCGGGGTGCAAGCCGATGGCTTTGGTCGGGCAAGAAACCACACAGAGGTTGCAGCCTTTGCAACGCTGTTGGTTTACTACCACTGCACCTTGAAACTTTGCCATACTTCTTTCCTATTTAGTTTAAGTGTAAAATAAGTCTTATTTTGATGCCTCAAAGATACAAATAAATATCTTCATCTACCCAAATATAGGGAGTCATTCTCTTTTCTCCCAAGAAACATCTAAAGCCCTCGAACAAAAGGAATCAATAGATCTTCTTCGCGAACAAAAAAAGAGGAAGGGTGAATATCTCTGTCCTATTCTACACCTTCCTCTTTATTCTATCTACGATTTATTTAACAAATGGTGGTTCAAAGATTTTCGTCCCAAACCATATTTGCCATTCTCTTATATGTGTTATAACGATGCTTGGCACTGTCTTCCGCACATTGAGCTAATTCATCGGCCTCTGCCGGGAATTGTTTGTAGAGAGCTTCGTAACGTGTTTCTCCTTTCAAGAAGCTCTTAAAGAGCTCCCACTTGGGCTCTTTACTATCCAAAGTGAATGGATTTTTGCCCTCTTCAGCCAAACGTGGATCAAAGCGCCACAAATGCCAGTAACCACATTCTACGGCTTTGCGTTCTTCTTCTTGAGTTAAGCCCATACCGGCCTTGATCCCGTGGTTGATACACGGAGCGTATGCCAAAATCAAAGAAGGACCATCATAAGCCTCTGCTTCTCGCAATACCTTTAGTGTCTGTGCTTGATTGGCCCCCATAGCTATCTGAGCCACGTATACGTATCCATAAGTGGTAGCCATCAGACCCAAATCTTTTTTACGCACTCGCTTACCACCGGCAGCAAATTTGGCAATGGCTCCGACAGGTGTACTCTTAGAGGACTGACCTCCTGTGTTAGAATAAACTTCTGTATCCAGCACCAAAATATTTACATTCTTCCCGGAAGCAATCACGTGATCCAAGCCTCCGAAACCGATGTCATACGAAGCACCGTCCCCGCCGATAATCCACTGGCTACGTTTTACCAAAGAAGGAATTACAGCTACAGCCTCTTTGCCCAACGAGCAATCAGGATGCTCGCTATTGTACTGCTTTAGCATAGGAGCTATCTGAGCAGCCAATTCCTTTGTTTTGTCTCCATCTGTACGGTTGTCGATCCATTCCTGCAACAAAACCTTTACATCGGCAGGAACTTGCTCCAAAGCCAAAATTTGTTCAAAGACTCTTACGACCTGATCGCGTTTACGTTCACTGGCCAACTCCATACCCAAACCAAACTCACAGAAATCCTCAAACAAAGAGTTTGCCCAAGCCGGACCTTGTCCTTTTTCGTTCGTGGTATAGGGAGTAGAAGGAGCAGATGCCGAATAGATAGAAGAACACCCGGTGGCATTGGCTACCATTTGACGATCTCCAAAGAGTTGAGTTATGAGGCGTACATAAGGTGTTTCTCCACAACCGGAACAAGCTCCGGAGAATTCGAACAAAGGCTGTGCGAATTGTGAGTTCTTCACGTTGGCAGCAACATCAACCAAGTGTGCCTTGTTGGTAACTTGCTTGATCATCTTGTCCCAATTACCTTGCTCATCCAGCTGAGTCTCCAACGGTTTCATTGTCAAAGCCTTGCCCTGTTTATTTCCCGGACATACGTTGGCACAATTACCACAAGCCAAACAGTCGAGAACATCAACTTGTATGCGGAACTGAAGCCCTGCTTCTTTGAGACCTTTTCCGATGGCAGGAAGCGTACGCACTCCCGTCTCGGATTGCTCTTCTTCGGTGAGTAGGAATGGGCGAATAGTAGCGTGTGGACAAACGTAAGCACATTGGTTACATTGGATACAATTGTCTGCATTCCACTCCGGGACGAAGGCTGCAACTCCACGTTTTTCACTGGCAGCCGTACCATTGTCCCAAGTACCATCTTCACGACCTTTGAATGTAGACACGGGCAACACATCACCATCTTGAGCATTGATCACGCGTACTACATTGTGAATAAAATCTGTATCATCAGCGTGACGCACCACTGCATCATCTTCCAATGTTGCCCATTCGGCCTTTACTGGCACTTCTATAATATCAGCTCCAGCATCCACCGCGGCAAAGTTTTTATTAACAACGTCTTCTCCCTTCTTGCTGTACGACTTAACGATAAACTTCTTCATCTGCTCAACCGCCAAATCGTAAGGGATTACTCCCGAAATCTTAAAGAACGCCGATTGAAGAATGGTGTTGGTTCTGTTTCCCAACCCGATTTTTTGAGCAATCGCCGTTGCGTTGATCATATAGAATTTAATATTATTCTTCGCCAGGTAGCGTTTAACGCGATTGGGGAGGTGTTGCTCTACCGTATCCAATCCCCAAATAGAGTTGAGCAAGAAAGTTCCGTTTTTCTTCAACCCGTTGAGGACATCGTACATATGTAAATAGGCAGGCACGTGGCAAGCCACAAAATCTGGCGTCACAACCAAATAGGTAGAACGGATAGGAGTATCGCCAAAACGCAGGTGAGAAGCAGTAAAACCTCCCGATTTCTTTGAATCGTATGCAAAATAAGCCTGACAATACTTGTCGGTGTTCTCTCCTATGATCTTTACGGAGTTCTTATTGGCACCCACTGTACCATCAGCTCCAAGACCATAGAATTTGGCTTCAAAAGCACCATCAAAGACAAGGTTCTCTTCTTGAGGTAAAGAGGTAAATGTAACATCGTCCACAATACCCACCGTAAACTGATCCTTGGGCATATTCATTCCCAAGTTCTTGTACACTGCTAAAATTTGTGCCGGAGTAGTATCCTTAGAAGAGAGACCATAGCGTCCACCCACAATAAGCGGAGCTTTATCATTCCCATAGAAAGCATTCTTAACATCCAAGTACAAAGGATCACCAGCAGCTCCGGGTTCCTTGGTCCTATCCAACACAGCGATTCGCTTAACAGTAGCAGGCAAAGCCTCCAAGAAATATTTTATGCTGAAAGGACGGTAAAGGTGTACAGCCAAGAGACCTACCTTTTCGCCCTTATTGCGCAGATAGTCAACGACTTCTCTAATAGTCTCTGTAACAGATCCCATTGCTATGATAACATTAGTCGCTTCAGGATCTCCGTAGTAGTCGAAAAGACGATATCTGCGTCCGGTGAGTTCGGAAAGCTGATCCATACACTCTTGTACCATCTCCGGCAAAGCATTATAGAACGGATTGGCAGCTTCACGAGCTTGGAAATAGATATCGGGGTTTTGCGCCAATCCTCTTGTTACGGGGCGAGATGGATCCAATGCCCTTTTGCGGAATTGCTCCAATGCTTCCATATCGATGAGCGGACGCAATTGGTCTGCCGTGAGATATTCTATCTTTTGTATTTCGTGAGAAGTACGGAAGCCATCAAAGAAATGAATAAACGGTACACGCGATTTGATGGCCACAAGGTGAGCCACTGCAGCCAAATCCATTACCTCTTGTACAGAACCCGTACACAACTGGACAAAACCCGTCATACGAGCCGACATTACATCCTGGTGGTCTCCAAAAATAGAAAGAGCCTGTGCAGCCAAGGCACGAGCAGAAACGTGAAATACTCCGGGAAGCAGTTCACCGGAAATTTTGTACATATTGGGAAGCATCAAGAGCAAACCTTGAGAGGCCGTAAAGGTCGTGGCCAAAGCTCCGGCCTGCAACGCTCCGTGCATAGCTCCAGCGGCTCCGGCTTCAGATTGCATTTCCTGAACGGTAACAACTTCTCCAAAAATATTTTTCATTCCTGCAGCAGCCCACTCGTCTACGTACTCAGCCATCGTAGAAGAAGGCGTAATGGGATAAATAGATGCCACCTCGCTGAACATATAGGCAATATGCGCCGCAGCCTGATTCCCATCACAGGTCATCTTTTTAATTTCTTTACTCATTTTACTTAGTTTGTAATATTAGGTTTTGATTTTTATTCGATACAAACATCCGGTAACGCCAAACCTTAGTACAAGAAGCCAAAGCTCCATAAGGGCAATATATTGCGTTCTCCACTGTTGATTCCGCCCACGGCATAGAATCTATCGGACTTATAACGGCCCGAAATCTCTTTATCTATTCTAAAGAGGTGCTCACCATTGACCACAAAATTGACTTGGGCACGAGACCCGGCATCCACGTGATGCAGAGCCGACACCTGATTGAGGAAGAAAGTGGTGAGGGCATCCATAGGAGAAGCTGGCTCCGGCATCAAAGCATAGGAGATGTTGGTGTTTTGTAAATAGCACATAGCCGGCTTCTTACTTTCGTCCTCATTAGCCCTGTAGAGCTGTGTTATAAGGCCGGCATCCGAAAGGATATGCATATAGTTGGCAACGGTGGCACGAGAAGTCTCTATACTGGCAGCCAATTGGGACACATTGGGAGTGGCGGGAGCTGAGCGAGCCAGCATATAGAGCAACTTACGCAATTTGGGTAATAGACGCTGATCGATATTGCGGATATACATAATATCCACTTCAAGCATCATATTGATATTTTTGAGCAAATTTTCGGAATAATTTCGCTGTTCCAAAAAGAACGGATAATAGCCGTGGTGAATGTAATCGGCAAAGAAATTGACCGGATTAACGCTCTCCAACACAGTACGGCTAAAATCTTTATGAAAGCGAAGCAAGTCGGTATAAGGGATCGTAGGTAAAGACAGTCCTGTACGCAAATTGATGAACTCACGCAAAGAGAAGCCATCCAAACGATACACCACCCCTGGAAGAGTGTCTTCTTCTTCCTCGGACGAATCTTTCTGTACCGAGCTTCCGGCATAGATAATCTTCAATTCGGGATGAATTTCTGCGGCTTGTACCAACTCTTTCTTCCAATTAGGATACTTGTAAATCTGATCCAGAAGCAAAACACGACCTCCATTTTCCACAAACCGACCAGCGAAATTGACCAAAGACTCGGTTGTGAATAGAAATTGATTCAAATTAACATAAAGACATTTGCGATTGTGCGTACCGTAAACTTCCTTGGCATAATCGAGCAAAAAGGTTGTCTTTCCAATCCCGCGAGAGCCCAAAATACCTATAATTTGGTCTTTTGAGTCTATCTTGTCCATCAAGCCTCTACGGATTGTTTCCTGCATATTGCGCAAGAGATAATCGTGTGTTCTGTATAAAACTTCCATAAAGTAAGGTTGTACCAACTATTTGGTAGCAAAGATATAAACAATCGAACAATTTGCAAGGAATACGTATCAAAACAGCTCTGTTTTCATCAAAAAATGTTGCTTTTAATACTCAAATTCGGTTTTTAGACTCTACACTATTGAGAAAAAAACTCTTTTGTAGGTATACCACTTCCCACAAAAGAGCTCCTAAAAAACATAATATTTGTATAAGACCTCCTAGAAATCTCCTATACAAGGAGGTAAACAGCGTTTCGTGTTCCCAAGAACAACATTCTAAAACCTCTCAGAAGAACTATTCAAAGGAGTGTAAAACCAAAGAAGTTCCGTCCCAAGAGACATAAGAATTGTGGATGAGCCAATCCCCCGTAACAATCATCTCTCCCCCCAGCGAGAGAGGTTGCCGTACCAATAGATGCCTATGACCATAAATAAAAGTATCAATCTGAGGATTGGCTTGCTTATACAGTTCCGTACAACGATAGAGCCATTCGGCATCGGGATTCAAAAGCTGATGAGAGGTATTGGTCAAAGAGGGAACCTCACTCTCTGCTCTCTGATGCTTTTTGCGATTTTGGTACGACCACCACAAAGCAATGCCCATAGTACAATCGGGATGCACCGCCGCAAAAAGTTTTTGCAACCCTTTGTTGCGAAAAAGAGAGTACAAAAAACGTTGAGAAAAACTGTTTGTTCGGTATTCATAATCTCCGTGCGAGAGACGAAAAGTACGCCCCAGCAAAGAGACCTCAAATGGTTTGTGATGCACCACAACCCCCAATTCTTGCTCGAAATATTGACGCATCCAGACATCGTGATTTCCCGCCAACATATGCAACTCTACGCCGTTATCGGACAAATGTGCCAAGGCTCCCAAAAAGCGCACGTACCCCTTTGGAACTACATAGCGATACTCAAACCAATAGTCGAACATATCTCCCATAAAGTAGACGGCCTTCGCTGTGTTGGCTATGGAATAGAGCCACCGCACCAATCTCCGCTCCACCTCCATTGGAGAAGTATGGCAAGAAGCCCCCAAATGAGCATCTCCCGTAAAATATATAACAGTCTTCTTTTGCATAGGTAATTCCAAATACCTAAACAGACATAATACCCGGCCGGCAGAGGTTTACGCCCTCTGCCCAACGAATCCTGTCAAGAGCCCAATGACCTATTTATCTACAAAAAGCCTAACTCCAATTGTGCCTCTTCGGACATCATATCCTTATTCCACTCCGGCTCAAAGGTAATGGTAACATCAACACGAGAAACCTCGGGGATACTTTCCACCTTAATACGAACATCTTCCAAAATAAAATCGGCTGCCGGGCAATTGGGGGCAGTTAAAGTCATTGTTATATGTACCACCCCAGCCTCCTGAACTTCTACATTGTAGATAAGCCCTAAGTCGTATACATTGATAGGTATCTCTGGATCATAAACCGTGCGCAACATACGCACGATTTGCTCCTCCAGATTCATAAATTCATTTTCCATAATAGAGAATTAGCGTTTGATATTCATTTCTTGAAGCAAGCGGGGGCAATTGCCATACTTATCCACAATGAGAAGCAGGTAACGAATATCCAAAATAATGCTTCGTTGGTAGTCAGGCAGGTATTCAATATCCCCTCCAACGCCTTCCCAGTTTCGGTCGAAGTTGAGACCGATAAGCTCTCCTCGCTTGTTGAAGACAGGGCTACCGCTATTGCCCCCTGTTGTATGCGTGGTGGCGCAGAAATTCACCGGCATAGAGCCATTGGGCAAGGCATAGGGGCCAAAATCTTTCCTATCAAATATCTCTTTCAGACGAGGGCTTACTACATATTCCCAGTTATTGGGATCTTCTTTTTCCATTACCCCCACAAGAGTTGTTTGATGCCCGTAGGTAATGTTGTCCGATGGTTTGTAGCCTTTTACGTTACCATAAGTAAAGCGGATGGTCAGGTTGGCATCGGGCCACAATTGCTCTCCACCCACCATATCGAGCATTCCGGCAGTAAATACTTTCTGTGCCGAAGCTATGGCAGGGTTAAAGGCCCTCAACTCCTCCATCACCGTTTCGTAGGTAGACCATACGGAAGCGGTTAATTGTGCCATAGGATCTGAAACAAAAGTGCGCAAATCTCCTACCTTGATGGCTTGAGCAAACTTTTCTCGAGAAGCATAGATAGAGTTTTCAAAAAGGAACGACACATATTGCTCCACTGAGCCAAACTGAGCCACTCCTTGCTTCAAAACGGCTGGTTGCTGTTCGGGAGCAATTTGTTGCACATAACGTTTGAGGACAGCCGTTGTTACATCTTTATCGACTTGCGGATTGTAATCTTTGTTGTAAAACTCGGCAAACTTTTCTTGCATACGCTGCAACTCTTTTGTCTTCACGGCGGGTTTGCTCCATCCGGAAGCAGCCTCGGAACTAATAAGAGGTATGCGCAAAAATTCTACCGGATAAACAAGGGCCTCTTCCAAATAAACGCGATGGCGATGCAGGGGATATTTTTCCTTAACCAATTGCTCTATCTGTGCCACGGCCTCTTGATACTTATCTCCCTTGTTGTGGTTTTTCGCCCACTTGAGCAAAGCCTCTTGTTGTGCCAATTTGGAAGCTCTAAGATTGCGCTGCTTGATAGCCCAGTTAGCCCCCTGAGCCCGTTTATATCCATTCTGTGAGTAGGCGTACTTAGCTGCATACTGAATATTTACAGCTTCTTCTGCCAACATATGTCGCAGCATTACTTCCTGGCGAATACCTCGCATTTCGATGCGAATTTTATTGTCTAACTCCGCCCAAGAATCTACCTCTGGAGCGGTAAAGAAGCGGTAAGTAGTTCCCGGGAAACCCATAATGAGAGCGAAATCTCCTTCTTGGACTCCTTGGGTGCTCACTTGCACAAAACGTTTGGGACGCAGGGGTTGATTGCTTGCAGCATAAGGAGCCGGATTGCCATTCTTATCAGCATAAATACGGAAAATAGAAAAATCTCCGGTATGGCGAGGCCACATCCAATTGTCTGTATCCGAGCCGAATTTACCAATTGAGCTGGGAGGGGCCGCCACAAAGCGCACATCCGAATATACCTTATTGGTAAACATATAGTACTTATTCCCCCCATAGAAAGCCTTTATCACATATTTATATCCGGATTTGGCTGCAGCCCTCTTGCCCACAATTTGGGCCACATAGGTGGCTAAGTGGCGAGGAGAAAGAGCCTCCAAGCTGTTTTCCAATTTGTCTTTCTTGAGCAAAGCAAGCACCTTATCGGTTACATCATCTATCCTATCGACCATCTCCACTTCTAACCCCGGGCACACCAGCTCTTCTTGAAAAGATTGCGCCCAAAAACCATCCTCTAAGTAGTTGTGTCCTACTGCCGAGTGATACTGTATCTGATCGTAGCCACAATGGTGGTTGGTCAAAATGAGCCCTTGGTCCGAAACCACAACGCCCGAACATCCACCATCGAACATAACCACGGCATCCTTTATTGAAGAGCCATCCGGATTATACAAATCCAAAGCATTGAGTTCCAATCCACGCTCTTTCATTTGTTGATACTGCCCCTGCATCTGCTGCAAGAGCCACATTCCTCCATCTGCATAGGCACAGAAAGAGGCAATCAAAGCCACAAAGGGCAAGAGGAAAAATTTTTTCATTACTCTTTTTCTATTTTATTTTATCTATATCTTCTCGGAGTCGTTGCCAAAAGCAATAGAACAATCTCCTGCTCCCATCCCCACAACATTCTTCCGTACGTGTCTATTACTGCAAAGGAGGTAACTGCATATTTTGAGACAAATAGCCATTGTGATAACGTTTGTCTCCCGTCACTTCTCGACCAATCCAAGCCGGCAGTGGGGGGTTATCGGTCACTTGCTCCAATTCCACTTCTGCCAAAAGCAGCCCTTCCAAAGCACCTTCAAAGACATCTACCTCCCACATAAACCCTTCATAAGGAACATAGTAGCGCACTTTTTCTATCACCCCCGGTCGGGCATAATGCATCATTTGCACGGCATCCTCTTTGGGAATAGAGTATTCCCATTCGGGACGCGAAAGCCCTCCATCGAGAGAAGCTCCCTTGATGGTAATAACAGCTTCTTGATCAATAATTCGCACACGCACCGTATTGAACTGTGAGGTGCTCAAATAGGCCTGCTTAATTTTTTTACAATGTGTTGCCTGCTGCACAAAATCACTGTTGAGAGGCAAAAATTTACGCTCTATTTCCATCGCAACAAGATATCAGTGAATAATGACTTCGATAGCTCCGAACCCGTATTCTTTAAAAGAAGCATCTCGGTGCGAAACTTTGGGATATTTGCGCTCTATGGTCTGTATCAGAGTTTGCCTCAAAACCCCTTGCCCCTTACCGTGGATAAAAATCACCTTAGAACCCTTGGGGCGCTTTTCCAATTCCCGCTCAAACGACTTCACTTGATACAAAAGTATTTCGTGGGGCGTCATACCGACACTATCGTCCAACAGGGCAGAGATATGCAAATCCACCACACCATCCTTACAATCCAGTTGCGGTTGTGGCTGGGTTGACTGAACCTTTTGCGGAGAACGATCGCGCTGCACCTTCTCTTGCAGCACTGCTTCCGGTTC
Source organism: Bacteroidota bacterium (assembly GCA_023396255.1). Taxonomy (GTDB): domain Bacteria; phylum Bacteroidota; class Bacteroidia; order Bacteroidales; family Porphyromonadaceae; genus Porphyromonas. The sequence continues at coordinate 94,126 of JAEWWU010000018.1, forward strand.
ACCCGTATTGGTTGGAGCTACGCTATGCGATTTCCCCTTAACGATCAGCGGATAAACCAAAGCATCTTCATCGAAAAAAGGGTTTTCTCTAAAACAATGTCTCTTGAAAAACTTTACCCCCTCCAGATGCCACTCCACACTAAACGGCTGCAAACTCTGGTACCCCCGTTGCATCTTGTAGGGGAGCAACTGTACCAAGCTGTATTCCATTTCATTGAGCTGGTCGGGAGTAAACTCCTCCACAAAAACACGCGTATCCGGCTCTACGATCCCCTGTGCACGAAAGTGATAACGTCCAGATCGAGTGCGTGTGGCATAAGTAAAGGTCAAATAATAATTGCTCTCGTTGATTAGATACATCTCATAGGCAGAAGAGCCAAAAGATTTATAATCGACCGGCAAATAAGCCACAGAAAAATCCACTGCATCACCCCCGGGGCGGTCAATAACCGGAATCTGTATAGGAGTCTCCTCCTTTGAGGCAGTTATCGTCTTTGGAGACTGGCTCGCGACTTTTGTCTCTTTTTGAGCCTGCTCGGCTCTCTTCTCAGCGGGAGTCTTGTAACCAGAAACAAAAGTATCGTTGCCATCAACCACCACACACTCGGAGATAGGGGTAGGCAATTCAAAACCGTCTTCACCCTCGACCCACGCTATATTTTTCTTTATTCTGCGTATGACACCGCCTCCACTGGCATTGAGGAAGCGCACTTTGTCTCCCACTTGTATATTCTTCATAATCCATTCTTCCCCACTCGGTTCTTACCGACATAAAGCACTAATTCCGCATTCAGAGCCGACCTTTTGCCTCATTTTGCCATTCCGAGCAGACATCCGCGAAGATAACCATTTTTTACCAAAGCCCTCGTCATCCGTTCCCAAGCTGTGAAAAAACAAGGGAGCAACTTCTCTACAAGAAAACTCCTCCCAACACCTCGTCTGGGTTCTTTCGTTTCCGCTCTGCCAAAGAGACAATAGCCAAGGTTTTCTAATAAATAATTATTTATTTCTTCAAATTGCCCTCTACCTATGGTAAATTCGTATAAAGACATCCTTTCAAGCCCTTTTAACAATTTTTAGAATATTTTCCCTAACAACAAGAGTGAAACAACAATCAAAAAAATTGAATGCAACACCTCTTGAAATCGGATAAGAGCTTCTCCATTTTTCGGGGAATGTTTTCCTCCCTCATATCCCCTGTTTTTCGAGACTCCAATTACCTATTTCCTCATAAAAAATATTTGCTTGGACGGAAGAAAAATTTGTAGGGAATTATCAAAAATTAGTTCCCTGAAAATAGGCGATTAGTTCCCTACTTTTTTGTCATTTTGAGGGAACTAATCGAACAGTGGATAGGAACACGAGGTAGATAAGGTTTTGAAAGACATTTTTGTGTTTCTTGGATGGTATTTATTGGCAATTGTTTACCTTTGAGAGAATCTTTTGGATACAAAAAAATTATACCTATGAAAATAGCCTTATTGGGATATGGGCGTATGGGACATATGGTGGAGCAATTGGCTCTCGCTGCGGGGGACACGGTTGTGGCGATCATAGATGCCGGTCAGGAAAATATGTTCGATACAGAATCCTTTGCTTCGGCAGATGTTGCCATAGACTTTTCTGTTCCATCCGTGGCATACAGCCTGTGTCGTGCTGCTATGCAGCGAGGTAAACCGGTGGTTTCGGGCACAACGGGTTGGGACAAAGAGTTGCATCTGCTGCAACAAGAAATAATCACCCAAGGCTGGACCTTCTTGCACGCCAGCAATTTCAGCATAGGAGTCAATCTGTTTTTCGCCCTTAGCGAAGAGTTTGCCAAGATGATGGACCGATTTCCCAACTATCGTGCAACAATGAAAGAGGTACACCATCGGCACAAGCTCGATGCTCCGAGCGGAACGGCTTTGACCACCGCCAAAGGCATTTTGGTCCACTCTTCTCGCCTATCGGATTGGTATATGGAAAGCGAGGAGCCTTCGTTGCAGTCCTTAGTGGAGCGCAGTAAAGATGGCAAAAAGCCGGATGACTGTTTGCCGATAAAAGTCTTTCGCCAAGGAGAAGAGATTGGTTGCCACTCGGTGGCGTATACCTCGGACAGCGATTCCATAACCCTCACACATCAAGCCTTTGACCGCAGTGGTTTTGCTCAAGGGGCTCTTATTGCAGCTCGTTTTTGTCTTGGTCGCAGTGGGCTATTCACGATGAAACAACTCCTCGAAGAGTATCGCTAATTACTCAGTTCAACACAAAACAAATTCTTATTCGATATGAAAATTCAGTTCCATTGGAAAGACTTGTCACTAAAACAACGCATAATCGGAGTGGTTGTTTGCCTCCTTTTTTTACTCTTCTGCTTGTGGGCAGGATGGGGGTGGTTGCTGCTCTTTCCTTTTGTGGTAGACCGATATTTCCTGCACATTGTACCTTGGGGATGGTACAGGAAAATCAAAAACAAAACCTTGAGGAGTTTCGTCTCCCTGGTGGCAGATCTTCTTTATGCTGTAATAGGAGTTACTTTTTTGAGCATATTTTTCTTCCAAAATTTTGCCATTCCATCCTCCTCCTTGGAGAAAACTCTGCTGGTAGGGGATTATCTTTTTGTTGATAAAATCACTTTTGGGCCTCGCTCGGTAATGACCCCTGTGGCTGTGCCACTGGTACACAATCGCTTTATGAATGGCGAATCTTATGTGGTTTCGCCTCAACTGAAATACCGTAGGCTCAAAGGAATTCGTCCCGTACGGCGAGGAGACTTGGTGGTCTTTAACTTTCCTACCGGAGACACAGTCACCGTAAAAAAGAACAATCCGGACTACTACTACCAGTGCAAGCAGTCCGGCAGAGACTATATCTATGCCCATCCCGAAGAGTTTGGCGAGGTGGTCTATCGCCCCGTAGACAAAAGAGACCACTATGTAAAAAGATGTGTGGCAATCGCCGGAGATCAGCTTGAAATAAGAAACAATCAGGTATACATCAATGGCAAACCGCAAGCCAATCCTCCTCATATGCAACTTAACTATTTGATACAGGTAACCTCCCCCGGGCTTACGGAACGGGAAATGGATCAGTTGGGCATCAATCTGGACGACCGCCATTGGTTCTCATCTTCTCCGGAGCAAACACCTCTGTTACAAACCTACGGCTTGCAACCCTTGGAAGATGGTACAATGGGGATGGTTTACCAATTCCCTCTGACACAGAAAATGAAACAAAAGTTGCAGGCACACCCACGGGTTAAACGAATCGTGGTGACACAGGATGCCAATACCCAAATCTATCCGTTAGAGATGGATTTGGGATGGACAAGGGACAACTTCGGTCCGCTCTACATTCCCAAAAAGGGAGAAACCATAGAGCTAACCCCAAAAAACATAGCCCTCTACAAGCGGTGTATTGTCAACTATGAGGGGCATACCTTTGAAATATCGACCGAAGGGGGATACTTCATCGACGGCAAGCCTGCCACACACTACACTTTTGCCCAAGACTACTTCTTTATGATGGGGGACAATCGACACAATTCGGCAGACAGCCGCTATTGGGGATTGGTTCCGGAAGACCATATCGTAGGGCGTCCGGCTTTCTTGTGGCTTTCTCTGGAAAAAGACAAGGATTGGGGCTATGGTCATATTCGCTGGAAAAGAATGATGCGTGTAATCAATGGGCTTACCCTCTAAAAACAATCGTTCTCGACGCCTGCTTACCTACCTGCCTTTGTTATTAATCGTAGGGGTGGCGGTGGTGCGTTGTTGTTTCTTCTTTCTGTATCGGGTCACTCCGGGGGAATGCTCTCCATTGCCGACAGGGACAGTGCTATTATTACATAAACAGGCCTCTCCGCAAGTGGGGCAATATGTACTTGTCGGAGACCGTTCTTTTTGGAATTGGAGACATAAGGGAATCTTGTTGCAGGTAGTGGCTCAACCCGGAGATACAGTAATCGTCAGCAGAAACCAAGGAGGGGTTGCCGAGCAACGCGTGCTCTCTCCCGAGCAATATCAGGTTGTGATGGAGTGCCACAACGAGCGGAAGTATGCTTTTGTAAACAGATCCGATATTATAGCTGTTACACGCCGTTGATTGGTGGTATGATGAACCCTGTCTTATCCATTGCTTACGCTCCCCCGATACAATATTTTTGCCACTTGCTCAAAGGTGCAGTGGTAGAGCAGTTCGAGAACTACCACAAGCAGTCGTATCGCAATCGTTGTACTATTTTAGGATCGGGGGGACCGATCTCTATGACCATACCGGTGCAGAGCGGAGCCTCTTCTCAGTGCCCAATTACCAATGTTTTATTAGCTCCGCACAACGATTGGCGCAAGAATCATTGGCATACCATCTGTACTTGTTACGGGGCGTCTCCTTTTTTTGAGTATTATGCCCCGGACTTGGAGTCATTCTTTTTGGCTCCGTTGAAGAGCGAATCGCTTTTCGATTTCAACCTGCACCTGTTGCAAACCATCATCGAACTTTTGCACCTTCCGATAGAGGTGACATTTACGGAGCATTATTCCTCAGAGACACCGAACAACCTGACCCATTTGTTGCAGCCCAAATCCAATTGGATCGATCCTCACTTTTTCCCCACACCTTACTATCAGCCTTTTAGAGAACGGTTGGGTTTTGTTCCCAATATGAGTGTTTTGGATCTCTTGTTCAACGCGGGTCCCGAAGCCATATTGGTTTTACAAAAAAGTTATCGAGTGTTCCAATAAAACATATATGTAAATGATGAAAAAAATTAGTTTCTTATTGTACTCATTGCTATTGTGTATGGCAGGGGTACTGACGGGTTGGGCGCAAGATGCTCCTGCCCTAAAATTCAAAACGGAGCAATCCATAGGAACCAAACAGAGTATAAGCGTCGTAACCGCAGAAGGAGCTTATCGGGTCGATTGGGGAGATGGCAAACCCATTGAGTACAGTGCAATGATGAGTTCGGGAACTGTTCAAGGCAATTACATTGCCGTTTATGGATCCATTAAATCTTTATCTTTGACCGGTGCCAAGATTACGGCGGTGGAGACCTTCAATGCCCCCAACCTAACCATCTTTAATCTTAGCGACAACCAACTGACGTCATTGGTATTGCCTCAACTTGCTTTGCTCAAAAGTTTGTCGTTGCAAAACAACCGCTTATCCGAATTGGTTCTCAACAATTACCCGGCATTGGAAACCCTCAACATCAAAGGCAACGGAATGGGTAAACTCACGTTGAACAACCTGCCTCAACTAAAAACTTTGATGATGGCGGAAAACCTCGTGACCGAGTTGGATTTGAGCAAATTCGCTGCCCTCAACTCGGTACGCGCATCCAAAAACAAATTGGCCAAGGTCGTGTTAGCCCCTAATCTTAAAGAGTTGCACGCCGAAGACAATTTACTTACCTCTATGGCTCCGGTCAAGGATATGCCCAACTTGAAAACGCTCCGTTTGAGTGGCAACCGAATTGCATCGATGACAGTAGACGGTTGTGCCGTTTTTGCCGAACTTGAGCTCAATGATAATGGGCTTACGGCACTTTCGTTGAACAACCTGCCCAAGCTCTCTCTTCTGTATCTGAAAAACAATAAACTCTCTGCCCAAACACTTGAAACGATATACAAAGCTCTCCCAAACAATAGCCGAGGAGTTATCAAAATAGAAGGCAACGAAGCGGCTGCCTCCTCTCCTATGTCCATCGCCACGGACAAGGGTTGGAAGGTAGATGTTGCTCCCGTTGCACAAAGGCAATTGGTTGAGGGAACAGACTATACGCTCAGCAACGACCGAGAAGGATTGGCACGTTGGTTGGCAGAAGATTTGTCTTTGATCGATTTGAATCTTGATGCCACCCTTTCTCAAATCAAGAGAATAGATGATTATGCTTTCTTTGGAGCTGTTTCGGTGCAAAAAATTCTCTTGCCCTCTTCTTTGCAGAGTATAGGGGTCGGTTCATTTATGGGGTGTGGTCTCAAAGAAATCAAACTCCCCAAAGGACTAAGGAGCATAGGTAAGGTAAATGGGAAGAATAGCAATCCTTTTGGAGAGTCTCTCTCGCTGACCAAGATCAATGTCGAGGAGGGAAACAGTCGTTTTGCCTCCATTGACGGAGTGTTGTACTCCAAAGACGGCAGTATGATGATTGCTTATCCTGCCGGTCGCTCCGGGGCAGAGTTTTCCATCCCCAAGGAGGTACAAGAAGTTGGGCAGTGGGCTTTCTCCGGAGCATTGTTCCTCAAGAAAGTAATCTGCCCTTCCGAACTTAAAACCATTCACCAATATGCTTTTGCCGACGCCGGGTTACTGAACCAAGTAGAACTTAATGAAGGTCTTACAGCTATCGATTGGGCAGCTTTTCAGCGCACCGCCATCGAATCGATCTCTTTGCCCAAGAGCCTGGGGGTGGTAATGGATGGTGATTATCCCGTAAATCCTTTTATGGGGTGCACTTCGCTCAAAGAAATTCGAGTAGCAGAGGGCAATAGTACTTACAGCGTGAGCGAAGGGATACTCTACGCAACCGAAAAAACTTCTCTCATAGCTGTTCCCGCTTCACTCTCGTTGGAGCAATACACCCTTCCCGCTTCGGTCAAAAGCATAGCTATGGGGGCCTTTGCCGGGCAAAAAAATCTCAAAGGAGTACGCATCCGCCAATATATCGCCGTTCCGTTGAGAGCCTTTGACGAGTGTTTGCGGCTCGAAAGTGTACGCCTCGAAACGGGTACACCATACATCGCCGATCAAGCTTTTAGTGGATGCACGGCTCTGAAGAATATTTATTTGATCAACAAGAAAGTACCGGCAATAGGTGAAGAAGCCTTTGATCAAGTTCCTGCCACCGCAGTAGTCTATGTCGCAGAAGGTGGTAAGGCTTTGTACGAAGCTGATGCTAACTGGAAGAAGGCCATTAGTGCCTCTTATCAAGAAGTAGCACCCATTTACAGCTTTTTACAAATCCATCGCGAGGAGTTTGTCAAGCTGACTAATACCGAAGAGGGAGCTGAGTTTTACAACCAAATTCCCGAAATTGCTCCCCTATGCCGCAACAACACAGAAGTCGTAGGCAATATAACCGGGATGACTTCGATTGTGGTATTGGGTACCCAAAAAGGTAGCGACTACGAGGCTCTCTATTTGGTAGAAGTTGTACCCACACAAGCCTCTTTCGTTGAGCCTTATCTGAGTCGCCAAAATCGCAATCGTGCCAACATTGTTAGCTACGAGAAAGAACTAGCACAACGCACTTTGACTCAAGAGGAAGACTCTTTCGGAGGGAAGTTGGTTACATTCTCTTCGGAACAACAACCCGGGGTAGCTGTCAAATACCTCTTTATGGGGGACGAAGCCGTTATGTACACCACAATTGTTTTCGACAGCAAAAAGATCTACACCAATCTCAAAGCCGATGTTTTCTTTGCAGAACGCTATACGGCGGCTACGGGAACCGATTTGGACGACCAGGCCTTTGACGGATTTGTTCGCCCCGATGGAGTAGGCTACGAATACAGAGAAATGGATATAGAAGAAAGCAACGACCCTGTAATTAACATTGCCTATTTCTTTGCAAAAGAAGTTACGTACAAGCCTATAACACTGCATACCGAAACTATTGAAGCCCAACCGATAGGCTCTCTTATTCTGCAGGGTAATCGTTTGCTGTTTCCACAAGAGAGCGTTGAGGTAACTATTTATAATATGGCAGGTGCAAGAGTATATACAGCATCCGTTCAGGGAGTACCCTCAATGGAGTTGCCTTTGTTGGAACAAGGCTCTTTTCTGGTAGTGGTACGCTCTGCCGATGGAGCAGCCTCTGTACTTAAAGTGATGCGATAAGATTTTTCATCACCGGGATGCCGCTTTCTTCGAGACTTTGTTTCTCGAGGGGCATACATTGAGGGCGAGACGATTTTCTCTTTTATCAAGAGTTCGATCTCGCCCTCTTTGTATTTTTTCGGAAAGAATTTCTATTGGAAAGAAGCTATTTGGCGCAAAAAATGTTCCGTTTTTAGAGGAGAAACAAGCCATCTACGAGTTCTATCACATAGGTAAAACTCGGATAATGCTGAGAGAAAGAAAAAGAAACTCCCCCTCCTTTCTTGAGATCTCCGTGCAAGAAACAAGGAATCATCACGAAAAAAAGGGGAGCTTGATTGGAGAGAGAGGCTTTTACTCCCTAAAACAAGGCTTAAAGGGAGTGGACAAGGTTAATCGGCAACACGACCCACTGAGTTAATATCAGGGTGCTGGCGTAGGGCTTCGACCAACTGTTTAATTTCCTCTACATTGTGCACGGCAATCTTTATTTTACCCCGAAAGACACCGTCTTGAGCACTCAGACTAACTTCCATAATGTTGAGACTAAAATCTTCGGTGATGGATTGCGTGATTGCATTGAGCAGACCTCGAGAGTCGATCCCTTCCAGCTCGATAGTCGCCGTAAAAACGCTGTGAGCGTGCCCTGCCCAAAGAGCCTGCACAATGGTGTCTCCGGCGCTGCTTTTGAGTCTGATGGCTTCAGGGCAAGAGCGTTTGTGTATAATTACTTTGTTGCCCACAACAAAGCCAAGTACCTCGTCATCCGGGATGGGATTACAACAAGAAGCTGTTTCGTAATTGCGGTTGAGGTCATCGTCGATGAGCAGATAAGGCTTTTTGCGATCTATTTCTTGAGGAGCAGTGGCAGCGGCCTTGATAGGAACTCGTTCTTTGCCCGAGGCTCCCAAAGCGGAGAAGAGCCGTTTGATAAAATTCCCCCCCGGTTTGTTTTCGTGCAAAAACTTCTTTACGCTTTCGGGCAAACTGACCAACCCTTTGCCTACGGCATAGAAAAACTCTTCTCGAGTTTGGAACCCGAAATATTCGGCAATATGATCGAGTTGGGTGGCTGTTATATCTTGCCCCTCTCGTTCAAACTGCCCAACCACAATCTTTTCGCCTTTGGATGTGAGGTTGCGGCGCAGTTTACGCAATTCGGCAACGATCTTGGATTTGGCTTTTGACGTAACTACGAAGCGAACCCATTCAGGCTTGACTACCTGATTGGCACTGGTGATAATCTCCACCTGATCTCCGCTTTTGAGTTTATAGCTAAGGGGAACTAATTGGTGGTTTACTTTGGCTCCGATGCAGCTATTACCCAAGTCTGTATGTACTGCATAGGCAAAATCCAAAGCCGTGCTTCCGTGCGGTAAAGAGAGGGCTTTTCCTTTTGGAGTAAAGATGAGTACTTCCTTAGAATAGAGATTGAGCTTGATAGTGTCTAAGAAGTCCATCGCATTGGGGTTGGGATTCTCCAGTATCTCCCGTATGGTATTGAGCCACCGCTCCAGTTCGGAATCTTCCTCTACCCCATTGGTTTTGTAGCGCCAGTGGGCGGCAAAACCTTGCTCGGCAATATCATCCATTTTCTTGCTTCGTATTTGCACCTCCACCCATTCTCCGTCAGGGCCCATCACTGTTAGGTGCAGAGCTTGATATCCATTGCTTTTGGGATTGGAAAGCCAATCGCGAATGCGGTCGGGTTTATTGCGGTACACATCGGTTATATCCGAATAGATGTCCCAGCAGATCTTTTTGTCGGTTACATCGGGAACCGATTCAAACACGATACGCACTGCAAAGATGTCGTATATCTCATCGAAAGGCACCCCCTTGGCCTCCATTTTGCGCCAAATGGAGTAACAAGACTTGACTCGGGTACAGATGTTATATTTGAGCCCCATCTTGTCGAACATCGGTTTAAGAGGTGCTACGAAGTGAGCAAACAATTCGTTACGCTTGCCATCCGTGTCGGCTATGCGTTGTTTGATCGCTTCGTATTCCTGTGGATGTTCTATTCTGAAACTCAGCTCCTCAAGCTCTGTCTTGATGGAGAAGAGTCCCAAACGGTGTGCCAACGGGGCGTAGATGTAGAGCGTTTCCCCGGCTATCTTCATTTGTGAGGCAGGTTTCATAGCCCCTATGGTGCGCATATTATGCAGGCGGTCGGCAATCTTAATGAGGATAACCCGCACATCATCGTTCATCGTTAGAATCAATTTGCGAAAGTTTTCCGCCTGCATAGATTCCACGCTGTTGTCTTGGCTGAGGTCTTCTTTAGAGATTTTGGTGAGCCCGTCTACGATTTGCGCCACTTTGTCTCCAAAAAGGGCGCGCAGATCATCTACGGTATACTCGGTATCCTCCACCACATCGTGCAGAATGGCGCATACAATGGAGGTTGAGCCCAATCCCATTTCACGGCACACGATGCGACCAATTGCCAACGGGTGCATAATGTAGGGCTCTCCGCTACGTCGGCGTACCCCCTCGTGCGCTTTACGAGCAAAGTGAAAAGCTTTTTCTATCCGCTCTACTTTGCGGCGGTGGTTAGAATTGATGTAATCTTGAATGAGAGCGTTGTATTCGGCCTGAATCATCTCCTCGTCGGAAAGCCCTTTGCCTGTATAAACAGCCGGATAAACGTCCGAAATGTAGCTTTGACTCATATATAATTACTTAAAAACAGGTATTTGCAAAAACGAGCACTCCGGCAGATGCTTCTCCACAAACTTTTGCAGATAGGCTATGGTCTCTTGCTCGATAGAAGCATCTTGCTGCGGATAAGTGTTGTACAGCAGATACCGAATAGAAATGTTGCGATGACGACAAGCCTCTATGGAAAGAAGCGTGTGGTTGAGGCTGCCCAATCGCCCGGAAGTGACCAAAGCAACCGGCGCACCGGTCGAAGCAATGTAGTCTGCCGTGAGCAGTTCTTCGGTAAGGGGTACCATAAGTCCGCCGGCACACTCGACCAATACGATATCGAACCCTCGTTGCAACAACTCTTGCGTACAGTCGGTAATACGCTCGGGATCAATGGTTTGCCCTTCCATACGTGCCGAAAGGTGAGGCGAAGCCGGATAATCAAAGAGATAAGGACACGTGAGTCCGCTTAGGTCCTCGGGATACAACTCCTCACTCAAAAGAGAGCGGTGCTTGGCAATGTCTTCGGAGATCCCGACACAACCCGTCTGCACCAGCTTTTGAGAGATGGCTTTGTGCCCCTCTTCTCGGAGCAGGCGGAGCAGGTAGGCGGTTGCGTAGGTTTTGCCAATGTCTGTATCTATCCCGCTGATATAGATAATGGGCGTATTCATAGGAGCTGAAAAAAAGGCGATAAACTTAGTTTTACAAAACTTCAAAGCAGCGAGTGCGTGCCATCATACAAGAGCCCATCACACCGGCTTTCTCTCCCAAAGCTGCAATGCGGATTTCTGTATCTCTATTCACTATGCCCAGCGAGTAGGTGCGCATTACGGTTTCGACCGGTTGGCGGATGCTCTCGCCCGTGCGCGCCAAAGCTCCCCCGATGACCAAAACTTCCGGATTGAAGATATTGATTAACCCGGCTATTCGCTTACCTAACTTGCGCCCAATGATTTCCAAAGCCTGCAAACAGAGGACATCTTCTTTGTTGATGGCAGTGATAATGTCTTCGAGCGAAACGGATTGTCCTTGCTGAACCTTCTCCGAAAGAATAGAAACCTCACCCGAGGCAATTCGTTCCAAGATGGTTCTGTGTAGTGCCTGACCGCTTATTTCGGTTTGCAAGCAACCTTTTTTGCCACAGTGACAAAGTATTTCGTTGTCATACACGCTGATGTGCCCCAACTCTCCACTAAAACCCGACTTACCGGCATAAATCTTGCCATCGATGATGATACCCAATCCCATTCCCCAACTCATATTGAGGTAGAGTGCATTTTGTGCTCCCAATTCGGACGGAACTCCGTGAGTAAACTCTCCGTAAGCCATTCCTCGGGTGTCGTTGTCGATGCTGACCCGAAATCCCAGACGGTCGCTAAACATCTGCGCCAGAGGCTTTTCTTCGGTGTCTTTGAGGAATGTGAAGCTGCGCCCCAAGCGCGGATTGATACGACCGGGGAGATTGATATGGATACTCAAAAGGTCTTGAGATTCGACCCCATTGCGTTGGATAAAATCTGTAATCAATCCACACAGTTCGTCTATCTTCTCCACATCGTTGGTCAGATTGAATGGAATGTTGTATTCAGAAGACAATTCGCTTCCCATTAGGTCTATGATGCCCATATTGACACACTCGTGCTGCACGTCTACTCCCACGAACTTACCTGCTTGTGGATGCATTCCATAGAGAATGGGTTGCCGTCCTCCACTGGTCTCTTTCTTACCATAGACTTGCACAAATCCATTGTCCACCAACTCCGATATAATCTTGTTGGCGGTAGGTATGCTCAGATTGATATAATGTGCCAAATCCGATACGGTTGCAGGTCCCTGATTGATATAGTACGATATAATTTGCCGTTGAGTTTGCGCCAATTTGCTCTCTTGTCCGATATGAGCCAACAATCGGGGTTGGAGTATTTTCTTCTTCTGAACCATAGTTTATGTAGATTAATCGGGCGATTCTTGGCAACTCCAGTGAAAAATTTTATAACCCAAGCTACGAGACACCGTTGCCAAGCCGAAACGCCTCTGAGTTTTATTCCTGTATTTTGGTTGTCGAGGGCTCGGAGCTTTTTTTCCTCTTCTTTTGCGAATGGTTTCTACGCTTATTTTTCTCCTCGGAATTGCCACCCTGTCCGGACCTCTTTCCTGTCAGTTGCTGCCTGCCTGCATTGCGAGTATGGCCCTTGCCTCTACCTTGTGACGAAGATCTGCGCTTGTTGTCTCTCTCCTGCGGAGCGTAGTCCGGGGCTGCCCCCAGCTCTGTATCTATCGGCAGCCGATAGATTTCTTTGCCAAGAAATTTTTGCAAGCGGGCAAATCCACTCTGCTCTTTGGGGGCAATAAGCGTTATGGCAAGCCCCTCACCGTCCGTTCCCCGGGCGGTACGTCCGATGCGGTGTACATAATCTTCGTGGTCGTGGGGCAGTTCATAGTTGATCACCAACCCAATGTTATCGATGTCTATTCCGCGAGCTACCACATCTGTCGCCACCAAGATTTGTATTTTTCCACTGCGGAAGTCTCGCAAGACACTTTCCCTTTCGGTTTGCTCCAAATCCGAATGGATTGCAGCCACCGGCAAACGATGCTGCTTGAGGGCGGAGTGCAAGGCACGTACCACCGACTTGGACGAAGAGAAAATAATGGTACGTTTATTTTGTGCTTCTAACGAAGATCCCACCAACAAACTGCGAACAAGGGGTAGTTTTTGCTCCTCATAACAGATATAAGCCGTTTGCATAATGGTTTCGGGCGGACGAGAAATGGAGAGCTCCACCAGTTGTGGCTCCTTCAGGATGTTGCGTGCCAAAGTTTTGATTTTGGCCGGCATTGTGGCAGAAAACATAACCGTTTGGCACGTTGCGGGCAGAGTTTTGTAAATAGCCATAATGTCGTTGTAGAAACCCATATCGAGCATTCTATCGGCTTCGTCCAAAACAAAATAGGAGACTTGCGATAGGTCACAAGCTTGAAGGTTAATCATACTGAGCAACCGCCCGGGAGTGGCTATGACGATGTCTACTCCCATATCCATTCCTCGACGCTGTTGCTCCCAAGCGATGCCATCCGTTCCCCCGTAAATGGCCAATGTACTCAGAGAAACGAAGTACGAGAAACCCTCCACCTGCCGATCTATCTGCTGTGCCAATTCGCGAGTGGGAGCCATAACGACGGCATTCACCCGATTGCCCGAAAGCTCTCCGCGACAAATGCGGTTGATAATGGGAAGCAGATAGGCGGCCGTTTTGCCCGACCCGGTTTGGGCACACCCCAGCACGTCGCGACCCGACAAGATGAGTGGGATGCAAGCCTTTTGGATGGGAGTCATTTCTGAAAAATTCATCGCATCTAAGCCGTCCAATACTTCGTTTTCTAAATCCAGATCGCTAAATCTCATTCTTTTTTTGTTTTGTTAGATGCACAAATGTACTCTTTTTTAACCATAAGCGGATCAAGTCTTTTATTTTTTGAATTTATAGGGGAAAAAGAGGGAGGAGGCGAAGAAAGAGCCTCCAAAATAGGGGCACGGCCACCCATAAAGAGATCAATAGAAAAGGAGGGAGATACCGCACACTGAAAGAACAAACATAAAGCATCCCTCAACTCCGTGATTTAGTTCCCTGCAAATCCCCGATTAATTCCCTACTTTTGGGCGATTTTGAGGGAATTAATTTTGGATAATTCCCTACAAATTTTTCTTCCGTCCAAGCAAATATTTTTTACGAAGGTGAAACCTCCTCGCAAGACCCACTTCTACACAACAATTTACCTTACAATATCCTCTATTTTGTTTTCCTGTTGATTTATTTTGATCGATTGTTGCACCAATATTGCCATCTGAAAATAACATTTATGCACTATAAGACAGCAAAAAGAAGTATCATCCCATTTGTTTACACTTTTTCGTGCTTTTGATAAAAATGTTCCGTACCTTTGGCAGAAGTTAATAACAACAATTAAGTGTTTAATTCTCTCTTAATGTGAAAGAAGCTATGAATCAAGAACAATTGCAACAGATGAAGCAAGCTCCCGGCTTTATAGGAGCGTTGGATCAGAGTGGGGGCTCTACGCCCAAAGCGCTCAAAGCTTATGGAATAGAACCGGAAGAATACAAGTCCGAAGAGGAGATGTTCGAACTAATCCACCAAATGCGTGCCCGAATGATTACCTCTCCCGCTTTTGCAACCAAAAAAATCATCGGTGTAATTCTCTTTGAACGCACTATGCGTGGCGAAATAGAAGGAATCCCCACAGCCGACTTCCTTTGGCAAAAAAGACAAATTGTTCCTTTCTTAAAGGTTGATAAGGGACTGCAAGAAGAAGCCAATGGGGTACAATTGATGAAGCCGTTCCCCGAGTTGGGCAAGCTGTGTGACGAAGCGGTTGGTTACAATGTTTTTGGGACCAAGATGCGTAGCGTTATCAAACAAGCAAATGAGCAGGGAATACGCGACATTGTAGAGCAACAATTCCAGTGGGGTCGTGAAATCTTGTCTCACGGTTTGGTGCCCATTTTGGAACCCGAGGTAGACATCAAATGTCCGGACAAGGCCAAGGCTGAAGAAATTCTTAAGCGTGAATTGTTGGCTCAACTTGACAAGCAAACTCAACCCGTGATGCTAAAAATAACGATTCCCACCGTGGCCAACTTCTACAAAGAAATCATCGAGCATCCTATGATGTTGCGTGTGGTTGCCCTTTCGGGAGGATATAGCCGCGAAGAAGCCAATGAACTTTTGAGCCGCAACCACGGCATCATAGCTTCGTTTTCAAGAGCATTGGCAGAAGGCTTGTCTGCCAAGCAAAGCGATGCCGAGTTCAACGCTGTCTTAGAAAAGTCAGTAGACGGCGTTTACCAAGCTTCTATTCAATAATCTTTTGAAGACATAAATTGAAAGCCTCCGAGAATCGACGATTCTCGGAGGCTTTGTTTTTTCCCTCTATCTTGCTTTTACGGCAAAATGCTCCTCTATAAAAACGTGAAAACCATTGCCTCATACCCCTTTTAACACAATCATTAGGAAATATGGGAAGAGAAAAAGCGAGCTATAAAAAAAGAGAGAGCCACTCTACGTTCCTTTTCGGAGGTAAGAGTGGCACTCTCTATTAAAGTAGCAAGCAGCCCCCTTCCGGAGAAAGCTATTCGGGTTGTTTTTCTCCGATAAGAATGACTACGGCTTGGTCTATACAATCATTGGTTTGATTCTTTAAGGAGATGGCAAAATGTCTTCATCAACGCAAAGGATCCAACTCTTCATCCTCTGCGGATTCCCATTCTTTAACATTTCCTTGTATAGATACCCCAACCAAAAGAGTCTCCAGCATCGATAGCTTAACGACCTCTACCCTTGGGGCTTCGTAAGGTTTACCACTCATAAAGTTTCCTTTTATATTTGATTTTCTCATTGTCTTATCAGATTTTTAGTTTCAAGTATTTGGTTTGTCCGTCTTTAACGGTTTTAACATTGTATCTTGCCTCCCTTGGTGCATAGTAAACCATATCGTAATAACTTACCGTAAGTGGGATGGACTCAGGTTTAGCCTCTCCCAAATACCCCAACCACAAGAAAATAAATTTGTTGGACAAAGATTGACTTTGGATACTCTCTGGCATCGTCAGGTTTGTTGAAGGGGAGCTATAATATTCAGAGAAATAGGGTAATGTTCCTTCTTTGGGTACCTGCGTTATATCCAAACAAACCATATTCGATAAAGATGTCGTTTCGGTTGGTTTTATTCCCAATACACTAATCTCTGCCCCACTGGTATTTTCGACCTGCACTCTTAAGAGAAATCCTCGTGGACAAAATTCGTCCCTTATAGAGGCCTCATCTTGAGCATTAAATGAGAGCTTAGACCATACCGTAGTATAGGGGATATTAAGATATTGGTTACTGCCTCCAATGTTCAATGTTTTATTTGCTGGATCTACCAAAAAAGGCTGGTAACCATACCCATACTTGTTTTGATAAAGATTCATTCCTCCAACAATGACACAAGCTAGATATTCTTTGTCTTTGTTATACCCGAGCATATCAAAGGTACTTTTATGACACAGTTTGGTTACGCCGTTAATCAACTTTGCTTCCAACGTAATATCCTGTTTGTGCACAGTTTCCCCTCCATTCTTCTCGCGAATCAAGAGATGACCGTCTACAGTCTCTCCAACATTGAGTTTCAATTTGGGGAAATACTTTTGATCTAAATCAGCATCCAACTGAATTGCCGACATCTTCAATTGGGGATTGTCATTGGCAATTCCTGCTTCAAAATCAAGCGATATTCTTGTTGATTTTTCTTGAGGAGTTAATTGATCTCCACGCTTTCCGCATCCGGAAAGCAAACTAAGGACACACAAAAGTATGCCCATACGACCGACTGTACGGTCAAATAAAGTAATCTTCATTTCGATTGGTAGATTAAGTTTTATATAACCACGCTAAGAAATCCCTAAGCTTAGCGGGGGCGAAGATAATTCTATTCTACTCCCTGTCTCTCCATTTAAGTTAGCTTAACTCAAATGAGATCGATAAGAAACTTTATTTAAGCCACAGATAAATGTTATACACTAAAAGGAGGTACTTATAAAGGCAAACATATATGGTCACAGGAATCCATTCCTTGCAAAACAATCAAATAGGAAAAAGGAGAAAACGGTTTGCCCTCCTCAAGTTTTCCGTTATGAGAATTGCTCAAGAAGCAGAACTTTAGGCTCCCATTTTTGAAGACAAGCGAATAACTTTGCCACGAATGTCGCAGAATGATACAACAAGACGCCCTACTTTTGCGTTATAAGAAAGGAAGAAATCAATATCGTATTTGTCAAACCTCAAAACAAAAAATTATGAAGCACTTTAGCTATCGGATGATACTCCCAATCCTTCTAATTCTTTCGGGACTTGTCTTTTCTTGCCGCCCCAAGGAACAAGAACCTAAAAATGCGACTCTCTCAATGACTTCTCTTAGTTTAGGGATAGGAGAAAAGAAAACAATTAGTGTAACAGGAATCAGCGAAAAAGATCGGGTCAATTGGTCAATTGATAAACCCGAAGTTGCCTCCATTGACAATGGAGTTGTAACGGCAAAAGCACTCGGTCAAGCCTTGATTACGGCCTCCATAGAGTATTCCGGAGGCAAAAACCAGAAATTAACTTGTCAGCTTACCGTACTTGCGGGGAAAGATACACATATACAATTTGAAGATGCCAATCTAAAACGCCTTATCTTGGAGCGGTATCCGCTTATAGACCTTAATAAAGACGGAGAGCTGACCCCGGAAGAGGCAAAAGGAGCAAGATCTCTTATGTTCGAGTTTGAATCGAAAGACGATATTACTTCCAACAACAAAATAACCAATTTGAAAGGATTGGAGTATTTTATCAATTTGGACTCTTTGGGGCTCAAAAATCAATATGTCTCCGATGCTACACCCATCTTTGGACTAAAAAGACTAACCTACCTGCATTTGGGGAACAATAACATCGCGATGCTTGATGTTTCGGGGATGAAACAGCTATCCGACTTACGAGCCTATGGCAACAGTCGCCTCAAAGAACTCAACCTAAGTAATAACACAGAGCTCCGAGAACTATACCTCCAAAATGTTTCCATCACCCGTATCGATCTAACTCCTCTCAAGAAACTAACCAAGGCACTTCTGAACAGAGGAAAATTGGAACAGATTGCTTTCTCCGATCTTCCTGTTTTGGAGCGCATAGACATTGTTGAGAACAACCTCAAAGGACTAACGGCAAACAATTTGCCAGCTTTGAGGGAGCTGCACGCCAACAAAAACCAGATTGAAAAAGTGGACCTAAAAAATCTACCGGAACTACAACGCCTCAACCTCTATGAAAATAAGCTGACACAGATTGACCTGACTGCTTTCCCAAAAATTATGTTCCTCTTCCTTTTCGACAACAACCTAAGTCAATTAGACCTCTCTAAACAAACTTCACTGTTGCATCTTTTTGTGTCCAATAATCCTTTGGAAACGTTGGATTTGAGCAAAAATTCTCACATATCCTCCATAGAAGCAATCAATATGCCCCGCCTCAAAACCATCAATCTGCGCAATCAAGGTTATAATGAGGAGGCCGAATACTTCATTGTCGAGGGCAACAATCTTTTAGAAAAAGTTTTGGTCGACAGCGGAGCGGAAGAGACCCACGTACGCAATCTATTCAAAAACAACTCTAAAGTGACCATCGAAGCACAGTAACAATTTTTGTGTTTCGTTCGAGAAACAGAGAGTAGAAGCCCCTTTCTCTTTCAAGGGGGACTTCTACTCTTTCTTTTTTCTGTGGGTTGCAATTCCTCTTTGAGGGAGTTTTTCCCACCCTCATTGCTTTTTTACGTACCTTTACGAGAGACAATAACGAAATCACAAAACTAAACTCACAGTATGACCATTAAAGAATACATCAACGACAACGAGAAACGTTTTCTGGAAGAGCTGTTTCAATTGATTCGTATCCCCTCGATTAGTGCCAAAAGCGAACATAAAGAGGATATGCACAAAACGGCACAGGCGTGGAAAGAGCGATTGCTGCAAAGCGGTTGCACCCTTGCACAGATATACCCCACCGACGGTAACCCTGTTGTTTATGCAGAGCGCATCATAGCCCCCGAGAAAAAGACCGTGCTCGTGTACGGGCACTACGATGTGATGCCCGCCGAGCCTCTCGAGCTGTGGCACCACGATCCGTTTGACCCGATCGTTAAAGACGGGCACATCTGGGCTCGAGGAGCAGACGACGACAAAGGACAGTCGATGATTCAAGTAAAAGGATTTGAAACCGCCATCCAATTGGGGTTGCTCGATTGTAATGTAAAATTCATCTTAGAAGGAGAAGAAGAGATTGGCTCCACCCATTTAGAAGCCTTTTGCCAAGAACACAAAGAGCAACTGCAAGCCGACATCATTTTGGTATCGGACACCAGTATGGTTAGCAGCAAAGTTCCCAGCCTCACAACCGGTTTACGAGGATTGGCTTATTGGGAAATAGAGGTTACCGGTCCCAACAGAGACCTTCACTCCGGACACTTCGGAGGAGCCGTTGCCAACCCCATCAATGAACTGAGTAAGCTCATAGCCCGAGTGGTAGACGACAAAGGGCGCATTACCATTCCCGGGTTCTATGATGAGGTGGTACCTTTGTCTCAAGCCGAACGAGATATGATTGCCCAAGTACCTTTCTCCGAAGAAGAATATTGCAAAGCTCTAAACATAGATGCCGTGCAGGGCGAAGAGGGATACAACACCCTTGAGCGCAACAGTTGCAGACCGAGCTTTGATGTATGCGGTATCTATGGAGGATACACGGGTGAGGGGGCAAAAACCGTACTTCCTTCTAAGGCCTATGCCAAAGTTTCGTGCCGCTTGGTGGCGAACCAAGACCACGCCCGTATCTCCCAACTCTTTATAGACTACATCAAGAGTATTGCACCCAAATCAATCAAGGTAGATGTAAAACCCTTGCACGGAGGAGAAGCCTACCTCTGTCCGATTGATTTGCCCGCCTATCAAGCTGCCGAAAAGGCGGTCGAAAAAGCCTTTGGCATTCGTCCCTTGGCAGTAAGACGAGGAGGAAGTATTCCCATCATAGCCACCTTTGAGCGGGTTTTGGGAATGAAAACGATTCTAATGGGATTTGGGTTGGAAAGCAATGCCATTCACTCCCCCAACGAAAACTTCTCTTTGGATATATTCCGAAAGGGAATAGAATCGGTGGCTGAGTTTTATAACCTCTTCAAATAAATAAACCTCAACAAAGAATATTGATGAACACCATCGTCATCAGAGGGGGGCTGATAGGGGGCATCGTACAAGACCTTCTTATAGAGGGAAACAAGATTGCTCATATCGGCCCTAACCTTGTTGTCGGTCAAGGGGCGCAAGAGATTGATGCCCGCAACAAAGCCGTAGTGCCGGGGATGGCCAACCTCCACACCCATTGTGCAATGACCCTCTTTAGAGGTTATGGAGACGATATGCCTCTGCAGCAATGGCTACAAGAATACATTTGGCCCGTAGAGGCTCATATGACTCACGAGGATATTTACCTTGGAGCTAAATTGGGCTGTTTGGAAATGATCAAAAGTGGGACCACTTGCTTTCTGGATATGTATACAGCACCCGAGGCCACGGCCCAAGCGGTGTTGGAAACGGGGTTGCGAGCCAATTTGAGTTATACGTTGTTTGATCAGTGGAATCCACAACGGGCTCAATTGGATAGAGACAACTGTTACAAGTATTTGGATTTTTTTGATCAACTCCCCGAAAGAATCTCCTATTCGGTGGGGCCGCACGCCATTTACACCGTTAGCGAAGAACAGTTGGTTTTTGCCAACCAATTCGCTCAAGAGCACCATATACCGGTGCACCTGCATCTTTCCGAAACGCAACAAGAGGTAGACGAGTGTGTGGCACGCTACGGCACCACTCCTGTCAGATGGCTTCAGAAGATAGGGGCTTTGTCTCCACACCATATTATGGCACATAGTCTTTACTTGGAAGAGGAAGAATTGGACATACTGGCCTCTAATGGTTGTGCCGTGGTGCACAATCCGGCTTCCAATATGAAACTCTCTTCCGGTGAGCAATTCTTGTACGAAGAAATGTTGCAACGAGGTATTCGTGTGGGGGTCGGAACCGATGGAGCCTCATCGAGCAACAACTTGGATATGTACCAGGCTATGAGAATGGCTGCCTTGTTGGGTAAAGTGTGGCGCAAAGATTCCACAGCCGTCTCAGCGAAGAATATCTACGACTCTGCCACTCGTGTGGGCTACCAAATGCTGGGCATAGAGGGGGGAGTTATTGCTCCGGGGATGCTGGCGGATATTTGCTTGGTGAAACTGGACTGCCCCGAAATGACCCCTTGTCACAATCTCACTTCCAACTTGGTCTACTCCGCTTCCGGGAGCTCTGTAGTGGACACAACTATTGTGGACGGAAAAATTCTGATGCTCCACGGCGTTGTAGAGGGAGAACAACAGATTCGGGAACAAGCCGCCGAAGCTGCCTACCGACTCATTGAAAAATACGGCAATAAAAAGTGATCAATTTCTATGAAGCAATACCAAGAAGCAGCCGACTATATTCGGCAACAAATAGGAGATATTGTGCCCCATACGGCTATTGTTTTGGGAAGCGGATTGGGAGACTTGGTTCGCGTAATTCAAAACCCCATCACTATTCCCTACGCTCAAATTCCTCATTTTGCACACTCCACGGCAATCGGCCACAAAGGCAACCTTATCGTCGGTACACTGGCAGAGGTGTCGGTGATTGCTATGCAAGGACGCTTTCATTACTACGAGGGATATAGTATGGAGCAAGTAACATTTCCCATTAGGGTATTCAAACTGTTGGGAGTGCAAGTTCTGTTTGTTTCCAACGCTGCCGGGGGAATCAACAGCTCTTTTCGGGTAGGGGATCTTATGATTATCAGAGATCACATCAACAATCTACCCAATCCGCTCATAGGTCCCAACAATGATTACTTCGGGGTTCGTTTTCCTGATATGACCCGTACCTATGACCGAGAGCTACGAGCCTCTGCTAAAAAGATAGCCCTCCTGGAGGGTATCGAACTGAAAGAGGGTGTCTATGTAGGGCTCACCGGACCGTCGTACGAAACCCCTGCCGAATATAAATTTTGGCAAACCGTGGGGGGAGATGCCATTGGGATGAGCACTATTCCCGAAGTAATTGTAGCCCGTCACGCCGGCTTGCGTGTTTTTGGGATGTCTGTCATCACCAACGAAGGATGGCACTTCGATGGGGATTATACCAATGACTCCGATGATGTAATCAGAGCTGCGCAAGCTGCCGGTCAAAAGATGGAATTGCTTTTTACCCGACTTATAGAGACCCTTCGCAGTTGACAGGTGTAATTGCGCTCATTTTACTCGGAACACCTGCTTGAGCTCCGCGCCCTGCCTTGGAGAAAAAACGAAACCTCCCGATGTAGATGACGAACTTACCCGACTTTTCGGGGATCGCATCACCACCGAGAGGCTTCGTTTTTTTATTCTATCGTTATCCGATTATGGTTTTAGCGAACCACAACCTTTGAGGCAAAGCTACCGAAGTCGTTGTTTACACGCACTACATACACTCCATTGGGAAGTTGGTATGTGGTTGAGTTGGTGACGAAACGACCACTCATA
The DNA here is from genome assembly GCA_023396255.1 of Bacteroidota bacterium. Taxonomy (GTDB): domain Bacteria; phylum Bacteroidota; class Bacteroidia; order Bacteroidales; family Porphyromonadaceae; genus Porphyromonas. Next base: position 116,770 of record JAEWWU010000018.1, read on the forward strand.
TCATACACCTCAAAGCTATTGATCAAACCTTGGATAGACACATAACCGTTGTTGATGAAAACACGAGGCATATCTTCCGTAGAGATGGTTGTTGTGGCAAGATCTTTTCCATAACCCACATTGGTAGAGAAAAATATCTCACGCTCGGCAGCTGTTTTGGTAGACTTGAGTTCTCTTCCCGCAAAGAGAACGACCTTCAAATTTTCCTTCTTCCAATTAGGTTTAATCTCCTTGGCAGGGAATGTTATGGTAAATTCTTTGCCATTCACAGTAGCTTTATCTCCAAATTCCGAAGAGAGGAATACACGAGCCACCCCTTGGTGTACATATTTGCCCGTTGCTCCGGCTTGTTTTTGTGCATCGATGTTGTCCTCAGTTACAATAGCTGTGATGTAGAGGAAGTTGGGGTCCATACCCTCTACCAATGTACCTTTGGCTGTTACAATGAGTCGGTCATTTTCCACCTTTTGTTCTACGGCTGTGAATTTCCCAAATTGGAGACTTTCGCCCACTTTGGCAAGAAGAGCAGTCTCGCTAATGCTTCTGCTTCCTGCAAGCGTGCCGTCCCCGCCAAACATCATACGATCTACACAGAAAGCAGGAGCAAACGATCCGTCAACAAAGTAATAGGGGAGAAGATTTTCTGACTTTTTCAATGTCAGGAAGTCTGTGTGGAAACCGGCGTGGTGCTGTACATAGCTCAGGGCATAGCCTTTTTCCTTAAGGGCTTTCATATATTGCTCGAAAACAATCTTTCCTGCGGGGCATTGACCGCAAGACTCTGTGGTGAAGTGTTCAAAGAGCAGAGTTTCTTTGAGAAAAGGACCATTCTCCGGAAGAATAGTGTAGGGAACAACAAGAGGAGTATCTTTGGAAGTATGGTCTTTACCATTGATTTTGGGGAGGGCGAATGTGAGGTTACCCATTCCATTCTCGGGGTAAGTAACTTCCACAGAAAGAGCGAGTGTTCTTCCGGGTTGGATCGTTGTATTCTTTTCACTTACAACGGCATTTGCATTAGGAAAAGCATAGCTAATATCCGCTTTCTCAATGGCGTTGAGACCAATATTGCGTACCGTTATTGCTACATTTTTCTTTGTGTTTTCTTTTTCTTTGGTGCGTGCATCGCTCGCTACAATGAGTGCATAGTCGTTTAAGAGGTCCTTCTTGTCCTCTATGTCTGCAAAGATCATGAGGGAACCGAAGATCAGATTTTCGTCCACCAAGTTACCGATGTTGGCAAGTGTTTGACCCTTTGCAACGTCTGCTTTGAGCTGGGCAAGGTAGTTGGCGGGGCGCAATGACTGCTTTCCGTCGAACGCCAAAACATAGGCCTCACCCCCCACTTTAGCGTGGATTTGGTAACCTACATAATAACTTTTCCCGGCCTTAAAGGTGAAAGGAGTGGTAAGGGCAACTGTATTGTCTCCTTCTACGATGTCTGCACTTTGCACATAGAGTACTTTTTTGGTTGCTGCATCCATAACCACTATGGCTCCTTTCTCCTTTACATCTTTTCCGAATGTTCTAAAAGAGATTCCTTTCAGTACATTACCTCCCATCGGGGGGATTTCGATAAGCGCGAGCAGCGTAGATGCGGTGTGACCGTTACCGATGCCTTGAGCCTTGTCCGAATAGCGATCTGCATAACCGAAGCCTTTGAGCCCTACTGCTCTAAGGGACGATTGAGGTGCTCTGCTGTGCAAACTGCGCAACCCTTGAGCATTCATACTAACCAAACCGGTAACCAACAGGGTTACCAAAAAGTGAAAAAATCTTTTTATTTTCATAAGAAACTGTTTTTTAATTCTGTAAATCATTGTTTTATCTCTTTACCCAAAGAGTACATCTCCTCTTTGCTTCTGCAAGGTGGGAATCCCGAACAAAAAATCCTCTTTTGGCTTATTATATATCTACGAGTATATAAAAGACTTCTCATAACGAATCTTTCTTTTTTGGGAAGTCAGCTTCCCTATGGTTTTCAAAAAAAGCTGAGTCTGTTGTGGAGATTGTCTATTCCCGAAGCCGCCAAGAGAGGAGAGGTTATTTTCCCTCCCTTTGTGGAGGGGAAATAAGAGTTTGACGATTATGTAAACCATAAAAATTAGCCAAATCACAACCTATCGTAATGTTTGAAGTAGAAGTCATCGGGATTTTTCCCCACATCGTTGTTAAGCATAATAGCGTGCAACACTCCGCAAATTCCGGGAGCTCGCCTATCGCGATTCAAGTCCCAGTGGGTCAGTCCTTCCGGCTCGTCGCCCAAACCATCAAACTGATACCTAAATCCCCTCTTTTGTTGAGAGTGAGCAATCCTGCGAATGTAGAAAGGGATACCGTTTGATAAGGTGTTAGGAACCTGAAAGACAGAAATGCCTCCTCTGTCATTGCACCATTTCTCCCTAACACCTGTGTAGTAGCCATTGTTCACGTGCAAGTGGTTGTCCATATCGAAACAGCCCCCTTGCATATGTTCGAGCGAGAGCAACTCTCGCTTCTCGTTCATCGGCACAAGATAGGTCTTGAAAGAAAGGAAACCGATTTCCTCGCGACTTATTTTTGCAAAATCAATGTCATAAACAAAGAATGGAGAATAGTCAGACTTTACAAAACGGTCACTGACGTGCTTGTCAGAAGTGTACAGCCGGCCGTCCTTCGGATTGATGGCACACCACCCGATGGTTTTGAAAACTTTACCATCGGGACGCAGAAGCACCTGCTTGACAACAGGTCTAAGATTCCTTGCAGAAAAGACTTGAATGTACGGTGCACCGTCTCCCGTGACAGGAACAAACAGATACCCCCTGTGATAGTCTATATCGCCAAAGTGATAAGGGATGGTTTTGCCGCGGGGCTGTGGCAAGGTGCAACGCAATATGCCTTCTTCCAGATTCGCACAGGTAACCTTGTTGCCAAGACGATGCGTAATTGGAAACTTCCACAAAACACCGATTTCTCGTCCCGGCACTCCGTTTTGAGTAAAAAACCAGTTATTGTCATCGTGGCACACACCATTGAGTTCGTGGCTCCAACCGTTCTCGCGATTTCTCGGATAATTCTTGATGTACTTGTACATAGCTTTTTCCTTTCTCTTGATGAGGTTAAATAATTATTTGGACTATACTTTTCTCTCAATACTACGATGTTCGAGGAATCAAATGAACCTAATTGTCTCGTGATTCCGAGGGGGGAGTTCCTTTGCCGCAACTTCGTCTTCGTTAGGAGAGAAGCCGCATACGATCTTCGGCAAACCGAGTGACTTCATCCAACTTGGACGGCTGCACTTGCGATTGCTTTTGGGATACCTCTGTCATAGCCGTTATTTTTTTGTTTCGTGTGCGGCAAAGTTACGAGCCACACAAGTCCTGCTTACTGTTCTAATCGGACAAAAAACTGTTCTAAACTGACATTTTGCATTTATATCAACTGTTCTAAACTGACATATTTCTTCCGCAACCAACTGATTATCAAAATGAATCGCAAACACCTCCTTCAAATTTCTCAAAATGATGTTTTGAGAACCAAAGGAGTCGAATTGTTACGTTATTCCGATTGGTAAAACCCTTCAAAGTGGAGACTAAATATTTTCCTAAGGATGGATTTTGTGAATAGGAAGAGTGAGAACCATCCGAAATAATTAATAAGTATTTTGGTACACTCAAAAGCTCTTGTATTTTTGCCAATAGAAAAAAATACATAAGAAGCACCCGCAACCTTGACGGAGAGAGGTATACTTCTCCCAAAAGAATTATCGACCACTATAAAAAGTACGTTGTATTACTCAACGATCTGCAATTGCCCTCAAACAGAGGGTATTTGTCATATTCGTGCTTGGGAAATGGAACAACGGCTAAAAAGCAACGAATACAACGAACCCTATGACTCCACGCAAACCCTCTTTCGCAAATCTTTGGCACCTATGGAATAAACATTGCCTCCTTGTTATAAGTGTACTGGTGGCATTCATTTCCCTCCTATCGGTTTCGTGCAGCAAACCGCCCGTGTCTTTCTCCCCTGAAGAACGCAAAGCAGTGGATAGCCTTGTTCGCTCCGTTCGTAATGTGGATTCGCTTGCCCTACTGCAAAAGCGGTTCGAAAGAGAGGGCAATCGGTTGGGCAGCATTGTTGCACTGAGAGAATGGGGCAAAGCTCTACGCAACGAAAGCAGGTTCGATGAGGCTCTGAATGCCCACAGCGAGGGGCTTAGGCAGGCAGAGGCCATCGGAGATACTTTGGAATGGATACAAGCACTCAACAATATGGGTACGGACTACCGAAGATTGGGCGTGTTCGATGTGGCACAAGAATATCACTACCAAGCATATACGATCAGCTTGGAGTGTGCAGACACCTCTTACGGTGCTAAGAAAAACCGTGTGGTATCGCTCAACGGATTGGGCAATGTCTATATGACGCTGAGAAACTATGCGCGGGCAGACAGTGCTTTTCGGTTGGCTCTGGTGGGCGAACAGGAATTGCACAGTACAACGGGACAAGCCATCAACTTCGCCAATATGGGATCGATCTTTGAGCAACAGGGGAAAACCGATTCGGCTTGGGTATATTACCGTCGCTCTATGGCATTCAATCAGGAGGCGGGCAACAAACTCGGCATATCGCTCTGCCACACCTACTTCGGGTCGCTCTACGAAAAAGCAAAAGAATACGACAAAGCAACACAAGAGTACGAAACAGCATACTCCCTTATGCAAGCCTCAAAAGACGAATGGCACGTTTTGAACACACTCGTTGCACTCGCCGGCATCTACTACGCCACCGGCAATGATCCGAAGGCTTTGGATTACCTCGGCAAAGCCAAAGCGATAGCAGAGCAAATCAAATCGAGAGAACACTTGGCAGACATCCACACCTTATATTATAAGCTCCACAAAAGACAAGGAGACAAAGGGGCTGCTCTCTCTGCCTACGAAGTTGCCACAGCAATGCAAGACAGCATATTGGATGTGGAAAAGATAAATCGCATCCAAAATACGAGTCTCAACATTGAGCGAAGCCGTAAAGAAAGGCTGATGAGTGCCGCACAGCTCAAATTGGAAGAAGAACGAACGTGGCGCCGTGTAGGTTACGGTATCTTTGCTCTTCTTTTGTTACTCCTTACCGGATTCGTGACAATGCAACTCTACATTCAACGCTTGCGGGTACGCAACCACCGTGCCTTGAAACAGATGTCTGCGTTGCGTGAGAATTTCTTTACCAATATTACCCACGAATTTCGCACTCCTCTTACCGTAATACTTGGGCTAAGTCGCGATGTACAAGAGGCGACGGAGTGCCCTCCGGAAATCAAAGACAAAGTACAGACCATTGAGAGGCAAGGCAACGGATTGCTCACGCTCATTAACCAACTCTTGGATATATCAAAGGTGAAGTCGGCAGTAGGAGACCCCGATTGGTATAACGGAAACATCACAATATACCTCACAATGATTGTGGAAAGCTACCGTGAGTATGCTCGTAATCAGGGCATTGACCTGCAATTTCTTTCAAAAGGAAGTGTGGAGATGGACTTTGTACCCGACTACGTAAAAAAGGTGATGAACAACCTGCTTTCCAACGCATTTAAGTTCACCCCCAAGTATGGCAAAGTGAGCGTGATTGTATGGAGCGAAGACAATCAACTGCTTATAGATGTAATGGATACAGGTAAAGGAATGAGCAGGGAAGTTCTCTCCCGCATCTTTGAGCCTTTCTATCAAGCCGAGGGCGATACTCGAAACATTGGCACGGGAGTGGGTTTGGCACTCGTCAAGCAGGTTATAGACTCCGTAGGAGGCTGCATCAAAGTGGAAAGCACAGAAAACAGAGGAACCACTTTTCACATCAGTGTACCCATTCGCAACCAATGCAAGCGGCAATTGACCGATCAAGAGGAGGCTAACAACCCTCTGCTTCCGGAAATAGGAGCAATACCCTTGGACAGCGAAAAAGAGGACAACGAATGCCGTTTGCTTATCATCGAAGACAACCAAGATATTGCCACTTACATCGGCTCGCTATTCTCCGGCTCCTATGCCATCTCTTATGCCTCCAATGGAGAAGAGGGATTGGAAAAGACATTGGATCTTGTTCCCGACCTAATCATCACCGATTTGATGATGCCCGGTATGGACGGATTGGAGGTATGCCGACAGATTCGCAGCAACGAGATTGTAAACCACATTCCCATCATCGTGGTAACGGCAAAGATTACCGAAGAGGAGCGCATCAAGGGGATACAAGCCGGTGCAGATGCCTATCTTTCCAAACCCTTTAGCAGTGAAGAGCTGCGCACACGGGTCGAGAAACTGCTCGACCGCCATCGCCGCCTGCGGCACAAATTTGGAGAGAAAGCCGATGCCCCTACCAAAGACAAAGAAGAGTCTCTTACAGAAGCAGAGCGTCGTTTTCTTACCAAAACGGTGGACTTTATCTATATCCTCCTGAACAAACGGCAACTGGAGGTAAACACCTTGGCTGAAAAACTCTGTATGAGCCCCAGACAGTTTCATCGAAAAATTATCGCCCTGACAGGCGATACACCCGCCTCCTATATGCTGAAGATAAAGATGCAGAAGGCTCGTTTATTACTCGAGGGTAGCCCCGAACTGAAGATAGAAGACATCGCCGAACGCTGTGGCTTTGATCATTCTTCCAGTTTCTACCACGCATTTAGGAAGGTCTACGGCATTACACCCACGGAATACAGACGAAGCTGCGCCGGAAAAGGGTAATCACTCTACCTTTCTTCGCCGGATGCCGACAAAGTCAATTTGAAAAAAATTGGCTCAAGAGTCTGCCTTTTGATCTTTAGGAGAGCTTGCACTCTTTTTCAAACACTCCCATTACAGCCCCGTACGGGTTGGGATTTAGTTCCCTGCGAAGAAAAATTATATTGGACAAAAGAAAAATTTGCAGGGAATTATCGAAAAATAATTCCCTCAAAATCGTCCAAAAGCAGGGAACTAATCGCCAATTCGCTTGGAAGAGCTTGGCAACTCTTATCCGCCGAGTAAAACATTTGCCAACTTTTCCGTGTTGTAGAAGAAAAGCAATAGGCGATTGCTTTGTATCGACCAACAAAAAACCAAAACTATTAACCAATAAAGAACAATGAGTAACAGAAACGAAATTATCTGCAACTGCAACCAGATTACGCGAGGAGAGATAGAGGATGCCATTCGCAACAAGAACCTCAAAACGGTAGACGAAGTAGGCGAAACCGTCGATGCCGGTACGGTTTGCGGAGCTTGTCAAGACGACATTCAAGAAATACTCGATACCCTCAACGCTTAAACACAAAATCCGCCTGTCAAAGACATTGTCCCGACAGGCGGATTCTCTATTTGGAGGTAAACACCTCCCCACCTAACTTCTACAAAAAAAACTCGTCGTGGCCAATACCACAAACAAGGCACTCAACTTCACCATCAACCCGTTGGGTCGCTACCATCATCCTCTCCAATAGGGATTTTAGGACCATCGTCGATAGACCACGAAGAAGGCGCTGCAATCATACTCTCGAGTTCAAGAGAGAGGCTCTCCACACCGGGAATCGAATAGACTTTCTTTTCCATACTATTGTTCTTTCTTGTGCAATAAATGCTAAGTCGTTTTTGCCATTAGCGGGGTAAAGGTAGTTCCATTTGCCCCCTTCTCACATCTTTTTGATTAGATTAACAGAAAAGCAACAAAAATAGAAGTCTTTTTAACGCAATAGAGATCAAAATGCGAGAATTATATTGCTTCCAAATATTTAAGTCCCTCCCCTATTCGTGGCACAAAGCCAATCAAAATCTCACTCCCTTGAGATGGGCAGAGGATGCTTCGGTACAATCCAAAACATCCTCTGCATTCGGAAAATGCAATCTTCCTTACTAAGATGCTATTTAGTTCGATACTCCGGGACCGGAACCGGTATCGTCTATTATATCTCCTGACTCCGGATACTTGTTTCCCAAATCATACGAACCACTACTCCCATTCACCACGTTCTTCATCTCTATGGAAACGTGTTCCACAGTCGGTCGCACATACGTCTTTTTCATAACATTCTTCTTTTTTTATTTCTGTTCTTAGCGTACAAAATATTTCTTCCCATTCACAACGTAAACCCCTTCCGGAAGCCCGTCAAGATTAGAGCTACCTTGGCGCACCACTTGACCATTGATATCAAAAACAATGTCTGCATAGACATCCCCCTCTTGGTTCCTCTCTGTGTTGGGAAGGACTTCCGCTATGGCTGTGGGGGCTTGCTGCTCCTTGCTTGGGAACATTACGCCGGCTCTCTTCCCGGCTCCGTTATCCTTGCTCATCAGAACGCAAGCGGTGTATTTGGTCCATCTTCCTCCCTCTTTTATCCGTTTGTAGAAGCCGGCACCGAATTGATTATTACCTGAATAGTAGTAATAACAAGGTGTGGAAAAAGTGCGTTCTTGGTACGTACCTTTGAAAGTGTACTTCACTCCGTCCAAGGAGAAAGACACTTCTTGCAAACTTTCTGCTTTTTCTTCCTGCTTTACGATGCCCGTTATTGTAGAATAGGTACCGATCCCCTGCGATGTTCCGGTTCTGATTCCCGGGTGTATCATATAGGGGTGGTGAGCTTTTGTTTCCATTACATTGGTCTTAAACTCCAAGACAATAGCTCCGTCTGAGTTCTTCTTTACTCCCGAAAACTCTACCACCTCGCAGCTTGCTCCATAGGCACTCTCAATCTGTTCGCGGGTCATATTGAACGGAAAACACAATGTGTACCACTTATCTTCTACTCGCACCTCATCTTTCCATATGGAACTGTCTGCCTGCTCCATAGTCAGCATAAAGTTGTTCCAACCGGCATACTCTCCTTGATTGTTATTAAACTTTCCAAAGTCTTGCACTGGCCAGATATTTCCATTATACCTTACAAACTTCTTCTCCCACTCTTGAGTTGTTCCATTTTTAAGGTTTTTAATATGTTGGTTTACATATTTCTCATAAGCTGATTTGGGGTAATGCAGCACGGTAGGCATCGTATAACCCGTGGCTTGGTTCTTAATGGCATCCCTCTGCACCTCTTCGCCTTGACTTGCCCCCGAGTAGGTGTAAGCGTAGGTATTATTTGGCTGAAAAGCGTGATCCATACACTTGATGTTGTCCCCTAAAAGATAAACATCCGTCAGTGCATAATTTTCTTGGAAAGTTTCCTGTTCTATACACTCTACATTCGCCGGAATGGTAATGGTCTTTAAATAATGACAGCGAAATGCCTGCCCTTTTATTGTTTTCAGAGAGTTGGGAAGTCTTATAGTCTCGATGGCAGAACCGGAGAAAGCCCCCGTTCCAATCTCTGTAAGCCCTTCCGGAAGGACAACTGTTTTGAGAGCTGTGCAATCCATAAATGCCTGTGTATCTATCTTGGTCCATCCGTAATGGAAATCGACAGAAACCAATGCCTTACAATTCAAAAAAGCTTGAAGACCAATAGAACCCGACTTTACCTGCCCGAATACGATACTTTTTAGAGAGGAAGTTGCAAAAGCTTGATCTCCTATCGCCAAGTCTCGACTGATGTTATCAGGAATAATTACGTGCTCTATCTTGGAACCATTATCCCTAAAGCACGCTGACGGAATCTTGGTACTGCTCTTGGGAAGAGTAATGGTTCTTAGGGAAGACATAAAACTCAACTGCTTCAAATCTTCGTCATTCTGCATTTGAGCCTTGGTCATATCCAACGTAATGGTTTGAGGGAAACAACTCTTTATACCATTATCTCCACAAAGCCTCTTGATATCATCGGAGGTTACCCTTGCTCCATTCTCTGTTATTATTTCGATTGAGGTAGCGTTCTGAGCCTTTTTGATTTTTTCCGATGGAGTATAAACACCCCACGAAGGATTGCTAAATTCTTTGCTAAGGTCTCCGCTTGAAGTCAATGTAAGAGTTGCCTTGGTGCCATCCGATGAAACCACTACCCGCAAATCGGCTCTGGCAAAAGAAATAGCGATCAAACTGAAACACAGAAATAAAATTTTCTTCATTTTTTGTTCAAATTAGATTGTTACGATAATTTATTCTCAGAGACAAAACGGAGAAGCCATCCCATACTTTACATCCATTCCTTCCGATTTATAAAGAGGCTATCGAATTTCAAGCAAAAGTTGTTTTTAGCGCAGAAACGAGTTCTTGGAAATACTATCTCCCTTTTTCAAAACAAGTAGAGGAGAATAAAATTCTCTCAAACATAGGATTTGTACATCCTACGACATCAACCCAAGCCGGCAAATTGCCATCCCAAAAGCAACAAAAGAAAAGAGCCATTAGCTTCTTAGAAAACACCATCTGTATAAACTTTGAGAAAGAATAGCCGGCGCGGGGGCGGGGGGGGGGGGGGGGGGGTGTGGGGGGG
>JAEWWU010000005.1 GCA_023396255.1 Bacteroidota bacterium
GTATCACTCCATTCAAATCTCGCTTGGGCTTGTACGACTTGCTCGAAGATGTTGTGCGTGCAGTCCGAGTTTTATCCCAGACTACCGTAGTTACTATGCGGTTGAGATACTCACGGACACGTTGTGGCTCGGATTTACCCGCAGTATAGACTGGATAACTCTCAATGTAGAGATACCACTCATTTCTATATGCACTCTTGCGAAGTCGCACAGTTACTTTCGTGTTATGTAATTCTTTTCTCATGTGTATCTAAGGTTATTTGTAGAGTTGGTCTATCTCTGACTTTGGGGCATAGACATAATTACCAATCTGCCTTATGGGGATGGAAAACTTTCTGATATGCTTATATACCGTCCCTTCCGTGACACCAAACTTGGCTGTTATTTCACCGATCGTGTAACAATACTCTGGCTCAAGATTGTAGAGTTTAGCCTCACTTCTTGTTCTCGACTTTTGCTCATCAATAGGCCTCAGATTGAAGTTGCGTTCTAAATCCTCTTTACAGATGCGAGTCATCCTTTTTCCCAAGTTATAACTTCGGAGAGCCTTACTTCTGATGAGGCGGTATAGCGTATCTCTGTGAACGTCATATAGAGCAATGGCATCGGAGATAGAGAGGTAGAGTTGATCCTTGGGGACCTTTGCGGCCCTCTCTCGTCGCAGCTCTTCCAACTTTTCCTCTCGCTTCTTTTGTGAATACGCAGACCTTGAGCATTGTATAGAACAATATCTCGATGTGATTGTCTTGGCAAGAAAGACCCTCCCACACCATTCACACTTTCGCTCAATCTGAAATTTTGCAGCTGGCATACGTTTTTCTTATCTATCTGATAATCAAGTCCTATTTTTATTTAAGTCGCACCTTATACATTAATAAGTCGCAGCACAAATATGGTACAATATATACAACTAAAATCAATAGAAAACGAAGAAATAAGAGAAACTGTCAAAAATAAAAATAGCAGTAAGTTGCTATCTTACTGCTATTTACTATTTGTTTGGTGCTCGTTTGTGAGCAGAATTACTTCACTTCTTCAAAATCGGCATCCGAAACATCCTGTGCGGAAGAGTTATTGGTTGCTGAACTGTCTGCCGTTCCTCCGGAAAAATCTGAGGGATTAGCCCCTCCCGGTTGAGCTCCGGTATTCTTGTACATCTCCTCGCTGGCTGCGTGGAAAGCCTTGTTCAACTCATCCATAGCCGTATCGATGGCCGTAAGATCTTGCGCCTTATGAGCATCTTTGAGTTTACCGAGTGCAGCTTCAATGGGGGCTTTCTTATCGGCAGAAAGTTTGTCTCCCAACTCCTTGAGTTGCTTCTCGGTATTGAAGATCAAGCTATCAGCTTCATTAATCTTATCAATACGCTCTTTTGCTTTCTTATCTTCATCGGCATTGGCTTGTGCTTCAGCTTTCATTCGTTCAATTTCGGCATCGGAAAGTCCGCTCGAAGCCTCGATACGAATATTTTGCTGCTTACCCGTTGCCTTGTCTTGCGCCGTAACGTTGAGAATACCATTGGCATCAATGTCAAAAGTCACTTCGATCTGGGGTACTTGTCTGGGAGCCGGAGCTATGCCATCCAAATTAAACCGACCAATGCTCTTATTGTCTTTGGACATAGAGCGTTCTCCTTGCAAAACGTGAATCTCTACAGAGGGTTGATTGTCTACTGCAGTCGTGAAGATCTGACTCTTTTTAACGGGGATGGTTGTATTCGCATCGATAAGTCGGGTCATCACTCCTCCCATCGTTTCTATCCCAAGAGAAAGAGGTGTAACATCGAGCAACAATACATCTTTTACCTCTCCGGTAAGCACCCCACCTTGGATAGCAGCACCAATAGCCACCACTTCGTCGGGGTTCACTCCTTTGGAAGGAGTTTTGCCAAAGATCTTTTGTACAATCTCTTGGATAGCGGGAATACGAGTCGAACCTCCAACGAGGATTACTTCGTCTATTTCAGATGCTTGCAAACCCGCATCTTTAAGAGCTTGCTGGCAGGGAGCCACACACGCCTGAATAAGCTTGTCGGCAAGCTGTTCAAATTTGGCTCGACTCAACGTTTTGACCAGGTGCTTGGGAATTCCGTTCACCGGCATAATATAAGGGAGGTTGATCTCCGTAGAGGTAGAAGACGAGAGCTCTATTTTAGCTTTCTCAGCAGCCTCTTTGAGTCGCTGAAGTGCCATAGGGTCTTCTCTCAAATCGATGCCTTCATCGTTTTTAAATTCTTCTGCCAACCAATCTATAATTACGTGGTCAAAATCATCACCTCCCAAGTGAGTATCTCCATTGGTAGAGCGCACCTCAAAAACGCCATCTCCTAATTCGAGGATAGAGATATCGAACGTACCTCCTCCGAGGTCGAAAACGGCAATCTTCATATCCTTGTCGGATTTGTCAAGACCATACGCCAAGGAAGCGGCTGTGGGTTCGTTCACGATACGACGTACCGTAAGCCCCGCAATCTCGCCGGCCTCTTTGGTAGCCTGTCTTTGCGCGTCGTTGAAGTATGCCGGTACTGTAATTACGGCTTCGGTCACTTCCTGTCCCAGATAGTCTTCGGCTGTTTTTTTCATCTTTTGCAAGATCATAGCCGAGAGTTCTTGCGGTGTGTATAAACGACCATCGATGTCTACCCGTGGAGTATTGTTATCTCCTTTTACCACCTTAAATGGCACACGGTCTGTCTCTTTTACTGCGGCATCATAAGTCTCGCCCATAAACCTCTTAATAGAGTAGATGGTCTTGGTGGGATTCGTGATCGCCTGACGCTTGGCCGGATCTCCCACTTTGCGTTCTCCTCCGTCTACAAACCCTATCACGGACGGAGTGGTACGTTTGCCTTCGCTGTTGGCAATTACGATAGGTTCATTTCCTTCAAGTACGGATACGCAAGAGTTCGTCGTACCCAAATCTATTCCAATAATCTTTCCCATAGTTGTATATATTTTGTTTTCTAATTCAACTTTTCGGTTGGTGGTTCCAACATTTCCGTCGCATATCGATCAATAACCGTGCCACAATATTTCCCTTCTAACGGATTTATTCCCTGCTGCCAAATTGACACTTATGTTTTTTATTTGTCTTTGTCGCAAAGTTTTTTCTGTCTGGTAAGGAATAAAGCGAAGCCCACTTCCTTGCTAAATTGTCCGGTAAAAGAAATAGAACGACAGGGAAAATAGGGAACAACAAACCCCATTCCCCCATAAAAGAGTACATTTGCACAGATAACAATTGAGAGAATAGAAAAACATCGATCATTTGGTTACCCTAAAGTAAAAATAGGCAAACAAACAGATTACTCAACAATCAACGTACTCCCAATCTATGGTAAAAAGATGGCTTATACAGAGCTTGGTGACTCTAACTCTTTGGGGCGGTGCATATGCACAACCTTATTTCAAATCCAAGGAAATCTCAACACCGACCCCAACAGGAACATTCCGAGCCTACAATAGTTACGACTGGAAAAATCTCAAGCGCACCCACTACAAGCCCAAGGACATTAGAGGCAATGAAGTAGACATTCAAGGATTGCTTGATCAAGGAAAAAAGGTTCTCATTGACTTTTCCACTACGTGGTGTGTCTATTGTTGGACTATGCATCAGAATCATTTGTTAGAAAAGGCACACCAGCTATTCGGTCCCACAGGGACAAAACGGCAAGATCTGGTAGTTCTGTGGGTAGAAAACGAAGGAGCACCGGTCGAAAAAATAAAGAATCCCAAAAAGAATTGGGCAGTTCAATATGGTACGGAGACGGAAGTTCCTTACTCAATTATCAGTGATCAAAACCTGGCAGCCGAGTTGGGACTTAGCATCACAGACTACCCCACCCTATTGCTTTTGGCGCCAACGGGGCAGTATATGGATGCTTTCGAGTTTTTTGAAGGATACAAAACTTTTAATTCTTCCGCTTTTGAGAAAGTGCTCAGCGACATCCCGTCTCCTAAAGATGCTCCTACTGCAGTAAAGGCTCAAACTTTGGAATTCGGCTATACGAATGAACCCGTGGCTTGGAAAGCAACTTGTCTCTCTGGTGTCGGAATCACCGGATACCAATGGGAATTCGAAGGGGCGGATATAACCTCCTCAAAGGAAGCCGAACCGAAGGTCGTATGGAGCAAGCCCGGTACTTACAAAGTTGCCCTCACAATATCCAATACCAATGGAAGTACCCGAGAAGAATTAAACTACGTAATTAAAGACATCAATGTCACCCAATTTCCGGTGAGTTCCGATTTTGAGGAAGAGCTTTTCCCTGCACAAGAATGGCGTAGGCTTAGTTTGGATGGCGATCCTTTCTCGTGGGACCCCATTCAGGGAATGTTTAGTCGTGTGGGATTCTCTCCGGATCAGACTCTTCTTTGGGGATACAACTCGTCAGGGTACCTTGTTTCGTGGACTTTCCGCCCAACCTCTATCAAACAAGGTAACAAGGGGATAGAGTTTTTCGGGGATAACCTTAAACCAAAGGATTGGCTGTTTTCTCCGGTGCTGAATATCCCTGCCAATGCCCCCAAACCAACCCTCTTCTTTGCCACCAATTCTTTTTTCGAAGCTCCGTTCGATAGTTATCGGGTATTAGTCTCGACTACCTCAACCTACGATCCAAATGCTTTTACCCGAGAGCTCAAGAAAGGTTTGACCGCCTCCACAGACAGAAGATGGAAGCACGAGTCAATCGACTTATCCGAGTTTAGAGGAAAGCGAATTACTCTTGCCTTTGTCCACGAAGCCAGACTTCTCAATCGGGGAAACGTCTGTTTGGATGCCTTGCACATCTCATTGGACGGAACGGTTGGAATTTCTCACCTACCCCAAGCAGAGAACGTTTCTGTATATCCGACCATAACTCACGAGAATATCTTCGTGGCAACAGAAAACCCGGCAACAATTGTCCTATTCGACATAAGAGGATGCCAAATAGAGTGTACCTCTTCGCTGGGAGGAGTGATTTCTCTCTCTACTTCAACTCTTCCGAACGGAACCTATTTTGTGCGCGTAACAGAGCCAAACGGAGCCATTAAAGTGGTTCGAGTATTAGTTCGTCACTGATTAGGCAAACACCAAGCAGAATCTTCTGCCAAAAAGAGAACAACGGGCAACAGACCTCAATGGCGTCTGTTGCCTTTTTATTTCTCACTATCTAAGATTTCCGAGAACAGAGATTTCTCCAAAAAGGGGAAAACAAAATAACCTATCCTAATCTATCGCAGATCAGTTCCCTGCAAATGCCGGAATAATTCCCTACTTTTCGTTGATTTTGAGGGAATTAATTTGAGATAATTCCCTACTAATTTTTGTTCCGTCCAAGAGAAAATATTTTTTCTCCAAACAAATTTTCCTCTGCTACTTCTACCTCCACTACCAACCTTTTTCAAAAAGAGGTACGGCACTCAAATAGAAAGGAAATTGCGCCCCACCACTTTCCTCCCCAAAAAACAGTAATATTCAGAGAAGCAAATTGGATAAAATCTCTTTTTTGACTATATTTGAACTCATAAATTTCATTTTATTCACAAATACCCACTATGAATCTATTCAAAGATCTTACCAATTTGTACCCGGTTAGCAAAACTCTTCGTTTTGAATTGATTCCGGTAAATGAAACATTGGCAAATATCCACAACTCCAAAATTCTCGAAGAAGACCAAAATCGAGCCGAGAGCTATCTGAAAGTAAAGAAAATCATAGACAAGTACCACAAATACTTCATCGATTTAGCTTTAGATAAAGTCTGTGATTCCGAGATTGGGGAAGAAATCACCCAGAAGATTCACCTTTTTTCCGATCTCTACCGAAAGAGCAAAAAATCTCCCCAAGAGGAAAAAGAGTTCGAAAACCTCCAAACTCAACTTCGAAAACTGATTGTTAAAGCTCTTGCCAAAGGAATAGATCCAAACAATGACCCCAAGGGAGACACCTATAAACACCTATTCGGCAAAGAATTAATCGAAGATATCCTTCCCTCATTCACAGAAAAAAGAGAAGAACAAGCTCTCCTGTCCGAATTTAAGGGATTTACTTCCTATTTTGTTGGGTTTCACGAGAATAGAAAAAACATTTACTCTGAAGAGGCTCAATCAACAGCTATCGGCTACCGCCTCATCCACGACAATCTCCCCAAATTCATAGACAACCTTCTTATCTTCCAAAAGATCAAAGAACCTCTGTGTAAGGAATTGGAAAGTATTTACAACAGTTTTGCCCAAGAAGGGTATATGAATGTAAAGAGCCTTGAAGAATTATTTTCATTAGATTACTATACCCAAGCATTGTCGGCCAAAGGTATAGAACTATACAATGCTGTCATAGGGAAAATTGTCAAAAAAGACAAAACCGAACTCAAAGGGCTCAATGAGCACATCAATCTATACAATCAGCAAAGAAGCCGCGAAGAGCGCCTTCCATCTTTCAAGCCTCTTCATAAACAAATTCTCAGCGACCGAGAGCAACTCTCTTGGTTACCCGAAGCTTTCAATAATGACCGCGAACTGATAGTTGCCATCGAAGAGTATTACCAACACATCAACAATGACATTCTTGAACGAATTCGGTTGCTAATGTCTTCAATCAACGAATATGATCTGAATCGCATATACCTGAAAAATGACACCCAACTAACCAATATCTCAAAAAAGATATTTGGAGATTGGAGTACAATTAACCTTGCGAGAGAGAGGTTTTACGATAGTTCCGTTGCTCCTAAGAAACAAAATGCCAAATATGAAGAAAAAAGGAGCCAAGCTCTTGAAAGAGAAAAAAGCCTTAGTATAGCCCATTTACAAACGTGTATTGCTGCCCTAAACCCGGAAAAAGAGCACTGCATAGAGAAATATTTTGCCGAATTGGGACCCCAAAAAGAAAATATCGGTGGCTCACCCACCACGCTTATCGAAGCCATTACCCTATCGTACCAAGAAGCTCAGCAATTGCTAACAACGGAAGTAACTACAGAAAATGAACTAATCCAAAACAAAGAAAAAGTAGCTCTCATCAAGGACCTTTTAGATAGAACAATGGCCCTGTTACACTTCGTTAAACCTCTCCTGGGAGGTCTACAAGAGGCAGCTAAGGACGAAAAGTTTTACGGCGAGCTCGACTACATTTGGAACTCTTTGGACCTCCTGACTCCACTCTATAACAAAGTACGCAACTACCTCACCCGCAAACCCTATTCAACCCAAAAGGTCAAGCTCAACTTTGGGAACTCCACTCTGCTCAACGGATGGGACAGAAATAAGGAAAAAGACAATAGTGCCATTATCTTACGCAAGGAAGGAAACTACTATCTTGCCATTATGCACAAAAAGCACAACAAGAGCTTTGAGCGAGAACAGCTTCCTTGTAGCGGTCCTTGCTACGAAAAGATGGACTACAAACTCCTACCCGGCCCCAATAAAATGCTACCCAAAGTGTTCTTGTCTCAAAAAGGGGTTCAGACCTTCAAACCAAGTGCTACACTGCAAGCAAATTATGCACAAGGAACCCATAAAAAGGGAGACAACTTCAATCTCGCAGATCTACACAATCTCATTGACTATTTCAAAAAATCGATCGAAGCGCACGAAGACTGGAGCAAATTTGAATTCAAATTCTCAGATACATCTTCTTACGAAGACATATCCGCTTTCTACAAAGAAGTAGAAAGCCAAGGTTACAAACTTTCGTTTAGAAATATTTCCGAAGAATACATTCACTCTTTAGTTAAAGAGGGGAAACTCTATCTATTTCAGATTTATAACAAAGATTTCTCGCCCAAGAGTAAGGGAGCACCCAACTTGCACACTTTGTACTGGAAGATGCTCTTTGACGAACGCAACTTGGCCAACGTAGTCTATAAGCTCAACGGTCAGGCCGAACTATTTTTCCGTAAAAGGAGTTTGAAAAATGACAGACCGACGCACCCGGCCAACATCGAAATAGATAAAAAGATTTTAAGTGGGAAGAGTCTCTTTGGTTACGACTTGATCAAAGACAGGCGATACACGGTGGATAAGTTTCAGTTCCACGTGCCCATTACAATGAATTTCAAAAGCACCCAAGGAGATAGAGTCAATTCAATGGTACATAAATTGGTCAAAGACAATAAAGACCTATGTGTAATAGGAATTGATAGAGGCGAAAGACATCTCTTATACCTCTGCGTCATAGATGGAAAGGGCCGAATTATACTACAGCAATCTCTCAACAAAATTGTCTCAAATATCCCGGGCAACAACTCTAATAACTTCACATTTGAAACCGATTACCACGCCTTATTGGAAAAGAGAGATACTCTGCGACAGGAAGAACGAAAAAACTGGCAGACTATTGAGGGGATTAAAGAACTCAAGCAAGGATATTTGAGCCAGGTAGTGCACCAAATAACCCAATTGATGGTAAAATACAATGCCATAGTTGCCTTGGAAGATCTCAATATGGGATTTAAGCAAGGAAGACAAAAGGTAGAAAGCTCCGTTTACCAACAATTTGAAAAACAATTGATAGACAAGCTCAACTATCTTGTATTCAAAAATATAGATACATATAAAGAAGGCGGAATACTAAAAGCATATCAGTTTACTGCTCCTTTCAAAAGCTTTAGGGATATGGGCAAGCAAAATGGATTGCTCTTCTATGTTCCGGCTTGGAATACAAGCAAAATAGATCCTCTAACAGGGTTTGTGTGCCTTTTCAATATTCGGTACGAAAGTGTGGAGAAATCCAAAACATTCTTGAGTAAATTCAAGTCAATAAGATATAACCCCCAAAAAGAGTGGTTCGAATTTGATTTCGACTACAGAGACTTTACATCAAAAGCGGAAGGGAGTCGCACCCAATGGACTTTGTGTACTCATAGTGAGCGGATAGGAGCATTTAGAAACCCCAAAAAGAACAACCAATGGGATTATGAAAAGGTCTATCTTTCACCAGAGCTATGCAAACTCTTCCAAGAATATGGCATTGACTTCACAGAAGGAAAAGACCTCAAGATCTCCATTGAAAATCAAACAGAGAAGGACTTCTTTGTCAGACTTTTGAAGCTAATAGGTTTGACTTTGCAGATGCGCAATAGTCGCAAAGATACCGGGGAGGACTATATTGTGTCACCGGTGGCAGATGCAAATGGAGAGTTCTTCGACAGTAGAAATAATAGAGAAGTATTACCCAAAGATGCCGATGCCAACGGAGCCTATCACATCGCTCTGAAAGGACTATGGGCTTTGCGCCAAATGCGAGATACTCCTGAAGGGGAAAAAGTCAAGCTGGCAATTTCAAACAAAGAGTGGCTATCGTTTGTGCAAGAGAAGCCCTATACGAATGATTGATTATATCCATATATCCACACTCAACGATTTTATCTTCTGCCCGTACTCAATATACTTGCACAATGTATATATGAGTACGGAGCAGGAGTTGTATCAAGCCGCCCCACAAGTAAGAGGGAGCTTGGCACACGAGGCTACCGACCACAAAACCTCATCGACTCAAAAAGACGATATTTTGGCACTGCCCGTCTTTTCGGAACGCTTTCACCTAATGGGTAAAATCGATCTCTATAAACAAAAAGAGAAAAAACTAATAGAACGTAAATATCAACTCAAGAAAATCTATCAAGGGCAGATATACCAATTATGGGCACAATATTTTTGCCTAAAAGAAATGGGATATGAGGTGGAGTCTATTGCTTTCTACGAAATTTCTACCAACAAAACGATTCCAATACCCCTGCCAACCCTCGAGGATGAACTACACTTTGAGGCCTTCATCAACAAATTCTTCAACTACGAACCATCGGAAATCATTACCACCCATCCGAATAAATGTCAGCACTGCATCTATTGTAATCTATGTGACAAAACAGACGTAGAAAATGTTTACTCATAAAGACATAAAATTCAGAACCATATTCGTTGTTAATTGTATTCAAGAGCGCAATCTGTGCGTAAGCAATGGAGAACTGCTCTTGGAAGAAAAAAGTCAAGAGACGGGAAAAAGTAAAACTCTGACCAAGCTCCCCTTCCAAAAAATATTAGCACTCTTTGTGGTTGGACACATTACTGTTACCACCCCTCTCATAGAAAAATGCAAAAAATATGGAGTAGCGCTGGTTGTGATGAAACCCAATTTGCGCCCCGTGTTCTTTTGGAGCAACTCTGCTGAGGCCAACTACCTACTCCGCCAAAGACAATATCTAGTAAGAAAGGACGATCTGACCATTGCCAAAGTGATTGTTGCAAACAAAATTCGTAATCAAGTAAAAGCTTTGGTGGATACTCGCAAAAAAGATCCTCTAACCTTATTGGCAATTGAAAGATGTCAATCTCTCTTGGCTCTCATCAATTCTTGCTCTCTGTATACAGAATTGATGGGCATAGAGGGAGCTGCTTCGAAAGATTTCTTTGCAGCCTTCTTTCAAATGCAAAATTGGGAAACAAGACGTCCTCGTGTTAAATGCGATGTTGTCAATGCTACATTAGATATAGGGTACACAATACTATTCAATTACATAGAATGCTTCCTAAGGTTATTTGGGTTTGACCTCTACATTGGAGTTTTGCATCGCTTATGGTTTAAGAGAAAATCTCTCGTATGCGACATTATGGAGCCATTCAGATGCATAATAGACAAGACCGTGCGAACGGCTTTCAACAGAAAGCAATTCAGCGAAAAAGATTTTGATCTCCGAAAAGGGGAATACCTACTCAAAAGGGAAAGAAACAGTGAATATCAAAAGGTCTTTTTTGACGTTCTTATTCCCTACAAGAACGAAATATTCGGATATGTGCAATCCTACTATCGCTGTTTTATGCAAAGAAAATCGGTAACACAATACCCTCAATTCCTTATCTAATATGCTTATTATTAGTTACGACATCAGTGACAATTTACTCAGAAGTCGCTTTTCTAAAATGCTCACAAAAAATGGAGCCATTAGACTGCAATACTCTGTATACGAGGTAAACAACACCAACAGGGTATTAGAAAATTTAACTATAAAAATAGAACAACAGTTCGCTAAAAAATTTGGAGGAGAAGACAGTGTTATTATCTTCGACGTTTCCACCGTAAAACTAAAAAAATATGGCAACGCCATTCATAGAGATGTAGATATAGTCTACCTCTAACTACAAACCTTGGTCTCTATAAGACATATAAAAAACGTAACTCCCTAACTACAAACACAATAGAATTTTCTCTATCACGAAGGGGGAGTAATGAGTTCTTTGACATAATTCCGTAAATCATTGGTTTATATCTAATTATATACTACCTTTGCAGAGGTAGAGTCTAACGACTTCTTTTAATTTCTACTATTGTAGATATTCTGTTGCTAGCGGGAAAGGGATTCTAAGTCTAACGACTTCTTTTAATTTCTACTATTGTAGATGTTCTTGAGTTGGTAGAGCTCATCTTCGCGGTCTAACGACTTCTTTTAATTTCTACTATTGTAGATCCGGCGCAGCCTGTGGAAGAGTGGATAGTCTAACGACTTCTTTTAATTTCTACTATTGTAGATAATTCGGCAATCTCCGATAAGAGCTTTTCTGTCTAACGACTTCTTTTAATTTCTACTATTGTAGATGGCTATTCGTTGGAATATATAGCACAACGTCTAACGACTTCTTTTAATTTCTACTATTGTAGATAATATCCGTCATAATGGAAAATTTTTAGGTCTAACGACTTCTTTTAATTTCTACTATTGTAGATCAGCCCCTTGTTGATAATGGCATTAAGTAGTCTAACGACTTCTTTTAATTTCTTCTATTGTAGATTTTTGAGTTCCACTATATCCGCTTGCTCGTCTAACGACTTCTTTTAATTTCTACTATTGTAGATTTGTTGAATCTGGCTGTTCGCGGCATTATGGTCTAACGACTTCTTTTAATTTCTACTATTGTAGATTCAGATATAAGAACAACCGAATTCCTATCAGTCTAACGACTTCTTTTAATTTCTACTATTGTAGATTTCAATTTGGAGTGAAAAATACAGAATTAAAGTCTAACGACTTCTTTTAATTTCTACTATTGTAGATCTTGAGCGTAGGGGGTCAGACCCGCGCCAGTCTAACGACTTCTTTTAATTTCTACTATTGTAGATGAGTGGTGGCGGTCAGGCGTGGTACTTGGGTCTAACGACTTCTTTTAATTTCTACTATTGTAGATTTAATCTCCGGCGGCGTCTTGGGTTCGGGTCTAACGACTTCTTTTAATTTCTACTATTGTAGATAAAGCAAGGGGGCAAACACAACCCTTAAGTCTAACGACTTCTTTTAATTTCTACTATTGTAGATACCTTGATAGTTTGGCTCGAAAACAATGTTGTCTAACGACTTCTTTTAATTTCTACTATTGTAGATTGAAAAAAACTTAATCTATAGCGATCAAGTCTAACGACTTCTTTTAATTTCTACTATTGTAGATACAGTCAATGCCAAGGATGGTTCTGAGGTCTAACGACTTCTTTTAATTTCTACTATTGTAGATAGAATCCTCTTCGCCTCGTTGTGGTCGTCTAACGACTTCTTTTAATTTCTACTATTGTAGATCCGTTCAAGAGCGGCTACCTCCTCTTGTTTGTCTAACGACTTCTTTTAATTTCTACTATTGTAGATATCCATAAGGATTTCTCCAGGCTCAATGTCTAACGACTTCTTTTAATTTCTACTATTGTAGATGGCGTTATGCCTTCCTTGGGAGTCATCGAGTCTAACGACTTCTTTTAATTTCTACTATTGTAGATGCATACATAATTATGCTACGATATGAAACGTCTAACGACTTCTTTTAATTTCTACTATTGTAGATCTTCCCATCGTGTTTCTCTTTGCTTTCAGTCTAACGACTCCCTTAATTTCTTCAGGTTCTCACCTGTTTTTTAGGGTAAATTCTCATCAAATGCCTCCAATATGTCTCAAAAGGCTCTGTTCTAAAGGAAATAATCCCCCAAATAGTTATCTTTGTCAAGAAGAAACCAATTAAGTAACAATTTACTAACGAAAAAAATCAAATGCGTAAACTTAGATTTATCTCTGCCGTTGCTTTTGCGGCCCTTTTCTTTGGTACAGCTTTGAGTGCTCAAGACACCAAATCTGTGGAATACAACGAATTCACAATCACCAAACAATTGCCCATTACCTCCATAAAAGACCAAGGAAACAGTGGCACTTGCTGGTCTTATTCTACCACTGGGTTTCTTGAAGCCGAGCTACTTCGTATGGGAAAGCCGGAAATTGACCTCTCCGATATGTTTGTTGTAAGCAAGAGTTACAAGGACAAAGGACGTCGCTATGTACGTATGCACGGCAAATTGAACTTTGGTCAAGGAGGTTCTTTCTACGATGTTATTTATGTACTGAAACACTACGGTGCCGTGCCAGAAAACGAAATGACCGGTTTGGGTTACGGGACCTCTCGCAACGCTCACAATGAAGTTGCCGATGCAGCCAAAGCTTTCGTTGATGCTATTGTAGGTAATCCCAATGGTCGTCTTTCCTCTGCTTGGAGCAAAGGATACGATGCCTTGATTGATGCCTACTTGGGTGAGGAACCCAAAGAATTTACCTACAACGGGAAAAAGTACACTCCCAAAACATTTGCTCAATCTTTAGGTTTGAATGCCGATGACTATATTTCTTTGACTAGCTACACACACCACCCATTCTATGCTCCTTTTGCCCTGGAAATAGAGGACAACTGGCGCTGGTCATCTTCTTACAACCTTCCTATTGCCGAATTGATGCAGGTTATGGAAAATGCTATTGCAAAGGGTTATCCCATTGCTTGGGGTGCTGATGTAAGCGAAGTCGGATTTACTCGTGACGGGATTGCCGTCCTTGCCGATGTAGAAGCCATTGAAACCAAGGGCTCGGACCAAGCTCGTTGGGTAGGGTTGAGCTACTCTGATAAGCAGGCAGAAATTCGTCGCACTGTATATAGTGCCGATTGCCCCGAAATAGAACCAACACAGGAGTTCCGCCAAAATGGCTTTGACAACTATACTCTAACCGATGACCACGGTATGGTTATCTACGGTATGGCTAAAAATCAACACGGACGTCCGTTCTTCCTCGTTAAGAACTCTTGGGGCGATGCCGGTCAGTACAAGGGTATTTGGTATGCATCTTGGAACTATGTTGCCGGACGCACAATGAACATTGTACTGCACAAAGATGCCATCCCTGCTGCCATTGCAAAGAAGTTGGGAATCAAAAAGTAAGCCGTAAAGTCTTTTTGCAGACTACAAGTATAGGAGGCTGCTCTCTCAAAAGGAGGGCAGTCTCTTTTTATGGGGCATTGTTATTTTCGTTACCTTTGTTCAATGTTGTAGAACATTAATAATAAATTGGAAACACAATGAAGAAACTACTTTTGGGGATAACAATGCTCATTTCTTTGGTTTGCGCCCAAGCACAAAACCTCTCTAAAGGTGACAAGGTTATGGGATTTGGTATTGGACTGGCCTCTTACCACGCAAGCAATGAGAAAATTGTTTTCCCTCCAATTCGTTTGAGTTTGGACTACTGTGTAAAGGATCGCCTTTTTGATGCAAAGAGTTCTTTGAGTTTAGGGGCTTATGCGGGATATTTTGGCAGAAGAAGTGAGATTAGTACCAATTGGGGTGTTGCCGGGTACAAATATTCCAATTTCAGTCTTGGTGTACGCGGAGGATTTCACTACAATTTTGTTCCTCAATTAGATACCTATGCAGGTCTTCTCTTGGGCTATACTATTAGCAGTGCATCAAAATACGGGGCAACTTTGGTTAATAAGGGTAATGACATAGTAATCACAGAGTCTTCTAAAAGTCGCGGAGGTCTATTCTACTCTATATACCTCGGAGCTCGATACGATTTTTCGCGAAACTTTGGGGCTTTTGTCGAACTCGGCTATGGATTCTCCGTCCTTGAACTGGGTATTAGTTACAGATTTAGATAAGCCCCGGAGCACTAATCAATCTCTTCATCGGAAAGATGTATTCGAATCTTTTTAGGAATCGAATGCATCTTTTCTCTATTTGAAGGTAACATATCTTTGTTTTTCTCAAAAGGGAGAAAGACCGAAAAAAATTACTCCCACGGGGGTTTGTGAAACCCTGTGGGAGTACTAGTAAAAACAATCTTACACTATTACTGTTTGCGCAAAAGATCTCTAATTTCCGTGAGAAGTTTTACATCCTCCGTTGGTTCTGCCGGGGCAGCCGGAGCTTCTTCTTTGGGTTTACGCAACTTATTGATAGAACGTATCACCATAAAGATACAGAATGCTATAATTAAGAAATCCAAAACACTTTGGATGAACGAGCCGTAGTTAATGGTTACGGCTGCAATTTCTTCTCCGGTTACAGCATCAACTGCAGCAGGTTTTAATACGGCTTTGAGCTCGGCAAATTGACCGGTGTTGAGGAAAGCCGCAATAGGAGGCATAATGATATCGTTTACCAACGAGGTTACGATCTTTCCGAAAGCACCACCAACAATGATACCAATAGCCATATCTATCACATTCCCTTTCAAAGCAAACTCTTTGAATTCAGATACAAATTTTCCCATTTGAAATAACGTTCAATTTTAGTTAATATTTTCTTATACAGTTTCTATCTACAAATATAGTTCTTTAGAATATAAAACAGAGTAATATCAGTTTTTTCTTTTTGTCAAGGCTGAATATCGCTCTTCCATACGGAGCAAATTGTCTCTCAACTGTGCTGCCAAAATAAAGTTGAGCTCTTTGGCTGCAGCATACATCTCTGCTCTGGTGGTTTCTATCAGTTTTTCGAGGGCTTCCGGTGCCATATTTTCTTCTATCGGAGAAATAACAGCCCCCGTATGCTCCTCCTCTACGTATGCAGAAGCCTCTCCCGGTTTGATGAATCCCTCGGCTTGGAAGGTAGACAAAGACTTTTTGCTTATCTGTTGCGGTACAATGCCATACTCCTCATTATAAGCAGACTGAATTTCCCTTCTGCGCTGGGTTTCTTGCATCGTTTGTTTCATACTGTCCGTTATCTTGTCGGCGTAAAAAATCACCTTACCGTTAAGGTTACGGGCTGCACGCCCTGCCGTTTGGGTCAAAGCCCTGTGCGAGCGTAAAAATCCCTCCTTATCGGCATCAAGAATGGCAACCAAAGAAACTTCCGGGAAATCCAATCCTTCTCTCAAAAGATTTACCCCGATGAGGACATCTACGGCACCGCTTCTTAGTTCATCCATAATACGGATTCTATCCAAAGTATCTACATCGCTGTGGATATAGGTGCAATGAACTCCATTGCGAGCCAAGAAGCGATCAAGTTCCTCTGCCATTCTCTTGGTAAGGGTGGTTACTAACACTCGTTCTTTGCGTTCGGCGCGGAGGGTGATCTCTTCCATCAAATCGTCCATCTGTCCAGCAATGGGGCGAACTTCTATGATGGGATCCAACAGCCCCGTAGGACGGATCAGTTGCTCAACCACAGCTCCCATACTTTCGGTCAATTCGTACTCTGCAGGAGTGGCACTGACATATATAGTCTGACCAGTTACTGACAAAAATTCTTCAAAAGTAAGAGGGCGATTGTCTGCTGCTGCCGGTAACCGAAAGCCATACTCTATGAGCGAACCCTTACGGGCTTTATCGCCACCGTACATCGCCTTTATCTGAGGGATTGTAACGTGGCTCTCGTCTATTACCAAAATAAAATCACTCGGGAAATAGTCAAAAAGACAAAAAGGTCTCTCTCCGGCTGTACGACCATCGAAGTAACGAGAATAGTTTTCAATCCCGGAACAATACCCCACCTCTTTGATCATCTCTATGTCGTACGAAACCCGTTCATATAGACGTTTAGATTCCAAAAATTTTCCCTCCCGATCCAATTCGTTTACCCTATCGTCCAAATCTTTCTTGATCAACTCCACGGCTCTGTTTGTCTGCTCCGGAGTAGTTACAAACAAATTGGCAGGATAAATATTAAGGGTATCTTGCATCCCTTTGCTTTGTCCGGAAATGGGATCTATAACAGATATACGCTCTATTTCATCATCCCAATACTCTATGCGGTAAGCCACCCCCTCATACCCCTCAACTGCCGGAAAAATATCTACAGTATCTCCTTTTACTCGAAAGGAGCCACTATTAAAATCGACCTTATTATTCACGTAGTAAGACTCTGCCAACATCCGCATCAAGTCGGCCCGGGGAAGTTCCAAGCCCACACGAAGAGATATGATTTTGGAAGAGAAAGCCTCCGGATTGGCCATACCATACAAGCACGAAACACTGGAAACAACAATCACATCGTTGCGTCCGGAGAGCAGAGAAGCCGTTGCCCGCAGGCGCAGTTTCTCTATTTCAGCATTGATAGCCATATCCTTTTCGATATATGTATCGGAAGAAACCAAATAGGCCTCTGGTTGATAATAATCGTAATAAGATACAAAGTACTCAACGGCATTGTCCGGAAAGAAAAGCTTAAATTCATTATACAATTGAGCGGCCAAAGTCTTGTTGTGACTCAAAACCAATACGGGGCGTTGCAGTCTGCTGATAACATTGGCGATGGTAAATGTTTTTCCACTTCCCGTAACCCCCAAGAGGGTCTGTGCCGCCAACCCTGCCTCCACTCCTTGAACGAGGGATTCAATGGCTTGAGGTTGATCTCCGGTAGGGCGATACGATGCGGTTAATTTGTAATCCATACTTTGAACTTAACAGCTATTGGAGTGTAAAGGTTGCACTTTTCTCTCTATTGTCCAAAAACGGATCGATTCTCTTTTGCCGTCTTAAGTTGCATTGTCTTTTCTCTATCAAAGGGACTACCAATCTTAAATCCGCATCAATGCTCTCTAATTTGTACAACATAGCCGAAACCGCACAATACTGCATAGCTTCGGCTATCCGCCCCTCCATAGGTAAAGAATGTGATATGCCCTGCTTAGACGATTAGCTTCGCCAAGGCGTCCGATAAGCTCCGACCGATTTTGGTTTCGATAAAGATCTTCTCCAAGTAATGACGATTAAGATTCTTCTTTCTCTTTCCTGTTCTAATTAGACCGATACATTCGGAGTTCAAAATATCTTGGAAGAAAAAATAATTTGCTTGGACGGAACAAAAATTTGCAGGGAATTATCGAAAATTAGTTCCCTGCAAATAGTGGATTTGTAGGGAATTAATTTCCAACCCTTGAAGAGTGTATTTACAATGACCGGGGGACAATCGAATACCGCAGAGGAACTATTGGAATGTAATTTCCTCAAAATCGGAAGTCAGATAGAGAGCATTTCATTAAGAAATTCTTCTGCTACAAAATTGGCAGAGATTCAATCTCATCGGTCAGCGTAGATCCGCAAAAAAATAAAGAGCATCAGCGAGAAACTCCACAAAGAAGAGCCTCCATAACTGCAAAAAGGAAGAGGAATACCAATCACCGGCACCAATCCCAATACCATCCCGACATTGATGGATACGTGCATCAGCAAAATACAGGCAATACAATACCCATAAACTCTACCAAATGCAGAAAGCCGCTGAGATAAATACATCAAACGCAAAATAAGAGCCAAAAACAAAAACAAAAGAGCTGCAGATCCTAAGAAACCGTACTCCTCGGCAACGGTGCAGAAGATAAAGTCGGTATCTTGCTCGGGAACGTATTTCAACTTGGTTTGAGTGGCTCCATAGAATCCTTTGCCCGAAAAACCACCCGAACCAATTGCTATTTTGGCTTGATTTACATTGTACCCGACTCCCTGCACATCTGTCTCCAACCCCAGAGCAACCCCGATACGCATTCGTTGGTGTGGTTTGAGCACCTCTTCGTAGACATAGCCCACAGAGAAAGAAAAGAGCCCCATAAAAATACCTGTTGCCGCTATAACCAAGAACTTGACTGCATATAACCTGACTGCCATAAAAAGGCAATAGCCAATGAGAGCAACAAGAGCTACCAACAGAACATAAGCATAGTTAAACATCGGAAAGAAGTAAACACAAGCACAATAGCCCAACAAAAGAATCCCCCCACACAAAACCGCAACACGAATGAAAGCACTGTTTTTGCGCGTATACATAGCAAGCAAAACCAGCAAGGCTACCATAATCAGAGTACAGATGACCAACAAATCCAGTGAAATTGCCCCTTGCATCTTATCGCTAAAAGAGAGGGCCGAGACAAACAAGATCACAACCCACGAAGCAACTCCCAAAAAGAATCCGGTCATACCCTCTCTATACAGGACCAAAAAGAAAGAGACAAAAACTAATGCAGACCCGGCTTCGCTTTGCAAAAAAATGATTCCCATAGGAACAAGAATAATGGTAAACAACCATAAATAATTCTTGATCCCTTGAAGCTTAAAACCATATCGGCTCATCGTATGGGCCAGCATCAAAGCAGTGGTCATTTTGGCAAACTCTGCAGGCTGCAAACGTATGGGCCCCAACACAAGCCAAGAATGAGATCCCTTGATATTGGGAGCCAAAAAGATAGTTGCCAGCAAAAGTAGAAGCATCGCCAAATAAATAGGTTTGGCAATAACCTCGTAGATGTCGGATCGAATACGCAACACTGCCATCACCAACAAACCGCTTAGTCCTATCCACAACAATTGCATCATAGGGCGACTTCCTCCCGCAAGCAAATCGGGTTCATCGAAGCTATAACTTGCCCCTACAATAAGAAACCAACCTATCGAAACAAGGAGAAGATAAAGAGCAATGGTCCAATAATCCAACCTCTTCCAAAGCGATTCTTTTTTACCGTTGTTTGCGAGCATCCAAATAGTGTATTGATTGATTTCTGATTCTATTGGCTATGGAGCGGGTTGCCTCGGACAGAACTCCATCACGCAAGTAATACTCCATCATAACACGCCCGATGGGCACTCCGTAAACAGCACCAAACCCTCCATTTTCCACGTAAACGGCAATACAAACTTTGGGGTTATACCTCGGAGCAAAACCGATAAAGGCGGAGTGGTCTTTGCCTCGAGGGTTTTCGGCCGTACCCGTTTTACCACAAACCTCTATCTCGCCCGGAGCGAAATTGGCCACCCGACAAGTACCACCCGTAACAGCTTTAGCCATACCGGAAGCCACTATCTCCCAATACTCTTGCCGAACTCCGCTATCACGCATCGTTGTATAAAGTGTATCCAACGAACCGTTTTCTATCTGCTTCACCACGTGCG
This sequence comes from Bacteroidota bacterium, assembly GCA_023396255.1. GTDB lineage: Bacteria > Bacteroidota > Bacteroidia > Bacteroidales > Porphyromonadaceae > Porphyromonas. The sequence continues at coordinate 20,169 of JAEWWU010000005.1, forward strand.
GTTTATAATAGAAACCTCTGTTGGCCACAATGGCAGCTACATTACACATTTGCAAAGGGGTGAGCAAGATTTCGCCTTGACCAATGGAGTTGGATATAATCGTGGAGGAATTCCATCGCCTTTTGTAAACCTTATCGTAGACCTGACTATTGGGCAAATATCCTCTCTTCTCTCCCGGTAAGTCTACATCCAATCGGTAGCCCATACCGAGACGAACCATACTGTTTTTCCAAGCCTCAAAAGCCTCTTGAACCGACGGATAACGTCGTCTGTCATCTAAGAAGTAATGTAGTCCCCAGCAATAAAACGCATTACAAGAAGTAGCTATCGAATACTCCACACTCAAAGGAGAAGCGTGCGAGTGGCAAGCCGGCTTATTTCGCATCCGAGGATAGCCGTGGTGGCACGTGTATTGCGTATGGGGAGAAATTACTCCCTCTTGCAAAAGCACCCCTGCGTGAGCCACTTTGAAAGTGGATCCGGGAGGATAAGTACCCTGTATGGCACGATTGAAGAGTGGTTTTCCGGGAATCTCTTCCAACAATTTGTGATTTTTTCCCATCAAACGTCCAGAGAGCAATGCCGGGTCATAAGTGGGCGAAGAGACCAGGCACAACACTTGCCCAGTAGCAGGTTCTATCATAACGATAGCACCTCGCTTCCCTCGCATAAGACTTTCGCCCAAAGCTTGTAGCTCCATATCCAAAGACAAATAGATATTGTTGCCCTGCTTTTCCGGTCTATCGTACTCTCCATTGTTGTAGCTACCCTTAATTCGACCTCTGGAATCCCTCAAAAGCACTTCAACTCCCTTGGTCCCTCTCAATACGGGGTCGTATTGCTTTTCCACTCCACTCTTTCCTACATATTCGCCCAACATCAGCGAACTATCGCGTTCCAGCTCCATAGCATTGGTTTCCCCCATATAGCCCAAAACAAGGGCCGCATTGGGATATGCCACGCTACGCACGGAATGGGGTCTCATAGAAAATCCAGGAAATTTGTACAACTGCTCTTGAAAACGCCCTGCCTCTTGAGCACTCAATCGCCCCCACAAGAGCTGTGGCACGTGGGGCGAGTAGCCGGGATTGAGCTTTCGATCCTTAACATTGGCAAATCGTTTGTCCAAAGCCTCCCGATCTATTTGCAACAAACTACACAAAGCCATCGTATCCAAATCGACCACCTCTTTGACTACCACCAACAAGTCGTATGCTGGCTCGTTGTAAACCACCAAACGCCCCTTACGGTCGTAGATAACCCCTCGGTCGGGATAGATCACCTTTTCGTAGAAAGCATTGTTCAAAGCCTTGGCCTTGTACTCGGGACTAAGAATCTGCAAATAGAAGAGCCTCAAGATATAGATTCCCACAATAGAAATAGCGATAAAGGCAGGCAAATAGTGGTGCCTCTGCTTTTTTCTAATTCCTATCTGAGACATAAACCAAGCGGAAAAGATTCATCAACGCTCTTTTTTGGCAGAATATTCCAAAAAGAACATTTGTAAGACAATCAGAAAAGCAAAACTGAAAAACGCGCTGCTTATAAGACGCAAGACGAGATAGATAAGATCGAAGTTTAGAAAAGCATCCAAAAAGAACAGCACAAAATGATGCAGCAGAACCCATAAGAATAGAATTACAACCAACCCCCTACCCTGTTCGTGAAACGAGGGAGCCTCGGTCTGCATCGTATCGGCATCAATCAGAGGGCGCACAAAATAAGGGCGCACAAAACCGGCCAAAGTGGTTGCTGCCATATGAATTCCCGGAGTGCCGGAAAAGCAGTCCACCAAGCAACCAATACCGGCTCCCACCAGTGTGCAAATTGTCTGCGAAGACTTGATGGGAAGCATCATTAGGGCAAAAAGATAAACAAAGGGGGTAGCTACCCGAAAAAGGTAGATATAGTTGAAAAACCAAATCTGCAAAAGCAACAAAAGAACAACGGCAAAGCCTCTCAATAGGATATGTAACTTCATTGGACAGGGGTATGCACGTGGGTATTTGTATTCGATGGGGATGCTTGTGTTTGTCCTCTTTTGTCGTCCTCTCTTGCATTGGTTCCGTTCAATTCCGACGGTGCTACCAACGAAACAGAATCCTCCACCGAAGAACGCCCCACCACAGATTGTTCCGGATTTGGCATTGGTTGCTGTATCAACATCTCCAACGAAGCTCTCTCTCCGTTGGATTCGGCCAAACTCAACGGAAGGGACGGCAAATCGGAAGGCTTGGGGACATAATCCGATTGTACTATTACGTACACATAGTGGAGCCGGGCAAAATCGGTTCCTAACCTTACCGGCACCTTATTAACGTTGGTAAAGGCTTTTGCTCCCTTCTTTCCGGAAATAATCCCCACAAACATATTGGGAGGGAATATGGTAGAAAAACCACTTGTTAGAATCGTATCTCCCGGGACAAAAGAGGCGTGGCGAGGCAAATCCGTCAAATAAGCCTTATTACTCCGAGGATCCTGCCAAGAGAGATTTCCAAAATAATCAGTATGCTGCACCTTACAACTCAACCTCAATTTGGAATTGATCAGAGGAATAATGGAGGCGTAATGCTCCGACACAGCCGAAACAATTCCAACCACCCCGAAAGCAGAAACCACTCCGCATCCGGGACGAATGGCATCCTTACTCCCCTTGTCGATAGTCATAACATTTTGCACTCCGCTAATGGAAGAATGAACCACGCGTGCCGTGCGATACTCAAACTCAATGGGAGAATGCAATGAATCGACCACCAAAACCCTTGGTCTTACAGTATCCGCTTGGGCAAACTCAACGGCTCGCTTGAGTGCCAAATATTTGTTTTCCAAAAGAGCATTCTGAGACAATAGCTGTTCGTTGGCTTCTCTCAACTGCATATACGAACGTACATTGGCAGCCATCCTGTTGATGCCGCCTATAATAACGTTGCTCATCGTCGTATTCACAAACCGGTGGTATAGGTTTCCATTGAAAACGAACGAAAGAGCCACAGCCTCCAACAGAATGAAAAGCACCCAATGAGACCGCTTGAGGAGAAGTTCTACAAACTTATTCACTGAAAAAAGAAAAGGGCAGACTCACACAAGGCCCACCCTAAAAAGTTTCATTAAAAACTTAGTGGATAAGGAAATTAAATGTATCCAAATGCTTCAAAGCAATTCCCGTACCCTTTGCCACGGCAAGGAGAGGTTCGTCTGCCACATTGAACTTTATCTTAAATCGGCGAGACAGTCGCTCTGCCAATCCTCGCAACAAAGCACCTCCTCCGGTCAAGTAGACTCCGCTTTTTGCCACATCGGCATAAAGTTCGGGGGGAGTTTCTTCAAACGTTTTCAAGATGGCCATCTCTATCTTTACAATCGACTTATCCAAACACTTGGCTATTTCCGAGTACTTAACGGGGATTTCTCTCGGCAAAGTATCCATTATATCTGCGCCCGTCACAAGGTAATCTTCGGGGGGAGTTTCCAACTCCATAAGAGCACTGCCCACGTTGATTTTTATCTGCTCAGCAGTACGCTCTCCTACTCGGATATTATGTTCACGCTTCATATAATCCATTATATCGCGTGTGAATTCGTCTCCAGCTATTCGGATAGACTGATTTACGGAAATTCCGCCCAACGAGATTACAGCAATCTCTGTTGTACCTCCGCCTATATCCACGATCATATTTCCGGCAGGAGCCAACACGTCCAAACCGATTCCCAAAGCAGCAGCCATAGGCTCGTAAATCATATAAACATCTCTTCCGCCAGCGTGCTCGCTGCTATCGTGCACGGCACGTACTTCCACCTCAGTGCTGCCCGAAGGGATACAGACCACCATACGAAGCGAAGGAGTAAAGAGGGAGTGCGATTTTTTGTTGATCATCCCTATCATTCCCCGAATCATCTGCTCAGCTGCTTTGAAATCGGCAATCACACCATCTCTCAAAGGTCTTACAGAACGGATATGCATATGTCCCTTCTCGTAAATCTCTCGAGCTGCACGCCCCACGGCAATCACTTCATTGGTACGCATATCAAAGGCGACCACCGAAGGCTCGTCGAGGACAACCTTGCCGTCTTTGGTTATAATTGTATTGGCAGTTCCTAAGTCCACTGCCACTTCTTGTCTGAACTTAAATAATCCCATCTTATCGAGTTTACTCTGAATTTCTTAATGTCTAAAGTGTCTGTTACCTGTCAAAACCATAGATACGCCCAATCGGTTACAAGCATCTATGCTTTCTTGATCTCTTATGCTCCCTCCCGGTTGGATAATAGCACTAACTCCCTCGGCAGCGGCCAACTCCACACAATCCGAAAACGGGAAGAAAGCATCACTTCCCAAAACGGCACCACTAAGATCAAATCCAAAACCTTTGGCTTTCTCTATGGCTTGACGCAAGGCTGCGACCCTTGAGGTTTGCCCCACTCCCGAGGCGCATAGGCAACTGTCTTTGACCAGTGCCACAGCATTGCTCTTGCAATGTTTTGCTACGATGTTGGCAAAGACCAAGTCTTGCAATTCGTCCTCTACCGGCTTCTTTTCTGTTATGAAGTCCATATCAGCAACTCCCTCAGTGAGCATATCCTGCTCTTGCACCAGCATTCCTCCGAGCAAAGAGCGCATACTCCATTGCTGTTGCGGCAACTCTTTCTGCACAAGAAGGATTCGCTTACTTTTTTTCGCCAAGAGAGCCACCGCCTCGCTATCGTAATCCGGAGCTACCAAGACCTCGAAGAATAGCCCCTCCAGGAGTTGAGCAGTAGCCACATCTATGGTTCTATTGGCAGCCAAAACACCCCCAAAAGCGGATTCCGGGTCGCAAGCTAAAGCCAGGCGACAAGCCTCTTCCAAGGTATCTCTGGAGGCTACTCCACAAGGGTTATTGTGCTTCAACACTGCAAAGGTAGGCACACGAAACTCCGCAATGAGCGATACAGCCGCCGACAGATCTAACAAATTGTTGTACGAAATATCTTTCCCCTGCAATTTGTCAAAATACTTGTAAAAATCCCCGAAAAACAAACCTCTCTGGTGAGGATTTTCGCCGTAACGGAGAACTTTTGCCGTATCCGTGGCGATGCGCAACGAAGACAGGTCCCCCCCATCAAAGTAGTTGAATATGTCTGTGTCATATTCCGAAGACGTAGCAAATGCTTCCAAAGCAAAGCGACGCCGTTCGGCATCGGTTGTTACACCATGTCCTTCTTTTAGAATATTGAGCAAGGAAGCATACTGACCACGATTCGAAACAATCAACACATCACTGTGATTCTTTGCGGCAGCCCTTATGAGAGAGATTCCTCCTATATCTATCTTTTCGATGATTTCGTCGGGAGTTCCTCCAGAGAGGACTGTTTCCCGGAAAGGATAAAGGTCGACCACAACCAAGTCGAACAGAGCCAAGCCATAGGTCGCCACTTGATCCAAGTCCTTGGGTTCATCTCGACGAGCCAATATACCGCCAAAAACAGCCGGATGGAGAGTCTTTACACGCCCTCCCAACAAAGAAGGATAGTCGGTCAATTCCTCCACACTAACGCAAGGGATTCCCAATTCGTCTATAAAAGTTTTGGTTCCTCCGGTAGATACGATTTCGACATCCAACGAATGCAGATGGCGCACGATCTCCGCCAATCCGTCTTTGTGGTAAACAGAAATAAGGGCTCTCTTAATTACTTTTTCCATAAGGGTTATTGCTTGATACTCGGTTCTTACACCTATATTATATATAAGCTACACAACCGACAAAGGTAATGATTTTGTATGAATACTACGCACCTTGAAAAAGGATGTATTTTGAACAAAAAACAACGGAGAAAGCCTCCTTTCGCCATAACCAACCCATTGAGCATAATCAGCCCCCTTATTTGCCTCAAATTAGTTCCCTCAAAATGGGCAATTAGTTCCCTACAAATTCACCATTTGCAGGGAACTAATTTTCGATAATTCCCTGCAAATTTTTCTCCCGTCCAAGCAAATTATATTTTTCTCCAAGCAACCCACAAAAAGCTCTACAACCCCACAAAACAGAAGAGATAAACTCAAACCTTCCTCGGCTACAAAGAAACCTCTTTTTCCTATAATCCCACACAATGAGCAAAAAGCAGAAAATCGAAAAGGTCAAAAAGATAAAAAAGGTTACCTTTGCACCGCTATGGCCGGACGTATCAAAGGACTTATGAAAGATACCGCTATATATGGTATCGCCAATATGTTGGGACGCTTTCTCAACTGGGCGCTCTTTCCGTTGTACATAAATCGGCTTCCCTCTCCCAAAGATTATGGCATCGTAACCAATCTGTATGCCTGGACAGCCTTAGCCCTCATCTTGCTCACCTATGGGATGGAGACCGGATTCTTTCGATTTATAAACAAAGGCCCCAATCCCCACAAGGTATATGCCAACACGCTGCGGTGTTTGGGATTCACCTCCTCCGTTTTCGTAATTTTGGGACTCCTTTTCCTACACCCTATTGCTTCGCAAATGGGTTATGGAGCGACTCCCGAACTGGTCGGAATGCTAATGGTAATCGTTGCCATAGATGCTTTTTCGTCAATTCCGTTTGCCTATCTAAGGCACACTAACCGTCCTATACGATTTGCCGCCATCAAGCTGGGATATATCCTTTTGGCTGTCGGGTTAAATCTCTTCTTTCTCATTCTTTGCCCTTGGCTGATAAAAGGTTCTTTGGCCTCAACAATCAGTTGGTTTTACCAACCTGACTATGGGGTGGGATACATTTTTGTGTCTAATTTGATAGCTAACATCATTCTTCTGCTGGTTTTAATCCCCGATATGCGCCCAGCAAAGGGACCTTTTGACTTTTCTCTTATTCGAAATATGCTACGCTACTCGCTACCGTTCGTTTTATTGGGTATTGCCGGTAGTTTCAATCAAATGGCAGACAAAATTCTATTTCCCTACATCTTCGATGATATGGATTATGCCAACCATCAATTGGGGATTTACAGCGCAGGATTTAAGATTGCCATTGTGATTGTTATGTTCACACAGGCGTTTCGATTCGCCTACGAACCGTTCATTTTTAAGAAAAAAAAGGGAGAAGACGCACAAGACCGAAAAGTTTATGCCGAGGTGATGCACTACTACATAATAGTGTCATTGCTCATCTACGTGGGGGTCTTGGCGTATCTGGATCTGATTAAAGTGATTATTACCATTCCACCGGCATACATCGAAGGGCTAAAGGTGGTCCCCTTGGTTATGGTAGGTGAAATCTTCTTTGGCATCTATTACAACCTCTCCATTTGGTATAAACTAACAGACAGAGCCATTTGGGGCGCACTACTCAGCACCTTAGGTTGTGCCTTCACTCTGCTCTTTATTCTATTGGGGGCACCTCGGTACGGCTTTATGGCTTGCGCTTGGGCGTGTGTAGTCAGCTATGGGGTGATGATGATTGCCTCCTATCTATTGGGACAGAAGTATTATCCCATCCCCTACCGACTTCGACCGGCACTCCTCTACCTATTGGTTGCCGTGGGACTAACAACCCTCATTGAGATTACACAAACCTATGTTGTGTCTATTTGGGGCAGGCTCTTTATCAATAGTCTCATTATGGGATTGTTTATTCTGGTTATCCTTGTCAAGGAGCCGGCTTTGAAACAAATTTCCTATTTTCGCAAAAGTCCGCTGAAATAATTCGAAATGAAACAAGAAACGCCTCTATATTCTCCCAAAAAGAGCAATTCTTCTCCACAAGAGAGTATTGCGCGACCTATTGCCTCCTCCCTGAAAAAGATTTCTCCCGAAACTAATCAGGAACAAGCGATTCCTTTGCACCATTCTGCCAAACAACAAGAGGGCAATGGCGCCGAAGCATTGAATAGAGTTACCGAATCAACTCAAAAGCAATCCCCTTCACCCAACAAGAGCCGCCCGACAGATGCTCCTCAAGCCCAACAACAAGAGACGAGCTTGGCAGCTGAAATAACGGACAAGAAAGCGCACGAGCAAGCGGTGCTGAGCAAAAAAGAGGCTTTCATTAAATGGATTCGAGACCTGCTCGACTTCCGAAAAGACAAAGAATCGGACTCTGTAATCATAGAACAATTCAGAGCCGACGTTGAGTTTAGGGGCACCAAACTGTGGATTTTGATCTGTGCCATCTTAGTAGCATCCATCGGACTCAATGTGAACAGCACCGCAGTTATCATTGGGGCAATGCTTATCTCGCCCCTTATGGGTCCTATCATCGGATTTGGTTTGGGATTGGGGATTATGGATTTTGAACTAATCAAAAGAGCCCTACGAAACTTGGTGATCGCAACCCTCTTTAGTATTCTTACTGCCACCCTCTACTTCATCATATCGCCCCTCTCGCAACCGGGGAGCGAACTCTTGGGGCGGACTCATCCTACGATGTATGACGTATTGATCGCATTTGTGGGTGGGGCTGCCGGCATTATTGCAGGGAGTACAAAAAGCAAAGGACAAGTCTTACCTGGAGTTGCCATTGCAACTGCCTTGATGCCCCCTCTGTGTACAGCAGGCTACGGCTTGGCTTCGGGACAATTGAACTTCTTTTTCGGAGCCTTATACCTTTTTATCATCAATTCTGTTTTTATTGCCTTTGCCACCTATGCCGTGGCTCGATTGCTCAAATTCCCCAAAAAGAAGTTCTTAGACCCTCAACGGGAAATTAGAATCAAACGCACCATTGCTTTCATCGCCATCTGTACCATCTTGCCCAGCATCTATCTCAGCTCCGTATTGGTAAGAGATTCTTACAGAAGTGAACGCGCTGCAAACTTTGTTCTCAAGGAGATGAAGTTTCCCGGCACCCAAGTAATAAAAAAAGATCTTTACAAAGAGGGGTCAGTGCGGATTCTCGATGTGGTTTTGCTGGGAGAGAGAATTACTCAGGCCCAAATAGATAGTGCCCAAGCCAAACTTCCCTCGTATGGTCTCAAGGATGTGCGCCTCACCGTGCACCAAGGGTTTGAACAAGAGCAAGCCGATTTGGGCGAATTGCGCCAAGCCGTATTGCAAGACTTCTACGAAAATGCACAGGCCACTATAGCCAAACAAAGCAGAGAGATAGATTCACTCAAAATGACCATTGCCGGTTACGACCGCTATGCCTCCTTGGGCAGCGACATCAATAGGGAACTCCCTGTTGTCTTCCCCTCTCTAAAGAAGGCTCGCATAGTGCCATCAGTGGAATACTTACGTGGTCAAGACAGTGTTCTTTTGGTTTTGGTCAATCCCGTAACTCCCGGAGGGAAAATGTCGGCAACGGAAAAACAAAAACTTTCTCGCTGGCTCTCGGCTCGTACCCAAGCCGCCAAGGTTCGGATCATAGAAGACAATAACTAATTCAAATAATAATTTTAATCACTAATTTATGTTCACTAGAAAATTACTAATCTCCCTTTTAACGGCTCTGTCTGTTATTTTCGCAGCTAAGGCCGACAAGGGGATGTGGTTGCTCAACGAACTCAACGAGCAGAACGTGGAACGTATGCGCGAATTGGGCTTCAACGTTCCTTTGGAAAAGTTGTACAGTTTGGACAAACCGTCCATTGCAAATGCCGTAGTCATCTTCGGTGGAGGTTGTACCGGTATCACAGTATCCAACCAAGGATTGATTTTCACCAACCATCACTGCGGATATGAAAGCATCCAAAGCCAAAGTTCCGTTAATCACGATTACCTCAGAGACGGTTTTGTGTCTCAATCTTTCAACGAGGAATTACCCATTCCCGGTCTTTCGGTAAAGTACCTCAGCAACATCATCGATGTAACAGATCGCATCAATAAGGCGGTTGCCGGAATCAAAAGCGAAGAAGAAAGAATCAACAAAATTGAAGAGCTTTCCGATGCCATCAATGCCGAATACTCCAAAGACAAACACACTCTGGCGGAAGTTACTCCCTACTATGCGGGGAATAAGTATTATGTGGTGATCTACAAAGTATTCAACGACGTGCGTATGGTATTCGCGCCACCCAGTTCTGTAGGTAAATTTGGAGGCGATACAGACAACTGGATGTGGCCTCGCCACACTGGGGACTTTTCTGTATTTCGTGTGTATGCTGATGCCAACAACAACCCGGCTGAGTACAGTGCCAGCAACAAACCCTACAAACCTGTATATTTCTCTCCCGTATCTCTTCAGGGGTACAAAGAGGGCGAATACGCTATGACCATTGGGTTCCCGGGCAGCACAGACCGCTATCTCACCTCTTGGGGAGTAGAAGATCGTATGAACAACGAAAATGCACCCCGCATCGAAGTTCGTGGAGCCAAGCAGGAAGTATGGCAAAAAGCAATGCTTGCTGACCAAGCCACTAGAATCAAATATGCCAGCAAATATGCCCAAAGTGCCAACTACTGGAAAAACTCCATCGGTATGAACCGTGGCATCAAAAACCTCAGCTTGGTAGAACGCAAACGCGAAGAAGAAGCAGCTTTCACTCGTTGGGTAAATGCCGATGGATCACGTAAGCAATATGCCAACCTCTTGGCAGATATGGAAAAAGCTTACAAAGCCTACGGAACAGTGAACAAGGAGCTCAACTATATCTTTGAGTCTCTCTTGGGAGGAACCGAAATTGTACGCCTTACCCAATATGCCGTAGCGGCTGCCAGCAACACAGGAGAAGCCCAAGCCCATTACATCAAGCTTTTGGACGAAAAGTACAAAGATTACAGCCCCGAAGTAGATCGTGCCACACTACCCGTGATGCTCAAAGTTTTGCGCAACAACCTCCCCGCTGCAAAATTACCTACCGTCTATACCGAGATTGACGCCAAATTCGGAGGAGACTATACGGCTTATGCCAACTATGTGTTTGACAAAAGTATCGTTCCATACGAAAGCAAGCTCAAAGAAGTTCTTAAACAAGGTGGCGACAAAGTTGCCGCAGCTTTGGAAAACGACCCGGCTGCTGCGTTGATGTCCTCTGTTTTAGGAGCTGCAATGGCTGTTCAGCAGGAATATGTAAAGCACATCTATGATATAGAGAAAGGTAAACGCGAATACTTCGCTGCTTCTCGATTGGCTTTCCCCAACAAACAAATGCCGAGTGATGCCAACTTCACAATGCGTATGAGCTATGGTTCTATCAAAGGCTATGCGCCACAGGATGCAGCTTGGTACAACTATTACACTACGCAACGTGGTATTTTGCAAAAGCAAGATCCCACAAGCCACGAGTTTGCGGTACAACCCGAAATACTGAAGATGGTTAAGAGCGGAAACTTCGGCAAATATGCCGATGAGAATGGTGATTTGCGCATTGCTTTCCTCTCTGACAACGATATCACCGGAGGAAATTCGGGAAGCCCTGTATTTGATAAAAACGGCCACCTCATAGGGTTGGCTTTCGACGGGAACTGGGAGGCTATGAGTGGCGACTTGGAGTTTGAACCAGAACTCCAACGCACTATTTCCGTAGATATCCGCTATGTTCTCTTTATGATTGATAAGTGGGGTAACTGCCCTCGTTTGATCAAAGAGTTGCAATTGGTCGAAGGAAAAACAATGCCTAAAAGCTCTCTAAAGGGTAACAAATCCGCTACAAAAAAAGCCCAAACTTCCAAAAGGAAATAAACCAAGAGGGATAACCTCGAGTTGTAATACTTTTACATAACCAAATCCGGAGGCTGTGTCATACGCTGTTATGATGCAGCCTCCTCTTTTTTCTCTGCAAAGAACTATTGGAAGCAAAGGGGGTTGTTGCACAATGTACCATTCTTTAGACGTGTACAACTAAGACGTTGGCTCCTTCCTCTGCCTCTCGACTGCACAAAATAGCTTTCTTCGGGGATATACAACTAAAACGTTGGCACTCTCTTCGATTCCTTGATTGCACAAAACGCCACCCATACGGATGTGCATAAACGATCTGGAGCAGGATACGGAAGAAAGAGGAAAAAAAGTGTGTACACTTCGTGTGTAACCGGGGCAAAAACAAAAAATTCGTAGCTTCTCCCCATCGGGAAAAAGCATTTGGTAGAGCGGGAACAGCTCTCCTTCCTTACTCTTTCTGATCGGCTTCACACTCGAGAATACACCCTCTTTCATATTAGTGATTAGTTCCCTGTTTTTAGTCAAATAATTCCCTACTTTTAGGTGAATGGCAGGGAACTAATTTCTGATAATTCCCTCAAAAAATTTATTCCGTCCAAGATAATCTCCCAAAGGTTAAATACCTCCTTCACAACGAACTCTTCCGAGGAGTTTTTGCCAATATCTGCCGACCACTTCAACCTTAGGTAAATTTGACTAAACCGTACAAAAAAAATGGTTATACACAGAAACCTTGTCAAACGGCCCTACAAGTATGTCTACCCTTATGGCACATCTCGGAGCGGAATACTTTTTAGTATCTTTGTCCAAGGCGAAAAGGTGGTGCTTATCCCCTACCGATGATGGAAACCTCTCTTTCGCATAAACGAGATATCAGATGGCAAACAGATCTAAAAAAATATACCTAACCAGTCTCATCCTTGGATGCCTATTTTTGTTCTCCATAATGGGGGGATGTGCCAAAATGGCTTCTATCGAAGGAGGACCTTACGATGTAGTTCCGCCCGTATTGATTCGGGCCGTGCCCCAACAGGGAGCAACGGGGGTAACCACCAAGCACCTGCGACTCTACTTCGATGAAAATGTAAAAGTGGAAAAGCAATCGGAAAAGGTCATCGTATCGCCTCCGCAGATTGTACCCCCAAAAATAGTTTCAATGGGCAAGTATATTAACATCACTTTGGTCGATTCCTTGCGGCCCAATACCACTTATACCATAGATTTTTCCGATGCCATTGTGGATAATAACGAGGGCAATGCTTTGGGAGGATTGATCTATGCCTTTTCGACCGGAACGGAAATAGACACTATGCAAATGAGTGGATATGTGTTGGATGCACGCACTCTGCTACCGGCTTACAACGTTTTGGTAGGTATATACCCCTCCTCCAAAGACAGTCTGGCCTTTACCACTCAACCAATGATGCGTATGACTCGCTCATTGGAAGATGGGTACTTTGTCTTGAAGAATGTGCACAATGGAGATTATAGAGTGGTTGCTTTGGACGATTTGGACAGGACTTACAGCTACACCACACCTCAAGAACGCTTCGCCTATACTTCCCAAAGCTACACCACCGGTGTGGAATGGGTAACTACCCCCACCTCCGAGAAGCGGGAACAAGCCACCGACTCAACGACCACCGATACACCTATCCAAAAGGAACTCCAATACACTCCCAACCATCTGCTTCTTTTGCTCTCCGGAGCGCAGAAACCGGCACTACGGCTCAACAAGGTGGAACGAACAGATTCTCTCCAAGTTCAACTTTTATTCAATACTACAGTCGAAAAACCTCCCCACATAGAAATTACAGCTCCAAACAGTTCGGAACAATTACAAGTTTTTCCTCAACTCTCTTTGGACAGGAAAACAATTCTCTACTATCTCCCCCCCCAACCAAGTATTGTTGCAGACTCCTTGCCAACAAAAGTATCATACAATTCCACAGACTCTACGGGGGTGGAAATTCTCCTTCGGGAGAACCTAACCCTGCACAAACCTCGCACAATATCCACCGGCGCCGTTACTTCTACACCCAAACCTCGGTCAGGAACAAACTCGGAGATAAAAAACGCCGAAACCGATCAACAAAAGAGTTCGGAACCAACTCTACTCTCCATTACTTCCACCGAGGGAATCAATAAAGGCACCACAAGAGACACCCTTTCTTTCCATTTCGTGGAACCGATTCTCAAAATAGATACTTCACGGATTACGTTTGTACGTATGCAAGACTCTGTGGCTTATCCCACTCCATTCACCATAGAGAGAGACTCATTGCACAGTTGCGACAGACAAATTCATTTTACGAAAAAACTGGGAGAGGAATATGTTCTCAAAATAGACTCTGCGGCAATCACAGGGCTATACGGTCATACCAATACATCGGCACAAGAGTATCGACTAAAACTCTCTTCCGAGAAAGATTTAGGTTCTCTAACCCTCTCTCTCGAAGGAATACAAACCCAAGCTCCCATTTGGGTTGAGCTATTGGATGGAACAGACAAAGTACTACTCTGTTCTCCAGCCGATTCGCTACAAGTTCAATTCACCGAACTATCCCCGGGGACCTATTTTGCCCGACTTTTTGTAGATGAAAATCACAATGGAGTTTGGGACGGTGGCAAATATCCCACCCGACAACCGGAGCCTGTTTACTATTTCCCGAAAGGGTTGGGGGTACAGGTCAAATTCTTTACTCAAGAGAAGTGGAACGCAACGGCATTGCCCTTATATCAACAACGCCCCCAAGAGATCAAAAGTGACTCCTCCAGTTCGCCCCGAGACAGAGCCAAGAAGCCCCGAGAACAACGAAACCTAAACGAGGAATACATCAAACGGATGAGAGAGCGATATGGAAACCATTGGAACCCGACCGACAGCGAACGCAAAATTCTCAATTTACCTTCACGAAAAGAAGAAGCGGAGCAGAAGCTAAAAGAAGAACATCCGGAACAGCATTCGCCACAAGAACAAGGAGCCGCACAACCGCGACACGGCTCTGCTCCTATCCAATAAAACACAATAAGATATGTCAATACAACCCATAAATAACAAAGCAACCTCCTCTATGCCGACCCGCATCATTGTATCAGGATTGGGTGGCGTTGGAGGATACTACGGAGGACTCTTGGCTCACTATGCCCAAACGCATCCAGAAGCCAACGTGGAAGTCGATTTTCTTATGCGCTCCGGAACACATTTCCAAAAGGTGCAGGAAAGAGGTCTCCTTGTGAAATGGACTGAAGGAAAAATAATCGCACATCCACACCGGATCTCTCAATTTGCCTCCGAATTAGCCCCTGCCAACTACCTTATCTTGGCAACCAAAAGCTATAATCTGCGGGAAAACATTGAGCAGATAAAGCCCCTTTTAACCGCCAATACGGTGATACTTCCCCTCCTCAACGGATTAGATGTGCACGATCTTTTAGAAGAATTACTTCCCCCTGAAGTCATTCGCTGGGTAGGTTGTGTTTTCATCACATCACGGCGAACCGAGCCGGGTTGCATCCAATCGAACTCTACCTATGAGCGACTTTTTATGGGGCTACCCAATAGGAACTTTCCAACAGAGAGAACTCCTCAGGAGAACTATTTAGAGGCACTGATGAAAGCAGCCGGAATAGGAGTTGTTGTACCAGACGACCCTATGGACGAAGTTCGCAAAAAGTACTTGATGCTCTCCAATTCGGCAGCGGCAACCGCCTACCTAAATACCAATGTGGACGGATTAGTGGGACAATATCGCTCCTTTACTGAAGGACTTACCCAAGAACTCATCAACCTCTACCAAGCCAAAGGCTGGAAAGTGGAAGACGATGCTGTAGAGGCCGCCTTGCGGCGCATAGGAAGGATGCCTTCCGGCACCACAACATCGATGCATTCCGATCTCCAAAAGGGGCACACCAGCGAAGTAGAATCTCTCGTAGGATACGTGATACGGGAGAGTCAAAAATTGGGGCTTTCAACCCCCTTCTTCAGCGAAGCATACCAAGGTATTTGTGCCAATTTCTCCTCTCAAAAATCCTTATGAAAAACTTATTCTATCATTTTCGAGGAATCTTTATTCTCCTGTTAAGTTCTTATTTCTCTCTATGGGGACAACAAAATGAAGAAATCGTCCCTCTTTCGCATTTGGATTCCCTTTACAAGGTCAATGCCAACGAAACCAATGCACGCCTCTATGCTCAAGCCCTCGAACAACAAGGTTTGTGGTTCGAGGCCATTGCTCCGTGGAAAACAGCGGCCAAAAAGAATAAGCAACACCTACCCAGACTTTGGGAAGCTCTGCTCCGTTGCTATCAACTGGATCAGTTGCAAGAATCCCTCCAGCAAAAGAAGCTTTCGCCCCAACTCCGAGAACTGGCAAGCAAATATGAAAACAGGCGTGCGACCCTCAAGCAATTCATAGAGAAAGTCAAAACCGTTGAGGTGATTGACACATTGGTTCTCTCCCCCTCGGAAGCTATCGGATACCTCCAACATTTCGTTCCCTCTATACGGTACACCCCTTCAAAGGCATCGTCCGAAACAGAGGAGGTTATTTCAAAAAAATTCAATCCACAAGAAATTGTTTTTGTATCGGAGCGAGGCGACAGGCAGCTCGGCTGTTCTTCGGGAAAAGAAGAAGGGGCCTCTTTGACAGAAATTCTCTTGGAACAAGGGGGTGAGAGCAATCGCTTCCAGTGGTCTTTTGGAGAAAATTACTCCTCCTTGGGGGCACCCATCTTAACCTCGGATGGGTACACGGTAATCTTTTCCGCCCAAGGGAAAGAGTCGCTGGGTGGGTATGATCTTTTTCTTACTCGCAAGAAAGAAGATGGAGGATTTTTGACTCCGGTATCTTTAGGGATGCCGTTCAACAGCCCGTTCAACGACTTCCTCTATGCCGTAAACGAAGAACTGGGTATTGGATTTCTCCTTTCCGATCGTTTTGCCCCCGAGGGAAATCTGTGTATTTTCATCTTAGCTGCTCGTGACGAATATCCTCCGGTTCCCATCAATGATTTGGAAAATCTGCGTCCCTTCGCGCTTCTTACTCCACACCAAACCACGCTCGACTTAGAAACAGACTACAATCCATTGAGAAAGCGTTTGAAGCAAAAACTTGGAGAAGACCCCGACAAGGCTGTTCAAGAGTTCTTTATTGTCATAAGCGAAGAGGTTGTGTACCGTTCTACTCGAGACTTTCGCGCACCACAGAGCCTAGCTCTCTATCATCGTTACTTAGAGCAACAGCAAAGAACTCATCTCTTGGAACAAAACTTGGAACAGTGGCGCAAAGACTTTAGAGAGGCAGATACCTCCGTTCGCAACAGGCTCACTCCTCAGATACAGCAGGCGGAGAAACAATTGCCTCTACTGCAAGAAGAAGAACAAGAAACCCTCAACCAACTGCGCAGCATCGAGTTGCGCTATTTAAACAACCTATAATCCACTGCTATGGGAAAAAGAGTCATCCCCCCTTCCGAATTGATCATCAACGAAGACGGTTCTATCTTCCACCTGCACCTCAAACCGGAACAACTTGCCGACAAAGTAATCTTGTGTGGAGATCCTGCACGTGTAGATGTCATAGCCAATCGACTAAGCACCATAGAGTGTAGTGTCTCCAATAGAGAGTTTCACACAGTTACCGGATGGTACAAAGACAAGCGAGTTACCATACAAAGCCACGGGATAGGAGGAGACAACATAGAGATTGTTGTCAATGAATTGGATGCCTTGGCAAACATAAATCTGCAAAACAGACAAACCAAAGACCCCTTGCGTTCTTTATCCATAGTGCGGATAGGCACTTCGGGAGGATTGCAACCAGAAACTCCCATCGGTACTTTTGTGGCAGCTCGCAAATGTATCGGCTTCGACGGCGTTATCAATTTTTATGCCAACACGGAGCAAATTAGAGATCTCCGCTTTGAGCAAGAACTTATCAGTCAGTTGGATTGGTCTATCAAAGGCCTTGCGCCCTATGTGGTACCGGCCGATGAGGAGCTTTTCGAGCGCATCGTGGGGGACGGTCAGGAAATCCTCTCCGGATGCACCATAGCCGCCAATGGGTTCTACGGACCACAGGGAAGAAGCCTTAGAATACCTCTCAAGGATGCCTGCTTGAATAGAAAAATAACCGATTTTTGTTTTAATGGAGAAAAAATTTCTAACTTTGAGATGGAGAGTGCTTCGCTGGCAGGGGTAACAGCTCTCTTGGGGCATAAAGCTCTCACCGTCTGCTGCATCATTGCCGGAAGACAGAACCTCAATGTGAACACCAACTATCAAGACAGTTTGGAGCGTTTAATTGATCTTGTTTTGCAACGGATATGAATTTTAATTCAAATAAGACAGAGATACTATGAAAAGGAAACTTCTACTCGCTATCGGAGGGTTTGTAGCTCTTTTCTTGGGCAATATTGTTGCCGCACAAGCACAAAATGCAGAGAAGCACATAGTTGTGGAATTCGAACAAGAGGTGATGATAACCAAGCCCAATGAAGTGGGGATCAATGCCCTTGCTCTCTTGGGACTATCTTTTGAAGGAAACTACGAACGTCTTCTTGCTCCTGATTTTTCTGTTGGGGGACGCTTATCCGTATCCTTTGGGGAAGGCTACGGTATCTCTCGTGGAGAAGCCTCTTTGCATCCTTTTGCTCGTTGGTTCTTCAACGGTACATCTCGCTCACAAAGAAAAGTAGCTTCCGGATGGTTTTTAGAATTGGGATTACCCATTTCTCACTATAAAGAGGAAAAAAATAAATACGACAATACAACCACTCCGGCATCAACGCTGTTTGGCATCAGTGTCGGATCGGGATGGAAATATGTCTCACAAACCGGATGGACTGCTGAATTGGGAGGCTACCTGATTCGCAACCTTGGAGGATTTGGAGGGGATGCACATTCATTTAGTGGAGGTTACCTCCTCACCATAGGAAGAAGATTCTAAGGCGACTTGTTTCAAAGCGTCTAAGTCCGCAAAGGGGAGATATTTCAAGTTGAAATATCTCCCCTTTGTTCTTCGTTCCGATACGATATACCTAATTGTGGTTATTTTTACTACTTTAGGGGGCTAACCAAAAATAGAAGTAATGAAAGTTGGACTATTTATCCCCTGCTATATAAATGCCCTGTACCCAAATGTTGGAATAGCATCGTACAAACTCCTCAAAAGTTTGGGAGTAGACATTGACTATCCATTGGATCAGACCTGCTGTGGACAGCCAATGGCCAATGCAGGGTATGAGCAAGACTCCACCAAGCTCGCCATTCAATTTGAAAAGAAATTCGATTCGTATGATGTGGTTGTAGGCCCCTCTGCCAGCTGCGTTGCCTTTGTCAAAGAGAACTACAATCATATTCTCCAGCACACCCAACACGTTTGTACCACTGCTCAAAAAGTAAGAGATCTTTGCGAATTTCTACACGACGATCTCAAGATAGATCGATTGTCCTCTGCTTTTCCACACAAGGTAAGTCTGCACAACAGTTGCCACGGAGTGCGAGAATTACACCTCTCTACTCCCAGCGAATTGCATCAGCCCTACTACAATAAGGTGTCGAATTTATTGCAATTGGTTCAAGGAATAGAAGTGGTATCACCCAAGCGACTTGACGAGTGCTGCGGATTTGGAGGAATGTACTCGGTTGAGGAGCCCGAAGTATCGGCTTGTATGGGACACGACAAAGTTTGGGATCACCTTTCTACCGGGGCTGAATATATTACCGCTCCGGATAGTTCGTGCCTAATGCATATGCAAGGGGTTATCGACAGAGAAAAATTAAACATCAAAACAATTCACGTTGCAGAAATATTAGCCGCCAATTTATGAGTACTAAGCATAGCAAATCAGCCGCCCGATTTTTGGAAAACAGAGAAAGTGCACGGTGGCACGATGAAACCTTGTGGATGGTACGTCACAAAAGAGATGTTCAACGCGACACTATCCCCGAATGGGAACAACTTCGTTCCTTAGCACACGACCTCAAACGTTACAGTGTAACCCATTTGGAGGAACTACTGCAACAGTTCGAGGAACAAGCCTCCCGAAATGGCGTGGTTGTCCATTGGGCAAAGGATGCAGCAGAACACAACCAAATTGTACACGATATTCTCCACAAACACGGAGTAAAGAAGTTGGTCAAAAGCAAATCTATGCTATCCGAAGAGTGCCATCTGAACGATTACCTGATCGATAAAGGCATCAGGGTAATAGAAACGGACCTCGGGGAACGCATTTTACAACTTATGAACATTCCTCCCAGCCATATTGTTATGCCCGCCATTCATATCAAAAGAGAGCAGGTGAGCGACCTCTTTTACGAAAAATGGGGTACGGAAAAAGGGAACTACGACCCCACCTACCTAACTCGAGCTGCAAGAAAAAGTTTGCGAAACGATTTCTTATCTGCTGATGCAGCTATGACAGGAGGTAATTTTGCCGTAGCCTCTACGGGGGAAGTAGTAGTATGCACCAACGAGGGAAATGCCGATATGGGGATGGCGTGCCAAAAACTAAACATTTGCTCGTTTGGGTTGGAAAAAGTAATCCCCGACTTGGAGGCCCTTTCTGTATTTACCCGTCTGTTGGCTCGCTCTGCCACAGGGCAACCCGTGACCACTTATACCTCTCATTTCAAACAACCCCACACAGGCGGGGAGTTGCACTATATTATTGTGGACAACGGCAGATCGGACATTCTTTCCCAAGGGGAACATAACAAAACGCTCAATTGCATCCGATGCGGGGCTTGTATGAATACCTGCCCCGTCTATCGCCGCTCCGGAGGATATTCCTACACCTACTTCATACCGGGTCCGATTGGGATCAACTTGGGAATGCTCAAAAGTCCACGGGAATACAAAGACAATGTATCGGCGTGCACGCTTTGCCTCTCCTGTTCTAATGTATGTCCTGTTAAAATAGATTTGGGTGAGCAAATTTACCGTTGGCGACAAAAGTTAGACTCAATGGGGTGTGCCAACAAAGAGAAAAAAGTTTTGGCAAAGGGAATGAAATTTGTGATGGAGTCTCCTGTTCGTTTTTATGGGGCACTCAAAATGGCTCCACTAATCAACAAAATGCCTCGTACTCTGGTATACAACAGTCTTAATGCTTGGGGCAAAGGACGTGAGCTTCCACAATTTGCCCCAACGTCTTTTAACAGTTGGTGGAAGAAAAACATCAAAAAGAAAGCCTAAACCACACTATGGATAGCAAACAATTGATCTTAGAAAAAATCCGCAAACACACAGCGGATAAGGTAGAAAGACCACAAAATGCCCTCTCCCCCATCTCTTATCAAGACCCCATTTTTCGGTTCCAAGAAATCATTGCCGGTGTGGGGGGAACAGCTATTGAGTTACAACCCGGAGAAGATATTAACGAAATCATTGCTCAGCACTACCCCGAAGCTCGAAATATAGCCTCTTACCTACCCTATATCTCCTGCAAGGAATGGGATATGGAAGCAATTTCATCACCCCAAGACCTCAATGGGATAGATGTAGCTGTCATAGAAGGTGCTTTTGGTGTTTGCGAAAACGGTTGTATCTGGGTCGAGGAGAACGTACCGCACCGTGCCCTCTTCTTCATTGCCGAATATTTGGTTATTCTCTTGAACAAAAAGAACTTGGTGCACAATATGCACGAGGCTTACAAAGAGGTGGAAAACAGAAAAAGTTCGGCTCCTTACTCTTGTTTTATCAGCGGTCCATCTAAAACAGCCGACATAGAGCAATCGTTGGTCATTGGTGCCCACGGAGCCAAAGGTACTTTGGTAATCCTGTACTGACCCTAAAGACCTACACCAAATTTTCTTGGAAGTATCATTTGATAATAGGGAGAAAAAAAAGATTTCTTCCCTCAAAAAAAAGGATAACAGACACATTTTTGCGACTCTATTCCAATAGCACTTTTCAAAAGAGGGATCCATTCAATTTATAATGAAATCTCTCCACCCAACAACCAAGGCAGCCGACCGAGGCTATACAAATAACTTCTCGGTCGGCTGCCTTTTTATTTCCTCAAAACTCAAAATCAAGGATGAGTGCGCTGCACGAAATCTTCTATCACCAAAGGATAGTAAAGATGTTCTAACCGATGAATCCTTTCTGCCAACAGCTCCGGAGTATCCGTACCAAGAACCGGACAGGAAACCTGACACAAAATAGTACCTCGGTCATATTCCTCATCTATGAGATGAATGGTTATACCAGATCTTTCTTCCTTGTGTGCAATAACCGCCTCGTGTACGTGATGCCCATACATTCCTTTGCCTCCATAATTGGGCAGCAAAGCAGGATGCAGATTAAGGATTCGTCTCGGAAAATTTTGTATCAACAAAGGAGAAATAAGCCCCAGATATCCCGCCAAGACTATAAACTCCACCTCATAATGGCGCAATAGAGCCACCCCCTCGTCTCCGCCAATTTCAGCACGAGAGAGTATTCGACAAGGAATATCCAACTGTTTGGCACGTTCCACAACATAAGCATTGGGGTTGTCTGACACAATCAAGGCTACCTCGAAATGGGTATTCTCTTGCAAAGAAAACAGAGTTATTTGTTGGGCATTAGAGCCACTTCCGGAGGCAAAAATTGCAATTCTTCTCATTATTATTCTTATATTTGTTGCACCGTTGCTCCAAGAGGGAGCATTTGTTAGGCTGATTTTTGACCCTATATTTCTTACACAAACGAGGAGGGTCAATTTGTTCTGCACCATCAAAGATAGGGCTAATATGCCAAAAAAGAGGTGCGACCAAAATATAGACACACAATTAATTACATAAGTATAACTAAACTTTTTAAAGCAATGACAGAAATCGAAGCTAAAGTAAGAGACCTAATCGTAGACAAGCTGAATGTAGAGCCTTCTGAAGTTACACTTGAAGCAAGCTTCGCAAATGACCTCGGAGCCGACTCTTTGGATACGGTAGAATTGATGATGACTTTTGAAAAGGAATTTGAAATGAGTATCCCCGATGACGAAGCACAGGCCATTAAGACTGTAGGTGATGCTATCAAATACATCGAAAGTCACAAGTAATAATAGTACAAGTGCCTTTTATCTTAAAGACAATACCATTAAAGCAACATAAATAATTTTTACGCAATGGAATTCAAAAGAGTAGTTGTAACAGGCATTGGCGCCATCACTCCCCTTGGCAATACAGCCCAAGAAACGTGGGAGAACCTCAAAGGAGGCAAGAGTGGTGCCGGACCTATCACTCTATTTGATGCTTCCAAATTCAAAACCCAATTTGCGTGCGAAGTGAAAGGGTTCGATCCGAACCAGCACTTCGACCGCAAAGAGGCTCGCCGGTATGACAGATATACCCAGCTTGCCTTAGTCGCCTCAAAGGAAGCCATAGAAGATAGTGGTGTCAATCTTGATGAGATAGACAAAGATCAGGTAGGCGTAATTATTTCGGCCGGTATCGGAGGGCTACACACTTTTGAAGAAGAAGTAATGGAGTACGACCCCGAACGAGGCCCACGCTTCAACCCATTCTTCATCCCTAAAATGATTTCAGATATAGCAGCCGGATTGGTCTCTATACAGTATGGATTTCACGGACCGAACTACTCGATAGCCTCGGCTTGTGCCTCCTCGACCAACGCCATCATCGATGCTGCCATTATGATTCGATTGGGGAAAGCCAAAATGATGATTGCCGGTGGAGCGGAAGCAGCCGTTACGGCAGCCGGTATTGGAGGGTTCAATGCAATGAATGCTCTTTCTACAAGAAATGAATCTCCGGAAACGGCCTCACGGCCCTTTAGTGCCAGCCGAGACGGATTTGTCTTGGCAGAGGGATCTTCGGCTTTAATCTTGGAAGAGTTGGATCACGCCTTGGCTCGTGGTGCTCATATCTACGCAGAAGTGGGTGGATTTGGGTTATCTGCTGATGCCTACCACCTCACAGCCACTCACCCCGAAGGGTTAGGTGCACGTCTTGTTATGCAACGAGCATTGGAAGATGCAGGGTTGCGCCCCGAAGATGTGGACTACATCAACGTACACGGAACTTCTACGCCCGTAGGAGACCCATCGGAAGTAAAGGCAATCACATCGGTATTTGGTGAGCACGCCTACAAGCTCAACATCAGTTCCACAAAATCAATGACCGGACACCTGCTGGGTGCCGCCGGAGCCATTGAGGCAATGGCAACTGTTCTTGCCATCCGAGACGGGCTTGTGCCTCCCACCATCAACCACGAAGAGGGAGACAACGATCCGGATATTGACTACAACTTGAACTTTACTTTTGGCAAAGCTCAAAAGAGAGAAGTACGTGCAGCAATCTCCAATACATTTGGTTTTGGAGGACACAATGCTAGCATACTGTTTAAGAAATATAACGGATAAGATTTGTTTGGAGCGTGCTTCTCCCAACAACTAAAACACCCGCAGAATATTTTTTGCGTCTCTTTGGAGGCTTAAGAAATAAAATCTCACAGCTGAGACTCCGCCGAAGCAAAACTTCGGAGGAGTCTTTGTTGCCTTTACTGTTCATCAAACTAAATCTTGTCCCCAACGACATCGAAATTTATCGTCTGGCTTTAAGACACAGTTCCTGCAGCCTTGTGGACAAGAAAACCAAACAACGCATCAACAACGAGCGGCTCGAGTTTCTTGGTGATGCCATTCTATCGGCTATTGTCAGCAAACAACTTTACCTCCGTTATCCATCTTGGAACGAAGGGGAAATGAGTAAACGCAAAAGCAGCATAGTTGCACGCAACGTAAACAACAAAGTTGGAGAGCAGCTACAATTGCACAAACACATCAAAAGCCGCCAGGATGCAGCAAGGATGAGCCCGGATATTCTTGGGAATGCCGTGGAAGCTCTCATTGGAGCCATCTTCTTGGACAAAGGCTTCGATGCCGCTGAGCAATTTGTGTGCAACTTTATTTTCACCACCTACAAGCAAATGGAAGAGAGCACCGATCTCTCTATCCACAACTACAAATCCGACCTCTTGGAATGGGCGCAAAAACACCACTTTGAAATCGAATTCAAACAGCAATCATATACCCACCAGGGAACAGATATTTTCCACTACACGGTGGAGGTAAACGGCCAAGTCATCGGTTCCGGAATGGGGGGTAGCAAGAAAAAAGCACACCAAGAGGCAGCTTATAATGCCCTAAAACAGTTACAGAAAGCAGAAAACGAACTGACTCAAAAACCAACACCCTAAGACAAAGTTCCAAAAGTCGCCCATATTTGGTACTCTCTCAAGCCTTTCTTTTCCTCTGTATCGGCTTCAGAGAACTAAACACCGCCATTACCAAAATAATAGTTACTTTTGTCCCTGCCATATTTTTCGTATTGGAGAAATAAAGTAAAAGATAAATAAATATGACAGACAAGGTAAGTTACGCTTTAGGATTAAGCATCGGGAATAACTTCAGAGCTTCGGGTATTCGCTCTCTTGTAACAGAAGATTTTGTTGCTGGGGTAGAAGCTGTGTTCAACGAAACTAAGCCGGAGATAGAATACGAAGAGGCTCAAAAGGTTCTCAACGAGTTTTTCCAGCGCCTACAAAATCAAGAGGCAGAATTGAATCTCAAAGCTGGACGTGAGTTTATGGAGATTCAAAAGAATAAAAGCGGAGTTACAACTCTGGAAAATGGAATTCAATACGAAGTCTTTAAGCGAGGAGAAGGAGAAAAACCTTCGGCTCAAGATACAGTGCGGGTACATTACCACGGCACTCTCATTGATGGGACCATATTTGACAGCTCTGTACAGAGAGGTACTCCGGCAGAATTTCCTTTGAGGAATGTTATTCCGGGATGGACCTACATCCTGCAACAAATGCCCGTGGGCAGCAAGTGGAAAGTTACTATTCCATCCGAATTGGCTTATGGAGAACGCGGAGCTGGGCAAAATATCCGTCCCAATATGACCCTCATTTTTGAAATCGAGTTGTTGGATATAATAAAAAAATAAGTCCGTATGAAAAGAATCATTCTTTTGGTATCTGTTTTTCTCTTCGGAACATTGGCTTCGGTGGCTCAAAAACAGGCTAAACAACAAAAAACGATTATTCTTAAAACTCAAACCGACTCTGCAGCATATGCTCTTGGAGTTAATATGGGTAGCTCCTTTGTAAAAGGGTTCTCCGAAATTCCTGGCACAAAACTGAACAAAGAGCTCGTTATTGCCGGATTCACAGAATCTTTCAAAGAACAAAAGACACAGATAGATGCCCAAGAGGCTCAAGCCCTTTTGGAGCGTTATTTTTCGGCTCTGACAGAGCAAGAAAACCAACAAAACAAGACCAAGGGAGAGGCATTTTTGTCTGAAAATGCAAAGCGTACAACAGTTAAGACTACTGCGAGCGGTTTGCAATACGAAATCTTGCACCAAGGTAATGGCATTCGCCCCACTGTTGAAGACACTGTAGTGGTTCATTATACCGGTTCCACCATCGATGGACAAGTTTTCGACAGCTCTGTAAACCGTGGAGAGCCTACCACTTTTGGTCTTTTGCAAGTAATTCCGGGTTGGACCGAAGGGTTGTGCCTTTTGAACCAAGGAACCAAAGCCAAATTATATATCCCCTACAACCTTGCCTACGGAGAGCGTGGTGCCGGTGCTGTGATAAAACCTTTCTCCACCCTCATCTTTGAGGTTGAACTTTTGGAAGTAAAAAAGGGTTCTATCCCGGAAGCCCAAACCACCACTGTAGAAAAGGGAAAAGACCAGCAAAAGAAAAAGTAATCAATACTGAATAATTAGATAATAAACACCAATGAAAAAGATTTTTATCGCAGCCTCTGCAGCCACCTTACTCTTGGCTTCTGTAGCTTGCAACAAAACAGAGTCTACCTCAACAAACTCTTCATCAGATTCATTATCAATCGCAACTGCCGTTCTGATGGGTTCTCAGTTGAACCAAAGTTTTACAATGAGTGAAATGCAAGGGCAACCTATCGATAAGAAAGAATTCCTCCGTGGATTCAAAGAGTATTTTGCTGACTCTGCCAAGTTTGCTTATATAGCAGGGGCTTTTACCGCCATTCAACAGGGAAAGAGTCTCCAGGAAGACGGCATTGCCAAGGATCTTTTCCTCAAAAATTTGGAACAAGTGCTTACCTCTGTAGACGACTCTACCAAGACGCTTCCTATGTCTGTAGAAGATGCACAGAGTTTTGCTCAAAAGTTCTACGCCGAAAAAACTAAGAAAGAAAATGAGAAGAAGTTTGGGCAGAATAAAGAAAAGGGAGCCAAGGCTTTGCAAGAGTTTGCGAAAGATCCGGAAGTAACCAAAACTTCTACGGGCATCGCCTACAAATATCTCTCTCGTGGAACAGGAAAAACTCCACAAGACGGAGATAACGTAAAGGTCTCTTATGTGGGCAAATTTGTTGATGGAAAAGAGTTTGACTCAAGTGCCGAACCCATTGAATTGAACGTCAATGGAGTTATTCCTGGCTGGACTGAACTACTCAAGATGATGAAAGTAGGAGACAAGGTTATAGCTTACATTCCTTACGATATGGCTTATGGAGAGAGTGGCAGCCAAGCCATAGAGCCGTTCTCTACGTTAGTTTTCGAAATCACCCTACACGACGTTGTTCCTGCAAAGAAATAAGATAAATTCTCCTAAGTCCGGTTTCGACAGCCGGAAAGAATGAAAACAACTCGGTAGAGAGGAGTACTCCCGCTTTTGGCTCGGGTTGGCTTGTCTCTATCGAGTTGTTTTTTCTCTCCCTTGGAATAAAGGCAATGGAAAATAGGTTAGACTCTCTACTGAACAAGGAGCTGCAAGTTCTTGCCCAACAGCAAGGTTTGAGACAGCTGCAACCTTCCCTTGTCAAAGGGGTTCACATTACGCCTGTGACATCTTCGGGTGTGACCAAACAATTGATCAACTTAAATTCCAATGACTATTTGTCTCTCTCAAATACGTCTGTTTCCGAAGAATACTCCCATACACCTCTCATTGGTTCTACCTCCTCTCGCCTGTTGGTAGGAGACAGACCTCTCTTCCACTCCTTGGAAGAGACGATTGCCTCACAGTTGCACCATCCGGCAGCCCTTTTATTCAACAGTGGTTATCACGCCAATACCGGTGTTCTACCGGCAATAGCCCATCCCAAAATGGTTGTTTTGGCTGATCGCCTGGTACACGCTAGTATGATTGATGGGATTCGACTGAGTTCTCTCCCATTTGAAAGGTTTAGACACAATGATCTGAAACAACTGCAACAACTCCTCGCTAAATATGCCTCCACTGCTTCCTTTGTCATAGTTATGGTCGAAGGCTTATACAGTATGGATGGAGATTTTGCTCCTTTGGAAGAATTGGTTGCCTTAAAAAAACAATACCCCAATGTCTTACTCTATGTAGACGAGGCACACTCTATAGGGGTATACGGGAAAAGTGGTATGGGGTATGCCGAAGAGAAAGAAGTATTGGAAGATATCGATTTTCTTGTGGGTACCTTTGGCAAAGCCCTTTCGGGGATGGGCGCCTATGTGGCCTGCTCCGAAACCATTCGTAATTACCTTATCAACAAGTCTCGGCCATTGATCTTCTCTACAATGCTTCCTCCTGCCATTATGGAGCTTAATATGAGAAACTTCTCTCGGATTATCAATCTCGATGAAGCCCGAAAGCATCTTTATCACCTTTCAAAACAACTGCGATGTGCTGTTGAATCGTTAGGACTTCCAATGCCGTCCGCAAGCCATATTGTGCCCGTTTTTTGTGGTTCTTCGACTCGTGCCAGAGCCTTGTCCGAACATCTTTTGGCGGATGGCTTTTATGCCCGTCCCATTTGCTCTCCCACAGTTCCCAAAGGAACGGAACGACTACGCCTCTCCCTCTGCAGCGATATGACACAAAAGCAGCTTGATGATCTCATCATCTCCCTTAACCGTTTCTTTGTACTATGCAACAACAAATGATCTACACAGAGGGAGCGCACCGCAATGAGTTGCTCATCCTCTTTTGTAATGGTTGGAGTATGACCCCCGTGGCTACAGAACATTTGTCCATCCCCCAAGGCTATGATTTACTACATCTATGGGATTACCGTAACAATCGTGCAGATCTCTCTGTGCTATCGAGCTACAAAGCTATCTGGGTTGTGGCCTGGTCTATGGGAGTGTGGGCCGTGGAGCAATACCTGTCGGAGCTCTTAAAAAAGCTCCCCGTAAAACAGAATATTGCCATTGCAGGAACCCCTTTTCCTATGCACAACGAGTGGGGAATTCCGGAAGCTATTTTCAAAGGAACATTGGATTTACTCACCGACAGCAACCGAGATAAGTTCAACCGTCGAATGTGTGGAGGAAAATCGCTCCGCCACCTTTTTGAAGCCCTCAAACAACGCTCTACGGAAGAGATTCGCCAAGAACTCCTTACCGTCTACGAAAATCAGTTGCACCTATTTACGCCCTCCTACCCTTGGTCCAAAGCTTTGATCGGAGAGAAAGATCTTATTATCCCAGCCATAAACCAAAAACGGTATTGGGATAAAGCACAGGTTCCTTCTATTCTATTGTCTGATGGAGCACATTATCTTTTTAGCAGTTACAATTTATGGGAAGAGATCATAAACCTGTAAACTTCTCGCAAGTGGTTCGCCGTCACTTTGCCAAGGCTGCACGTACCTACCACAACTCTGCCAAAGTACAAGAACAAATAGCCAATCGGCTAATATCCCTGTATCTTCCGCATCCAAGAAAAATAGAATGCCTTTTCGAAATGGGAGCCGGAACCGGTATTTTGACCCGCTTATTGAATAGTCAGCACACTATAAAACACTTTATCCTCAATGATCTTTGCCCGGAACTGTTACAACAGATTCCTCCATTGCAAGACCCTAACCCCGAAATCATTTTAGGGGATGCTGAGGAATTGGATTTATCAGGAAAAAATATCGATTTGTTTGTTTCGTCCGGTGCCCTCCAGTGGCTCTCCGACCCTTTGAATTATCTAAGCAGAGTCTATCAATCTCTTCCCTCGGGAGCTGATATTATGGTAGCTACTTTTGGTCCGGACAATCTTTTTGAACTAAGAAGCCTTACCGGAACAGGGCTGCACTACCCCTCTCTCCTCGAATACAAATCCTACTGGCAGTCGCAGCATCCCGAAGCTACGATCAGCCTCCAAGAAGAGAAAATACTGACCCTGCATTCATCCTCTTTGGAGATGCTCAAAAGTTTGCGCAAAACAGGGGTTACCGCCCTTCCTGAGAAAGAGTATAGCTCTCCCATTACTCGAGTTTGCGATTTAGAAACCTTACTCTCCAACTACACCCATCACTTTTCGGAGGAGCAAGGCGTTCGGCTCACCTATCACGCTCTATATATTCACATACATAAAGTTTAAAAAATCTATGAAACAACTATTCAAAATTGCTGTATGTACCTCATTACTGTTGTTGGTTCTCTACAGTTGTAACCAAAAAGAAGTTCAACTAACCGGCTCTATGCCCTCCGAAATGCAAGGGGAATATGCCTACCTCTCCACCCTCGGTGAACCGGAAGTTTACATCGATAGCATACAAGTAACCGACACAGCCCAGTTTGTGTTTCCTTTGAAAAATTTGAAAGACAAAGAGGCTTATCTGCTCACGCTTAAAGCTATCGGAGAGACTGTACCTTTCGTATTCGATCCTCAAAAACCACTTACCTTCCACAAAGAAGAATTGTTGGTTCGAGGAAATGAGGAGAGTAATGCTTTATCCGACTATTTGGTAGAGATCAAGAAAATGTTCCAAGATGATTCACTACCCGACAGTGCTTATTTCAACTTCGGAAAGGACTTCTTCTATGCTCACAAAAACTCACCCATCGGATATTATGGTTTTGAATTGTGCCGTATGGCTGCCGAAAATCCGCTGGATTTAGAGAACATCCTCAATGATGCAGGAGAGCGTCTACAAGCTCTACCCAAGATACAACAAGCCAAAACGATTATTACGAATCTAAAAAAGACTCAACCGGGAATGCCTTTTGTAGACTTTGAAGGGGAAGATAAAGACGGTAACAAGGTAAAACTCTCCGATTATGTAGGACAAGGGCAATATGTTTTGGTTGATTTCTGGGCATCCTGGTGTGGTCCCTGCAAGGGAGAAATACCGGGACTGAAAAAGCTCTATGGTAAATATCGCTCCAAAGGGCTTGCTATTTTGGGTATTTCGGTGTGGGACAAAAAAGAAGACCACCTAAAAGCAGTAAAGGAAGAGGGCATCGAATGGCCACAAATCATCACAGGAAAAGACAATCGTACCGCTACCGAAATGTACGGAATCATAAGCATTCCTCAAATTATGCTGATTGGTCCAGATGGTACCATTTTACAACGAAACCTTAGAGGAGAAGCCATAGAAGCTGCCATTACTCCCCTATACAAATAAGAAAATATAAGTCTTGAGCACCACACTCACAGATTTAAAGCCGTATCTCAGCGAGATGCGGCTTTTTACATATTTGCAAACCTGAACAATCAACTTGGCATAAAGGAGTATGTAAAAACAATTCTGTGATGGACGGCAGATAAAGCTATCATTAACTTGCTGGGAAATAAAAAAGAGAACAGTCTCATTTTTCTGTATATTTTCTATAAAAATCTTTTGAACACACAAAAAAAATACTATATTAGCGAACACACAACATTAAAAGATTATTAGCTTATGAAAACAAAGATTCAATAAACGGAGGATTACAAGTTTGCGAGCGAACCAATTCTTCTGTTCCCGCAGAGAGCGTACCTAATGGTATTAGTGAATATCTTCCAAAAACCTCTCTGTGAACAAGTTGTATATACGACCTTTCTAATTAAAGTTCTATTGATATTATCTGAACAGTATCCACACATATACGATGCTGTGTTCTCCTACTTCAAACGTTCTGGTAATATCACACTTGATGATTACCTAATGGAACGCCAAAAAAGCGAAAATGCCCTATCTTAAATATTGTTATCTCTTATATTTATCAACTTATGAATAATCAGAAAAATATCGATCGTACAAATCTATTCCAAACAAGGAATGCTATCTATGTGATTGCTATAATTTCTTCGTTG
Source organism: Bacteroidota bacterium (assembly GCA_023396255.1). Classification (GTDB taxonomy): domain Bacteria; phylum Bacteroidota; class Bacteroidia; order Bacteroidales; family Porphyromonadaceae; genus Porphyromonas. Next base: position 51,788 of record JAEWWU010000005.1, read on the forward strand.
GTTTCCCTAATTGTTGCACTATCTTTGATATTGTTTGTTTTTAGCGGCAAAAATACTCTTCAGCTGTCGTTGATCGTGACAACGATTATCCTAATTCTTTCCTTAGCCCTAACATTCATTTTGACCAAAAAGATACGATCTGATATCCGAACAGGAAAGATTTTGAAACGAAAGGAATCAATTTTGGAAGTCAAATATGTTAAAGATGTAGAGCCGGGAAGTGGTGTATTGTACATTCCGATCTTGGGAAGGTTATTTCCGAAACTATATGGTCAAAAAATGAACCTAACAGATAGATATTTCCTCATTACCCACGACCGTGTTAGATACGAGATTAGTAAAGACTTTTATGACAAAGACCCCAAAGAATGTTACCTAATTTTTGGTGAACGGTCAGGGATATTCTTGGGATACGAGCTTTCCCTCCAGCACTGATCTTCCTTTTTATCCTGTTTCAATCTCCCCCGTAACCTAACTGAACGCAATGCTTGCTGCATCAGTGCTATTTGTCTATTTTGCCATTCTTTTCGATTACAAAATGGACAAATAGCACATTCTGTCACAATTTTTCACCTCCTCTCTTGAGCCATCTTTTGGTATGCTTTAGGAGAGTATCCCGTGTTTTTCTTAAAGAATTGACAGAAGAAAGAAGCATTGGGGAAGTTGAGTCTATCTACAATTTGGGAAACAGTAGTTTCCCTTTCCAGCAGGAGGACTTTGGCATATAATACAACCTGATCGGTTATCCAAAGGGAAGCGGGACGCCCTGATACTTGCTTCACGACCTCAGATAGGTGTCGGGGAGTAATAAATAACTTCTGAGCATAAAAATCTATTCTTCTTTGTCTCTGGAAATGTTCTGCCACCAACAGTATAAAGTCTCTGAAAATAATCTCTTGTCGAGAAAGAGTTAATGGATGCTGTTCTCGGCGCTGAGAATAAATGGAGGCAATCTCAAAGCAAATATTTTCGACCAAGTTTCCTACAATTCTCTCACGATAAGGGTGGTTTATTTCTGCATTTTTAATTTTCACTGTACTAAAAAGTTCCAACAACATTTTCATATCCCTATCAGACAAAGCGATACAGGGGTTGGATTTGATGTACAAGAAATGATCTACAGGAGAAGAAATGCGCAAGCTGTTCACAGAATTACTTGTATCGTATATGGAATAACCTACAAAGTCCATTGTTTTGTGTTTGAATTGGATGATCGTATTGGGAAAAACCACACACAATGAATTTTTTCTCATAGAAAATGATTGTGTATCGATAACGACATCTGCACCTCCTTGCAGGCAAAGACACAAAGCTGACACATCCAATCTGTGAGGGATAAATTGTTCAAATCCCTCAGAAAATTTTGCCCGGTTATCAATAGTTACTTGTCCAAAAATGGTGTCGTTCTCATCATCTTGCAGCAGTGACAGAGGAACCGGCTCTACTAATCCATATTTCATTCCTCGAAAATAAACATTTATGGCAATAAAAGTAGATATAATGCCACAAAATCCTACCAAACAAACATTTTTTCGGGCTTTTCGGACATAGATGATACAGAATAAAGGCGGACCTTTGTCACGGATATGGACAACAATGAAATAATGACTTTGTATCTAAGAGAAGAAAAAGATAGTATGAAAAAGATATTTATTGTTTTTTTTATTTCCTTATGGATCTTACCGGGGTGTATCCAGGAGAAAAAGCAAGAAAAAGAATTTACTCCCATAGTCAAAATAGGAGTTGTATCCGATTACGGAGAAAGTACAAAGTTTGAGTACTCCGGTCGAGTAGTATCTGCCTCTAAAGCAAATTTGGCATTTCGTGTCAGTGGAAAAATTTCTCACATTGCCGTCGGACAAGGAGACTATGTTCGTCAAGGACAATTGTTGGCAGAAATAGACGATAGAGACTATCGCACTCAACTCAAAGCCACGGAAGCAGAATACACACAGATCAAGGCAGAAGCAGAAAGGGTTATCAACCTCTATAATAAAGAGAGTGTAACCCGGTCTGACTACGACAAGGCTGTTGCGGGGCTTACTCAAATATCCTCCAAATATGAGGTTCACAAAAATGCCCTTGCAGACACTCGTCTGTATGCCCCTTTCGATGCTTACGTTCAAGAGTTGAAATATGAAGAAAATGAAATGGTCGCTCAAGGATATCCTGTAATTTCAATCATTGGAGCGGGAACCCCGGAAATCGAAATCAATATTCCGGCATCCGACTACATAAGACGCAACGATTTTAAGAGTTTTTCGGCGTCAATAGAGCTATTTCCCCAAGAGATTTTTCCATTACAACTTATAAGCATCAGTCAGAAAGCAAATCTCAATCAACTTTACACTATGCGCCTATCACTGCATCCAAACCACAAAGGCCCGATACCTACAGCCGGTATGTATGCCAATGTTGTGATAGATGTTGCTCAAAAAAAGACCTCAGAAGGGATCATTCCTCTCTCGGCAATATTTGAGTACAAAGGGAATAGTGCTGTTTGGGTTTTTAATGAAAAAACGGAAAGGATCACCCCTCGCATCGTTGTGCCTTCCGAGATATTGCTCAATGGAATGGTTATTATAGACAAGGGAGTCGTTCCCGGAGAAAAAATTGTGGTTGCAGGGGTACATTCTCTCTCAGAAGGTCAGAAAGTGAGAACGCTCTCAACGGAAAATAAGAAAACGAATAAAGGAGGGATGCTGTAATGAATAAAAATATCGGACAGTGGGCTATCGACAATAAGAAGTTACTCTATTTTCTTTTTGTTGTTCTATTTGTTGGGGGCATTCTATCTGCCATTAGTATGCCCAAATTAGAAGATCCTGAGATCAAAGTTAAGCAGGCATTGGTTGTTACAGTTTACCCCGGTGCTTCTGCTCACCAAGTAGAGTTGGAAGTGACGGATATGTTGGAAAAGAGCATCCGGAGTATGAAACACGTGGAAGCTGTAGAAAGTAGATCTATGAATGATGTTTCCATTATTCAAGTATCACTCTCTACATTGCTTCCGGACAATGAGGTTGAGCAATATTGGGATATCCTTAGACGAAAAGTCGCCGATGTACAACACAATTTGCCACAAGGCATTCAACCTTCTGTCGTGATGGATGACTTTGGCGATGTTTATGGCCTCTTTTATGCAATTACAAACGATGGGTTCACAGATGCAGAACTTGAAAACTATATTCGTTTGATAAAAAGAGAATTGTTGAGCATAGAAGGGGTTTCGAGAATAGAAACCTATGCCCAAAGAAATCGATCGGTTTATATAGAAATCAACGAAGATAGGATGGCTATGCTCGGAGTTCCTCCCACGGCCATTCTTTCTACCCTCAAGGGACAAAACCAAACAGTATATGCCGGATACTTTGACGGAGGAGATCAACGTTTAAGAGTTACCGTGAACGACAAATACAATACGGTAGAGGATATAGGGAATCTCATTATACAAGGTTTTGAAGATGACCAGTTAAAACTAAATGATCTTGCCCGGGTTTATGAAGACTATGAACCAACAAGCAGAAACTTGATGCGCTACGATGGCACCCCGGCCGTTGGTTTATTGATATCTTCTGAAAGCGGAACAGATATAACCAAGGTAGGGCACGAGGTGGAGAAAAAGCTGGAATCGTTAAAAAACAATCGTCTGCCCAAGGGCATCGAATATCATAAAGTATTCTTTCAATCAGATCGAGTCAAACAATCCCTAAACACGTTTATGAAAAACCTGATAGAATCCGTTTTAATTGTGATCTTCGTTCTGATGCTTACAATGGGATTCAGGAGTGGTGTAATTATCGGAAGCAGCCTTTTGCTTATCGTTTTGGGATCCTTCGTTTTTCTCAATCTATTCGATGGAACGCTGCAAAGGGTTTCCCTTGGGGCTTTTATTTTGGCAATGGGAATGTTGGTGGACAATGCCATTGTAATCATAGACGGAATTTTGGTAGATATGAAGCGAGGAGTTCCCCAAAAAGATGCACTTACGGGAATTGTTCGTAGAACCGCCATACCTCTTTTGGGAGCTACACTTATTGCAATTTTAGCTTTCTTCCCCATTTATCTTTCACCGGATACTGCAGGGGTTTATGTCCGAGATCTATTCATCGTTTTAGCGATTTCCTTGCTACTGAGCTGGTTGCTTGCTCTTACCCAGGTCCCTCTACAAGCTTCTTTTGCTCTTAAAGTAAAACCGAACGTAACCACAACCAACCGCTATGACGGAAAACTATACAAAGTTTTGAGAAAAACTCTTCTTTGGTCCCTATCCCACAAAATAATAACAATAGCAATAGCTCTTGTCTTTATTTTCCTTAGTGTATTGGGATATCGCTACTTGCCCAAATCTTTTTTCCCAGATATGGACTATGATCAACTCTATATAGAATACAAACTGCCAGAAAGCTATGGAAATAAAAAAGTAGATCAAGATTTAAGGCAGATAGAGCAAAAGTTGATGAAGAGGAAAGATGTGAAACACGTAACCACATCCATAGGGGGCACCCCGGGTCGATATAATTTAGTAAGAAGCATAAATGACCCCTCACTCTCTTATGGCGAACTTATCGTAGACTTCTCGTCTTCTAAAGCGTTGGTAAAAGCTATTGATACTCTGCAAGCTCAGCTCTCTGCTGAATACCCGGATGCCTATGTTCGTCTCAAGAGGTACAATCTGATGTATAAAAAATACCCCATTGAGGTGGAATTCCGAGGACCTGACCCTGCAATCTTGAGAGCCCTTACAGCACAGGCTCAAGCTATAATGAACACAAATCCCAAAACGGCATTGGTGACCAATGATTGGGGAAATCAAACCCCGTTGATAGAAGTTCAGTATAACCAACCTACAGCACGACAATTGGGAATTTCTCGTCCGGATGTAGGGCTTTCCCTGTTGGCTGCAACAGACGGAATTCCGGCGGAGATTTTTTATGATGGCAGTCGGCGTCAGTCGGTCTACTTGTGTAGTGTAGATGCCAATGGGAATAAAATAGAGGCTTTGAATAATATTCCTGCATTTTCAATGCTTCCATCCCTTACCAAAATTGATAAAGAAGACATCCAGGGTCTTATGCTCGGAACTAAGACCAAAAGCGACATTTTGTCTTCTTTGCTTTCTACAGTTCCGATGAGCCAAGCTGTCAGTGGATTTTCCCTAAAATGGGAAAACCCAATAGTTATCCGAAGAAATGGACAAAGAGCAATGAGAGCACAATGCAATACAGCTTCCGGAGTGGGAGCCGAGGAAGCTCGAGAAGCTATTGCTGCCAAGATAGAATTGATTCCATTACCCGAGGGGTATTCTATGGAATGGGAAGGAGAGTATGGAGCCAGTAAAGAAGCAAATAAATACCTATTCAAAAACTTTCCTTTAGCCATTATTTTGATGATTGGAATCCTCATATTATTGTTCAAAGATTATAAGAAGCCAATCATTATTCTTCTGTGTATTCCTCTCATTCTCATAGGGGTTGTTGCCGGTGTGCTCATTTCCGGGAAGAGTTTTGGTTTTGTGGCAATTGTTGGCGTCTTGGGGCTTATCGGGATGATGATAAAAAACGGGATTGTTTTGATGGATGAGATTTCTATAGAAATGCAATCCAATCCCAACCCTATCGATGCACTGTTGAATAGCTCTTCGAGTCGTTTTCGACCGGTAATGATGGCCTCGTTTACAACCATTCTGGGTATGATTCCCCTACTAAGTGATGATATGTTTGGTTCTTTGGCTGTCACGATTATGGGAGGCCTGTTTATGGGAACCTTGATTATATTGATTTTTATTCCGGTCTTGTATGCAGTTTTCTTTAGGGTACAAGTGAAAAAAGATCACAGAAAATCTCTTCCGGAGTCTTAACTAAAATGATGATTTTTCTATGAGAAACAGGATGATATACGGAATGATCCTTTGGTCCGTTGCGGTTATTGGTTATGGGCAAGAATGTATCGGTTTGGAACAAGCCAAGCAAATGGCCTTGCAAAACAGCAAACAGATACAACTTAGCAATAAAGTTGTGGAGCAAACTCAAGAGAAACAACGAGAGTACAGGGCGAATTTCTTCCCAAAAATATCGGCATCGGCCAATTATTTACTCTCTAATTCCAAGGTAACCTATACGTTAGATCCCAATGAGATTTTGGCCTCCGCTCTGAGCGGTTTAAGGAAAGACTTGGCGTCCTTGGGTGTGATTCCGGACGAAAGCTCTTGGTTTTTGGAACAAAAGCCACTGACAACAAAAGACTACAACTTCTCTCTAAACAATACATTACTGTTGGGAATAAGTGCTAAGCAGCCAATATATACGGGCGGGAAAATCTCCTCGGCATACGCAATGTCGAAAATCGGAAATGAAATGGCTATCCTTAACCATACTATGACCAAAGCAAATATCTTGGTGCAAACGGAAGAAGCCTATTGGCTGTGTGTCAAATTAGAAGAAACATTAAAGGCAACTCAAGCATACAACGATGTTGTAGAGGAATTGGTTCGTATTCTTCAGAATGCAACAGAAGCTCAAATGAAATCGAGAAATGACCTCCTTAAGGCTCAACAGAAACTAAACGAGGCTCGGCTAATGTCATTGCACGTAAAAAACGGGCTAACCTTGGCAAAAATGAATTTGAATCGTTTGATAGGATTACCTCCGGAAACAGAAATTCAAATGACAGAACCTCTTGAGTGCGATTGGGTAGAAGTCCCAATAGATCAGACTTCTTTGCCCAATAGATATGATCTTCAAATTCTGCAAAAGCAGGCACTACTAAAAGAAGAAGAAATCCGCTTGGTTCGCAGTGATTTTTTGCCCAATATAGGCATACAAGCCTCTTACAACTATGCCAAGGGGGTGTGGGTAAACGGACAACCGTTGTTGAACAATCCGGGATTCTCTGCTATCATATCCCTTAATATTCCGCTGTTCAATTTTGGAGAAGGAAGACGAAAAATTCGTGGGGCGAAAATAGAACAAGAAATAGCACTGCTTAAAATAAACGAGGCCGAAGAAATGATGCAAATGGAAATAAAGAAAAACTCCAACGAATGGCAGGAGGCTATGCTAAAGATGGAGTTCGCTAAGCAGACATTGGAACAAGCTTCCGAAAATATGAGAATAAGCAAAAATAAATATGAACAGGGAACCATCCTTTTGGCCGATTACTTAGAATCACAAACAGCCTGGAAAAAGGCGATGACAGATTACATCGAAGTTAAATCCGAGTGTAAGTTGGCTCAAGTTCGATGGAAGAAAGCTGCGGGGATCTGTCTATTGCCGGAATGAGCCAATGTTGGAGCAATCGGCCCCAAAAGACACCTATAGCAAATAAATTTATTTTCTTCGAAGAAGGAGTATACTCCCAAGAAACTCCATCCAACGGCATTCTTTTCCATAAGAAGTGCCGGTATCGGATTTTCTTTACGGCATCCTCTCTTGTTCCGCTTTGAAAGCAGGCGGTTCCAAGCCCGTCTAAACGGCAACGAATATTCTTTTCCTGCCATTTGTTCTCCCTCTGACATCCTTTATCTGATAGTTCCCTACTTTTTGGAGATTTTGAGGGAAGTAATTTTGGATAATTTCCTACTAATTTTTGTTCTGTCCAAGAAAATTTTCTACCGCAGGGAACTAATTAGCCGAAGATCGAAAAGGGATCTTTGACCGCTTTACTTCTGTCAATCTTCTTAAGAGTATTCTTTAGCTCCACGAAAAGAGGTGTGGAAGAACTCTGTTTAAGAGTTCTTGGAGAGAAGTACACAAAAACAACCTAACAAGAAAAAGCTATTGACAAATTACCCCACCAACAAGACTTTTTCTATAAATCTACCTCCAACAAAAAAATCCTCTCCCCTCTTTTGAGGATAATTAAAATCCTTCGAATACCTAACAATGACCTGGATAATTCCTTTTTTACGTAGGTATTATACCCTATATTTGCAACAATAACTAAATTTATTTTCTTGTAATGAAACAAACATCAACACGTATCGCTGCGCTTTTCTTTGTTCTCCTCTTAGGGATTACGAACCTATTTGCAACAAAGGCCCCCAAAGAAACCGATGCCAATATCTTCGGGCACGTATTGGACGCAAAGACCAGAGAGCACCTCGTTGGGGTAACCATTAGTATTAAAGGTACCACTTTCGGAACGGCAACCGATCAAACCGGGCACTACTTTCTGAAAGGGTTAAAACCGGGCAAAATAACTCTCGTTATGAGTGGTGTGGGCTACCTTAGCCAAGAAAAAACCATTGAGCTAAAAGACCAACAAACTCTGGAGGTTAATTTCGAGGCGGAAGAAGACAACGTCAGTTTGGACGAAATAGTTGTAACAGCCAATCGCCAAAATACACTCCGCAGGCTGGCTCCCACGTTGGTTCAGGTGGTAGACGAAAAGCAGTTTTCCAAAGTCAATGCACAAAACCTCGTTCAAGGGCTTTCTTTTCAACCTGGGCTACGTGTAGAAAACAACTGCCAAAACTGCGGATTCAATCAAGTACGCATCAATGGATTACAAGGACACTACACACAGGTTCTAATAGACAGCCGCCCCGTAGTCAGTGCCTTGGCAGGGGTTTACGGTTTTGAGCAAATCCCGGCCAATATGGTGGATCGGGTCGAAGTGGTGCGCTGTGGCGGATCTGCTCTTTATGGTTCTTCTGCCATTGGAGGGGTCATCAATGTTATTACCAAAGAGCCGACCCACAACAGTTTTTCCCTCAATAGTTCGTTAAGCCTTGTAGGGATGAAAAACGCAGACAACAGTTTCAACTTCAATGGCGCCCTCGTTAGCGACAATAACAGAGCCGGGGCCGTTGTTTTTGGGCAGGCTCGCGACCGCTCTCCGTGGGACAAAAACGGAGATGGATTTAGTGAATTGGGAAAACTCAAAGCGCGCTCCTTGGGGAGCCGGGTTTTCTTCAGACCAACCGACTACACACGCCTCTCGGCAGAGGTACACACCATAGAAGAGTATCGCCGTGGAGGAGACCACATAGACCTACCCGACCACGTGGCTATGGTCAGCGAACATTTGGATCACAGCATATACAGCGGGAATGCCAAATTCGATCTTTTCTCTCACGACTACAAACATCATTGGCAGCTATATGCCTCCGGACAATGGGTCAATAGAAAAAGTTATTATGGATCCCTCAAAGACGGAGCCACCTACGAAGATGAAAATGGCAAACAAGTCATTGGTACAATCGGAAGCCCGGTACCTCCCTCCCTATACGGAATCAACTTTGGAGTAACACAGGGGCGCACCTTTATGGGAGGTTCTCAATACACCTATGACATAGATCGTCTACTCTTCTTACCGGCACAACTACTACTCGGGGTAGAAGCCTCCTATGACTATCTTCACGACCGTATGCCCCTACGCTATTGGACTCCGATAACCAATGAAGACGGAACCATAAAGCTCGGATCTGATGGAAAACCCCTCTCGCTATATCCCGCCATTAAGCAACAGATAGCCAATTACAGCCAAATAGCACAATTGGAGTGGAAAAACGATGAGTGGTCTATTTTGCTGGGAACTCGGTTCGATGAGCACAGCCTTGTCAAAAAGCCCATCATAAGTCCTCGAGCCACTTTGCGATTTAATCCGACCAAAAATATCAATCTGCGTGCCTCCTATGCTAAAGGATTTCGTGCTCCCCAGTTATTTGACGAAGACTTGCACGTAAGTGTCATCAATGGAGAATCGCAACGGATCATAAATGCCGAAGGGCTGTCTCCGGAAAACAGTCACGCTGTCAGTCTCAGTTCCGACCTCTATTTCCGTTGTGGGGAAGTACAGGCCAACGTTCTCATAGATGGTTATTACACTCGTCTTCTGGATGTATTTGTAACCAAAGAATTACCCTCCGAGGGAGATGGTATTATTCGCTACCGCCGCTCGAATGGAGCTGGAGCAACAGTTGCCGGGGTCAACGTGGAAGCCAAAATAGCCTACCGAAAGTTGCAGTTTCAAACCGGATGGACTTATACCTACAGCCGATACGACCAGGAACAAGAATGGGGACAAAGAGCATCTTTCAAGAATAATCTTCCTGTAATGACGGAAATTACCGATGATTCGGGAGCCAAGAGCAAAGTATACAACGTGGCACAAACCTCCAAAGAGTTTATGAGAACTCCCAGCCTCTACGGTTATTTCACTTTCGGGATAGAAGCTTGTAAGAACCTCAATCTATCTCTTACCGGGAACTTTACCGGCTCTATGCTGGCTCCTCACGTAATCGAATTTGGTGCCGGGAGCGCCCTCAGCGACATTGCCGCCGGCAACAAGCCCTTCAAAGGATTACCCAAAGACGATACAGATAATGACAGCTCCATCCGAATAGACGAATTGGTCAAAACGCCATCTTTTTTCGAACTGGGGACCAAGATAGGTTATACCTTAAAAGTTCTCAATGCCTCAGATCTTGAACTATATATCGGTATGAACAACCTTTTCGATTCTTTTCAAAAAGATTTCGACTTGGGAGCCGGGCGAGACAGTGCCTACATCTACGGTCCTATGCAACCCCGCACCGGATATGCCGGTTTTAAGCTGACTTTCTAAACCTTTCTCTCTTCTAAAAAGAGAAAGAAAAAAGCCCGGTCATCGTTTTTACTCGATGATCGGGCTTTTTATTCCCCAAAAGAAGTAAATCCAAGATTTCAGTTATTCCCAAAATTTCAGTCCAAAACGGATCAGAGAAAAAGAAACACAAAAAAGGAATGGGCTCCATCCCCCCTATTGCACTCTTCCTCGGAACTGCTTAGACTGAGGTTTATGATGGTGTACCGAACAAGAGGTACAACCCGAAGAGCAGCTAGTAGAGCCATCGGTCTTTCTTATAATCATTCGTACCAAACGAAACAATACCACAGAGAAAGCTCCTACCACAATTACCATCGTAACCAATAACTGCCAATCCATAAGAGATAAAAGATTAAGAAATAAACCAACTCCCCACATTGAAGACAACCCAAGAGACAACCCAAGCGATAACGCAAGTATACACCATTACAAAAGCTCCCCAGCGGGCAGAATGAGTTTCTCTGGATATGGCTACGATAGTGGCAATACAAGGGAAATAAAGCAATACAAAAAACATAAAAGACAGAGCCTTGAGGGGCGTAAAGGAGAGATTTCCCTCCGAATCCTTATCAGAACGAAGGCGATCGGTCAGTTTATCCAACGCCTCATTGGCATCCAAAACATCACCTGTATAAATGACGCCCAAAGTGGAAACAATCACCTCCTTGGCTGGTAATCCGGTAACCAAAGCAATACTCATTTTCCAATCAAAACCCAAAGGAGCAAGGAGGGGCTGTATCGCTTTACCCACGCGCCCCAAATAAGATTGTTCTTGTTGCCGTACATCACCCTCGAGCTCTACTCTTTCTCTCTCAAGGGAATAATCTTGCTCGGACATTGAGGGACGCAACTGCTCCAAAGCTTCGAGCTTCTGTTTCGTTTGTCGCTCCACGTCAGCCCTCGGATAGTAACCAAAAAACCACACAATGATAGAAGCTAAAAGAATAATGGTACCCATCTTGTGTAAGTACTCTTTAGCCTTTTCCCACATATGTATCAATACTGCCCGTGAAGTAGGCATACGATAGGGGGGTAACTCCATCACAAATGGAGTATCTTCTTTCTTAAAAAGAATTTTCCGCAACAACAAGGCCGAAACAACTGCCACTACGACCCCAAAAAGATAAAGTCCCAAAAGAACCCAACCGGCATTATTTGGAAAAAATGTTCCTGCCAAGAGCAAGTAAACCGGCAAACGCGCGCTACAACTCATAAAGGGAGTAACCAAAGTAGTAATTAGTCGGCTTTGTCTGCTTTCTATGGTACGTGCCCCCATTACAGCCGGCACATTACACCCGAATCCCATTATCAACGGAATAAAAGACTTTCCGTGCAAACCCATTTTGTGCATAAGTTTGTCCATTAGGAAAGTTGCCCGAGACATATATCCCGTGTCTTCCATAACTGAGATAAAAAAGTAGAGAATGAGAATATTGGGAAGAAAAACAATAACTCCGCCCACCCCTGAGAAGATCCCGGAGATAATCAATTCCTTGAGAGGTCCATCAGTTAAAAAAGAAGCCACCCAATCCGACAACCATCCCACACCACGATCAATCCAATCCATTGGATAAGCTCCCAAGATAAAGGTACACTGAAACATCAATAAGAGCACAGCCAAAAAGATAGGATACCCCCACACATCGTGGATTAACCAACGATCTATTTTATCGGTTAAGGTCTGGTAGATTCTCTTTTCCGGTTTATAAGTTTCTCGTAAAGCTCCGGCAATGAAGCCATAACGCTGGTCGGTAATCAAAGCTTCTATATCGGAAGTACGCAAACGCATTTCCGCCATTTTAAGAGCATAATCTCGAGCTGAAAAGATAAAATCACTTTTTGTTGAAGAGGTTTTTATTTGCTGTTCCACCTCTCGATCGCCCTCCATAAGTTTCACAGCCAAATAGCGGGCCGAGAAGTGTTGAGGTAAGGGGGTATGAGCGACTATTTTTTGAGACAGATCTTCGATCAATGGTTCTAAGACTGTTCCATAATTAACCTGTAGAAGCCGTTGTTCGGACTGAGGTTTATCGGCAAGAGCCAACACTGCTTCAAAGAGTTCCTTTATTCCACGCTCTCTTCTGCATACCGTGGGCACCATAGGCACGTCCAGCAACTGAGATAACAAAGGAATATTCAGTTTGTCTTTGCGCTTCTCAAACTCATCGAACATATTGAGTGCCACAACCACCGGTATCCCCAACTCCTTAACCTGAATCAGAAGATAAAGATTGCGCTCCAAGTTACAGCTATCAATAACATCAATAACAACATCTGGGCGCGTCTGCGGATCCGTTAAATACTGTCGGATGTACAACTCTTCGGGGCTATAAGGCGAGAGGGAATAACTGCCGGGTAAATCAATAATATCAAGACGCCTATTTCCCACCTTCATATGTGCCTCCTTGGCTTCTACAGTTACCCCGCTGTAATTCCCCACCCGCTCGTGGGCTCCACTTGCCAAATTGAATAAAGAAGTTTTTCCACAATTGGGGTTTCCAATGAGCGCAACCCGAAGGTTTCGACTTCGGGATATTAGGGATGTTGCAAAAGGAACCTCAGTATTGGTCAAATCATTTTTTTCCAAAAAAATAGACTCGAATGGCTGTTCAGAGGTAGCTGCTTCTCGCGAATTGTCTTCTGCAACAAGGTGAACAGAAACCAATTCCGCATCGGCTCTGCGCAAAGAAACATTGTAGCCCATTATGCGGTAATAAACAGGGTCTTTGAGAGGAGCACTTTTGACAACAACAACCTCTCGTCCCTTTACAAAACCCATCTCCATAATGCGCTTTCTAAAGGCACCCTGTCCTCCAACCCCATCAATTACGGCACGCTGTCCGTTGTGCAAATCCGACAATTTCATACACGACAAAAGTACTACGAAGCAGACAAATTTTGGAGCTTCTTCATATACCTAAAACAAGGCACATTCGAGTTGGTTCATCCCTCCCAAGCAATCGAAGTGGAGAGATTCAAAAAAGGTTGAAAAGCTTACGTGCCGTTTGCGTTGTTTTTTGAGCTAATTCCTCGACTGATATACCCAATTCCGAGGCTATCAACAGCCCTATTTCAGGCAAAAATGCCGGTTCATTGCGTTTTCCTCGGTGAGGGACAGGAGCCAAATAGGGAGCATCTGTTTCCAGCAAAAGACGCTCTTGGGGAATGTAATGAAGCAATTTCCTCAGCGGAGAGTTTTTGAATGTAACAATCCCATTAATTCCTACACAAAAAGAGGGAAAAGAGGAACAGATAGTTTCGAGCTCTTCTCGATTTCCGGTAAAACTGTGGAAAACACCGCGGAAACGAGATTCTGTTGCAAACGGACGCAATAGGTCAAATGTTTGCGCAAAAGCCTCTCTGACGTGGAGGATAAGAGGTAGATTGAGCTCTATCGCCCACTCGACCTGTTGTTGCAAAACCTCTCTTTGCTCTTTCTCAAAAGAGGCGTCCCAATAGAGATCCATCCCCACCTCTCCAATGGCAACCACTTTTTCCACAGAAGCGTAAAGACGCTCCCTTATTATAGCCAACTGCTCTCTGTAATCTTCTTTCACCGAAGTTGGATGCAGCCCAAAAGCAGCAAAAACTTCGCTGGGAAAAAGAGAACAGAAGCCTTGCAACATTTCTAATGAAGCTATATCGACATTGGGCAAAATCATCGCCTCGATCCCAGCTTCCCGTGCCCGTTCTACCACTGCTTGATATTCCCCAGCAAAATCCTCACTATATACGTGTGTATGGCTATCTATCCACATAAAAACTCTCGGTTAGGCTTTTCTATGGCGCAATTTATTTCCTAAAGAACGCAAATCATTTGTGTTATATCGCTCGGCTAGGCGCTCCAAACAGGTATCGGACTTGAGCAAATAAGCATCAATCAATTGCTCTACTTTTTGAGGTACGGAGCAAAGGTCAAACAGCTCCCGCACAATTACAATCTTCTCCTCCGCAAACTCCTTGGGCAATCCGTAAGCATCTTGGAGCTGTTGCCTCCTTTCCGCCGATGCTCCCTGTATCGCGGAAAGGTACATAATTGTTTTTTTCTGCTCCAAAATGTCTCCTCCTATTGGTTTCCCAAAAGTTTCGGCATCGCCGTAAACATCCAAAAAGTCGTCTTGCAACTGAAAAGCCATCCCCAAATTGAGGGCATAGTCATAAATCTCTTGCCTATCTTGTGGCGAAGCCTTTGCCATAATAGCACCGCTACAAGCCGCCGATGCCAATAGAACGGCTGTCTTGAGACGAATCATTTCGAGATACTCCTCTACGGAAACATCTTCTCGCTCCTCAAATTTCATATCCCACTGCTGCCCCTCCATCACCTCGCTACTCATAGCACAGAAGCGAGGAAAGAGAAGAGAAAAACGCTCTGTATCCGTCTTACCCAACAGCTCAAAAGCATAGACCAGCATAGCATCTCCCGACAAGATGGCACTGTTTACCCCAAACTGCTTCATCACGGAAGGACGTCCCCGACGCATCGGAGAGTTATCCATAACATCATCGTGCAAGAGGGTAAAATTGTGAAAGACTTCGTGCGCCAAAGCTACAGGCATACACTCTTCCACCTCTCCCCCAAAGGCATCACAGACCAGGAGGGTCAAAAGGGGACGAATACGCTTTCCTCCGGAAGCTAAAGCATAACAAATAGGACGGTACAACTCTTGGGGTTCAGCCTTCAAAAGGGGTAAAGAGAGCAAAGCCTCTTCTACACATTTTCCCAAAGCATCTACTCTGTTCATATCTTACCTTAATATTCTCCTCCAAGAGAGAGGGGATTTCCACTTTCCATAAAGAGAGCCCCACCGAAACAGGATGGTTGTTTCCGCTTCGGTGGGAGCTGTCAAATTCTTATTTTATAGGTACTCGGTACCCTTACACTTTACTGCAGCTTAAACTGTACCGGCAAGGTAAAGCGTGAACGCACCGGTTTTCCACGTTGCTTACCGGGTTTCCACTTATCCATACTCTTTACCACGCGAACAGCCTCCTTATCAAGGGCCGGGTCTACTTTCTTAACCACTTCCACGTTAGATACGCTTCCATCACGTTCTACCACAAAGCGCAAAAGCACCTTACCTTGAATATTGTTGTTGGCTGCACTTTCAGGATACTTGATATTCTTACCCAACCACTTGAGCAGCGAAGGAATATCTCCAGTGGGAGGCACAGGGTTTTCTTCTACAATTTCAAATACGTGATCTTCCGGAGCTTCCTCTTCTTCCGTAGAGATAGCAATGGGGGGAGGAGCTGTAGGCAAGGCATCTGTTTGATCCGAAGAAACAAGGGAGATCTTTACGACCTCTTGGTCGTTAGAAACGACTTTAAACTCCTCGGGGAGAGCTACCTCTATCTTTTCCTGCGGGGCTTCTGGTTCCGGTTCTTCGGGTTGTTCTTGATCCGGAATGAAGAGCGTCTGCTCCAAATCTTCTACGTTGAGCTTATCAGACTCTGACGATCCATTCTTCTGAACGGAACCCCACTCCAAAGCCAAGAAGAGGACGGCGAGAGCTACTAAAAGCCCCATTGCAAAAGACTGACCTTTACCTCTTTCCAAATCAGCTTTGGGCGATTTCTTTATTTCCATATTATGAAAGATCTTGTTGGTTCGACAAGTACATTATTCTCTTACCCGACAAAAATACTAACTTTTTTCATAGCGACATCATTTTCATAAAAAAAGATGCTGCCTATTCCCTATTCCCTGTACTCCTGCTCTATTTGTAAGAGGCCTTTTATCCATCCCCA
Source organism: Bacteroidota bacterium (assembly GCA_023396255.1). Taxonomy (GTDB): domain Bacteria; phylum Bacteroidota; class Bacteroidia; order Bacteroidales; family Porphyromonadaceae; genus Porphyromonas. The sequence goes on from JAEWWU010000005.1 coordinate 68,129, forward strand.
AAAGCCAATGCCCTCCACCAACTACCCTTCGATGGGAATTTCCATCGGCAAATCGGGGGGAGGAGATTGCCTCCACTCCTCAAATGCTTTTTGCACCTCCTCTATCCCGATTTCAAGAAGCCGCATTTGGGCAAAAGTTTGTGGAAGTATTTTTGAGAAAAACTGCTCCTTACGTTCGGCAAAGATGATATCGTAGGCTCCCTCCGAAACATAGTACCCAATTCCCCTCTGGGTATAGATCAACCCTTTCATTTGCAAACGTTCGTAAGCCCGAGCAACCGTATTGGGATTCACCTCCATAAGCTCAGCCATATCCCTAACCGAAGGGATTCGCGTATCCACAGGATAAACCCCGACCAAAATAGAATCTGTAATACGGTCGGCTATCTGCAAAAAAATCGACTTAGGCTTTATACTTCTCATTTCACCTGTTTATTAGAAAGTGCGTGGAAGCCCAACCAGAAAAAGAGGGCTGCCAAAAGATATAGGACCAACTGACCAATGGCCATAACCCAAGTGCTATCAATCTCTTTGAATTGAGCCAATACGCCCAATCCTTCGAAAGAACCCACTATAAGAGAAAAAATCATCACCAACACATACACCTTTGTATATATAGCCAGCACACTCAAAAGCAAAGCCACCGAGAGTTTGCGGAACTTGATGGAAAAGAAAAAGAACAGCGAAGTCACATAGAGCGACAAGGAGAACAACAACGAAGATGCCAAAGCACTCTGACCAGAATCAATATTGATCACGGAATAAGCCCCAAAAACAGCCTCCTGAAAGCTCCCCAAAGATGCACCGCAAACCAAATGCATAACCCCGACCGTAACCATCGACCCCACAAATGCATAAAGGGACAAAGCCACCAATTCGAACAGAAGCAACACATACTTCTCTCCCAATGTTGCCGGAATCTGTACGTAATAGGGTGTTCTTACCGCGTTCACTTTATTATTGACCACATAGTAGGCATAGAAAGAAAAAGCAGCAGAAATAATATAAGGAAAAGAATACGCTATTCGAGCCCAAGCCTGGCGAACATCTTCAAACCGCATATCCGTACCAAAGAGCAAAACCCACGTCACGGGGAACAAGCAGATCCCCAGAACGACCAAATTGGTAACCAAAAATCCACGTTTATAAATTGCCCAATCATAGCAAAACAACTTCCACAAACGAGGAAAACTAAAACGATCGGAATTTATAGACATCATCATATCTTTTTTCATATCTCAAAACCTTCTTTTATATTACCTACCGTTGGCTTTGGGAGCCATATTCGTTCTCAAAATTGCCTGCATCTCCTCCCGAGCTGCAATCATTGCATTGAAGAAAAGCTCCATAGAGAAATCACCCTCTTCATCTTCATCAAACCTCATTCGGTCGAACACGCCCACATTGCCGATAATGGATTGTTCGGTATAGAGGGCCTTAGATGCATTGTACTCCGTCACAACCCCAAAAGAGAATAAATTCGACAACTCCGCTACAGATTGGTTGCACACAAATTCTCCTTGATCCACCATAAGCACCCTGTCTATAATCTGCTCCAAATCTCGTACCTGATGAGTACTAATTATCACTGTCTGCTGTGGTTCTACACTACGAGCCATCAAACGACGAAAAACGCTCTTACTGGGAATGTCCAACCCATTGGTAGGCTCATCCATCAACAACACAGGTACGCGTAACGATAGTGCCAAGGTAATCATTGCTTTCTTGCGCTGACCGTGCGAAACCCGCCCCAACCGCATACTTGGAGCCAAATCGAACTCTTGCAATAATTCTTGAGCCATACCTCTGTCGTAACGAGGATAGAAAGCCCCCACTGCATCAAAATACTCCATCATTTCGATGTTGGGGCAATGGAATTCTTCCGGTAACAGAAAAACCTGCTCCAAAAAACCTGCATCACGCCTCTGAGGCAGGTATTCCAAAACCTCCAGCTCTCCCTTTTGGGGGAAAATAGTTCCGGCAATCAACTTAAAAAGGGTGGTTTTACCCTCCCCATTCCGCCCCAAAAGACCTGTTATGGATCCCATAGGAATCTCACAGCTGACTTGATTGTAAATACATTTGCGCGGATAAGAGAAGTATAAATTTCTAAGCTCTATCATAACTGATTTTTTATTTTTCTTTCCTTGGTGGATAAACCTGTACCATCTCCTTAGTACACTGCAAAAATACACTTTTTCCGGAAACCAGCAAATGTTTTACCGGAAATCCTTCTCATTCAACCCCAACCCCTCCCTATACTTCACGACTTCATTCAGAGAACTTCACCCTCATTTCTTCCACATCATCCATCCCAAAATTGAGCCACCAAGGCGCAACAAGAAATAATTCCCTGCTGAGAAAAATTTTCTTGGACAGAATAGAAATTTGCAGGGAATTACTGAAAAATAGTTCCCTGCAAATCGAGGTTTTGTAGGGAATTAATCAAGCATTACGAGGGAAGCAGCTCCAAGGGAGTTTCTTGACTATTTATTTTTCTCTTTTTGGGGACAACAGAGCAATACACTTCCATCACCTAAGACGGAGTTTTTTTTTGCCGAACCCATTCCCGAGGAACCATCCGCAGAAAAAAAGAGGATGCATCCGCTCTCGCATCAACTGTCTTTGTCACCCCCTAACAAGGTGCACTACACCTTATTCATATATAAGGCAAAAAAACATTTTCCCGACACCACCTATTTCCCGTTGCTCTTGGTCGCATTTCTCTTTCTATGCGAAAGAGGAACCTACCCCTTCTAAACAAAACGGAAGCAAAACGTGTGCAATATTTGGCAGATATATTTTTCTTTTCTATCTTTGCACTCACAAAATGGAAAGAGGTCCATTTTGGAAGTTTCTTACTGAGTTGAGAATAACGTAGACGGCCCTTTCGTCTATCGGTTAGGACGCGAGGTTTTCATCCTCGAAAGAGGGGTTCGATTCCCCTAGGGGCTACAAAAGAAAAATAAAGAGAAAAATGGCAAATCATAAATCATCAATCAAGAGGATCAGACAAACCTCTAAGATTAAGTTGCACAACAGATATTACGCAAAAACAGCTCGTACGTATGTAAAGCGTTTCCGTGCGATGACCGATCGTGAAGAAGCCCAAAAGGCTCTTCCTTCTATCTTTGCGATGCTGGATCGCTTGGCGAGCAAGAACATTATTCACAAGAATAAGGCGGCCAACTTGAAATCCAAGTTGTCATTGCAACTCAATCGTATGTAAAGAAACTTTCCGATTGGAACGGGTACTATGCGATAGGTTTGGCGCAGCGTAGTACAATGTTCTTTGGCCCTTTCGTCTATCGGTTAGGACGCGAGGTTTTCATCCTCGAAAGAGGGGTTCGATTCCCCTAGGGGCTACCCGATTAGAGAGAATATACCGTAGAGGTATTTTCTCTTTTTTTGTTTTACCTCGCCCTCTCGTCTTACGTGTTAAGTAAGAACTGAGCAACAAAGTACTTTCTTTTTTTGCCCCATACAGATTTATAGGTAAATTTGTGCTCTCTTTGAGTTGTTGTTTGATACAAACAATTTTTATTTACTTTATTTATGAAGTACGGATTTGTAAAAGTGGCAGCAGCCGTTCCTTACGTACGGGTCGCAGACTGCACTTATAACATAGAACGCATCGGGCGTATGGTACGCGAAGCCGATGCTCAAGGGGTGGAGATTCTGAGCACTCCGGAACTCTCCATAACCGGCTACACTTGCGGAGACCTTTTCCACCAACCCTTCCTCCTAAAAAAAGCAAAAGAGGCACTCTGCCGGTTAGTAGAAGAGACCGCCGATACACAAGTAATGGTCATTGTAGGGATGCCCGTACAGGTAGAGGAGAAGTTGTTCAATAGCGCCATAGTCTTTCAACAAGGACGCATCTTGGGGGCCATTCCCAAAACTTACCTGCCCAACTATCGAGAATTCCAAGAAAAACGCTGGTTTTCACCCTCTGAGGCACTCCAGTACAAAACCGTACGCATAGGCAATCATTTGGTCCCCATAGGAAGAAACATCCTTTTTCACAGTGGAACCGTGGGAGTGGGGATTGAGATCTGCGAAGATATGTGGACCCCCTACACCCCCGGCACTCGCCTAAGTCTCTACGGGGCACACATTATTTTCAACCTATCGGCAAGCAATGAAAACGCAGGCAAACACAACTATCTGCGTTCTCTCATCAGTGGGCTTACCTCTCAAGGAATGTGTGCCTATGTATATGCTTCCAGCGGATATGGAGAGAGTTCTACAGACCTCGTCTATACAGGAAAAGCCTTCATCGCCGAATTGGGTAAGATTGTCAAAGAAATGAAACGCTTCGAGTATAGTGAGCATATGATCATCAGCGACATAGATGTGGCGCACGTGCAGGCCGAACGCTTAATCAACAGCAGTTTCAAATCTGCCGTGAACCACTTTACTCAAGAAGAATTGGTGCAGATTCCGTTTACCCTGCGTTCTGCCGAGGACTCTTTCCCTATGAATCGTCCCGTGGATGCCAACCCATTTATGCCGGGGGATGCCAACCAAGAAGAACGTTGCGCCGAAATGTTTGAGATACAAGTTTGCGGATTGATACAGCGGCTCAAGCATATGAAAGCCCAGCGAGCCGTTATTGGCATATCGGGAGGATTAGATTCTGCTTTGGCTCTACTGGTGACTGCCACAGCCTTTGACAAAATCGGGCTACCCCGACAAAACATCGTAGGAATAACGATGCCGGGCTTTGGCACTTCTCATCGCACCCACGACAATGCAAAAAAATTGATGCAGCAATTAGGGGTTACCTCTAGAGAAATAGACATCACCCAAGCCTGCTTGCAGCATATGCAAGACATTGGTCATCCTAAAGATCAAATAGATACAACCTACGAAAACCTACAAGCACGCGAACGAACTCAAATCCTGATGGACGTAGCCAACAGGTGCCAAGCCCCGGTAATAGGAACGGGCGACTTGTCCGAGATTGCTTTAGGTTGGTGTACCTTTAATGGAGATCATATGAGTATGTATGCCATAAACAGCGGGATAACCAAAACCACCGTACAATTGATTGTACAGTGGTATGCCTCTGCACAAAGAAGCGGAAACCCGGAACTGAGCAATACTCTCTCCGACATCGTGGCAACCCCCATAAGCCCAGAACTATTGCCCTCCGATGGCAGCGAGGAGATGGCACAGCAGACCGAAAAACACGTAGGACCCTACGAGTTGCACGACTTCTTTATTTACCATTTCTTATACTCGGGTTTTACCCCCGAAAAAATATTCTACTTGGCGGGCGTTGCCTTCGAGGGGCGTTATACCCATAAAGAGATTAAGCATTGGTTGGGTATCTTTTACCGCCGCTTCTTTGCGCAACAGTTCAAACGCAATGCTATGCCCGATGGCCCCAAAGTAGTATGCATCTCCCTATCGTCTCGTGGAGAATGGAGAATGCCCAGCGATGCCGTTAGCGATATGTGGATTGCCGAAGTTGAAGCTTTACCCGAAGAATAATTTGTAGCAAAGAGAGAATGAAGGGGAAAGCCATTCTGCCTCCTCTTATCCCTGTCTCACACAACGGCTCAAACAGCTGTCTATGGCAAACACACAATATCCTTTGGTGTCCGTAACCATTCCCGTGTACAACACGGAGAGCTTTGTGGCACGTTGCCTCAACTCCGTTCTACAACAAACCTATCCTAACTTGGAAGTCATAGTCGTAGAGGATTGCAGCACAGACAACAGCCGTCAAATAGTAAAGGACTTTCTCCAAAACAACGCTTACACAGCCTCATCCAAAAGATTCACACTCATAGAGAATGAGCGCAACGAGGGGTCGGCTCTTGCTCGAAGCAAAGGGCTTCAAGCCGCCCAAGGTGAATGGCTTTTATGGTTAGATAGCGACGATTTTTGGGACAACGAACAGATTGTTTCTCTCTGGGTCGAACGGGCGATGCAAAGCAACTCCGAGGTGGTCGTGAGTGATTATTATGCGGATTACCCCCGCAAAATCGTTACCCACCGAGTGCCTCGCATAGCACAGGGCAAACAGTTCGCTTATGCCCTTTTACGAGGAGAAACACAGGGTTTTTTGCACAATAAGTTAATTCGTAAAGATTTGTTTCTTCAGCGGTCAATGCCTTGGATGGCAGGTGAAAACCTTTTGGAAGATTTGGGGGCACTGATTCCTTTCTTCTACCAAACGGAACGTGTGGACTACTTCGATTTGCCCACAGTGCACTACGTACAATACAACAGCGGAGCTTACACAAAAAACGTTCGCTCCCAATCGGTACAAAAAATGCTCTCTCTCGTTCATCGCTTAGAACAAGTCTTAGCTCCGGAATGTCTCAAGGATTCATTGCTGCGAGAATCGATGCCCTTTGTCTATTGGATTATAATACGAATGCTTGCCGAAAAGGCCCCTCTGCAAGACTATCCGCAGATTGCTTCCATTGCGTCACAAACACGCTCTTCTGTTTGGCAATTATCCTTACCCTTTTATGATCGATTGACTCTTTACCTACAAACACAAAATACTCTCACATTCCCGTTGGGGAGATTGATGACGTGTTTTAAGCGAAGAGTTAAAAACTTTCTTCGTAACTAGTTTTTCTCAAACTCTTACCCTATGCCCACTCACAGCATCGTAGCTTACCTCCTTTTCTTCTCGCTTTTGGGCGTACTGAGTTGGGCATATGCAAAAGACAAAAATAGTCGTCCGATAGGAGTTGTTTTGCTGTTTATCCTTCTTACGCTCTTTTCCGGATTGCGCTTTGGATTGGGTAGAGATTTCTCTATGTATCTCAATGCTTATGAATACTACCCCAACTATGTAAGTTTGCAGTTTATGGAGCCTTTGTGGCAAAAAATATATGGTTTATTTCATTTGTTTGAGGCAGGATATACCACTCTGCAACTGGCTGTTGCCGGTGCAACTGTCGGATTGGCAATGAGAGCTTTTGGCAAACTCTCTCTCAACTTTATCATCGCTTTGGTCAGTTTTGTAATCATCTACCACGGGTACTTCGAAAGTATGAACCTTATGCGTCAAGTCCTGGCAATGATGGTGGTATTGGCTTTCTTTAATTGGTACCTGGAACGCAGATATTGGTCCTTTCTGGGCGCGCTCATTTTAGCTGTTCTATTTCACACATCAGCTGTTTTTATGGTTCCTTTACTGCTTATTACACGTGTTAAACCGAGCAGACAAATTATGGCAATAGCTCTATTGGGTAGTTTAATGGTAGGTACCCCCTTGCTTAATGCCATCATAGAAGCAGCACAAGGGGTTCTTCCTGAACGATATGGCAACTATCTTTTGGAGGGAAAAGTTTCGGCAGCAGAAAAGTCTTCCGGCATCTACCTTGTTTTCCTCAATGCCCTAACTCTCTACTTCATTTGGCAAGAAAAAAAACTGCGCAAGCTACACGAACCAACAGGACTTTATACCCGAATGCTCTTTTGGGGTGTAGTTATTTACAATTGCACTCTCTCTTTCGAAGTAGGAATGCGCTTGATGTTTTACCCACTTATGTTTATTTATCCATTGCTCGCCAACTCTTTCGAGTTGGACAAAGGCGAACGCAATAGGTTAGTTATCCTTTTGGCTCTAAGTTTGTTCTTCTTGTTCGAGGTCAAAAACTTAACTAACCCTCAGGAACCGTACAGCAAGTATCAAACCATATTTCACCATTTTAGTTACAACCCCCTTGTTTGGTAATTCTACCATCCACCAAAACCCTCTGTTAAGATGCAAAAAAAGAAGACGGTTATCGCTTTCATAGTCAATAGAATTGTTCCCACCGGTCCCCTTTTTGTTGTACAAGATATTATATCTTTTTTGCCAAGAGACCAATACTGTGTGCACATTGTGGAGCTGCGTCCATCTGCTCCGGAAGCCGAAGATATGCGTACTTTGCTCATTGGTCGTGGATGCTACCTGCATTCCCTGGGGTGCAGTTTTGGGGTACTGGAATTACGAACTCGTATGGTAGCCCGAAAATTAGAAGGACTTCTGCGAAAAATAGATGCCAACATAGTGCACAGTCACACCTATCATCCAGACTTGGTTACAGCTTATTTGGTGAATAGTTTCAACGTAATAACGACGCAGCACAACCTCTCTCTGGAGGATTTTGTGCGTTCCAAAGGCTTTATAATGGGCAACTATATGCACCACCGTCTGTTGCTCGCCTTAACCAAGCACAAGCATTTGGTAGGCATTACACACTTTGTAAAAGACTATTACCGCACTCGATTACCCCAGAGTAAAAAGTTCGATGTCGTTTATAATGGTATCTCTCCGTTTCGATTCTTTCCGGTAACCGAGGAGCAACGAAAAGATCTGCGTACTCGCCTCTCTCTGCGTCAAGATACTTTTATTATGGTGGTGGCAGGCACTCTTTCGCTGCGCAAAGATCCCATAACCATTCTTAAAGCTATCTATCAATTACGAAACGAAGGCTCTCTTCCGGAGCGTTTCCTTCTTCTTTTCTTGGGTGATGGTCCTCTTTCTGCTCACTGTATGCGTTATGCCAAAGGGTTGAAAGGCAAGGTACAATTTGCCGGATTTGTTCCTCAACCGGAATTGTATATGCAAGCAGCTAACGCCTCTATATCGGCCTCCTTGAGCGAAGGTTTCGGGCTCAATGTTGCCGAGGCGGTTTTTTGCGGTCTCCCCACAATTACCACAACCATCGGCCCCCTCTTAGAACTATCCAACTCTATTTCCGCCCTCAAAGAGCTCCGATTTGCTCCCAAGGATGTGGACGGATGCGCGCAAGCCATACTAAAAAGCATCAATACAACGTTAGATGAAGAGGAGCAAAAGCAATTTATGCAGCAGCTATCGGCACAAAGGATGTCGCAAGAGTACAAGCTGCTCTACCAAGATTTAGTCGCTCAAAAGACAAAACAGAAAAAATAACTGCATATGACCACACCCAATCACATTGCCGTGATAATGTCTGTTTACAAAAACGACTCTCCTACCTTTTTCTCTATGGCTATGGAGAGCCTTCTCTCACAAACGGAACGAAATTTGGATATTTTTTTGATGAGAGATGGTCCAGTTCCCGAGGCTCTTGAAGCCACCATTGAGAAATACCTTTCCGACCAACGCATTCATTACTACACAAGAGACGAAAATAAAGGGTTGGCGCATTCTCTCAACGAATTATTGGCCGTAATTCTTCCTCAAGAAGAATACGAATTTATTGCACGGATGGATGCCGATGACATTAGTTTACCCAAACGAATGGAACGGCAAATGGATTTTATGAAAAAAAATCCGGAAATTGATATTTGTGGCACCTACGCTCTCGAGATTGATGCTGAAGGAAAGCCTTTCTTTGAAAAAAAGATGCCCTCCACACACGAATCTTGTCGCAAGATGATGAAGGCTCGCAGTTGTTTGGTACATCCATCGGTTATGTTTCGTCGATCTTTCTTCTGCAAAGCCGGGCTATACCCGGAAGACACCTATTTGGCAGAAGATCTCAAAATGTGGATTAAGGGATTCAAAGCCGGATGTCGCTTTGCCAACATTCCGGAATATTTGTTTCAGTTTAGGTTAGACGATCATTTCTTTGAGCGCAGAAGAGGATACAAACATTTCTGCAGTATGTTCAAAATGCGCACACGAATGGCCAAGGAGATGGGGTTTGGCTGTTCGGGATATTTGTATGCTGCCCTGCACGCCAGTACCAAACTCTTCTCACCTGGGATGCTCCGCCTTGCTTATAAAATGCGCAAATAATAGTTGCCCAATAGATCTGTTCTCCTATGTCGTTGCCCTTTCTTTCTTTCGTTGTTCCGGTTTACAATGTAGCTAATTATGTGTATGACTGCTTAAAATCGATAACGGACTCCGAGCTTTCTGAAGATCTCTATGAGGTTATTGTTCTCAACGATGGTTCTACCGACCAAAGTGCCCAAGTAGTGCAGCAATTTATGGCAGAACAACCTCAGGCCCCCGTAAGGTATTATGAGTTTCCCAATAGTGGTGTAAGTGCTATGCGCAACCAAGGAATTTCATTGGCTCGGGGACAATATGTGTGGTTTGTGGACAGCGACGACACCATAGAACCCAAAACCGTAAAAAGTTTGGTTCAACAGGTTCGAGCAGAAAAACCCGACTTACTTTACTTTGGCTTCCGCTATATATATGAAAAAGGTTATCAGAAGGAGCCTTTCGCCGAGGAACAATTACCTTTCAAAACCGGAAGACAAAATATAGAACAATTCTTCGGACACCTCTCTCTGCTCACTTCTGTTGTATGGAGCTCTCTCTATTCCACCCAATTTTTACGGGAGCAGCATTTGACCTTCGTCTCGGGGTTGTATTTTGAGGATGTTGAATTCGTTTGTAGGACCTTTTCAGTAGCCCAAACGCTCTCCTTCTCTCCGGAAAAACGCTATAATTATTTTGTTCACGGCTCATCCATCGTTAGAAACCCTCAATTCACCGACAAACGAATCCACGACCGTGTAACCATAGGGCTTTTGGTACTCCAAAATGCACAAGCAACCACATCCGTATCTATCAAACAAAAACAAAAAGAAATGGGTACGGAGTGTATTCGCTTTGGGCTTCGACAAGCAGCCGCAACAGACAAACAAATCTTTTACAAATTAAGACATAAGGCTTTCTCATCTCAAGAAGCAAGAACAGATCTATTTTCTTGCGGAGGTTTCAAGGGAGGTCTCTTGATGCGCGTTTGCTATCTTATGCCCGTATGCTACCGCTTCCTATGCCTTAGGATACTTCCCAAATTGCAATAAAGCGGTTGAGGTGGATCAGGGAATTACCACTCGCTCGCCCAAGTCGGCTGCAAAAGACATCTTGGCTCTATTGAGCATCATTAACTCTTGCATCAAATTGGGAATCTCTTCGGTACTTCCAGCTCGTTGAGCTTTGCTGATTTGCTGTTGCACTTGTGCTATGGAATGTTGAATAAAAACAATTTTAAAGGTCAAGATTTCCCGAATCGTTTGCTGCAAAAGCTCCTCTTTCGAAGGTTTTTCGTCTTCATCCAATCCCAATTGTTTGCGTGCTCTTCGGCTAAGCTGATAACGATTACTCAAAAGGTCAATTGCCAATTTGGAAATGTGTGAAGAGGGATGGTTGGCAAAATGTTTGCCACATACGAATGCTTGATTTTGTGCCAATCTCTCGGAAGCTTCTCGCACCACCCGTTTGAATATGGGAGTCCCCAGAGTAACATCGTCAGCCTCCAACTCCTCTGCAATAAGAGTTGCGAGGGGAAATTCCTCCAAGTCTGACGGGGAAATTTCTTCCTCACCCTGCTCTCCAGGGTTTTCACTCTCGCTTGGTAGACTCACACATACTTCTCCATAGCGAATAATCAATTCCAGCAAAGCTCTCTCATAGGTTGCCGGAGGCTGTGCATAAGGATCTTCTTCCTGTTCCGATTGCACAGGAGCAGTAGAGAGAGCCGGTTGTACAGGCACAGCAGGAGACGCGCCAATCTGCGGAGCGATTGAGGCGGATTGCCTTATCTTCTTAACCTGGGTGAGTAGCAATTGCTCATCCAACCCAAAGCGTTGAGAAGTTTCTTGCAAATAAACCGTGCGTTGAATAGGTTCGGGAATTAGGGCTATACTTTGCAAAATATCATTGATCACCTGAGCCCGCAGTTGTGGGTCTTGTGCAACCTGATCTGCCAATAAATCGGTTTTGAACGAAATAAAATCTTGCTCCTTTTGAGCAAAATACGCCTGTACCTCTTCTACCGAATAGGCTCGGGAAAAAGAGTCCGGGTCGTGTCCGTCGGGCAAAAGCAAGACTTTTATATTCAGCCCCGATTGCAACAAAAGGTCAATTCCTCTAATCGCCGCTTTGATCCCTGCTTCATCTCCATCGAAAATAACCGTCACGTTTTGTGTAAAACGGCGAATCAACTTGATTTGCTTGTCGGTTAAAGCCGTGCCCGAAGTAGCCACCACGTTGCAGATACCCACTTGGTGAAGCGCTATTACATCCATATACCCCTCTACAATAATACACTTATTGAGTTTGGATATATCTTTCTTGGCAAAAAAGAGCCCATACAACTCCGTGCCCTTGGTGTAAATAAGACTTTCGGGTGAATTGATGTATTTGGCAATTTTGGCATCTTTTTGCGCACTCATCGTTCGTCCGCCAAAGCCTACAATGCGCCCACTTACCGTATGGATGGGGAAAATTACTCTTGCTCGAAACCTGTCTGCACCCTTGCCACCGTGTTGCTCATCCGGAGGATAGCATAGCCCTACCTCAACGAACGGATCTATGCGATGCCCCTCTTGCAGAGCACTCTGCAACAAAGCATCTTTTGTGTCCGGAGCGTACCCAATTCCAAAAAGATCTATCGTGTGTCGGAGGATTCCTCTATTGAGCAAATAGGGCAAGGCTATAGCTCGCCCCTCTTCGGTATCGACCAAGTGCCGGGAGAAGAAAGAAGAAGCAAAAGCATTAGCTATAAACTGCTGTTCTCTCTGATCTCGGCGACGTCTGTCCTCCTCTGTTTCTTCTCTTTCTTGGATAGGGATATTGTATTTGGCAGCAAGCTGTTTGAGGGCTTCAGTATAGCTCTTGTGCTCTATCTTCATTATGAAAGAGGCAGGGGTCCCCCCTTCTTCACACACAAAGCACTTGCAAATATTTTTGGCAGGGGATACGTTGAACGAAGGGGTGCGATCGTTGTGAAATGGACACAACCCCACGTAGCTGCTCCCTTTCTTGCGCAATTGCACATAATCGGAAACAACTTCTACAATTTGAGCAGCATCCAGAATTTGCTGCCGGGTAGCCTCGTCTATCATATCCCCAAAAATGAATGCTTAAAGTCAACTATTCCCCTCTGTAATAAACACGTTGCACTCTCGGAGCCAATTGCGACATAATTTCGTAAGGAATAGTGCCAATTCTCTGCGCCATAGTTGCATAATCAACCCCTGCGCTTCCAAAAACAACTACTTCATCACCCTCTTGGGCTTCCACCCCGGTCAGGTCGATCATCGTTGTATCCATACAAATATTCCCCACAGTGGGGCATAGCACTCCACCGACAGATACAAGTCCCACTCCACAACTGAAACGGCGATCGTAACCATCGGCATACCCTATGGGAATAATGCCGATACGTCCCACTCCTTCGAGGTGTCCTCTGCGGCCATAACCGACCGATTCACCTTGTGGAATCTCTTTGATCTGTAAGATAATTGTACGCAATCTACAAATAGGATCCAAGGGGGCGGCCCCTGTGGCAGATACTCCATAGAGCCCTATTCCCAACCGAACCATATCGAAGTGGTACTGGGGAAAACGCTCCATACCTGCCGTATTGAGTACGTGGCGCAAGGGAGCATAACCGATGAGGGATTGCAGTTTTTGCGTTGCCTCTTGGAAAAGTTCTATTTGACGGAGAGTAAAAGCATCTTCTCCGGGGGCATCGGCGGCGGCCAAGTGCATAAAAACACTCCTCACCTTTAGAACCGAGGAGGAATTTATCTCTCGTGCCAAATGCTCTATTTCGTTGGGCAAAAAACCCAATCGATGCATTCCTGTATCTATCTCTATATGAACTGGATACTGGGTAAATCCCTCCTTATCTATTCGTTGGCGGAAACGCTCCAACAGGGAAAAACTGTATATTTCCGGTTCCAAATGGTGCGAAATGATGGTATCGAACGCCTCCTGCTCCGGATTCATAACAATGATGGGGGTAAGCACTCCGTTGGAACGCAACTCACGCCCTTCATCCGCTACCGCCACAGCCAAAGCTTCAACGTGCTCCTGTTCCAAAACTTTCGCCAGCTCGACCGAACCGATGCCATACCCTTGCGCTTTGATCATTGTTATAAAGCGAGTTTCTTGAGGGAGGAGAGACTTATAGTAGCGCAGATTGTTGCGCACCGCCTCCAAATTGACTTCCAAAACGGTTTCGTGTACTTGTTTGGTAAGGCTCTTAACCACCTTTTCAAAATGAAACTTGCGCGCTCCTTTGATCAGTATGCTGCAATGCTCCAGCGACGCAAAAGGGTTTCTAAGCAACAACTCTTCCGTAGAGACAAAGAACGATGCGTTGAGCATAGTAAAGAGGTCTCTATGACTACACAACTCGCGCCCCACACCAATGAGCAAGTCGCACCCATACTCTTGCAACATAGAAGAGACTTCTCGGTACAATTCTCTAGGGCGTACCGAACTTTGCAAAATTTCGGACAGGATAAGCACTCTTTTGTGACCATCTGAACGTGTTCGACGCTGCTGATAGTCCAAAGCTATGCGCAGAGAATTGATATCATTGTTGTATGCATCATTGATAATATAATTGTCTCTGTCCCCCAACTTTACTTCCAAGCGCATCTCCACCGGCTCCAAAACGGCAAAGCGATCTTTACACTGCTCCATCAGAGCCGGCCGGGTAACCAAAATAGAAGCAATACAATGAATACAGTTCTCAATGGATGCCTTGTCGGTAAAGGGGATCACAATATCGTTGCTCATCCCTAAGAAATAATATCGTATGAGGGTTTTTACATCTTTCTGCTCAAATATCTCAACGTACAGGGAAGCAGACCGATCTTGCATACTCCAACCAAATGCCCGGGCTTGCAAACCGGCTGTTTCTATTCCTTTGACCAAATTAGGATCATCGGCATTATACACCACTCGGTCGCACGAAGCAAATAGAAGCATCTTTTCGTCTATTTTGTGTGCCAAGCTATTGAACCGTTCCTGGTGAGCAGAGCCGATGTTCGTAAAGATCCCCACAGTGGGTTGGATGATATCTGCCAACTTGATCATTTCTCCCGGTTCGGAAATACCGGCTTCAAAAATCGCCAAATCGTGATTCTCTTTCATCTTGAGCACAGAAAGAGGCACCCCCAACTGAGAATTATAGCTACGGGGCGAACGCACAATGTTGTAGAACGGAGAAAGTAATTGATACATAAACTCCTTGATGACAGTCTTTCCATTGCTGCCGGTTATGCCCACTACCGGAATATCAAAAGCACTGCGCCATTCCTTGGCTAACTTTTGCAGGGCCTGTAATGTATCCAGCACTTCGACAAAATTGGCCTCAGGATAAAGCGAGGCAAACGAAGACAACGGCTGACTTATGATAAAGTTAGTTACCCCGTGTTCATAAAGCTGCCCTATATAGCGATGACCATCATCCGTATTGGTTCTAAAGGCAATAAAAACGGTATTCTCCCGTATGGTAAGAGAGCGACTATCGGTAAGGAAACGTTCTATAACATCGTTACGAACAATCCGACTGTCTTTCACCTTGAGCTTCTTTACAATAGTTTCTATATCGTACATAATAAAGTGTTGTAACATCAACACCTCGCGATACCCTTAGGTAGGGGGTGCTTTTTTATGGTTTTATGATATTTGCGATTTCTAAGGTAGGATATTTATTCCGTATCTGTTGTATTTTTTTCTCCACCAACAACTGGTGTTGTTCCCGTTGATCCAAGTTGAGAGGTCTGTGCTGTGCCAACTTGCGCAACGCCGTGCACGCTTGCCGTATCTCTTGCTCTGTTTCGTCTGCCCAAGAAGAAAGCATTTTTGCTGCGATATAATCCGTTGCAACCTCGGAAGGGTGCACCATATCTTGTGCATAAAAACGGTAATCTCGCAGCTCGTCGGTCATAATCTCGAATGAAGGGAAGTAAACAGCTCCCCCACCAAAAGAGTCGTCTGAAGAGAAGCGGGTACACAGCTCGTCACAAAGAAGGCGAAGAGTACTCTTGCTGAGAGCATTGTTTTCCAAGCCATCGCGCAAATAGCGTACCGGACTAACGGTAAAAAGCAAATGAATCCCCGGGTTCACAGTCCGCAAACGAGCCAAGGCTGCCTCCATTGCCTCAACACATTGCTCCAAAGACGTCCTCCGACGGATAAAGCACCTCTCCGGTAGTTTGTGACAATTTGCCACCACTCGATTTGCGTCTTGATCATAGTAGACAAAAGTTGTTCCAAAAGTAATCCACAGATGGCGGGCCTTGAGCAACTGTTGATGACCTTGTTGCCACTGCTCGGCAATTCGCTCCATCACGACCTCCTTACTCTCTGCTGAAAAAGTTCCGTGATGCATAGCACTGTGATAAAGATGATGGTGCTCAAAAAGGTCGTCCGAAGAATGCGGCAAGGAGGGAGAAAGTAAGAAGTCAATCGCCTGCGCTATGCTCAACGGATTGTAGAGCGTTCCATAGGGGTTGACCACCACGTTGTATCCCAACCGCTGTATATGGGTACCCAATCGCTCACTAAAGCAGGAGCCCAGAGTAAGTATGGCATCTTCGTACCTCCCCTGCAAGTGCTTCGGCAAGGGAGATATAGCCACCGGGGTAACCCATTCGAATGCTGTCTGTTTCATCTCTGCTTCTCTTGAGAGTAACGGCTTTTAACCTCGTCACAAAGGTACATAAAATAGCAACCCCTTATCCTTATTCCATTAGATATAATAGAGAGTACAGAAAGGGGCAGTTGTTCAAAGAAAAGGATGCTTCCAAACCCTTGGGCTCAGAAGCATCCTTTGCAGAGAAGCGTCTCTATTCTCTACCTGTAAAAATAGAAATCAATAGTTTTGCTTCATCGGTTCAAAGTAGGACTTGGGATGGTCGCAAGCCGGACATTTCTCAGGGGCACTTTTACGCTCAATCACGAAACCGCAATTGCGACACTGCCAGAAGATGGCTTCCGAACGGCTGAATACTTCGTCTTTTTCGATTCGCTCCAAAAGTTTAAGGTAGCGACGCTCGTGCTCTGCTTCTACCTTGGCAATGTTGCGGAAGGCGGCAGCAATAAGGGGAAACCCTTCCTCTTCGGCAATGGCAGCAGCTTCCGGATACAACACTGTATGTTCTTCATTTTCGCCCATAGCAGCCGCTTTGAGATTTTCTGCCGTAGTTCCTATTTTCCCCGCCGGGAAAGTGGCTGTTATTTCTACCTCTCCACCTTCGAGAAACTTAAAAAATCGCTTGGCGTGTTCTTTTTCTTGCTCTGCCGTTTCCATAAAGATGGCTGCAATTTGCTTGTAACCTTCCTTATCTGCCACACTAGCAAAAAAAGTGTAACGAGAGCGAGCTTGAGATTCTCCGGCAAAAGAAGCCAACAGATTCTTCTCCGTACGGGTGCCTTTTAGTGATTTTTCCATTGTTGAATAAAGTTTAGGTTAATAAAATTCCGTCATACAAATATACCCATTTATAGGTAATTCTCCTGAAAGATTTTTCTACGGAACAAATAACCCTCCATAAATGTTGAGGTATAGAGAAGATTATTTTGCAATATTCGCAAAGAATAATCTTTGAACTTACCAACTAAAAGCTACAATTATGAACTCGCTACTAACATTCATTAAGAACAAAAACTCGGATATCGCTCTACTTATATTACGTATTTCCCTATCGGGACTTATGCTTCTACACGGCATCGGAAAGTTGCTGCACGGCGTGGGAGGCATCGAACAGATGTTGCAAGGAATGGGACTGCCCTCCTTCTTTGCCTACGGGGTCATTGTCGGAGAGGTGGTGGCACCTTTACTCATTTTAGTAGGATGGCGCACCCGAATAGCCTCCTTGATATTTGCCTTCAATATGCTGGTTGCCGTGCTGATGGCACACGCCTCTCAGATATTTACGCTCTCTCCCCAAGGAGGATGGGCAATAGAACTTCCGGCATTGTTTTTCCTCGTATCCCTGGCTCTCTGTTTCACCGGAGCAGGGAAATATGCCCTCTCGAGCCATTCTATTTGGGATTGATATAGACTGAAAAAAGGTTTCCAAGAAAAGCCTCCATACTTTTCATTAAACCCCGAAAGTTGATCCTATGACTTTCGGGGTTTAATATCTTCAGTCTACCAGCATCACCCGCACAAAGACACTAAAAAAGGTGCATCTACTCAGATACACCAACGAGAAAAAAATGGGAAAGCGACACTTGGGAACTTGTTAGAACAAGGTCAATGCCCCTGGAAGAAGTTCTGTTTACAAGGGAACAAACCTCTCAATTGCAAGAAAGTTCTCGAGCCTTTTGTCGCAAAAAGTGTAAAACCTCTTGATGCCTTACCCCCTTGCGAGCTTCTCGAGCTTGTGCCAAACGCTTTTCTTTTTCTTTCAAAGACAACGTTACGAGTGAGTAGTTTTGTTTCATAGGCGATATTACAATTAATAAGGTTACACCCCTATAACGCCCGCAAAGGGTGTTTTATTGTTCTCAGAACAATCTCCTCAAAAAGGGAAACCTTTTCCACGATAAATTGCTCCCAACTTTGTCTCCATTTTGAGGGAATTAATTTCTGATAATTCCCTACTAATTTTTATTCCGTCCAAGCAAATTTTTCGTCATAGGGAACTAATCTGTCCCTTTTTCGAATCTACCCCAAAAGAGGTGGAAATTCAAAAGAAAAAGCCTCGACCTGACCACACAATCAAGTCGAGGCTTTCACCTATGGGAAACGGAGTAGAAAAGCAACCGAAAGCAGGTTGCTCTTCTTTCCGCTAAAAACTATTGAACAACCGCCTTGAATGTTTGAGCAACAGATTGCCCGGCACGGTACAACAACACCACGTAGTTACCGGACGCGAGGTGGTGCTCTGCGCTCCACTGCGCTCCGCTCACTTGATAGCGAGCCACCACACGGGCGGCGAAGTCGTACACCTCCACGGTGGCTCCGTCTGCATTCCAGACCTTCACTTCATCGGAAGTGAGCACGACCTTAGCTTCTTGGGCTTCGGCTTCATCAACTCCCAATCCGCCGGTTGTGGTTACAACAACTTGCTCAGCTGCCAATTGTTTGCTACCGCTTTGAGCAATAACATCCAAAATATAAGTAGCTCCTTTTTCCAAGTTGCGCACCGCTACGGAGTAAACACCATTGTCTTCGGTCACCACAAAACGTGCTCCGTCAAGGATTTTAACGGGTTCACCCACCTTGAAGGCCAAACTTTCGTCCACCTTATAGAAACCGCGTAAACGCAGGGTATATCTGTCAGCCTCTTTTAAGTGGTTGAAAGAGACTTCAAACTCTCTATCGTGAACACCATTGTTCTTCAACGTAAGGTCGAGGTTGGCAGAAAGGTTTTCGGTTTTTACCTCCAAAGTCTCTGTGATGATAGGCTGTGCACTACCCTCAACAAAAGCCTTGACAATTACAACATAGTCAGTAGCAGCTTCCAAACCGGAGAAAGTAGTAGTTACCACCCCTTCGGAAACCGTAGTCTCGGGCGCAGGAGCCATAATAGGCTCTGATTTCATTGTACGCATAACAGCATCCTTGCGAACAATCTGTGCCGTATAGCTTACATAACGAGACAACTTGCGCCACTGAACTTCTACTTCTTGTGCACTCTTCTTCACCAAGCTGAGAGCCAACTTCTTTTGAGGAGTCGTAGAGGCATTGGGATCTATGCCCAAACCATCAACAGCCACGTAAGAAGGAGCCATACTATCGGACGAAGCCACACTAAACTTGAGGCTATTTACAGAACCGAGAGAAGACAGATCAATCCACTTCCACTCTTCTTCTATAAACTTCTTATTGTTGCGGTAATCCACCAAGTAGTATTCTATGGTTTTTCCATTATCCGCAGCAATCACCACTTTGAAATAGTCCCCGTTGCCAAACGGTTTGGCTGGATTATTGCCCATAGCCGTCCCATTAAGAACGTGGTACTTGAGCCACGAAGTAGTGGTAACATATACACCTGTCAGTTGACGTCCTTCTTGACCTTTGTTCACAACACGTACAACAGGGTCGGACATATTGTAGGCGGGATAATCACCCGGGCAATAGAACACTCCATACTGTTTAGAGTTCTTTCCTCCACCGGGAACCACATTGAACTGCTGACTGCGGAATTGAGCCGGATCAAACTCCTTTGAAGCACTTCCGGCATACGCACACCCACTCCACGAATCGTATTGAGCGGTAAAGTTGTTCGGGAAAACAAAAGCTCCATCGATGAAAGTTTTCTTCTCGGCATAAGCAACACCTTCGGGCAAAGGCAATTCATCGAATGTAGCCGGTATGTAATTTCCATCAAGGTCATTGACTGCTACGTAATAGGTCGCAGTTACCTTTTGGCCCTTAGCATCAGTTACTGTTACGGTATATTCGGTAGACTTAACCGGAGAGACCACATTCTTGGCCTCGGTCGCTCCATTACTCCAGAGATAAGTATAAGGGGCTACTCCGTGGTAAGGTTGAGCCTCGACTGCCACTTCTTGTCCCAAATCGATTGCATAATCTTCGGGAACAATAAAAAGGAACATCGGTTCCCCATTGTAGTTATCAATCCACAAACGCCCTACACTCTCCATCTTGAGAGTAGACATATTGCCATAAAGAGACAAATCTACATAGGTCCAAGTACGAGTGGCCGGGAGTACTACAAATGGCTTTGCTTCGCTGTCTTTGTACAACTTAACAGCACGGTCAGCCTTGATAGAGAATCCAATTTGCGGAATTTGAGTTTTAGAGTTGGTTACCTTAATCGTAGCCTCGCTGCCCACCATCTCAGCAATATGGTTATTGGCGCTTTCAAAATCTTTGATGATTCTAAAACCGTGGAAACTGTTTGTTCCACCAAAAATAACGCCTTGCTCTTCTCGTGTTTCCTTGGGTTCGAAGGTTGCCACCTGAGAAGGAGCAAAAGAGGTAGTAACAGAAGTCAACTCAACCACCTCACCCTCTACGGCATTGAGAGTACCTGTTGCCAAGGCATACACCTTGTAAACGGTTTCGGGTTTGAGGTTTTCTATGATGACCTCGGCATCTTTCTTACCTAAAATCACCTTGCGTGTTCCATTCTTCTTAACCTCTTCGGCTGAAGGCTGGGTATAGGTTCCATTCTCTTGAGGAGCTACTGCCAAGAGCAAAAGAGTTGTCATCTGATCACCTTGAACTGTAACAGTGGCTGTATTGTGGGTAGCCGTAGCCTTGGCTCCCGAGAGAACAGGGGCTTTGTCTGTCACATTAGGATCAGCCTCATAGGCTCCCACAGTAGGAGCTTCGGCATTACGCACAGCTCCAAGGACATCGTTTGCAACTTCGGCAAAGAATGTAGCTTTGGGTAGATCTGCCATATTCTTAGGATAAAGAATCTCGTTGGCAGAAAACTCTACATTGACAAACTTAGAGCCTGTGTCTTTTAGAACATCACCCCAAGTTTCAATAGTATAGTCCGCTCCACTCAGCTTAACCACCTTCTTGTCTGCATTGGCCGTATAGATGGCGTTGTTTTTGAACGAATTGTTACCTTCAGTAAGATTCTTTTTCAAGAAGAACACAGTAGCTGAAGTGCTCTTGGTCACAAAGATGTTGTTCGCCACAACGGCATTTTGCAGAAGATCCAAACCAACCGCATAACCGTTGTTTTCCATCAACACTGTGTTGTGAAGCATACGCAAGTTATTGTTCAAACCACCAAAGTTTCCAGCGATTAAATCAAAACCATACGAGGAAGCATTTGCTTTTTCTATGGTAATACTATTGTTGGCTAACAAAACCCCTTTATCACCCTTAGACTCTCGGATATAAATACCCTCATAGGTCTTGGGAGTGGGGATGGCAATGTGAATAACATTATTGACAACCTGCCCTTCATTGGCAAACGACAAATCCATCCCCTTATAATCGGACTTGGGTGCTTTTGTTGCCTTAATTGTATTATTGGCAATGGTTAAGTTATCCATACGAACAGCATAGATACCCTTGCTGCCTTGGTCTTCAAATCGGCAACCTTCTATTTTGGCACCACTAACTACCGGCAACGACAAAGAAGAGGGATAACCAACTGTAACTCCTGTGTAACCACCAAGTAGTTGTGTATTGCGTACCACCACATTATTAGGACCTACTTGAAGGTCTGCCTTGTGGTCGTCTCCATCTTCACGATCCCCCGCAAATTCTATTAGCTTAGGAGCATTCTGCAAGGTAGGGGTACCATCGGCAAAGGGAGCTTCCACGATACAGTTGTCCATCAAGAAATTAGAACTTGCTCCATTAACGTATACCAAGTAAGGGAATGTCTTATCGGAAGAAGTTACTTTAAGATCTCTTACGGTCACATAAGGAGTATGCTCAATATTGAGAAGACCGGTGTAACGACCTCCAACTGTCAAACGGCTATAACCGGTGGCAGAGATAACCACATCGGCAGGTTTGCCGGTGGCTCCCTTAATGGTCAGTGTATTGTTCTTAGAAGCTCCAGGGATATTCTTAAACCACACAACACCCTTATACTCTCCCGGTTGAACAACCAAAGTTACGGGTCCTGCCAATCCTTCTTTAGAAAGGGCTGTTGCAGCAGTTGCAAGGTCGGCATAAGCCCCACCGGCTCCTACGACATACTCACCCTTGAGACCACCTACTTTGACCTGGGTTGCGGCTTGTGCCAGATCGGTAGCCAACGAAATGGCAGTCCCATTGGCTTTGACGGCCGTCAGCTTAGCCGTAATAGGAGAACCGGCTTGAGCTTCGGTTTTGGCTTCGACTACCACCCAGAAAGAAACAGGATGACTGAGTTGAACTGTTTCGTTCAATTCAAATGTAACCTCTCCTGCTTCGCTCGGAGTAGCAGTTTGGAGCAATTGGGTATCTCTAAACTCATCATAAACTCCGGTAGCATATAAACTAACCTTAGCTACAGAAGGGCTTACTTGAATGCCCAATTCTTGGAACTTAACCGATTCTTTTTCACCTTGAACATAGTTGGTTATTTGCAACACAGGGGCAGAAGCTCCCGGGCGAATTCCCTTTTCTATCGTTGGAGCCTGAGTAACCACCTTCTCTACAAAACGAGAACGAGGTTTAACAGACTTGACCGTCATATACCAACCCGGAGTCTGTCGAGTGATTGAAGTTGATTTGAAATAGACAGTCAATTTTCCATCGGCAGAAGTAGAAGCATAGTCATATACCTTGCTCGCTTTTAGGCGAACGGCATCGTCTTGTGTGAAAAGAACATTCTTGCCTTGGTAATCTGCTCCACTGATCAACGATAGCGTACAGTTGGTCGGCACGTCAATTTCGTGAATAGTTACCAACACCACTTCGCCTTCTTTAGCCGGAGCAAAAGTTACAGCAGACTCTATGCTCTTGCTAATCTTATCGGAAGCTCCTCCATCGTCATAAAATGCGATGGGTGCATTTACAGTTACTTGATTGTCGGTTTTCGACTTGGGCTGGGTGTAAATAATTTTTACATCGCAAGAACCTTCGGGATCCGGAGTTACCAACTTAACGGCAACATCCCCCACAGTGAAGCTCTTGAGGGCAATATCCAGCCCCTCCCCGGCAGGTGCATCGGAACGAACATCCACCGAAAGCAAGAAGTGGTTAAGCCCTTCCTCGAGAATGATTCCCGCCAAAGAAGAAGCCTCAAAAGCAGCCTCTTTGTCTTCGGCTTTGACTTCAACAGAAGCTATTTCCTTGGCAGAAGCCACGTTCTCACCATCAAAAGAAGAGAGGTAAAGCTTGTTGATGTACTTGGCTGCTGTCTTGAGATCCACGCCGATTCCTTTTACTGCAAGAGTATTCTGGGTGCCATCCATCAACAAAGCAGCCTTCAACATTGGCACTTTCTTGGCATCTACCGAAACAAAATCGGGAGCAGCGTGAGAAGCCGTAACGCTTACGGCCTTCATCTCTCTGGGCAAGTATTCTTTGACCATTGCTCGCCAGCCTTTGAGCGTAGTAAATTCGCCACCAGCATCGAAGTAAACAGTCATATATTCGCCCGTAGAACGAATGCTTTTTGTTGGAGTTGTTTTAAGTTCAGTTGTGGAGCTCTTAGAATCTCGACGTAGTAATTCTTTAGCAGTTTTGTCCTTTCCATCATATACCACAAAGGTTACTTTGGTGGGAGAGTAGGAAGAACGATAGAATTCCAACAAATCAAAGTTCAAGTCTATCACGTGTCCCGGAGAGGGTGCACGGAAGGTAACTACTCTTTCCCCTCTATCACTGGCGTGATTTCCGCTCACTCCGGTCGGTTCGGGGATGAAGTTCCACGGAGTGTACAAATCCAATGTGTGGGTTCCTTTGGTCAATACCAAAGTATTTTCGACCGTGAGCACTGCTTCGGGGTTTCCATTTTCCACATTGGAGGTTTTATCCCCAACCGTTGCAGAGAGCAAAGCGGCATCTATATTTTGTCCTATCTCTGCTTTGTTATCTATTTCGTACACCAAGAAGAAATAGTTTACACCATCTAGGAGGGTTGTATTGGTCAATTTGACCTCCATCTCTTGAGCAGTAATAGCAACTTCTCCCATCTTTTTTGCCTTGGAGAAATCGTTGATCAAACCGCTACCATACACGGCAGCCTTCTTTACAAGGGCATAAGACTCACCCACAGAGAACTTCAAGTTCTTAAGAGCAAGAGCTGGAGCGGTATTCTCTGTTTTGAGGGTGAATTCCAAAGCCACGGCTTCTTTTCCAGCATTAACCTTAAGGTTGCTCGGGGCATTTACTTCGATACCCTTGAGTACCATAGCTTGAGGGGTAAATTGCTTTACAACCGCTTCAAAGCCCTGAGAGGGAACTCCTGTATCACACTTCATTACCACCGTTAGGGCCCCTGTCTCGTGCGTACTACGAACCAAGAACTGCTTCTCCGCATTCAACGTTACAATGAGATTTTCTTCTTTTGCCTCCTTACCATTGTAGATGTACAAAGTTTCTGAGTATCCTACCGAAGAACGTTTAAAGAGGTTCAATTTTGTAAAATCAATTGACACCTTCTTGGCTGCATCTTTGGGAACAAACGTTATGCTCCCTTCAAAATTTTCGGAAACTTTTCCTCCAATACCTCCATCATCGTAGAAATTGATATCGGTATCCACTGTTACTTCTTTAGAACCCTTAGCAATCAGTACCCCTGGAAGAATCTTGTAAGATTTGTTTTCGGTATCTGTTATGGAGTGAGACTTATCCCCCTCAAATTTCAACGTTGCAGGAACAATATCCCAAGTATCATTGCCTGCTTTTATCGGCTCTTTTACATCTGCCATAAAGACCAAAAAGAGGTCGTTCTTGGGGTCCAATGTAATAGCTTCTGTCAGGGTAACTTCTACACTCTTGTTATTGATAACTTCTACCTTCCCCAAAAGTTTTTCGGGGGTCGTCGTATTGCTGAATTTGCTTTTTGCCTTGTGTACATAAATCTTGCTGATATTGGCAGGATCAGTGTTCTTGAGGTCAAAAACAATTGATGTCAACTTCAGAGGATTACTGGGGTTCTCTGCTTTAACTTGAAGAGTACCCAACACTGCATTGAACTGTCCGGGATTAACATCATAGGCATCCTTGCGAGATAATTCTGCCAAGGAAACCCTCATATCCGGCTTACGAACAGCCGAAACGACTACCTCAAAACCAGCACCCGGGGACGAGAGCGTTTTGAAACAAACCGAAAGACGTCCCTTGTCTTCTGTAGAAACAAAGGTTTTAGGCAATCCGTCGGGTTTTCCTGCTGTTTTGTGCTCAAACAAAGCTCCTGAATACACCGTACTACTCCAGCTACCAAACGAAGGATCTCCATTGGCAACACAGAAATAATCTCGATTTCCCAGATCTACATTCTTAACTTCTATCTGAATGGTGTTTTGGGCGTCTTCCGGCTCAAAAGTCGTTTTTGCCCAAATACTTGCTGAAGCCGAAGCTTCGGCGCCCCCGTCGTCATAAAAAACAATCGGAGTTGCTCCCACGGTAATTTTTGAGGTCTTTTTAGTCTCCATATTCTGCGGCGACATTGTCTGTGCACACAGAAGAGGAAGAGACAAAAGCCCTACCAAATTGCATAGGAGCAGAGAATAAAATTTTCTCATACTGTAAAATTAAAATTGATTATAAAGTTTATATTAGAAGCATAATTTGCACCAAGATAGCACCTTGTCTCGGTCTCGTAACACCACTACAAGAGGCTCTTTGTTCCCCTCCAAAGGGCTTACGGGCAGTATGGCTCGCCCTTCCTGCAACACCGCAGAAATATAACAAGTTCCATTTATCCCATAAACATTCACACTGCCGTTTACTATTCCCGAGGCAGTTACCACCAAGGAGTTGCCAGATACCTCCACTCGAATAAGGTTGGGAGTAACACCCTGCAAAGAAGTGGTATCAATCGGTTCCTCCTTTTTATGAAGTTCCAAAAGGCGAATACCGCCAAACTCTGTTGAAAGCTCGCCCAAGTGCCCGGCATCTCTATTGACCCCTGTGTATACCTTTACGAAGTGAGCCTTGGAAAGCGTACGCGGAGTACCATCCGCCCCTACGGCAGTGTCGAGGTCTATCCCGGATTTGTCGGTTCCCCACGGATGATTGTCGGCATAGCCGTAATCAAACGGTTTGAGGTTAAACAAGGGAGAGGACGGATCTGACGGATTATCGACCAGCTCCACATTATCGGGCAAAAGACGCCCAGTAAGCACTATTTTGCTCCTACTCTCCCACGCCGGATAATAGCTATTGTCCGTGTGGAAAGGATTGCGTTTTATGGTTCCGCTACCCCCTTGGTTATCTGTCCAATGAATTTCACCCAGCGGGTCTTCGGGTTTGTAGTAGGTAATTTCGTACTGATTGGTACTCCGTTCATATTCACTACCTCTGATCTCGCACCATTCGTCATCGGGTAGTCCGTTGGCATTAACGTCTTCCATCACCATAATGATCCCCGGTTCGGCGCTGTTGAGCCCTCCAGCTTCAGGCATCACATTGCCACTCACTTCAAAATCAGGCTGATCGGGATGATTGATAATGGGTTGTTTGAGACGCACCACAATATAGCCGCCCCAACCTCCCAAAGTAATTATCTTATTGTCCTGCACCATCTCATTGGCACGTGCCAGCACTGCAGCATACCCTCCTCCCTTTACATAGGGGCTGTAAGGTGTATTCATAAACTGACCCGGAGCCGGCTTGTATTCGAGCACCGTATCTATGGGATTGACCAATGGCTGGGTCGATTGCGCCTGCACCCTCACAAAGAGGAAAGCCAAGGAGCACATCAATAAAACTCTCGCTCCGGTAAATGAAAAAAGCCTCTTTACCTTGGCAGTGGGAATAAAATGCAGAACAGAACGAGTTGCGACAAGAGAAGAATTCTTTTCCATTATAATACCATAGCTATCGGCAGCCATCAATACCTCGGAAAAGCACGAAAAAGAGACAAGAGAAACAACATCCGCACAAACCCTCCCTTTCCAAAAGATACAAAGGAGGAGGAGCAAATTTCACCACACAAGATCGCCCACAGGGCAAAACCTTCCGTGTCTATTTCTCTGTTCGTTTTCATCGTAAAATCCGCGTTATCGATGAAACCTTATTTATTCCGACTAAGGCAGGTTTTCCGGCTTATCTCGGTCTTTTCGGGGGAGCCTTCCCACCCCTTTCTTTTCGGAGCAGTGACTCGGGTCCCCAACCTGATACAGAGTAGTATCTGAGAATTACGGCAACGGGATTGCGCAGGAGTTGCACCTGCTTCCCTCTTTCGTTTTGCACTACAACAGAGCTATTGCATCGTGGCAGCGACAAAAACCTCAATCGTGGGACCAAAGATACTACAAAAAGTTGGTTGTTGGCGACCCCAAAAAAGCAAAACAACACATAATTATGTTATCCTCTCTTCCTCCTTAATCCTTTGTAAACGAGGGACCTTTACAAGAGTGACACAAAAGGGACAAATACTCCACTTCTCAAGAAAAAAGCAAGCTCAACCCCTCCTCTGTAACAAGAAACAAATACCCCCAAAAAAACTACCAATTACTCCTCTTTTCGAGAGATCCGAATGTTAATAAAACCTATCAATTAAATGCTCCCAGAGTGTAAAAATTGAGTCCGAACTGCCTTTGAGCTGCAAATATTTGATTCTCGGAGCATTTATTTCCATCAATACACAAACTAACCTACTAATTAACAAATCATTAAATACTAATTAACTATCCTTTTCCTCCCTTTCAAAAGCACCTTCTGAAATCTCTAAAAAGAGCAGGTGACGATTGAGTAGTCCGAGCTATTCCCTTTTGAGGGACAAATCTCTGCCAACTGCAATCCTCCCCAAACAAAGTTTTCTTAGTTCCCTACCAATTTTCATTTGCTTGGACAAAAGAAAAATTGGCAGGGAATTATCAATTCATTCTTCCCTACCAATAAATGGTTGACGAAGAACTTTTTCCTCTATTTCCACCTCTTTTTGTTCCTCGAAGAAGATCCACGAAAGCCCCATCAGTTCGTTACAAAACCATAAAACAAAGAGGCTATTGTTCTCTTTTGCAAAAAACTCCTCAATCAATTCTCCCCAAGAGGAAATCAAACAACAAGCTAAACACGCCCTCTCCCATTCAGTGCCGATTATGGCAAACGACTCCGAGTCTCTTTGGGAAAAAGGAGATAAATAACATCCGTCCAAACTCAAAAGTGATCACCAACTTCACCACACCTCTTCCGTTACAGATGCTTCCCAAATCCACTATCACTATGGTGATTACCTATGAATATCAGAACAAAAAAATACTATCTTTGCCAAACAAGGGAGGAGATTCCTATCCAACAGAATTGGATTGAGAGTATAGAAATCATTCTCCCAAGCAACGGTACAGTACGCACTATTTAGCAACATTGGAAACAGAGAATCAAACCCCTCCGGAGGGTACTCCCTCCCCACAAGAGACCCCTCGAATAGCAGCCATCACAATGGCGCGCAACGATAACTTTTTCCTCGAACGCTGGATTCGTTACTATTCGCAAGAGTTAGGTTCGGAAAACTTGTACGTTCTATTGGACGGCTTGGAACAAGAAGCTCCTGCCAATGCCCGAGATGCTTTTGTCTCTTGGGTGGAACACAAGCAATTGCCTCGGCTCGCCGGAGACAAACATCGTATAGACCTTATCAACAAACGCGCACAGCAGTTATTCGCCCAAGGATACGATTATGTCATAGGCACCGATGCCGATGAGTTTTTGGTGGTAGATCCCCAACTCAATATGAGGTTGGCAGAGTTTATCACACGGCACGGCAAGCACGCCTCTATGTCGGCTTTGGGATTGGATTTGGGACAACGGATGGAGGAAGAAGAAGCCCTGGATGCCTCTCGCTCCATCTTGCAACAAAGACACTACGCCGTGTTGTGCGATCGCTATACCAAGGCTTCGGTTCTTTGCAAAAGAGGAATTAGTTGGGGGAGCGGGTTTCACCGTGTAAAGCGGCGCAATTTTTTCATCGTTCCGGGGCTATACCTTGTACACACAGGATATTGCGATTTGGGAAAAGTACGCCAACGGATGGGAGATACCGATCGCATCAATGCCGCTTGGGAAGCACACCTCGACCGACGAGCACGCACCATTACCCTCACCTCCGAAAACACGCCCTTAGAGGGAGAGCGTTGGTTGAATAAAGCTCGCCGTTTGCAAACGTTGTGCCGCAAGATCTATGCTTTCAACAAACCTCATATGCCGGGAAAGGTAAAGGTGATTCAACTTCCCGAACGTTTTCAGAAAATTGATTTGTAATGCCTTCGGATCTATTAGCCATCCTGCAAAGTTCCGCTCAAGAGAAGCACAGAGATTTTTCCAACAAGCTCAAAATAAGCGATTTTCCGGAACAGGTTTTGGGCGTTCCTCTGCCTCGGCTTAGGGAAATAGGCCGAGATACCGCCAAAGCATACCCCTCTTTATCCTCTCTGCTCAAGGCAGTGGAAAAAGGGTTGGATCGTTACGTAGAAATGCGCTCTTTGTTCATTCTTGCAGGTTGCCGGCTTTGCCGTACTCAGGAGGATTGGCTCGTCTATCTCGACCAACAAACTCGCCTTTTGGATGGCTGGGCCAATAGTGACCTCCTTCTTGGTGAATTGGGCAAAAAGCTGCACCGAACAGAAGTTTCCACTGCTTTTACCCAACTCTTCAACGCACAGATGCCCAATCCATATGCGCTGCGCCTCTTTGTCACCCTCAATATGTACCAAGCTAAACACGGCAAAAAAATAAAAAACATATTGGCGGACTTAAAACAAACAGAACATGCTTGGGATTTGCTCACTCTTCGCCAGGCGGTAGCTTGGACCTTGGCCACCCTCTCCATAGAGCACTTCAACGTCATTTATCAGGAGTGGTATTGCGCTCCTCTTTCACCGGAGCACCCCCGAAAAGAGCAAATAGAGATGACCTTAAAACTTTACAGGCAAAAGATGCGTGAATCGAAACGAATACCCAGAGAGTATTGCGCTCTACTACTTAGTAATTCGGATTCTTTCTAAAAGCCACTCATTCCCCGAAAGCAGCATCCGACGCCCTATGCCACAAAATAGTCAGCAAGCCACCCGCACCTCTTTGGCTATGCGCAATGCCTCACTAAGCATTCTGTGTTATCTATTGCCCTTAATTGCCGCTTTCTTTGCCCGTCGTTACTTCATAGAGGTCTTAGGAGCGGAACTTTTGGGACTCAACAACGTAGTACTCAATATTCTCAATGTCCTCAACACCTCGGAACTGGGACTCTCCTCCGCCATTGCTTTTGCCCTGTACGAGCCTCTATACAAAGGAGACCGTACAACGGCGACACAAATCGTAACCTTGCAAGCACGTATCTATCGCTGGATTGCTCGATTCATATTGGTGACAAGTATCATCTTACTGTTTTTCTTTCCCTATCTTTTTGCCAAAGTTCACCTTCCATTGTGGTATGCTTACGCTACCTATGGAGTGATGTTGGTAAGCACTCTGCTTAGTTATTACTTTAATTACAGGCAGGTATTGTTTTCCTCTGACCAACGAGCCTATATTCCTAACCTTTGCATTAACTCCAATAAACTGCTCAAACTACTCCTGCAAACTGTTTGTATCATTTACTGCTCTCACGGCTATTTGTGGTGGTTGGGCTGGGAGCTCTTTTTTGCTTTTACCCTTACGGGAACTTTAGAGTATCTGATTCGGAAACGTTACCCTTGGTTACAATTGAGCCGAGAGCCGATTGGAAAGCTCCTCAAGATGTATCCGAAAATTGTGAAGCGTACCAAACAACTCATCTTTCACCGGGTAAGCGCTATGCTCCTGCAACAAGGGGTTACGTTGGTTATCTATGGCATTTTGGGGGCTATTGTCGTAACCGAATACAACAACTACACCACTCTTTATTTAGGACTGTCGACCCTTGTTTCTTTTGTTTTCTACAACCTGCAAGGAGGGATTGGCAACAAAATAGTGGAATGCCGAGAGGAAGGTATCGGTAACGGTGTCGTGGAGCGGCTTTTTAGACAATTGTTTTCTTTGCGAATGTATGTCTCTGCCATTTGCATCACAAGCCTGTATCTACTTGCACCTTCATTTATTGCGCTTTGGGTGGGGCAAGATATGCTCTTCGACAACTATGCTTTTTTCCTCTCCCTGCTGTACATCTTCCTATTGCTCAACAGAGCTCCGGACGATTTCATTGCTGCTTATGGGATGTACCAAGATATTTGGGCACCTGTCATCGAAATGACGCTCAATATTGCTCTCTCCATTATTTTGGGGCTAATTTGGGGGCTTCCCGGCATATTCGCAGGAGTTATCATCTCATTGGTGATTGTGGTCCACGGCTGGAAACCGTTCTTTCTCTACCGCAAAGGATTCGAGATGTCCCCCACACGCTATCTCTCCTTGCTTTTGCCCAATTTGGGCTTGGTAATCTTCTCTTTAGCTCTGTCGGGCTGGCTCTTTTCTGCACCCTTGCAAGAAAGCTGGGGAAGTTTTATTCTCTTTGCTCTGGGCAGAGGAATGGGAATTGGTGCAATAACAACGGTTCTTTTTGCCCTCTTTTCTCGCCCATTTCGAGACGGAATAAGCAAAGTGTACACCACTTTGCGCAAAAAGGGGTGAACAAAGAACTCATTACTGCCCTTTTATTTGCATCAATTGGCAGTCCAAAATAGCAATTGAACGGATTTAATGTAAGAAATTAAGGCAAGAAAGGGGCCAAACACTTGTTGTGTGCTTAGAAAATTGTAGTTTTGTAAGCATACCACAATGGGCAAAAGTAATGAGAATAAGTCCTGTATCGAGTCTTTTACTCCTCCTGCTTAGCCTCTGCTCTCTGGCGCAGGCTCAAATTAAGGTTGTGCGCTACGACGCAACGGCTGCCAATGACTTTGGCATTGTCTACTCCCTCCCTGTTACCGAACTCAAAGTAACTTGTTACGTGAAAAAAGAGGCGGTTATCCCGGGCAAATTATCAGCATATGCACAACGCTTTTTGGGAGAAGAGGCTCCTCTTGCCTCTGTTCGATACAAAATAGAAGACATTTTTCTCTCCACCGAGGGGCAACCCGATTCCAACGCCCGTTTCTTGGCTCTTTTTCGGCAAGGGAAGCGAACCGGCTACCTCACCTGCACAGCCGATGGAGTGATCGAATCAATCAATGGGGACTCTGATTTCTCCTCCCTCGACAAAGAGCAAAAACCTCTTCCGAGCAATGATATTCCCTCTTTTGTCACAGCTGCACTTCCCCAAGAGTATGTATTGGCAACTTCGGACTTCAAGCGCGCCGAAATAGCGGCAAACAAACTCTTTGAACTGCGAGAAGATTTGCTGACAATTGTTTCGGGGAAAAGCGATCGGATGCCTCAAGATGGCAAAGCAATGGAAATAGCCACCCAAACGCTCCGAGAGCAAATAGCTTCTTTGGAGGAATTATTCTTGGGACACAAAGAAGTTACCTACGAAGCCTACGAAGCTCGCTACATTCCCTACGACAACACCAACCAACATATCCTGTTTCGCTTCTCTCCTTTCTACGGAGTAGTGGCCCCCAATGACTTGAGCGGTGCCCCCGTATATCTCTCCGTAACCATCCGAGAGAGTGCCCCTTTGCTAACAGAGAAAGAGGCGGCTCAAAAAGAGCGCAAACTGAAAGGAATTGTGTATCGTATACCCGGACGTGCTTCTGTTCTCATCAATGGAAAAGGAGTAAAACCTCTGCAATCCGAAGTAGAACTGGGGCAGATAGGTTCTTTGGAAGCCTTAACCGAGCGGGTGGATATGCGCAAAGACGAAGATTTACAGGTGTACTTCGACACCGCTACCGGAGCCATTCGCAGCATTCGTAGCAGTAATTCTCTGCTACAACAATGAAGTTCGGACCAATATCGACAAAACAAATACGTATAAAATATTTAATCAATTACTAATTTATCCTCTTTATGTTAAACAAACACCCTAAAGGTTTAGTATCGGCGTCGCTCACAAATATGGGCGAGCGCTTTGGCTTTTACATTATGATGGGTATCTTGCTGCTCTTCTTGCAGGCCAAGTTTGGTCTTTCGGGCAAAGAAGCTTCGGTAATTTACTCTATCTTCTATGCATCCGTGTACGTGCTGGCATTGGTCGGTGGGATTATCGCAGATGCCATTAAGAACTATAAGGGCACCATCTTGGTGGGGCTTATCGTTATGGGAGCCGGCTACGTTATGTTGGGCATTCCCACTCCCACAGGTGCAGCTAATATGACTCCGTGGCTCGTATTCACTTGCGCCGCTTTGGGCTTCATTTCGTTTGGTAACGGTCTGTTTAAGGGCAACTTACAGGCCTTGGTTGGACGAATGTACGACAACGACGAGTATCGCAATATGCGTGACTCCGGTTTCTCTCTCTTTTATATGTTCATCAATGTAGGGGCCGTATTTGCACCTCTTATGGCGGTGGCCATCCGTAACTGGTGGGTGCAATACAATGGCTTCGTGTATGATGCAAATTTGCCCGAACGTTGCCACCAAATCATCAACGGCACTTTGCCCGAAAATATGACCGACCAGGTGATGCAAATGGCTGTTGCCGCCAACAATGGGGCTCCGGTTGCCGACTTAAAGGCTTTTGCACTCAATTACATCCAAGTGTTTAGCACCGGATTCCACTACGCTTTCTTGGCAGCTGTGGTATTTATGACCATATCGCTCCTCATTTATATCTCAAACAAGAGCAAATATCCTGCAGATCAGAAAGGTGCTGTTTCCGAAAGCCAAAGCATCAGCAAGGAAGAGATCAAGATGTCTGCTTCTGAAATCCAAACCCGTATATTGGCTTTGTGTGCCGTGTTTGGCGTAGTTATCTTCTTCTGGATGTCTTTCCACCAAAACGGGGTATCTCTCACTCAGTTCGCCAAGGATTATGTAGACCTCTCGGCCATTAAATTGGATTTAGGATTTACAACCATCGTAGGGGCAGAAGTATTCCAATCGGTGAATCCTCTGTTTGTAGTAACCCTCACTCCGCTGTTGCTCTTCATCTTCGGACAGCTCAAAAAGCGCAATATGGAACCATCAACTCCGAAAAAGATTGTCATTGGTATGCTCATTGCAGCCCTTGCTTTCGTGGTTATGTCTATTGGTTCTCAAGGGTTGCCCAATTATGAGGCTTTGCAAGGGGGAGAAGTGTTTACCAAGGTATCTCCTTGGCTTTTGGTGCTCACCTACTTCATCCTTACGCTGGCAGAGTTGTTCATCAGTCCTATGGGTATCAGCTTTGTGTCCAAAGTGGCTCCTCCTCACCTACAAGGTATTATGCAAGGATTGTGGCTCTGTGCGACTGCCGCGGGGAACTCACTTCTCTTCGTGGGTATGATTCTTTACGAAAACCTATCCATCTCTGCCACTTGGATTATTTTCGCTTCGGCCTGCGGGTTCTCTATGCTCGTGATGCTCTTGATGGTTAAGTGGTTGGAAAAAGTTGCCAAGTAACCCAAGACTTTCAAAATCAACCCTATAAACAGACTCGTTGTTCCCATCCCCGGGGGCAGCGAGTTTTTTCTTTAAGCAAATCTCTCCGTTCTCTTTTCGCTCTTCTGCTTGAGAAAGGCTGCATCTTTTAGAGAATCGCACCTCTCCTCTTCCCTCCCTCCGGAGATAACAGCAAACTCTTCTCTCTCCATAGCCACCTCCCATCAAGTACTGCTTAAGGGAGATGATAGGAACTTCTTTTGGAGAATTTACTCGGTCAACAACTGTGATTTTATGAGAACAGATAATCCTTTCTGAATCGCACACTACGGATTTACTTCATCCCCACCGATCTAAGAACAACGGAAAACTCTTCCTCCCAACCTCCAGCCCTCTTCGTCCGGTCAAAGAGAGTAATAGGTCGGTTATTTCTCTTTGAACTCTTCCTCTTTCCTCTCTTTGCCTAAATCGCAGCATTCTGTTTTTTGTTGGGATGCCCCCATCTTCTCCTATCGATTTGGGGATGATGGCAAACCCTTTTCTATATTGGAACCATCTTTCACCTCCTCTCTCTTTCTTATTAGGAAAGATTTTTTACCTCCCCCATCTGCTGCAAAATGGTCAAAATGCCCAAGTATTGATGATCTAAAAAGGAAAGTAGGGAGCAATCTCAACAAATCCGTTATTTTTGTCCATTATTTACAGACAGAACCTATGATCTCTGTACAAAAACTGCTGGTAGGATTGTGCACAGGACTGTTACTTTTGGGAGCTTGCGCCCGAAACAACAACTTTGCAACAGACGGAACATTGCAACCTACCCCCCAATCGGACACCATAAAAACAGACACTCTCTTGAGCAAAGAGAGCTCTGCCACCTATCGTTTTTTACTGTATAACCGCAACAAACAACCGATTCGAATAGAAAGAATAAAGCTGCTACACGGTATCAGCAAAGGATATAGAATCAATGTAGATGGGCGGTCCGGAGAATTTTTTGAACAAATCCCTCTACAACCCGGAGACAGCCTTTTTGTTCTCCTTGAGGCTACTTACCCACAAGGGGAAAGCGATTTACCCACCTTGGTCTCCGACTCGTTGCTTATCCGTTGCAACGGGGTGTCTCGGTACGTTACCGTATTGGGCTATCGACAAAATGCCGAACATCTGCAGGGCGTTGAGGTGACCTCTTCTTTGACACTAACCGCTCAACGCCCCTATATCGTGGAAGACAGTATTGTAGTACACCCGGGGGCACAACTAATCCTTGAAGCAGGAACACGGCTTTTGATGAGACAAGGGGCACGAATGGTTGTACACGGCTCCCTTATAAGCAATGGAACGGTGGATAAACGCGTGCAAATAGAAGGGTTGCGCACCGATCACCTCATTCCCTCAGTCCCCTATTTTTTGGTTCCGGGGCAGTGGAAAGAAATATTCCTCTCGAAGCAAAGCTTTGGTAACAGACTGCAATACACCACCATATGCAACGGCACTAACGGCATCATATGCCAAGAGTTAGATCATCCGTTGGAGCAAGAGCGACTTTTCGTAGAAGCGTGCCGCATCACCAATATGACCGGAACAGCGGTTGAGCTAAATGGCGGCTCCTATCAACTGCTCAACAGCGAATTGAGCAACACAGGTTCATCCACACTCCTCCTGCGTCGAGGAAAACTGCAAGCCCAACAACTCTCTATCGTCAACCTCTTTGCGTGGGAACGACGCACTGCCCCCGCCTTTTCGTACGCCTACAAAGAAGAATCTGCCACCACTTCGCCCTCCGAATCGGAGGGAGCAGAATTTGTCAATTGCATCATAGATGGTTCCTACGCACTCACCCTTCCCAAAGGCTTTATTGGCGGAGGAGAAGTGTGGCTACAACAACCTTTGGCCAGTAGATGTTTTTTCAAGGGATGCTATTTGCGCACCTCCCTGCCGGCCCTTCCCTTTTCCGGGGTGATCAACTGCGTAGAAGCCAAAGCTCTTCCCAAAGATGTTTACCGCCTCACAGGCATCGATTACGGGAACAAGAAATATCATTTTTACTATGATTTTCGCCCCTTGACCAATACCCCCGTAACTCAAATGCCCCAAGAGTTACAACCCTTGTTTGTGCAAGACCTTTCCGGAGCCTTACATACGCTTCCGCTACATACGGCAGGGGCACTGGCTCCCGTAGATTCTTTGACTTCCGCTCCTTGGTGGCATCCGGCAGCTCATATCCGACCCTAAAGATGAAACGCACCATAGTTATCACCGAAGACGGCTCCCCTACCCTTATCAATACCCAACTGAGCGAGCATTATCACTCCATACACGGGGCGGTTACCGAAAGTAAACATATTTTTATTGCAGCAGGATTAGCGCACCGACACAGCACCCCTCACCCAATACCCTTGCGTGTTTTTGAAGTGGGTTTGGGTACAGGGCTCAATGCTCTGCTCTCGCTGGAGTATGCTCAACGCCGGTCAGTGGCTATCCAATACACCTCTGTGGAGCTGTATCCGCTTCGAGAGGAAGAGTTTTCAGATCTATCCTATCCGGAACTGCAACGATCCGATTTCGATGCCTTGGGCTATCTGCAACTCTTGCATCGATTGCCTTGGTCAGAATCCCAATCCATCACTCCATTCTTTGAGTTTCACAAGATTTGTACCGATTTGCAAACCCTACTGGCACAAGCCAAACTCCCTCCCCAAAGCCAAGATGTAATATTTTTCGATGCCTTTTCGCCCGAAACACAACCCGAATTATGGACGCCCGATTTACTGCACTCCCTTACTCAAAGTTTGGCTCCAAATGGGGTGCTTACCACTTACTGCGCCAAGGGTACTGTTCGCAGGGCTCTGCTCTCTTGCGGACTACTTGTGGAGCGGCTACCCGGGCCTCCCGGAAAAAGAGAAATCCTCAGAGCTACCCGACCGCTACCCTCTACGTCGTCCAAGTAATTTGTGGTATTCTCCTACCATAAGTTTCTGCCTCTTTGGGTGTACCCATACCTGCCACACCAAAGGAGTCGTTTGCAGGGGTCTAACCCTTCTGTGAATTGCTTGTAGGACAATCTCCCGAGTCTTCTCCCCAAAAAAAGAAATCCTCAGAGACACCGCCCAAAGAATAGAACGTCTCCCAAATTTGGTTACAACTCGACTTCCGAGAAGAACAGACAGAGAGCACTCAGAGAGTTGAG
Source organism: Bacteroidota bacterium (assembly GCA_023396255.1). Taxonomy (GTDB): domain Bacteria; phylum Bacteroidota; class Bacteroidia; order Bacteroidales; family Porphyromonadaceae; genus Porphyromonas. Next base: position 106,016 of record JAEWWU010000005.1, read on the forward strand.
TAGTAAACTTCTTGAGGTTGCCCAAGTATAAAGAAAAGAGAGGTTTCCCTTTCTCCTCCTTCGGGGCAAAACATCAGAGAGCGAAAGACTTTTTTTGCGCAGCATTCTTGCTACTCTGACCTCCCGTAAAAATTCGCCCACCATTTATTCCCTGCAAATCGGCAATTAGTTCCCTATTTTTGGGTCATTACTTCCCTCAAAATTTTTGTTACTTCCCTCAAAAAAATTATTCACAGGGAACTATTTTTCTCCTCAACACAATATGGGTAATGTAAAGTTGAATTGATTGCCCCAAAAAGAAAGCTCATACCACACAGGTGCACCCAAGAAGCCTTTGGAAAATCAGACAAAGCCTTTGTTTTGAACTTCACCAAAAGTTAAATATCAATACAATCAAAAAAACGTCTCCCTACTTTCTCCCTTACTCATCCCCTTATGGAGCTTCCCAAACCTTGGGCATCCCTTCCTCTTTATCGAAATACCCTACGATGAGGGAATAAAAGCTCCCCTATTATTCGCTCAAAAGCCCTCAATTTATATTTATTATAGTTAAATTGATAGGTTTATAAAACTCCAATAGTTAAATATCAGTAAAAACGGGGGGGGTAATTTAATCGCCTTATATTTGTGCCATCGTGACGAGAGAGACATTGATATTACATTCATTTTTAAAAAACATTCTATGAGTAAAAAACAAGTTTATCAGACACCTAAAATAGAGGTGATGATCGTAGAGCACGACTCTTTCTTAAATACACCTGCGAGTCCGGGAATGGATTTACCCGATGTGGAAGACGGTGGTAGTGCTTTTGATGAACAAGAGTAAGCAACAAGTATAGCAGACAGAGAATAAACGAGGAAATATGAAAAAATTCATTGTGTGTTTGTTGGTTTCAATTCTCGTATTGAATAGCTGTAACCACAAAAAGCCGAACAGTAAAACTCAACAAGGAGAGCTTATGACCATAACCGTCTCTATGCCCAACGACTTGAAAGTGGCATACAATGACGAAAAAGTTGGTCAGGGAGCATTAACTTGGGAAGAAGGGGATCAAGTATTGGCTGTAGGGAAAAAAGATGGCAAGTGCATCGGTGCCGAAAAGTTTACGTTGTCTTCAGGGGTGGGAATACGGGCAGCAACATTCATCGGTCGTGAAATCCCAGATGCAACGAGTTACGATATATACTACGGAAATGTCGAATTCGAAGGAGGCGAAGTAAAAGTTAATAAAACCAATATTCACTCCCAAAAACAATCCGGAGACAACAGCACAGCTCACCTTAAGAAAAGTATTTATCTATTTGGTTCTGTTTGGAGAAAAGAGGCAGAACGTTGGGTTTGCTCTTTACAAATGAAGAATGCTATTATGAAATTGGAATTGTCCGACCTCCCTGACGTCGGCACTCTGAAGAGAGTTGAGTGGGGAATTAAGACCCCCCTAAAGGAATTTTTGCCACCAGGCCTTGGACTGGAAAACATTACCTCTCCAACAAACAAGCTTACAGCCTATGTCAGTTTCTTTCCGGAGTGGGTGAAATCGGCGAACAGTGGAGATAGTTTTCTCGTAATACTTACCGGCAGTACAGAAACTAAAGCGATTAAAATACCTATCAAAAAAGGTAAAGAATACAAGGCAGGAGAGAGATATACAGCCAGGATTTCTAAGGAATCCGGTGAATGGGTAGGGCCTGAATAAATGGAGTGCCTCTTTGCGGGCAGAGTTACCGAAAGGAAAGCAAAATCGGTTGTCCCCCCAAAAAAGAGAACCACCTCACATAGGTGTACCCAAGAAATTTTTAGAAGGGTCAGATAAAGCTTTTGTTTTGAATTTTATCAAAAATACAATCAAAAACTACCCCTTGCTTTCCCTCTTATTCGTCCCTTTATGGAGCTTCTAAAATCTTGGATATCTCTTCCTCTTTATTGGAATATTCTGTTGAGAAGATAGAGGAGCTCCCTCTATTATTCTCTCGCAAGGGCTTCTCTCCATTTTATTATGGTTAAAACCAAGGATTTTATCTTTGAAAATAGTTAAATATCAATAAAAACGAGGGGATTTAATCACCTTACATTTGTGCCGTCGTGACAAGAGAAACCATTGATATTGCATTCATTCTGAAAAGACCAACCTATGAGTAAAAAACAAGTTTATCAGACACCTGAAATAGAGGTGATGACAGTAGAGCACAACTCTTTCCTAAACCCGGATGTATGTTTGCCCGATACGTATGATAGCGATGATGCCTTTGAAGAGGAAGTGTGATAATAGGTACAACAATCAAAAAAATAAGAGAGTATGAAAAAAACTATTATGTGCTTGTTGGTTACAGTTCTTATGTTGAATAGCTGTAACCACAAAAAGCCGAATAATACACGGACTCAACAAGGAGAGGTTATGACTATAACTGTCTCTATGCCCAATGACTTGAAAGTGGCATACGATGACGAAAAAGTCGGTCAGGGAGCATTAACTTGGGAAGACGGAGATCAAATATTGGCTGTAGGGAAGAAAGATGGCAAGTGTATCGGTGCCGAGAAGTTTACATTGTCTTCAGGGGAGGGAACAGGCAGAGCCACGTTTACCGGTCGCAGAATTCAAAATGCAACAAACTATGACATACATTACGGAAATGTAGAGTTCAAAGACGGCAAAGTAAAAGTTAGTATGGACGGACAAAAGCAATCCGGAAATAACAGCACGGCTCACCTTAAGAAAAGTATCTATCTGTTTAGTAGTATTTACGATAACGATCCTAATTTTTGGACTTGTGCCTTAGAAATGAAGAGTGCTATTATGAAATTAGAGTTGTCTAACCTCCCAACAGACATCGGTACTCTTCAAAAAATTGAGTGGGGGATTACTACTGTTCCTTCTGGAGAAAATAATGGTTGTTATTTTCAATTTCTTGAACTGGAAAACATTCCTCTTTCAACAAACAAGCTTACAGCCTATGTCAGTTTCTTGCCGGAGGAAGTAAAAAAAGCAGCGAACGGAGAGGCCCCCCAATTCTCCGTTGAGCTCACTGGCAATAGAGGGAAAAGATTTCTTAGAATTCCCATCAAAGAAGTGAAAGAATACCAAGCGGGAAAGAGGTATACAGCTAAAATCTCGAAAAGTGAGGAGGAGTGGTGGGACTCTAACATTCCTATATAACCTTGCAGACTATAGGAGTAAAGACTGCAATGTCAAAACCAGATAGCACTAATAGCCCGACACTTTTTGCAAAGTTGTAGAGAGTTTTATCGGTGTTGGTCATCCTTTCAAAAGATAGCAGGGCAGTAAACCACCAAGGGATATTGAACTTTCCCCATAAAAAATAAGCAGGGTGCGGCATCCTTAATCGGATGGAAGCACCCTGCTTTCGTTGTTGCTCACCGACAAGAGTTGCTTGCCTACGGTAGCCTGCTTTTCTAAAAATTTCCTCATACAGCTATTGAGTTGCTAACCCACGAAAAACAGCGGAAAGAGTGTCCCCTTTTGAATTCTCATTCAACAAAAGACAAAATCTTAGACGCCCTATCCAAATAAGAGGTCGCAAACCATTTGTCGGCACGAAGATGACAAAGAGAGACAAATAACTCTTACAAGGAATTAAAATGGTATCTTTGACAAATCAATCTGAGGGTGCCACCCTTACCGTACAGACACAGAAAGCAAAACGAAAAACATCCCTCCGTTTTGCTTCCCGTTCGGTTTTTGGTGCAACACCCCCAGGAGCAATGCTATAGTCAGTTAAGACACGGACGTATGGAAAAACAAATAGAATACTATCCCCTGCGTGTCATTATCAGCGGAGGAGGTACAGGTGGGCACATTTTCCCGGCCATAGCCATAGCCGATGCCCTCAAAAAAGCAGCCCCGGAAACAGAAATCCTTTTTGTGGGAGCACAGGGACGGATGGAAATGGAGCGAGTTCCCCAAGCCGGATACGAAATAAAAGGATTACCCGTGAAGGGGTTCGACCGCAAACATATTTGGAAAAACTTCTCTGTACTCAAAACTCTGATCAAAAGCCGTTATATGGCGCGCGAAATAATCCGGCAGTTTGCCCCGGATATTGTGGTCGGAGTAGGAGGCTATGCCAGTGCCCCGACGCTTAAAGAAGCGCAACAAATGCGCCTCCCCACTCTCTTGCAGGAGCAAAACAGTTATGCCGGAGTTACCAACAAGTTATTGGGTAAAAATGCTCAATGCATCTGTGTGGCATACCCCAATATGGAACGCTTTTTTCCTGCCGAAAAAATCGTAATGACCGGCAACCCCATCCGACCAATATTGGAAAACTCCTCCATAGATCAAGCTGAAGCCCTGCTCTACTTTGGGTTCGAGACACAAAACGAGCCCAACACAGCCACAACACTATTGATAATAGGAGGAAGTTTGGGAGCCAAAACCATCAACGAAAGCGTCATACGGGCTTTGCCTCAATGGCAAAAGGAGAACATACGCCTAATTTGGCAAACCGGCAAAAGCTACATCGACACAGCACAAAAACAACTTCAAGAACTTGGCTTTAAGGATGCTTACGTTGCTCCGTTTATCGACCGTATGGAACTTGCCTACGCAGCAGCCGATTTGGTGGTATCCCGAGCCGGAGCCTCCAGTATATCGGAGCTATGCCTCTTAGCCAAACCCTCTATCTTAATACCATCTCCCAACGTAGCAGAAGATCATCAGACCAAGAATGCACAGGCTCTGTCATCACGAGGGGCTGCCGTTCTCATTCCCGATAGCAGTGCTCCGGGAATGTTGGCAGACGAAGTATCGGAGCTGATTCACAACTCAGAACGGTTGAGAGCGATGGGACAAGCTGCCTATCAATTGGCAGGGCATAATGCAACACAAACCATCGTAGACGAAATCTACAAGCTACTAAAGAAATGAACCGACCGGAACACGCCATAGAACAGTACCGCAACGTCTACTTCGTGGGCATCGGAGGCATCGGAATGAGTGCCTTGGCTCGCTATTTCAAATACAGAGGGCTCCAAGTCTGCGGTTATGACTTAACCCCCTCCGAGATCACAGAGGCTCTGCAACACGAAGGCATCTCGGTTACCTTCTCCGAGAAAGTAACCGAGTTGGATCTTCATACCCTGCTTCCGTCCAACACGCTGGTTGTATACACCCCGGCTGTGCCTCAACAGCACGAGCAACTGACCTATTTTCGGAACAATGGTTATCGGGTATGCAAACGCGCCGAAGCCTTAGGATTGATCACAGCCCCATCCACTCCGCTTTGTGTTGCCGGAACCCACGGTAAAACAACTACCTCCACAATGCTGGCCCATTTTCTTTGTCATACCGAGGAAAATGTTCAAAGCTCGGCCTTTTTGGGAGGAGTATCCAACAACTATGGCACCAATTTCCTCTATACCGATCAGAGCGATTATGTGGTGATAGAGGCGGACGAGTTCGACCGCTCTTTTCATTACTTATCTCCGCAAATGGCCATCATCACATCGACCGATCCCGATCATTTGGACATCTATGGAGATCACGCTACTTACCTAAAAGCATTTGAGTACTTTGCATCACTCATTCGTCCTCAAGGGGTATTGCTCTCCAAGCAAGGATTGCCCCTCCACCCTCATTTACGGGAAGGAGTTGTGCACCTAACCTATGGGGACAATGAAGAAGCCGATGTCTACTACGACAACGTGCGCATTGCCGATGGAAAATTATTCTTCGATTGGCATTTCCCGGCAAGAGAGTTGCACCTACACAATTTGCTCTTGGGGGTCCCGGTACGCATCAACGTGGAGAATACCACAGCAGCTATGGCAATAGCCCTGTTGTGCGGAGTTACGCCCGATATCTTACGCTCTGCCGTGGCTTCCTTTGCCGGCAGTCATCGACGGTTTGAACGGGTTTTATCCTCGGATCGCTACCAACTGATCGACGACTATGCCCACCATCCGTCCGAATTGGAAGTCTCCATATCTTCTATTTGCGAACTCTACTCGGGACAGGAGATTTTGGGCATCTTTCAGCCCCACCTATACAGCCGTACGGCCGACTTCTACAAAGAATTTGCCCATAGCTTATCCCGGCTGAATCACGTTGTGGTATTAGACATATATCCGGCTCGCGAAGAACCCATTCCGGGGGTGACTTCACAACTCATCTTCGACCTCATTACAAGTCCGGATAAGCACCTACTTCGGAAAGAAGAACTTTTGCCTTTTCTGAAAAACTATCCCGTTCCCCCTGTGGTTTTGATGCTGGGTGCCGGTAATATAGATCGTTTGGTCAAACCCGTCAGAGACCTATTGCAGAGCAAATAATGGCACATAAAATTTTTTACCTTATTCTCGCGATTGTCTTATTGGGCGGTTTGTCTATGCTGATTGCTTTTCCGCCCCACCCTACCCCCGTGAAGTGCAATGGAGTAGATGTGCGCATACATTCGTCTCACGAGGGATACTCTTTTGTCAAAGAACAAGACGTATTGGCCGAACTCAATGAAATACAGGGATCCTTGGTGGGTTTGCCTATAGACTCGATCAATACTTTCGAGATAGAGAATGCTTTTTGCAAAAACGGACTCTTTAGCGATGTCAACCTCTATTTTACCCCCAAGGGCAAACTTCGTATCTCTATCCGCCAACGAGATCCTTTCTTCGCTGTTTATGCAGCTAATGGCGAAACCTACTATGTTTCCGTAGACAAAGGCGTTATTCCCCTAAAAGGGACACAAAAATATTTTTTGCGACTGATGCCCATCAGTGGATATGTAACCCAACACTATGCCACTTCGGACTTGTACAATCTACTCAAAGCCATTTCCAAAGACTCTTTTTGGAACGATTTCTTTGTGCAGTTTTACGTTGATCCGGCACAAGGCATTATTGCCGTCAGCCGTATTGATGCACTCCCGATTATTTTTGGAAAAACTCCCAAATGGGACGAAAAACTAAACAACCTAAAGACCTTTATCAATAAGGCCGTTCCCAAATTTGGTTGGAATGGATTTAAGTCCGTAAATTTGGAGTACGACGGTCAGGTGGTTGTTATTCCTTCCGGTGCGCTGCGGGAACGCTTTCCCGTTGCCGAAAAAGCACACGATGTTGCCGAATAGTTTCCAAAAACCGACAGATGATTTTTTATTAGCCAATTACACCCGCTTATGAATCAAGACCCCATATATGCCGTTATTGATCTCGGTAGCTCAGAGATCAGAGGAATGATTGCCTATAAGTTGGACAAGGATAGAGTATCACCCATTGCCTACAGTTCTGTTTCCGCCGAAAATGCCATCCGCTATGGATGTATTTACAATTTGAACAAGGCCTCCGAAAAAATTGCCACCATTGTAAAGGAGCTCAATGAAGCACTCCCGGACAATTATGAAATAAAGAAGCTCTATATCGGCGTAGGGGGACAATCGCTTCACTCTCATCCTCACCGAATAAGCCTCTCTATGGACTCTCCCGAAGGGGAAGAAATCACCCAAGAGCATCTTGATCGCATAGAACAGGAGCTGCAAACCCTTCACGTGGAGGGGAAAGAGCTTTTACACGTGGCAAGGCCGCAATATCTGGTCAATGGGAAAATAGAAAAATACCCCAAGGGGATTCATTGCCGTTCATTTGAAGCGTGCTACCAATTGATTATGGCTCGCAATACCGTTTTGCGCAATATCAAGACAGTGGTAGAAGAGCGTTTGGGCTTGGAATTGGCACAGGTTTTAGTGTCTCCGATCTGTGAGGCAGAAGTAACCCTCATAGATGAAGAAAAGACCTTGGGAATTGCCTATGTAAACATTGGTGCATCTTGTACCTCCGTGGTTATCTACAAAAGAGATTTGTTGATGCACCTGAGGGTTTTGCCGATGGGAGGGAAAAATATCACCCAAGATCTAACCGCACTGCGCATTCTTCCCGCCGAGGCCGAAGAGCTCAAGATTCATCACGCTGTGCTCAAAAATCCTTCGGAAAAAAACATTACCATAACACTGCCTTCTGCCGATGGACTATCTGAGCGCACTGTTTCCTCTACCGATATATATTGCTATGTTTATGCCCGAATGAAAGAGATTACCGCCAACTACTTGTCCATCATAGATCGCTTCAATGAAACAAATAGTTTGGGACGAGGAATCGTCATTTCCGGCGGAGGAGCACAATTGAACCAATACAAGGAACAGATGCACGAAAACAGGCAGTATGTACGCTTTGCCGAGGTACGCCCCGACAAGGTCGAGTACAATGCTGTTTGCAGCAATCCCTCGCTAAGAACCTGCATCGGCTTAGCATATGCTGCTACGAAAACTTGTATAGGGGTAGAGCACACCGATCTGGATAGCCTCTTCAATAGGGACTACACTTTGACCGGAACAGAAAATGAAACCCTATTCCCCTCGCAATCTCAAGAACAGAGCCAAGAGTCTACCGAGATCAACTCTGCATCATTACATAGAGACTTCTCAAACTCTTCGAACCAAGAACCTGCCGATTTCAAACAAGAAACCGTAAAACCATCACACACAGACCGGGACGAATCGCACAAGGATCAACCTCACAAAAAGAAGAAAAAGCAAAACTCTTGGCGTGCTCGCTTTACTGAACTTGTAGATAACATTTTTGATGACGACAACAGCTATGACGAACAACGATAAGGACACCCACAACAGACTGATAGAAAACAATATCGATATGGGCGAAAAGATATTGGATTTCGATGTCAAGAAGAACACCGCTCCGGCTGCCGCCATCAAAATCATTGGTGTAGGGGGGGGCGGAGGCAATGCCGTGAAAAATATGATTCGTCAGGGTCTTTCGGGAGTTACGTTTCTGCTCTGCAACACCGACCGCCAAGCGATGGAAGACTGCGATGAAGCCGAGAAAATTGTCCTCGGACCCGAAATAACCAAAGGACTGGGAGCAGGCAATCGCCCGGAAGTGGCCCGTGCAGCTGCAGAAGCCAGTAGAACAGAGATTCAGAACGCACTTAACGATGGTCATACACAAATGGTATTTATTACCGCTGGTATGGGCGGAGGCACAGGTACCGGAGCAGCTCCCGTCATTGGAGGCATAGCAAAGAAAATGGGATTACTAACGGTTTCCATCGTAACCATTCCATTCGTATTCGAGAGGGAGAAAAAAATTATCCGCGCCCTCAAAGGGGTTGAAGAGATGCGCAAAAACACCGACTCGCTGCTCATTATAAACAACGAGCGTCTGCGTTATGTGTACAAGGATCTTTCGTGGGAGAATGCCCGCAAGGAAGCAGACAACGCTGTCACCAAAGCCGCCCGAGGTATTTCGGATATGATTACCCGCAACCTCAAACAAAATGTGGACCTCAATGACGTGCGCACTGCCCTTAAAGACGGAGGGATAGCCATCATTGGAATTGGTTATGGAGAAGGAAAAAACCGAGTTCGCGATGCCATCCGCTCGGCCCTGGAGTCTCCCCTACTCAACGACAATGACATTACCAATGCCACCAATGTCTATATGGTACTCTATGAAAGCTCTCAAGCCCCAATTGGAATGGACGAGTTGGATGCCGTGCACGAACTTATGTGCAGTATCAACACAGACCCCGATTCCAAGATTGGGCACGGATCGGACGAAACATTAGGAGAGCGTGTTCAAGCAACTATCTTAGCCTCCGGATTCGACAAAGCTGTAAAGTACGGATTGGATAGAGACTTGGATCCATTTTATGCCGAGGAACAACAAGAACAAAAGCGCAAAGAAGCCGAATTGCTGGTCAAGTACTACAAATCCAAAGATTTGGCACAACCTACATCTATAGCTTCGTTCACTCCTGTGTTGCTGCACGACGACGAATTGGATGATGACGAAATCATCGCAGCTTTGGAAGAAACACCAGCTTACTCAAGAGATATTACCAAAATCGAAAATATCCGCAAGAAAAACGGACACCGAAGGTTGAGCAACAAAATGCTGCAAAATGTTATCAAAGCTTCGTCCGAAGATGAGTTGCACGAGTCTTTACCTTCCTTGGAAGAGCCTCAACAAACAAGCAACGAGAAACCCTATAAACCCAACATCATCGTCTTCTAAATCTCCTCACGCAGAAGAAAAGTCTATCCTATGCAACAAAACATCCCTCCCGTTATCTTGATGGTAGCAATGGACAAGGAATTTTCTGCCATAGCTCCTTATACGGAACTGCTGCAACAGAAAGAGAATTCCCCTTTTGCCATCTATGAAGCCCTAATAAGCCAACGGAGAGTGGTAATTGCGCTTAGCGGGATAGGAAAAGCCAATGCTGCGATGGCAACGGCCGAAGCCATAAGGCTTTACCCACACTCTTTGTGTATTGTCAATGTGGGGGTAAGTGGAGGGCTGCTGCCCAACTGTTCTGTTGGAGATTGCCTTGTCGGTTCCAAATTTATGTACCACGATGTTTGGTGCGGAGAAGGCAATGCTCTAGGACAGGTGCAGGGGTTACCTGTTTTCTTCTCGGCACACGAGGCTCTACTCTCTGTGGCCCATCAGCTATCCTCGGTGAGCAATGATGCCGTTAAGTTCGGTTCTTTTTGTTGTGGCGATACATTTATCCCCTCCCCCTCCGTGCTCAATAACTTCTCGGATTGTTGTGCCGTAGATATGGAGTCTGCAGCTATTGCTCAAGCGTGCCATCTGTACCAAAAGCCTATGATTGCCCTGCGTATCGTCAGTGATACTCCCTTAACTGCACAGAACCATTCTGAACAATATCGCCTTTTTTGGAGCAACAACCCTCACAAGGCTTTTGCACCATTGGTGGAATTCTTAAAATTACTTCCCATAGAATTATGAAAACAATTCCTAGCTTCACCATAGACCATCTGCACCTATTACGAGGTGTATATGTTTCGCGCAAAGATTTGGTAGGACAAGAAACTGTTACCACCTTTGACATCCGAATGAAGGAACCCAACCGAGAATCCGCTTTGGATCAGGGGGCTATTCATACATTAGAACATCTTATAGCAACTTACCTACGCAATGTGCCCGAATGGGAAGAGCGTGTCCTCTATTGGGGACCTATGGGGTGCCTTACCGGGAACTACTTACTCCTTCGAGGAGACCTCACTCCTATGGATATAGCTCCTCTCTTGCGTGATGCCTTTGCCTTTGTTGCCTCGTATGAGGGCGATATTCCCGGGGTAACGGCTATGGACTGTGGAAACTATAAACTCCACAATTTGGACCAAGCCAAGCGTGAAGCTCAAATCTTTTTGACCGAAGTGCTGGCACATCTTTCTAAAACCAACACTGTTTATCCTCAAAGAAAAGAATAAGACATTTGTTGCTTAAAAACATCCCTTGCAAGACTTTTTGGGCAATATTTGTCACGCTTTGATATGAATAAATTACAAGAAATTCAAGAGCCGATACAACCGTTCTTAGATGGTTTTGCGCAATCTTACGATGCAGCCCTCCAGAGTCGTATTCCCATTATTACAGAGGCCGTTACGCGCCTCAACCAATCTACGGGAAAACGCATCCGTCCCATCTTGGTAGGGCTTATGGCACATCTATGCGGCAAGGTTCCGACAGAGACCACCGTAGAAGTTGCCCTCGTCTTGGAATTGATGCACACCTCTTCGCTGATTCACGATGATGTTATAGACGAATCTCTAGAAAGGCGTGCACAACCCACTCTCAACTCCATATTCAATAACCACACGGCAGTACTGGTCGGGGATTTTGTTATTGCCTCTGCCCTACGAAGGGCCTCAAGCAAATTGAGCATAGAAGTGGTACAAACCATTTCTACAATAGCTTGTCTCCTATCCGAAGGAGAATTGATGCAAATAGACTTAGTACGTCGAGCTGTATCTACGGAACAAGAATACTTTGAGGTAATCGAAAAGAAAACTGCCATTCTCTTCTCCGCTTCCTGCTCTTTGGGAGCATACAGTGTAGGAGCTGATAGCGATATGCAGCAATGTTGCGCCGAGATTGGACGATTGCTGGGCATTGCTTTTCAAATGAGAGACGACATTTTGGATTATAGCAACGCCATAGAGACCGGGAAACCAAGAGGGAACGATCTTCGAGAAGGTAAAGCTACCCTACCGCTACTCTATGCACTGAAACAAGCATCGGATGAGGACCAAAGCAGAATACGCAGTCTGATGCACCTCCCCGTTGGTGATGAAGCCGTAGAAGAAATAATCAACTTTAGTATTCTTCAAGGAGGGCTAACCTACACCCAACAAAAAATAGACAGTTACATACAGCAAGCGTATAAGCTTTTGGAGTCTTTTCCCGAAAGCAAAGCCAAAGAATCCCTATTGGCTTTGGCGCGCTTTATTGGCGAACGGACTTTTTAACCTTAATCAAATCCTTCTTTCGATAACACCCACATAGAAGAAATCCAAACAGAATGGAAAAATACCCAATGATAGCCAAAACCCTTGCCGGTTTGGAAGATGTATTAGAACAAGAACTCATCGACTTAGGTGCCGAAAACGTTGAACCGGGGAGACGTATGGTTTCTTTCTACGGAGACAAACGTCTGATGTACAAAGCCAACCTGCATCTGCGCACAGCACTGCGCATCCTTAAACCCATTTACGAATTCGATGCCGAAGACGAAGAGCTTTTCTATGCAGCTCTGTTTCGGTTCGATTGGGGTACCATTATGGACCTAAATACCTCCTTTGCCATAGATACGGTGGTCTACTCAACCACCTTTACGCATAGCAAATTCCTTGGCTACAAAGCCAAAGATGCAATTGTGGATTGGTTTGCAGAACGCGATCCGGAAGGGCGTCGTCCCAACATTCGTCTTACCAATCCCGACATTCGCTTACATATCCACGTGGCAGAGAGGCACGTAACCCTCTGCTTAGACTCATCGGGTGAAAGTCTCCATAAACGAGGCTATCGCCAGCAACAAGACATAGCCCCCATCAACGAAGTTTTGGCTGCCGGAATACTCCTCAAAGCCGGGTGGAAAGGCGACACGGATCTTTTGGACCCTTTTTGTGGGTCAGGGACTTTTCTCATAGAGGCTGCTCTGATTGCTCGCAATATAGCTCCCGGTGTGTATCGAGACCGTTTTGCTTTTGAAGGATGGAAAGATTTCGATGCCGCTCTTTACAACGAATTGTACGACGATGATTCGCAAGAACGCCCCTTTGAGCACCATATCTACGGATCGGATATTTCCAAAAAGGCAATTGCCATTGCACAAGCCAACGTAAAAAGAGCCGGCGTGAGAAAGGAGATCACCCTAACCCAACAAGCCTTTCAGCAAACAACACCGCACAGCACACCCACTCTTATTGTGATGAACCCTCCCTACGGAGAGCGCATAGACAAGTATGAGACCGAGCAATTGTATCAAATGATTGGTTCTACCCTCAAACACAGCTATGCCGGTTGTGAAGCTTGGGTGATTGCACACAAACCCGGACACTTTAACAGCATCGGACTTCGACAAAGTTTTAGGCAACCACTCTTTAATGGAGCTTTGGAGTGTGAACTGAGGGGTTACTCTCTCTTTAGCGGATCGAACAAAGAGTTCAAACAAGAGCAGGCTCAAAACTCACAAGAAAAACAACCTCGTCGCAATCCCTCCTTTGGAAAGAAAAAAGAGATCAAACCTTGGAGAAGAGAAGAAAAGAGTGCCTATCACAAATCCAAAAAGCAGTTTGAGAAAAAGAAAGATAGCACAGAGCCTCAAAGAGGAGAGTTTAAGCGAGAAAAACCTTTTACATTCAAGAAAGAGAACCACAAATCTCGACAAGAAAAGGGGCAAGATTGGCAAACCTCGGGTATGGAACAACATAACCGACGCCCTTCCTCCAAAAAGTCGTGGCTACAAGTATTCGAATCCGAAGAGAATAAATAAAGTATACCTAATAAACTCGAGATGAAAAAGATTTTTTCCCTATTCGTATGTACTTTTTTGTGTACTGCCCCAATGGCTACCATTCAAGTTATGGCACAAAACAGTAAAACCTTAACGCTGGAGAGAGTAATTCCCGGAGGAAAGCAATTCCGTTCCTTTTATCCCGAATACTACTACGCCTCGGGATGGGTAGGAAACAAGTATATTGCCTACAAAGACAGAGAAACTCTGTCCGCCTTTAACGCTTCGACCCGAAAGGAAACAACCTTTTTGACCTTCAAAGAGCTATCTGACCTACTGGCTCCATTCGAAGACATTACCCACCAATCCTACCTCCCCCCTCACTCAATTACCGGGCAAGAGCTACTCCAATTCACACTTAACAAGGGGGTATATCTGGTAGATGCCCAACAGAAAAAGGTAGTACGCCACTTTGTAACAGAAGGGCTAAGTCTTGCCTTTATGGAGCTAACCCCAAACGAAAAACTCTTAATTGTAAAAACTACCGATGGAGAGCTCGGACTGATCAGACCGGGAGAAAAAAACTTCACCCCCATTGCCAAGGACGAAGCCGATGCTGTTGTGGTGTATGGAGAGGCAGTTCACCAAAGAGAGTTTGGAATAGAGAAAGGGGTATTTAGCAATCCTCAAGGATCTAAAATTGCTTTTTATCGTATGGATCAGTCTATGGTAAAGGCTTATCCGTTGGTTGATATGGAACCCCATAAAGCCGAGCTCAGGCCTTTGCGTTATCCTATGGCCGGAGAAGCCTCTCACCACGTAACCGTGGGGATCTACGATGTGCAACAAGGCTCTACCGTCTATCTCAAAACAGGAGGAGATCCCGAACACTATTTGACCAATTTGGCGTGGAACCCTCAAGGAGATATTCTCTATATAGCCGAACTTAACCGTGGGCAAAACGAAATGGATCTAAATGCCTACAACACCTCCTCCGGACAACGTATAACCACTCTGTTTTCCGAAAAAGACAGCAAATACGTAGAACCCATTATGCCCATACACTTTGTTCCCGGCAGTAAGGGCAAACAGTTCGTTTGGCTTTCTCGCCGAGATGGGTTTTACAACTTCTACCTATACAACACGGAAGGGAAACTCATCAGATCTTTAGCCAACGGACAGGGAGAGGTTACTGACTTTTTAGGATTCGACCCCAAAGGATGGACCCTCTACTATATGGGAACGCACGAGTCCCCCTTGGAAAGTCACCTATATGCCCACAATGTAAGTAATAACAAAGCAACAAGGCTCACCATTGCCGACGCCACCCACTCAGTACAACTCTCTGCCGACAAACGTTTCTTTGCAAGCAACTATACCAGCCATTCTATCCCCCGCATCGTGGCACTCTTCGATGCCAAAGGCAAGGAGGTACAAAGGTTGCTTACCGCCTCCAATCCTGACCAAGGTTGGCAGATGCCCGAAATAGAGAAAGGCACACTCAAAGCTGCAGATGGAGTTACCGACCTCCATTACAGACTAGTAAAACCTCTCAATATGGAACCGGGCAAGAAATACCCTGTGATTATTTATGTCTACGGAGGACCGCACGCCCAGTTGGTAACCAATACGTGGCATTGGGGAGCCGGTGGTTGGGATCTGTATATGGCTCAAGAGGGATATGCCGTGCTAACACTCGACAATCGTGGCAGTGCTAACCGAGGTAGAGACTTTGAACAAGTTATACATCGCAATGTGGGTACGCAAGAAATGGCGGACCAAATGCAAGGAGTAGCCTACTTGAAATCACTACCTTGGATCGACTCTCAACGAATTGGGGTACACGGATGGAGCTTTGGCGGATTTATGACCACCAATCTGATGCTCACTCACCCGGAAGTATTCAAAGTAGGAGTTGCCGGCGGACCGGTTATGGACTGGTCTCGCTACGAAGTTATGTATGGCGAACGCTACAACGACAGCCCGCAAGAAAACCCACAAGGGTACCAAAACAACAACCTACTTCTCAGAGCCGGTAGTCTCAAAGGACGCTTGATGCTCATTCACGGAACCGTAGACAACGTGGTGGTATGGCAACACGGTCAAGCTTTTGTAAAGGCCTGCGTTGATGCACGCACCTATCCAGACTGTATGTTCTATCCGGGATACGAACACAACGTGGGAGGACCGGACCGAGTGCACTTATACGAAACTATAACCCGATACTTCAAAGACTTTTTATGAGTATATCATTCCCAAAAAAAGAAAAAGAGTTCAACGCCAACGACATATCTCTGGTTGAGTTGATCGAAGACAAACGAAAAGTTGCCCCCAAACGAATTTTGCTTCTCGGTAGCGGCGGAAGAGAAGCCGCCATCGCCTGGAAAATAGCACAAAGCCCTCGTACCGAGCAACTATTCATTGCTCCGGGCAATGGAGGCACTGGTTGCTATGGAACTAATGTTCCCCAGCTCAACCCTATGGATTTTGATGGGGTAAGCTCCTTTATCTCCGAACAGCATATAGATCTCTTGGTTTGTGGTCCCGAAGATCCTTTAGTACACGGATTGGTAGACTTTTTGCAGGAAAAACCCGAGCACTCGGAACTTCTCATCGTAGGTCCGGCTGAGAATGGAGCACGTTTGGAAGGGAGTAAAGACTTTAGTAAAGCCTTTATGAGAAAACACGGTATACCAACAGCTACCTACGAAACCTTCGGAATGGAAGAAAAGGAGGAAGCAGAAGAATACTTGGACCAATTGACCCCACCCTTTGTTCTCAAAGCGGACGGATTAGCTGCAGGAAAAGGAGTTATCATTTGCGACGAAAGAGAAGAGGCCAACCGAGCCCTCGAAGACTTATGGAATGGCAAATTTGGCTCCATTGGGCAAAAAGTGGTCATCGAAGAATTTCTCAGAGGCATCGAATGCTCTGTATTCGTAGCCACAGACGGGGAACACTACAAAATACTCCCTGTTGCCAAAGACTACAAGCGCATCGGAGAGGGCGACACAGGTCCTAACACGGGAGGAATGGGGGCAGTAAGTCCCGTACCCTTTGCCGATAAGACTTTTATGCAAAAAGTAGAAGAGCGAATCGTAGTGCCAACCCTACAAGGTCTCAAAGAAGAACAAATTCCCTACTGCGGATTTCTTTTCATCGGACTGATGAATGTGGAAGGAGAGCCGTATGTTATCGAATACAACTGTCGTATGGGAGACCCCGAAACAGAGGTGGTTATGCTAAGAATAGCCTCGGATTTGGTCGATATGCTCGAAGCGATGGCACTCGGTTCGCTACACCATTACACTTTGGAGATAGCTCCTCAAACAGCAGCTTGCGTTATGCTGGTTTCTCGTGGTTATCCGGGGGAATATCAAAAAGGATTCGAAATAACCCTTCCCGCCCCCACAGAAGACATAAAACTCTTTCACGCAGGCACCTATTGCCAAGACGATAAGATTGTGACCTCGGGGGGAAGAGTTCTGGCAATCTCTTCCAAGGGCGAAGATCTGCACGAAGCTCTTACACACTGCTACAATACGGCACAGCAAGTTCTCTTTGAAGGGAAAAACTACCGTCACGACATAGGTAAGGACCTACAATAACTTCACCATTCCCTCGCTTTGAAGGAAGGTGGAGTGGGTCGTAAGGCTCTCATTTGTGTACAGAAAGACCGCTATTAGATAGGATTGCTTCTGTCTAATAGCGGTTCCTTTTTAGTTTTTTATCGGTTTAACTTAAAACCGATTGAAGAATAAACTTTTAGCGGAGTATTTGAAATATAGAGGTAACGATTTAGCAACCGTACGAATTTCAGCGTTTTGAGGTAGAAAAATCGAAATTGTCGAGTTTTTTGATTTATAACTCTGGTTTGAATCCTCTGTGCTTTCTTCCCGGAAAGAGATTTCTAAAAAGGAGGGACAATCACCCCGTTCGAAGTTCGAACAAAGGGACAAACAACTGCGTGGTATCTATTCTAAAACCAGTGAATACCTTGATCAAATCCCTTCATAATTATGCTTTATCGAGATCCGAAACCCACCAATCCGAAAACTCAACCAAATCTTCGGTAGAGACAAACGACCTCCCTACTCTCCCCTAAACTGTGAAAAATTCCTTTTTCAGAGGAAAAGGCGAGCCAACCGAAAACGTTTTCGTAAGACGGAGCGGACAAGGGTCAAGCCGGCAGGTATGGCCAAAGGCTTTACGACATTGAAAATCTCCGTAGCTACACGCACGGCACTGTAAGTTTGCAACTTATTCCATAACTCGTCAAGAGGTGCAGGAATCCTCTTCTCTCGCTTCTGTACCTGCCTCCCGCTTGTTGAGGAAGGGGTTCCGGAAAGATAATTGAAACTCCTCCCCAAAGGAGAGTTTTTAGGGATTACATACTCGATAGCCCTATCTACAAAATATCGAGAGCCACGTTCACGAACAAAATTCAAATCTGCATCATAAGTAACACTTGCCTGTTGCAAATCTCTCTCGGCACGACCTTGACGTTGCTTAAACTGATTCCAATCCTTTGACATAGCTCTCCCTTCATTTTGGTGATGTATTGGAGTCTTTTCCAAACTCCGAGGTATTCTCTTCGCTCCGACAGTTTCCCAGCACTCGGTCTATTTCATCTAACAACGGCTCCATAGAACTGCATTGGCGATCGCGCACTTTGCGAGCAATGGCCCCGTGGCACAAAAGAAGAATCATTATGGCAACCCACAAGAGCCCCGCCACAAGTAAGAAAGCCCAAGCCTCCGATATACCAAGCCATTCCTTGAGTCCGTAAGCTCCGGCCATAAGCAAAGCCACCAACAAAAAAGGTACTAAGCTCAAAACAATAAGTGTAGCCACCAAAGACCCCACACTGCCAAAAACCCACTCCAGAGCCCTGTATAGGTACACTCTGGCCACAGCCTTGGCATAGTTCAGCCCGTGCGTGGCAAACTGCTGAATGGAAAAATCTTCTTTCGTATGATTCATTGAATAGGTGTTAATCTTGCCTCATTGGCGAGAAAGTTAGAAAGAGAAGAAGAGGGGGGGGGTACAACTCCCATAGGACATATAACCCAAACCTCTTCTCCTTGGATGAATGTTTTTTGTATCAGAGATTAGTTGTCCGATGCCAAGTCGATGTCTATGTCGACATCTTCGGAAAAGTTTTCTACCTCTTTTTTCAACTTATTGCGGTAGTTGTAATAACGCTCCTTAGCATCGTGATACCCTTCCATAAATGAGTCTCTGGTACGGTCTGCCGTAGAGCGAATATCACTCACAAAACTATCCCGCTTTTCCTTGTCCGAGAAATAGGCTATTCCCAAACCAATGGCAACCCCGATGGCTATTCCTAAGCCCAAATTTACATTTTTCATACTTTCAATCTTTAAGTTAGTTCGTCTTATCCTTATCTGAGACACAACAAGAGAGCTGTTCTCCCTTTTCGGTAAAGATACATAAAATATATATCCTGTCCAATCTTTTGAAGTTCATTTTGGTAAAGAAAATCAAAATCATCCCTACAAATTCAATTCAACCCCAAATTATCTCCCGGTCTCTACACCGATCAATTCCAAGCTCTTTTCCCACAGAGTAAGGTTTTTCCTCTTCCCCTATGGTATCCCAAAAATTTACACAAAAAGTTCCCTACTTTTCACCGATTTTGAGGGAACTAATTTCCGATAATTCCCTACTAATTTTTATTCCGTCCAAGCAAATTATTTTTTTGAGGGAATTAAAAACACAAAGAAGGAATCTTCCCTCCAAAAACAATCGATACGGCCCTTCTTTTAAGAGAAAATACAGCACCGTAAAAAGCCAAAGAATACTTTACATCCCTTGGAGAAAAACATCTTTCATTCCACGAATTTGGAGGTAACTTCCTCTTTTTTACTATGGTTAAAAAATTATATATTTCTACTGACTACTCTGAAAATGGGTTGCACTTCCCCAAAGTAAGTATGCAATCCGTTCTAAACTTTTTTACAAGCAAATTGAAATTTGCATACAATTACCATATACGTTGTCTGCTTATTGTAAATAAGAATATTTATGTGTATATTCGCGAGAGCTCCGATTTAGGAGAATATATTCCTCAAAATCTCTTTAGATATGAAAATGCAAGTAGCAAAATTTATTATCGTAGGGGCATTAATTCTACCCTCTGCACAGTTGAGCGCACAAAAAGAAAATATAAAAACGAATCCCATCCCCACCGTTCAGCCGGGGGCCACGTGGCATTGGTTGGAAAGATGGCTAAGCACTCCGGACGGGTATAGATTGGATTCCGTAAAAATCACCCATATCAGCTCATTCCAAGATAGTTTGGTATTGGACAACAAGACCTATTATATGACCCATAAGAATGTCCCCACTGTTCTCTTCCGAGAAGATTTGCAAGAGGGGAAAATATACATCCGGTATAACAACCCAAACTGCTATGGAAAGATTCTCACAACAGAGGATTTGGTCCTTTTCGACTACAACAAACAAGTGGGAGATAAGGTAACCCTTTTCGATTATGCAGGGCTTAGTTATGTCGAAGAAATAAAGGAACACTTCTGCCCCTCCATCACGGATATATCGACCCAAAACATAGGAGGGAAAGAAAGAAGAGTTTATACCTTTAACCGCCCTATAGGAACAATGAATAGCTCTCCTTTGCAATGGATCGAAGGAATTGGGTACAATTTAGGTTTTTTGTTTGAACTCCCTCCCCTTGTTGGGAAAATGCGTTGGAGCATAGAAGCTCTTTGCTATACCTCCCCGGAAGGAGAAATAGTTCATTTGCATCCATCCGGGTTGTGCAAAATTGGGATCTACAATGGCATTGATGCACCCTCAATCAAAGAGAAGCTCCAAATAAATCGAGAAGGGGAATACAGACTGATTGCATTGCCCGATGGCAAGGAGCATACCCTTTCTATATTCCAAATGGATGGCACCCCCATCGTGCAAAAGATCACATTCGACCACTCTTGCCCAATCCCCACAAACCTACTCCCCTCCGGAACAACCGTCCTAATAGTCATCGACGGAGTAGGAATACCATATCTTCTATAATATTTACTGTTTAACCACTGAAAATAAGTAGACTATGAAAGCGATCAAATACACCACTCTGACCCTTACTCTCCTTGCCTCTTTTCTATCTGGTTTTGGGCAAGAGAAACAAGTACCCCTCCCCACCGTTCAGCCGGGGGCCACGTGGCATTGGTTGGAAAGATGGATGGACACTCCGGAAGGGTATAGATTAGACTCCGCCAAGGTCACCCATATGGATTCATTCAAAGATAGTTTGGTATTGGACAACAAAACCTACTATATGATCCATAAGAATGTCCCCACCGTTCTCTTTAGAGAAGATTTGCAAGAGGGGAAAATATACATCCGATACAATAACAAATCCGTCGGTAATACCATTCTCACAACAGAGGATTTGGTCCTTTTCGACTACAACAAACAAGTGGGAGATAAGGTAACCCTTTTCGATTATGCAGGGCTTAGTTATGTCAAAGAAAAAAAGGGAAACTTCTGCCCTTCCATCACGGATATATCGACCCAAAACATAGGAGGGAAAGAAAGAAGAGTTTATACCTTTAACCGCCCTATAGGAATAATGAATAGCTCTCCTTTGCAATGGATCGAAGGGATTGGGTACAATTTAGGTTTTTTGTTTGAACTCCCTCCCCTTCTTGGGAAAATGCGTTGGAGCATAGAAGCTCTTTGCTATACCTCCCCGGAAGGAGAAATAGTTCATTTGCATCCCTCCGGGTTGTGCAAAATTGGGATCTACGATGGCATTGATGCTCCCTCAATCAAAGAGAAGCTCCAGATAACTCGAGAAGGGGAATACAGACTGATTGCATTACCCGATGGCAAGGAGCATACACTTTCTATATTCCAAATGGATGGCACCCCCATCGTGCAAGAGATCACATTCGACCACTCTTGCCCGATCCCCACAAACCTACTCCCCTCCGGCTCAACCGTCCTGATAGTCGTCGACGGAGTAGGAATACCGTATCTTTTGTAAAATAATCCGGCAAAAAAGAATCAAAGCCAGGCTATTTTGAGGCAACTCCAAAATGGCCTGGCTTTTTTTGTTTTGGAAATCACAAAATCTTCGCATATCCGTGTACTGACGTTCTGTCTGCCACAGAGTAATCTGTATGAATCCGGCTTTAGACAAAGCTATACCCCGAGAGATCGATTTCCTCGAAGCTGCCCCCTAAAAGCATCGTTATGTTTTACAAAAATGAAAGGAGTTCGAGCAATAACAAAAACATTGGCAATAGCGCAATCTTGAGCAAGAGCAAAGAGGTGCGAGAAAAAACATCTTATGTACCCAAAGACAAGCATCGTGGCGGCATCTTTATGGATTACACAACATCGGACGAAGCAGACTGTAAAGGGAAACACTATCATCCATAACAAACACAAATCAGCCCAATAAAAAAGAAAGCCCTTTTGTTCGGTTTCGCTCAGAAATCTCCCTCGTAATTCTCAAACTTTAGAATTATCTTTGTGGGCAGACAATATTATCAATCAACATAATTATTATAAAAGAAATGAATATCCCTGCAGAATTGAAGTACACAAAGGATCACGAATGGATCCGTGTAGAAGGAGAATTTGCCTTTGTAGGTATCACAGACTTTGCTCAAAGCGAATTGGGTGAAATCGTTTACGTAGACGTAACCACAGAAGGTGAAACCATCGAAAAAGACGAAGTTTTCGGTTCCATAGAAGCTGTTAAGACGGTAGCAGACCTTCTCTTGCCTGTAACCGGAGAAATCATCGAATTGAACCCTGAGCTCGAAGGGAGCCCCGAATTGGTTAATTCTGATCCTTATGGAAAGGGCTGGATTGTAAAAATTAAGGTAGCTGATGCTGCTCAAGTAGCAGCTCTTATGGATGCCGAAGCCTACAAAGCCATCATCGGTTAAGAGGTATGAATCCATTGGTTAGTATCATAATGGGCAGCACCTCTGACCTGCCCATTATGGAGAAAGCCGCCAAACAGCTCGATCAACTGCAAATTCCTTTCGAGATTTTGGCTCTGTCTGCTCACCGCACACCCGATGAAGTAGCAGGCTTTGCTTCTCGTGCAGAAGAGCGCGGCATAAAAGTGATTATTGCCGGAGCAGGTATGGCAGCCCACCTTTGCGGTGTGGTGGCTTCGATGACTCCAGTACCTGTGATTGGGGTTCCCATCGATGCTTCGCTGCAAGGAATGGATGCCCTGTTGGCTATTGTGCAAATGCCTCCGGGAATTCCGGTTGCCACCGTGGGAATTAATGCAGCACAAAATGCGGCCATATTGGCGGCGCAAATGATTGCAACAGGCGATAGTGAATTGGCAAAGAAATTGGTTATTCTCAAAAACAGCCTCAAAGAAAAGGTTGTCAAAGCCAATGCCGATTTGGCATCAATTTCCTACGCGTACAAAACAAACTGACAACAACTCATTCTCCGAAAGCCGGGTATTACTTGCTTCGTATTGAAGAAGAAACCCCATCAGTTCTCGGAGTGTGAGTTTTTTCGTTTTTCCATGGCTCAGCGTGGACATTTGAGAGTAGGAGGGAAGTTTTGTAAAAAATCCTCCCATTGTTTCGCCACCTCCCCAAAGAGGAGGACTCAAGAGATTGAAACTCGTAAAAACAAGAGACCTATGCGTTACTCATACAGTCGCAGACACACCTGCAGCGTACATATCGGCTCTTTGGTTATAGGCAGTAACCACGACATAGCCTTGCAGACAATGGCCAACGTTTCAACGATGGAGACAGAAGCTTGTGTTCAGCAAGCCCTCTCTTGTTACAAAAAAGGGTGTTCCCTCTTCAGGTACACGGCACAAGGCACACGCGAAGCAAGCAATCTACAAGCCATATCTCAAAACCTTCGAAAAAAGGGTTGTACGATGCCATTGGTCGCAGACATTCACTTTACCCGCGGACCTGCTTTCGAGGCCCTCAAGCACGTTGAAAAAGTTCGCATTAATCCAGGTAATTTTGTGGACAATAGAACATCCGATCCCTCTCTATTCGAAGAGACCCAACAATTAGTGCAGTGCGAATTCGGTCGTTTTGTTGAAGAGGCTATCTTACTTAATCGTGCCATTCGTATAGGTGTTAATCACGGCTCCCTATCGGCTCGGATGCTTGAGCGATATGGCAACACCCCCAATGGAATGGTAGAGAGTTGTTTGGAATATCTGCGTGTTTGTCAGCAGAAAGATTTCCACAATGTGGTTATTTCGATGAAATCGTCCAACGTATCGGTTATGACCGAAGCCGTGCGACTCTTGGCGCATCGATTGGATACCCTCAATATGCCATACCCCCTTCACTTAGGGGTAACCGAAGCCGGAGCAGATGAAGATGGGCGCATCAAAAGTGCCGTTGGAATAGGATCGCTGCTGATGGATGGATTGGGAGACACCTTTAGAGTTTCTCTCAGCGAAGAACCCTATCAAGAGTTGATTTTCGGAAATAAACTACTTGCCTACATCAACCGAGTAAGAGAGTTATGCTCGAAAGGGAAAGAAGAATACAGATACCATTGGGATGATTACCGCCTCTATCACCGCAATCAAGCCCGGCAAATGGAAGGCATTGGCGGTTCACTTCCTCCGGTGACCGTAGCCCTATCTCACGACACCTCTCCTTTGGCAAGAATCGATTTCTCATTGGAGCAGGACAATGGACTGCACCTAACCAACAACACCCATCGGCTTCCGTGTACAGAGATTGATCTCAATAGCGAAGAATGGATTACCCAATTACCACACAAAGGCTCCATCCAAGTTCTTATACTGAAAGCCGACAAGGAAACCGCTCTATATAGATGGAGAAAGGCGTTGGATACCCTCGGAGAACTCGGTTTTGACAGCCCCATCATTCTGCGCTACGACACCCTTAGCAGCGACCCCGATGAGGTTTTGATAGAAGCCTGCTTACATTTGGGAAGTATCTTGTTGCAGGGAGCAGGTAACGGTATTATGTTGACAGCCTCCAACCTAACCGCAGAGTTTACCACATCGCTCGTAAATGGTATTCTACAAGCAGTGCGCCTTAAAATGACACACACTGAATTCATCAGTTGTCCGGGGTGTGGTCGCACCCTTTTCGATCTTCAAGAAGTGGTTCGGGAGATCAAAAAAGAATTATCCCACCTGAACAATCTAAAAATTGGCGTTATGGGGTGCATTGTCAACGGTCCCGGAGAGATGGCTGATGCCGATTATGGTTATGTAGGAGCTGGAGTTGGCAAAATAGACCTCTACAAAGGAAAAGAACGCGCCTTACGAGGCATCGATAGCAATGAAGCCGTAGAAAAACTCAAGCAACTCATTCGAGAACACGGAGACTGGAAAGAACCACCACACAGCATTTCTCAATAACAATGAAACAACCCCACCACACAGATATAAAAGCAGGAGAAAACAGCCATAACCGAGTTACCATAAAGGTGCGCAACACGGCTCCTTTTGCGCTTCCCTCCTATGCAACGGAATTCTCTGCCGGTATGGATCTAATGGCCAACCTCACATCGCCCGTACGACTACAGCCTCTAGAACGCAGACTGATTCCTACCGGACTTTTTGTGGAACTCCCAGACGGATACGAAGCGCAGATACGCCCACGAAGCGGATTAGCTCTAAAAAAAGGGATTACAGTACTAAATACCCCCGGAACCATCGATGCTGACTACCGAGGTGAAATAGGGGTCATTCTCATCAACCTATCTCAAGAATCTTTTGAAATACTCCCGGGAGATCGCATCGCCCAAATGGTGGTGGCTCCATACAGCAAAGTAACTTGGCAAGCAGAAGATCAATTGTCGCAAACGACTCGCGGAGAAGGGGGGTTTGGGCATACCGGAGTATAACGAAACCATAATCCAGACCTCCACAATGAATAAGTATCTCTTTTCTCTACGTCCGCTTTTGTTATTTCTATGCTGCTGCGCCTGCGGCATTGCGGTCCTATCGGGTCAAAACCAGACGCTCAGGAAACCTTTGGGAAACACCTCTCCTCTCATTTCATCACTTCTCTACCAAAAAGCGGTCTTATATGCTCAAACCAATCGTTTGGCAGAAGCCATAGAACTTTTTTCGCTGGTCGAGCAAATGGAGGGACCATCGCTTTTGGTGGGATATCAAAAATACACTGCTTACCTGCACAACGATGATTTGGATCGAGCCCAAACAACCATCAGGGAGTTATATGCAAAGTATCCACTCAATAGAGAGGTGGTTTTGGCATATATTTCTATGCTTCGCTATACGGGGGAAACCGGTCAAGAACGCACCATTTTGCAAAACTATCTAAAGCAGAACCCAACAGACCTACAAATGCTATTCTTGCAGGCTTCATATCAAACCGAAAACAAGCAATATGCCGAAGCTAAAAAGACTCTCCAAAACGTCCATACAGAGAAGCTCGATCAAGAGATGTTGGAACGTTATTACGGAATACTCATCGAGATTGCTTATGCCGAACAAGATTATCAGTCGGCCCTTGCCTACGGAGAAAAGCTCATCGAAACAACTCCTGCCGACCCATCGACATTGATGAGGCATATCATACTTCTGACAATGAATAAGCAAACAGAAAAGGCAAATCAAGCCTTAGTTACCTTGGGACACTTAATTCCATCGAACAGTCTGGAGTATGTACATTTCTATTCGGAAATTATGAAAGAGCGCAAAGAGATCGACCGGCTTTTGGAGATCCAACTCTCTTACTTTGCAGACAAAACAGAAATAACCCGACAAGAGATAGAAAATATTGTCATTCCCACCACGGCATATCTTCACAACAACCCCACCAACAACCCTAAAGCCGTTCCTCTTTTCGAACGATTGGTTTATTTGCTACCTAACGAAGAGTTCCCTTTGGAGGCTCTCTACGAACAGATTTCTCGCAACGAGGGCACAGAATCGGCTCACTCTAAAATATTATTGTACACCCAATCCCCACACCACGCTGTTGCTGCTTATGAGTTTCTCCTCTCCATTGCGTCCGATGAGCAAGAGTTCAATCAACTTTTAGCGCAAGCAGTACAGCAATGCCCTACTCACTTCCCGTTCATAGCCTTCTATACAACCCTTTTGGCTCAGAAACAGGGCAACACAACCCAAGCAATCTCTCGTTTGGAAAAGTTTATCCACACACAAGAGGTCAATGTCAGGGACAAAGCATCGGCTGCACTGCATATTGCAGATATTTACTACTACTTGGAACACGATAAAACAAAAGCAGAGAAATGGTATCGCCAAGCGTTTGAATACGATGAAAACAATCCACTTCTGCTGAATAACTATGCCTATTTCCTCTGCAAAGAGATACCTCAAGAGGTGGACAAGGCGGTGCGTATGGCATCACGGGCTGTGGACTTGAGCCCCAACAGCGCAAACGTCTGCGACACCTATGGAGGTGCCCTTTTCCTGCAAAAGAATTTCCTTATGGCAGAGATATTTTTCCGAAAAGCCGTGGAAATATCGCTCGAAAAGAAAGCCCCCAGAGCCAACTATTACGAGAATTGGGGCGATGCGCTCTTTATGAACCAGAAAATAGATGAAGCCATCGCTCAATGGAACAAAGCCTACGAGCTCGCGCCCTCAGAGAAACTCAAAAACAAAATAGAACATCGTCGGTTGGAGTAGTCCCCCACTCACAACAAATATCACGCTTTACCGGAACAAATCTATGAATTGCTTTACCTCCTCGTCTTTCTATAAGAGTACACTTGTCTTTTTTTGTTGTGTTCTTTCTTCGCTGATCTCCTCTTGTGGGGTGCAACATAATCGATCCATCGATCGAACACCAGAGGCCACCCCCATCCTCCCTTGTAACCAAGACCTCTCTACTTGGAAATCGAGGATGTGTTCATTTGACACAGCCCTGCACATCAATGGAAGTGCATCGCTACTTTCAAAGGGTAGAAGTGGTATCTCCTTGTCTTGCAGCATTGATTTGGTTCGCAACAGGGGCATACGCATATCAGTTCGCCCTGTTATCTTCATAGAGGCCATTCGTGCTTATATAACTCCTCAAAGCATAGAAGTGTACGATCTGATCCACGACAACAAGGCGATCTTGGAGTACAGTAATCTAAGTGGGCTTTTAGGCTGCACAATCTCTTACAATGACCTGCAAGATTTACTTACCGGAGAAATTTGCTCCGACTCGGAAACCTCTCTCTCCATTAACAGGAACCAATCCGGAACAACCGAAGTATTAGCTTCTTCCCCTAATGGCAAAAATTTGCATTACGGGTTGGATAACTTATGCCGCCCTATACGAGTTCGTCTATCTTCCCCCAACTATCCGGAAGGAGCCGTGGTAAATTATCGGAGAGTGGATCAACGTCTGTTTCCTATCGAATTGCTCCTCTCTCTGCCCGAAACCAAACATTCTCGTTCTATCGAAGCCGAGCTTCAAATCGATTCTGTTGAGGAAAGTTTGCCCTCCACAATCCTTCCTATGATAGAAAGAAAGCCCAAAGGGAATTTTACCGAAATGTCTCCACAACAGCTCATTGGAGCTTTTTTATAACCAAATTGTTATGAAGCCACATTATACCTTTATCTTATTAGCTTCCTTACTATTGGGAATACTTGCCCCCGCAAACAAGGGATTAGCCCAAGAGAAGTCAAAAAAAGTACAGGCCTTGGAAAAAGAGCGCAATTCTTTGCTCAAATCCATAGAAAAAACGGGCAAACAAATCACCGAGATCAAAGGCAACGTAACCAAGAAACGCCAAGAAGCCCAGCTCCTTAAGAAGCAAGTGAACGAGCGAACAAGATTAGTCAAAATCTTGGATCAAGAAATCCTTATTCTCAACAATAATATAGATTCTTTGCAAAGACAGATAGTTCATCTGCAACAAAAAGAAACCGAAAGCAAAGCAGCTTATGCTCGCTCAACGCTCGCCATTCAGCGCAGCAAGAGCCAAACGGACCAACTTCTTTTTGTGCTCTCATCCAAAGACTTTGATCAAGCTCTTAGACGAATGCGCTACGTATCACAATACGCAAAAGCTCACCAACAAGCTGCCGAACAGCTCCGTGACACTCAAACCAAACTACAAAAGACTCAAAACAACATTTTAGTCAATAAGAAGGAAAAATCCTCTCTTTTAGCTGTTCGAGAAAAAGAACGGACCCTACTCAAAAAACAAGAGGTAGAAACTAACAAGGAGGTTTCCAACCTAAGCTCTCAGCAAAAGAAGTTGGAAAGAAAGCAACAGAAACAAAAACAAAGAGCCAAACAACTCGATGAACAAATCCGCAAACAGGTAGCCTTTGAAATAGCCGAAGCCGAACGCAAAGCTCGGGAGGAACAAGAAAGGCTCGAACGAGAAGCCCGTGCTCAGGGAAAACCTATTCCCAAACAAAGTGAACGCCGGGCCGAAATCAAAGGAGGCTATGCTATGAACGAAAGCGAACGGACTTTGGCTAAAACATTTGCCGCCAATAAGGGCAAACTGCCCCCTCCCGTCAATGCGCCATACGTAGTATCCAGCTCTTTTGGAGTGCAACAGCACAATTCTCTCTCTCGAGTGCAAACCAACAATGGAGGGATAGACCTGACTGTACCTCAAGGCACATCAGCAGTGGCTATATTCAACGGAAAAGTAAGCAATGTGTTTGTTCTTCCGGGTTACAACACTTCCATCATCATTCGCCACGGGAATTACCTTACCGTATATGCCAATCTTATCAATGTAACTGTAAAAACCGGACAGGAGGTAAAGACTGGACAACGTTTGGGAACGGTGGCACAAGATGCCGAAACAGGTAAGTATACCCTTCAGTTTCAAGTTTGGCACGAACGCCAAAAAGTTAATCCTCAATCGTGGATCAGATGATTGTATTAAAGCCGACTATTTGCCACAAGGAGAATGGACAAATCTCGTTTACTCTCCCTCGAGAAACATCTTCTCTTCCACCCTTAGCCGCAACCATAGGGGTTTTCGATGGGGTGCATCTGGGGCATCGTTCTCTGTTGAATACTCTCAAAAAGCACGCCTATCAGAAAGACTTATATTCTGCGGTAATAACTTTT
The DNA here is from genome assembly GCA_023396255.1 of Bacteroidota bacterium. Taxonomy (GTDB): domain Bacteria; phylum Bacteroidota; class Bacteroidia; order Bacteroidales; family Porphyromonadaceae; genus Porphyromonas. Next base: position 135,882 of record JAEWWU010000005.1, read on the forward strand.
GCGACCCTTCCCATAGAAGTACTCGAACCGGAAGTTAAATGCGGCATTCTTACAACTCTGCCGGAGAAACTGTATCTCTTACAACAGTCTTCCATAGACTATGTTATCGTAATTCCTTTCAATTCGGAGGTGGCACATATAACCGCAGAGGTGTTTTTGCAAGATATTTTACAAAAAGTATTCAACGTGCATACTCTCTTCATCGGTTATGATCATCGCTTTGGGTACAACCGCAATGCCTCTTTCGAAGATTATTTGCGTTTTGGGCAAACCATCGGTATGGAAATACGACAAGCCTCTCCACTTCACAACCATCCATCCGGTCATACCCCCAGTTCAACTCGCATAAGAACACTGATTCAAGAGGGGCGGACAGACAAAGCAAATTCTCTTTTGGGATACAATTATTTACTGTCGGGAACCGTAGAAGGAGGTTTTAAAATCGGGCGTACAATCGGTTATCCCACGGCAAATATCCGTCTATCCACACCTCGCAAACTACTTCCTCCTGCGGGAGTTTATGCCGTACGCACCCTGCTCGACAAAGAATGGTATCCCTCTATGATGTACTTTGGCAACCGCCCCACTTTACAAGTTGGTTTACCACCCTCTTTGGAGGTAAACCTATTGGATTTTCAAGGAGATTTATATGGCTCCGAAGTAATGATTGAGCTCTGCTCTTTTGTTAGGGGCGAAATGAAATTTGACAACATAGGGATACTCAAGAAACAAATTGCCCAAGACGAAAGAGTTGTTAGGGACTTCTTTGCAAGGAAGAATTGATTGTTTCATTGTTAAGTGTAGGCTTTTTTGTTACCTTTGTGCCTAATATTGTGCGATTATGACTCACGGAGAAGAGCAAAACTTACAGCTTCTGGAGCGTAATATCCGCCGACTTATGGAACTCGTTATAAAACAAGATCGTGTAATCAGAGATCAAAACGAGCAAATTGAGGCTATGGAAGATGCTATTGTAGCTCTTCGACGGCGAATTGGCTCTCTGGAAGGGTACAATAAGGAGTTGATTGCCTCCAAAGTTATGATAGCCAATAATGAATCTGTATGGGCAGCCCGTATGCAGATCACAGAGATGATAGACAGTATAGATCGTTGCTTAAAATTATTGGAGGTTGATATACCTCCCTATTCGGAAGAGTAAATCCCGGCAGCGGCTAAACAAGAATGCTCCGCAGCCCCCGCATAGGGGAGCAAGGAGAATAAATTGAGAGAAGCGTACCAAAGTGAGTAGAGAGGATTTTACCTTGACTTCAGAACCGGTCTCCGGTGAAGATCGTCAGCGCATTGTGATACGTATTGATGGGGTTGATTTGCCTCTTCGAGTATTGAGATGCGAAGAACCGCTTTTGCGCAACGCTCGCAAACGTATAGATAGCACTCTACAGAAGTATAGGGTTGAGTATCCTTACAAAAAAGAGATGCCGGCAAATACTTACCTGCAAATGGCTTGCATAGATCAAGCCTACAGGGTGGAGTGCTTGTTGCAAAAAGAACAAACGAGAGAGACCTTCACGGATCGCCTTGTTGGGCTCAACAAAGAGCTTGAGTTGTTTTTGGAAAAATACGAATCAAATTGATAGGATGTATCTCGCGATAGCTGGTTATTTTATCTCATTGAGGAGGTTCTTGTCTCTTTCCTTTCTCTGTTTTGCGTATTCAGGAATGTCTTACGGGGGATTTGACACCCGCCCCAAGGAGGTGTTTTGAGTAAAAACGGATGTAAGGAAAAAGAACAGATTAGGAAATCCAAATGGGAACAACTTTATCAATAATCGCAATAGCCATTGTATCTCTTCTCATCGGGGGAGGAGCCGTGTGGTTTGTGGTTCGCAGACAACTAACGGAGCGCAGTAGCAGTATCATTCAAGGCGCAGAAGCCAAAGCCAGTGCTCTAAAGGAGGAAGCACTCAAGGAAGCGGAAATAATCAAACAAAAAAAGAATCTGGAGATCAAAGAAAAGTTTCTTCAGATGAAGTCGGAACTTGAAAAACAGGTTGCACAACGCAACAACAAACTTCAGGAAACAGAACACAGGTTAAAGAAGAAAGAGAATACTCTTAACCAGAGACAAGAGGAACTCACCAGAAAAACTCAAGAGGCCGCAGTGGTCAAGGACAATCTCAATGCCCAGCTCAATGTTTTGGAGCAAAAACAAGCAGAGGTAGAGGAGCTTATCAAGCAAGAGCAATTCAGATTGGAACACATCAGCGGTCTCTCTGTGGAAGAAGCTCGTGACCAGCTTGTAGAATCTCTTAAAAACGAAGCCAAAGATCAAGCCGCCAGTATGGTTTCTGAAATTATAGAGGAAGCCAAGATGAATGCCAACAAAGAGGCCAAACGGATCGTGGTGCAAACCATTCAACGAGTTGCCACTGAAACCGCCATCGAAAACTCTGTTACGGTATTCCACATAGACAATGATGAAATCAAAGGGCGTATTATTGGCAGAGAAGGGCGTAACATCCGTGCATTAGAGGCAGCTACCGGAATCGAGATCATTGTGGACGACACTCCAGAAGCCATCGTCCTTTCGGGATTTGATCCTGTACGCCGAGAAGTAGCTCGCTTGGCCCTGCATCAATTGGTGCAAGACGGTCGTATCCACCCGGCACGTATAGAAGAAGTTGTGAGCAAAGTTCGCAAGCAAATCGAAGAAGAGATTATAGAAACAGGGAAACGCACTATCATTGACTTGGGAATACACGGAATGCATCCCGAATTGGTTCGTTTAGTAGGGAAGATGAAGTATCGCTCCTCTTATGGGCAAAACCTTTTGCAACATTCCCGAGAAACCGCCAATTTGTGTGCCATAATGGCCTCCGAGTTGGGGTTGAACCCCAAGAAGGCCAAACGTGCTGGACTTCTCCACGATATAGGCAAAGTATCGGACGAGGAGCCAGAACTACCACACGCACTGTTGGGTATGCGTCTATGTGAGAAATTCAAAGAAAAACCCGAAATCTGCAATGCCGTAGGGGCGCACCACGATGAAGAAGAGATGACCTCTCTCATTGCACCCATTGTACAAGTGTGCGATGCCATCAGTGGAGCAAGACCCGGAGCAAGGCACGAAATAGTGGAAGCCTACATCAAACGACTCAAAGATTTGGAGCAGTTGGCTCTATCCTATCCAGGTGTAGTCAAGACCTACGCAATACAAGCTGGGCGAGAGTTGAGGGTGATTGTCGGAGCAGACAAAACAGACGACCAAACCATAGAGACCCTCTCTGGAGAAATTGCTCAGAAGATTCAGAACGAAATGACCTATCCGGGGCAGGTAAAAATAACCGTGATTCGGGAAACACGGTCCATCAGTTATGCCAAATAAAAGAAACTAAGGAAGAGGGTACAGAATTGTGCCCTCTTTTTTATTTCAGAAAGGTATCTTTGCGATACTATATCTCACAATAATAAAAAAATACTTCTCAAAGTAGCTCCTAAACAATGAATAGCATTCCTTCCCAAAAAAGTTTTCTGCCGTGGTCCAATCAAGTATCTCTTCTCCTTTTGGTTTTGGTCCTACTCATACTTGTTGGAACGCACCTTCTATCTTATATGAGTGGTATTTTAGGGGCACTTACCATATACACTTTGGTTCGCGGACAGATGAAGTGTCTTGTGGAAAAAAAGAAATGGAACACCTCTTGGGCTGCAACAATCCTCATTTTGGAAGTTGTTTTTTTCTTCCTTATTCCATTGACCGGAGGGGTTCTGCTAATGATTGATGTCTTAAGCTCTGTACACATAGACATTGGTCAAATTGCTCTTCGAGTGGATTCGTGGACCAACCACATCGAAGAAGTAACTGGCTTCAAAATCTTGGATATCTTCGACCAACAGACAGTCGAAAAATTATCATCTACAGCCACCTCCATTGTGCAATACCTAGCCAGCAACACTTACTCGATTGCCGTTAATTGCTTCGTTATCCTCTTTTTGCTCTTTTTTATGCTCAAAGGCTACCGATCCTTTGAACAAGCCATCCGAGAACTGCTGCCTTTTGACGAAAAGAACAAGCAGATTGTAGCCCACGAAACACTGATTATTGTCAAAAGCAATGCCATAGGAATCCCCCTCCTGGCGATAGTACAAGGAATATTTGCCTACATCGGATACTCTATTTTTGGTGTTCAGGGGGCCGTTATTTATAGTATCCTCACCGCCATATCTACCGTTATTCCTGTTATAGGCACTATGGTAGTATGGATTCCTCTATCCATTTCATTTGCCTTAAGTGGGGATTGGGGATCGGCTATCGGACTAGGTACCTATGGTTTTTTGATTATTGGAGGGGTGGACAATGTGGTCCGCTTCATTATGCAAAAACAATTGGCAGATACACATCCTTTAATAACTGTTTTCGGTGTTATTATCGGGATCAGCATTTTTGGTTTTTGGGGGATTATTTTTGGGCCACTACTATTGAGCCTATTGGTTCTGCTGGTCAATATATACAGACACGACTACATTCCGGGGTCCGAAGCCAAATTGGGTATTCCAAACGATAAGACGAGAGGGCGGCTATTGCGATTTCGACAAAAACGAAGCAAATAAGGGTTCTCGACTATGTCCAATGACAACTAAACAGTTTCGGAACCTTTGCCTTTCTCCCCTTTGAAACAATAGTCTGAAAATAAAACACTACATTTGTATCAAAGAGTTTTTGGGTTGATTTATTTGGAAAATCGCCCCGCACCGTAATAACCTACTAAACAGAAAATTGTATGGCAAGTAGAAAAGATCTTAAGAAAGAAGTACAAAGAAACACCGAAAATATTCTGGAAGACCTCTGTTTTTTGAGCGAAGCAGCAAACAGAGAGCAGCTCAACCGCATCGAAGAGCTTATCAATCGCATCATCCTTTTGGAGGCAGCCTCTCTCACGCAGCTCTCATCTAAAGCCATTAAACGTTCCGATTCTGTAAAAGAGCACTTTGCTCGCTTGAGCGAAACCTACAACGCAGAAATGGAAAGTATAGAAAATACACTCACTCAATTGGTTGAAGAGGTTCTGAGTGTAGCGCAAGCCTCTTAAGAAAACAATCGTTTTCGGGTCTAACTAAGATAATAGTCCTAAAGGGAGTGTGCTCTGTAAATGTCGAGCTCGCTCCCTTTTTGTTTGTAACTAAAAGACTGCGTTTCAACCCAACAGGGTTGAATACGGCGCAGTACAGCCAAATCTCTTTCGACAAAGAGTGTGTCTATCGCATTTATCGATTATGAATTTTGCACATCGTATACTGAAATTTTTCGGGTGGAGTATCATTACTCCTCCCAACGACCCTCCTAAAAGTATTATTTGCGTTGCCCCACACACCAGCAATTGGGATTTCATTTTGGGCAAACTATATTATAAAGCCATTGGTCGCAGGGCGGGCTTTCTTATGAAAAAAGATTGGTTCTTTTTCCCTTTAGGTACTCTATTCAGACGTATGGGTGGCATTCCCATCGATCGCTCTCGAAAGGGGAATACGGTAGAGGCAACTACGGCTCTTTTTGCCAATCGAAAACGCCTCTCCATAGCCATTACCCCTGAGGGAACTCGAAAGGCTTGCGAACGATGGAAAACAGGATTCTATCGCATAGCTTACGGAGCAGGAGTACCCATACAGTTGGCACTTATCGACTACAAGACAAAAAGATTGGGCATCTTCGAAACCTTTTATCCCTCGGGTAATATGGAACAAGACATTTGCTACATTCGCAGCAAATACAATGCATCCCAAGCCAAGTATCCTCGTCTGTTTTTTGAGGAACATTGATCTCCTCATTCTAATACATTCCCTTCTTTATGCACCACCCTACGTTACGTATAGCTTGTGTACAGATGTTCCTTGCTTGGCAAGATGAGCAAAAAAATCTGCACACGATGAAACAATATTTGACTCAAGCAGCCTCGCAGGGAATAGAGCTAATTGTATTTCCCGAAACTGTCACCACCGGTTTTACCGTAAGCCCTTCCGAGCTCGCCTCTCTAACATCGAGCCAACCCACAGACCAAATAGTGCAATGGTCTAGACAATACAACATTGCCATTGCCACCACCCTACTCGTTCGAGAAGGAGAAAAAATTTTTAACCGTTTTTTCTTTTTTACCCCCCAAGGAGATATTTACACCCAAGACAAACGGCACCTATTTCGGATGGGTGGAGAGCATAAGGCTCTTGCTTCGGCATCGCGCCGCATCACAATTGAGTACTTGGGGTGGAACATCTTTCCGGCAATCTGCTACGATCTACGGTTTCCCGTTTGGTGCCGTAACCGCAACTTGGAATACGATCTAATGCTGGTTCCGGCCAATTGGCCCCAGCCTCGTGCTCAAGTTTGGCAAACACTTTTACGTGCCCGTGCCATAGAAAATCTCAGTTATGTTTGTGGGGTTAATCGTGTGGGTGAAGATCCTCACAAAATTGTTTACCAAGGAGATACCCAAATTATTTCTTTTCGTGGCGAGGTTATTGCCTCTGCTCAAACCCATACTGCCGAACTGATCACTGCCGAATTGAGCCAAGAAAAACTTCGGCAATTCAGAGAAAAGTTCGCCACGTGGAGAGATGCCGACTCTTTCTCCATTGACTTTTAGAAAGATTGTCCAATGAAGATTCTGCTCGTAAACACTTATACCGACAATGGAGGGGCCGCCATTGCCGTACGCCGGTTGGCTCAGGCCCTCAAATCCTCTGCACAAAATTTGGAAGTTGCCATACTCTCCCTTTATCCTTTTTCTCTGGGAAAAAAGCCATTGGGAGTGGAGTGCCAGAGCCTCGCCTCATCTTTTTCGGGTCGCTTTTATGCCCGTCTCTGTTTTGTGGGCGAACGAGCAGAACTATTTTATCGCAACGGACTGCATCGGGAACATCTTTTCGATCTTTCTCCTTCTCGATGGGGTTGGAATTCCATAAACCATCACCCTCTTGTTGCTTGGGCCGATGTGGTACATCTTCATTGGATCAATCACGGTTTTCTTTCTCTTAGAGCCCTGCAAAGACTGGGACAAATCAACAAGCCCATCGTTTTCACGATGCACGATATGTGGGTGTGCACCTCTGCAGCACACCATCAGTCGGATCCCAACCAATACGTATCTCCTTGGTTGGGCAGAGAAAACCGATTCATCGAACGCGTTGGACAAAAAAAAGAACTCATCTTAAAAGAATTGGCTCCAACTCTCATCGGGTGTAGCCGCTGGATTACTCAAAAAGCAAAAGCGGCACACTCCACGACACATCTGCGCTCTGTCTCCATTCCCAACGCCATAGATATTCATCAATTTTCCCCTTTATCAAAAGAAGCAACCTCCTCTTCAGGAAACAACGCCCGACATCTATTGCTTGGGGCCGTGCATACCTCCGATCCGCGCAAAGGTTTTAAGGAATTTGTTACGGCCGTGCGTATCTTGGATAAAAGAGGTACCCTGCAACGACACAAAGTGGTATGGGATGTATTCGGGCAAGTCGACGCCCCCGAAAAAGAGCTCCTACAAGGGCTGCCTATTCACTTTCACGGGTATTTGAGTAGCGAGGAACAAATGATTGCCCTTTACAGGAAATCCGATGCACTGATAGTACCCTCTCTGTTCGAAAACCTCCCCAATACCATTATGGAGAGCCTCGCTTGTGGTACCCCTGTTGTGGCTTTTGCTACCGGAGGCATTCCAGAAATGATTCAAGATCAAACCACCGGCTATGTATGCTCCTACGGGGATCCTCAAGCTCTTGCCGATGGCATAGAAAAACTCCTTTCTACCCCTTCGGATTGCTACCAAAAGATGCGCCAAGAAGCTCGCAATTTTGCTTGTAAATACTATGCACAATCCGTTGTGGCAAAGCAACATATAGAGTTGTACTGCTCGCTCCTCTCTATCTAAATTTCCCTTTGCTGAAATAATTGCTTCGCCACTTTCTTCCACAAAGAGGAGATGTGGCACCAACCATTCCATTTCCCCTAAAAAGAGAGTTTTTCCGCCCTGTGTTTCCTCAATAGTATTGCCTCAAAACGAGAGAGTGGAATAAAGAGCCAAATTAGCTCCCACCGAAGAATTTTTTGTAGGGAAGTATCGAAAATTTTGAGGGAATTATTTCCCCATTAGTTCCCTCAAAATTCGCCAATGGCAGGGAACTAATTTGCCCACCCTTTCTCGTTGCTATTTTTTCTTCCGATGTTACTCCGTTTTGCAAGGTTCCAAGCCGGCATCCTCTTCTTATATTTTCTGCACAGAACACTTTGAGAAAGCCGCCAGTCTCCCACTCTTCTCATCTCCCTATTGATGCAAATCATTATCTTTGCGACCGTAACTAATAACAAAAAGATAAATCTGATGCAAATAGTAGACATTGTAGGAAGAGAAATATTGGACTCTCGCGGCAATCCAACCGTAGAGGTAGAGGTAACATTGAGCAGTGGCGTGGTGGGTCGTGCCTCTGTTCCCAGTGGGGCTTCGACCGGCGAAAATGAAGCCTTGGAACTTCGAGACGGCGACAAAAAACGTTATTTGGGTAAGGGGGTAACCAAAGCCGTAGAAAATATCAACGAAATAATTGCTCCCGCCCTCTTTGGGATGAACGCCTCCGAACAACGTGAAATAGACTTCAAGATGATTGAGTTGGACGGCACCAAAACCAAAAGTAAACTGGGAGCTAACGCCATCTTGGGAGTGTCTTTGGCTGTGGCAAAAGCTGCTGCCAACGAATTGGGGCTGCCCTTGTATCGTTACATCGGAGGAACGAACACATTTACCCTCCCCGTTCCAATGATGAACATCATCAACGGAGGATCGCACTCCGATGCTCCTATCGCCTTTCAAGAATTTATGATTCGCCCCGTAGGGGCTTGCTGCTTCCGTGAAGGATTGCGTATGGGGGCAGAAGTTTTCCACTCCCTCAAAAAGGTTCTTCACAACCGTTCTTTAAGTACAGCGGTGGGGGATGAAGGAGGTTTTGCTCCTGCTCTCAAGGGAACCGAAGATGCTCTCGAATCTATCTTGGAAGCCATCCGAACAGCCGGTTATGAACCGGGCAAAGATATCACCATTGCTTTGGACTGTGCCTCCAGCGAATTTTATGCCGATGGCATCTACGATTACACCAAGTTCGAAGGTGCACAAGGAGCCAAAAGAACCAGAGAAGAGCAAGTAGCATACCTCACCGAACTAATTGAGAAGTACCCGATAGACTCTATCGAAGACGGTATGTGCGAATCGGACTGGGAAGGTTGGAAAATGCTTACCGACTCTATCGGTTCTCGTTGCCAGTTGGTAGGAGACGACCTCTTTGTAACCAACGTGGAGTATCTTAGCCGCGGAATTGTTGAAGGATGTGCCAACTCTATCTTGATCAAGGTGAACCAAATAGGCACTCTGACCGAAACCCTCGACGCCATAGAAATGGCACACCGCCACGGTTATACCTCCGTTACATCGCACCGTTCCGGAGAAACCGAAGACACAACCATTGCCGACATCGCGGTAGCAACCAACAGCGGTCAAATAAAAACAGGTTCCCTAAGCCGCACCGATCGTATCGCCAAATACAACCAGCTCCTTCGCATAGAAGAGGAATTGGGCAAACAGGCTCGATACGGCTACAAGCGTTTGCGCTAAAAACCTCCAAGAAGCCGGGGAATAGGAGGAGCAAATTCTCTTATTCCCTTGTTTTTTATCCGAAGGAGGTACAAAGAAGAAGGAGAAAACTCCCTTTTGCTCATTTGGGGCAGAAATTGTACCTTTGCAGAGATTTTCACTCTGTGCAATTCGCAGACCGGATAGGCACAGACTTGAAAGGTGTGTTTTTATGGTCAATAAAAGTCAATACAGCATCAACCTCGGATCGCTACCACAGGGAGAGTCTTCTTGGGCTTGCATTGTGGAGAATGCCCTGTTTGCCGATCGCAACCTCTTGGGGGTTATCGGGGGGGAGGTCAGAGTAGATGCCTCTATTGTTCGAGTTGGAGATGTCTTTGAATGCGACTTTGCACTACGAGGATATGTGGTGGTCATTTGCGACCGATGCCTCGGTGAAGCACGGATGCCCATACAGACCCACTCTAAATTGATCGTAAAACTGGGAGAGGAATACAACGACTCCGAAGACGAGGAAATCATTGTTCCTCGTACCGATGCTCGGCTATCTCTTGAGCAGGTTTTATACGAATGGGTGGTTTTGTCTCTACCAATCAGCAAGGGACATCCTCAAGGGCAATGCCCACAGGAGAGTTTATCCATCTTGGATGCCTATCACCCGCACACCACAATTGAAGACGAAGTCATCGACCCTCGTTGGGAACAACTTCGCCAACTAAAAGAAGAGAAGTAATAATTAAAACTATATAACAATGGCTCATCCTAAAAGACGACAATCGAAGACGAGAACAGCGAAACGTAGAACCCACGACAAAGCAGCGATGCCCACCTTGGCTCGTTGCTCGCAATGCGGAGCTTGGCACGTATATCATATGGTCTGCCCCGAATGCGGTTACTACCGTGGCAAATTGGCTATCGAAAAGAACCAAGAGTAAAAAGCCTTGTTCTCGAAACTGCCTCTTCTCCTATCGGGACAGAGTTGCAGGACAAACAAAAGGGTGTGTTGGAATCAACACACCCTTTTCTCTTTTTCTATCATTGTAAGTAAAGCCAATATAGCATCTCTCTTCGGAAACAAAGACATATATTTCGGTAAAGAACTCGAGACTTCCTCTTCTGTTTCCCCCTTGCAAAAAAGCATCTCGATCTTCTCTCATATCTACAAAAAACCTCCTGAGAGATTTTCACTCAAAGACCAAACAGTCAACTGCCATCGATCTCTATCATAAGAATCTCTTCTCCAAGCACCTATGGATATGAGTACCAAGGACAAACGTAAGATTTTAACGATTTATTTACACAACAATAGAAAAGGATAAAGCCACATCTACAATAAAAGAACTCGATCAAAAGGCAAATACCTAAACTATTTTCACATTAACATCCTATTTAATATATAAATCATATCTTTGCAACAGTAACGCTCAAAAAAAATTGCTAATAACAATTCTATGAAAAAAGTATACGTGGTAGGGATAGATATAGGAGGGACAAATACAGCCTATGGAGTTGTGGATGCACGCGGCAACCTATTAGCCACCGAATCTTTCTCTACTTGTATGCACAACGATGATATACAGGCCTACGTAGACGAACTATCCAATCGCATAAATGCTCTCATCTCTTCGTTGGGATTGAGGCAACAAGTGGTCGGAATAGGAGTAGGAGTTCCCAATGGCAATTATTTCGATGGCACCATCGGGTTTGCCGTCAACCTGCCTTGGCGACAAGAAGTTCCTTTGGCAGCTATGCTCAGTGAAAAACTCAACCTACCGGTTACTTTAGCCAACGATGCCAATGCCGCTACCATCGGAGAAATGACCTATGGCGCAGCCAAGGGAATGAAAAACTTTATTCTAATCACTCTCGGTACCGGGATCGGCAGCGGAATCGTCATAGATGGCAAATTGATCTACGGTTCTGACGGTTACGCCGGAGAATTGGGACACGTCATAGTGGAACCCGGGGGGCGTTTGTGTGGGTGTGGACGCAGAGGCTGCTTGGAAACATACGCTTCCGCCACAGGAGTTGTGCGTACTGCAAAATACCTCCTCCAAACCACCGCCACTCCTTCAGCTTTACGCAACATAAACCCAGATGAATTAACCTCCAAAGAGATTTATGAAGCAGCACTTAATAATGACTCCGTAGCCTGCGAAGTATTCTCTACCACCGGAGAGATTTTGGGAAGAAATTTGGCTAACTTTGTAACATTCTCCAGCCCGGAGGCTATCATACTCTTCGGAGGGCTCACTCAAAGTGGAGCACTGCTTTTAGATCCCCTGCACAAAGCCTTTCAAGACAATTTATTGAAAATTTACTCCAAAGTAAAGGTGCTTACATCGGAGTTAAAAGAGGGAGATGCTGCCATATTGGGGGCAGCAGCCATCGGCTGGGAAGGACGAATACAGTGACTACAAAGCAATACTACTGTTGATATGAATAAAATAGCACTTATCACCGGAGCCACATCCGGCATCGGGTTGGCTGTGGCACGCAAGTTGGCTTCGCTCGGGTACGACCTCATTATCACCGGCAGAAGACAGCCTCGTTTGGAGCAGTTACAAAAAGAATTGTCCCAAAAGTATCCGCAAACAAGAACATTAACCCTCTGTTTCGACGTTCGTAACCTCGAAGAGGTCACCCAACATCTGAGTCACTTGAGTGATGATTGGAAAAACATTGATGTCTTAATCAACAATGCTGGACTGGCTGCTGGATTGGACCCCATACATCAAGGCAACATAGATGATTGGGAGCGTATGATAGACACCAACATAAAAGGTCTTTTGTACGTAACACGAGCCGTAACACCGTGTATGGTGGAGCGCAAAAGAGGGCATATTTTCAACATCGGGTCCATCGCCGGCAAAGAAGTCTACGCCAACGGAAATGTGTACTGTGCCACCAAGCACGCTGTAGATGCCCTTTCCAAAGGGATGCGCATTGACTTACTTCCATACGGTATCAAAGTAACTCAAATCTGCCCCGGAGCAGTGAATACAGAATTCTCCGTGGTACGTTTTCACGGAGATAAGGAACGTGCCGATAACGTTTATACGGGTATGACTCCTCTATATGGGGAAGACATTGCCGACTGTATTGCCTCTGTTATGGCTTTACCCGAAAATATTTGCATCAACGATATGATTGTGATGCCTACCGCTCAGGCATCCAGTGGGCATTTTTTCCGCGAACAATAAATTGACACGAACAAAACTCCAAAGAGAGCAAACCGAACTCACATCGGTTTACGCTCTCTTTTTCGTGCAAAAGAAATATCAATCCATAGAAAAACAGAAAAGACGTCAACCTCTTTTTACCTCAAGAGGAGCACTCCCAATCTTTTTTATTTGTACCTTGCAAAGAGATTTAGCTTTCTCCTCAGAAAAAATGATCCGAGAAGCAAAAAGCTCAATTAGCACTCCAAACAAAAGGAAAAAAGGATGAAGCAACACAATGGAATCATTCCGTACAGCGTGGCACAAAAAATCCCTTTAACCGAGGGATTACAGCGGAGGCGACTTTCCCTAAAAAGGAAAAAGGAGCACCATCGAAAAACAATCGCAGGGATTATAGCCGCATCGTCATCGACCACCCTGCTGGTTTCGTCTATTGCTCTTTCTTACTACTTGTACAGAAGAAGACAACGAACCATCTCAGTGACGATTCCTTGTACCGAATCCATCAAGAGAGTAGACATAGGCGGAGCCGTTGATCTGTACCTGACGTTTGGACAAAAAACCTCAATCACTTTATATGCAAAGAGCTACCTTATGCCCAAAGTGTGTGTAAGACTCAAAGAAAATTGCCTCACCGCATTCATAGCCGGAGGTTCTAAACGCTCCACTAAGAACCACGTGAGATTGGTGGTCACCCTACCAAACGTAGAAAAAATCACTACCAGCGGTGCTTCACAAATGATCGCTACCGGCATCAATCGTTCCGAGACGTTTACGTTAGAACAGTTTTCTCAAAAGATCAGCGGATTGGAAGTTAAGTCTCAATACGCGGAAATCAGTATTTGTGGTAATTGTTCTTCCCAAATGTCTGTAAGGGCAAATAATCTGAATCTCAATTTAGTAGGGGATGCCCACGCCGACATAGAGGCCGACGTCACCGAAAAAACCGATTTGGATCTTGACGGGGCCTCGTACCTATTCCTTTCGGGAAAAACCCAAGAGTTAATCGTGCGCAATAGTGCCCAAGCTCAACTAGACGGGAGTACGCTAAAAGTGGAACAAGGCAGAGTCGGCCTACGAAACGGAGCCTCGGCTCACCTTAATGTAAGAAAAAGCCTCTCCGTAGAACTCTCCGGAAATAGCACCTTATCATTGACACAAAAACCAGAAAAAATTCAAATGGAGGTAATTAAAGACAAAGCCACCATTCAGTATATCAATAATTCTCTAAAAACAGCACAATAAGTAACCTATGAATCAAATTGAACAATTCGATCGCTACGAAGAGGTTAGTCCCAACCGCTATGCCCCTTCCAATGTTGTTGTCTCTAAAGTTCTTTCCAAAGTTTTTCTTTGGATGACGGCAGCTCTTGCCATCACCGGCTTAACGGCTATGACTGTTGCAAACACCTCACTCGCATACACCCTTCTCTCTTCGCGCGGTCTCTTTTGGACCATTGCCCTTGTTGAGGTGGGCTTGGTTTGGTTTCTATCTGCCAGAATTATGAAATTGAGCCTACCAACGGCTACTTTCTTGTTGGCCATTTATTCTGTCTTGAATGGAATTACCTTGAGTGTTATCCTTATGCTCTATGCCAGAACTCAAATCTACTCGGCATTTTTTATCACTGCCGGCACGTTCGGTGCTATGGCTATGGTGGGATATTTCATCAAATCGGATCTCACTCGTTGGAGTCGCTTTCTTATGATGGCTCTCATTGGACTCATCATTGCATCGGTAGTGAATATTTTTCTTAGATCATCGGCAATGGAGTTCATCGTCAGCATCATCGGTGTTTTGCTCTTTACTGTACTTACTGCTGTGGATGTAAACAAGATTAAACATCTTTCGGCACAAATAGATTCGGAACACGACACCAATACCATCGGGAAAATAGCCATCTTAGGAGCCCTAACTCTCTATTTAGATTTCATCAATCTATTCCTGTACATATTGCGATTTTTTGGAAACTCCAGAGATTGATTTTCTCTCAATTACAACCTCTCCCCAATAAACAGCCTCTAAGTTGTTTGTTGGGGATTGCATTTATAGCCCCATTCATACCTATATAAAGGTATTTTTCTGCTATCTTTGCAAGGAATTTAAGGTTTTTCTCCCAAGGGAATAGACAAAAGAATATAATCAACCATTCAAACAATAAAAAGATTACTTATGTGGATTTTCAAATCTTCTATCGGGCGAAAGTTAATTATGAGCCTCAGTGGCTTGTTCCTAATTACCTTTCTTGCCCTGCACGGGGTCATTAACCTTTTGGCCGTTTATGATGCTCTTCATATAAATGGTGACTCCCCAACAGAACTGTACAACGAGGCTTGCCATTTTATGGGAACCAATCTGTTGGTACAGATTATGGTACCGGTATTGGCTTTGGGTTTTATCGTGCACATTATCTATGCTTTTGTTCTCTCTGCCCAAAACCTCAAGGCTCGAGGAAAAGATCGCTACGTGGTAGCCTCTCGCACAAAAGCCAATTGGGCCAGCAAAAATATGCTGCTCTTGGGGATTATTGTTTTGGGACTCTTGGGCTGGCACTTAAGCCACTTTTGGGCCAAGATGCAGCTCAATGAATGGATGGGACAAGAGAGCGAAGAGGGATTCTATTTGGTAGTTGCCACGTTCAGCAACAAGATTGTTGTTGTGGGTTATGTTATATGGTTGGTTGCTCTGTGGTTACACCTCAACCACGGTTTTTGGAGTGCCTTCCAAACTATTGGATGGAACAACTCAATATGGTATCGTCGCTTGCGAGTGATAGGAGTAATTGTATCTACCCTACTTGTTTCAACCTTCTTGATCGTTGCCATCTATTTTGGCTTTATATATGGCGGACCAACGGCATTTGCAGAACCTATTGCAGAAGCAGCAGGTAATATCTGTAGCATACACCTCTAACTTTTCGTAGAACTTTATTTCATTTCCAAATATGAGTCAATTAGATCCTAAAATCCCGGCCGGAGCTTTGGCCGATAAATGGACAAACTATAAGAACCACCAAAAACTTGTAAACCCCGCCAATAAGCGTCGGTTAGATGTAATCGTTGTTGGTACCGGATTGGCCGGGGCCTCCGCAGCTGCTTCTCTCGGAGAGTTGGGATTCAATGTTCTTAATTTCTGTATTCAAGACTCCCCCCGAAGGGCACACTCCATAGCAGCTCAAGGAGGAGTAAATGCCGCTAAGAACTATCAAAACGACGGAGACTCTGTATATCGTCTTTTTTACGATACAATCAAGGGGGGCGACTATCGTGCCCGAGAAGCCAATGTGTACCGCTTGGCCGAAGTATCTAATGCTATCATCGATCAATGCGTGGCACAAGGGGTTCCCTTTGCTCGCGAGTACGGAGGATTGTTAGATAATCGCTCCTTCGGAGGAGCTCAAGTATCACGTACATTCTACGCTCGAGGTCAGACCGGCCAGCAACTCCTCTTGGGTGCTTACTCGGCACTAAGCCGTCAGGTTCAAAAAGGGAGCGTTAAGCTATACACCCGTTACGAGATGCTCGATTTGGTTCTCATCGACGGGCGAGCTCGTGGGATCATTGCCCGCAATTTGGTAACCGGCAAACTGGAGCGTTTTGCCGCCCACGCTGTGGTTATAGCTACCGGCGGATATGGCAACACTTTCTTCCTCTCAACCAATGCTATGGCCTCTAACGGTTCTGCTGCTTTCCAATGCTACAAAAGAGGGGCTTACTTCGGTAATCCGTGTATGGCACAAATACACCCGACTTGCATTCCTATGCACGGGGACTACCAATCCAAACTGACCCTTATGTCGGAGTCCTTGCGTAATGACGGTCGAATATGGGTACCCAAGAAGCTGGAAGACGCAAAAAAACTACAAGCTGGAACTATCAAACCGCAAGACATTCCGGAAGAGGACAGAGACTTCTACTTGGAACGTCGCTACCCGGCTTTTGGGAATCTCGTTCCCCGAGATGTAGCAAGCCGTGCCGCCAAAGAACGTTGTGATGCGGGCTTCGGAGTTAATAACACTGGGCTTGCCGTGTTCCTCGACTTCAAGTATGCCATTGAACGTATGGGTAGAGATGTGGTAGAGCAGAAATATGGCAACCTCTTTCAGATGTACGAAAAGATAACAAATGAGGATCCTTACAAAACGCCGATGATGATCTACCCCGCCATCCACTACACAATGGGTGGTATTTGGGTCGATTACGAACTGCAAACCACCATTCCCGGCCTCTTTGCCATCGGAGAGGCCAACTTCTCTGACCACGGGGCCAATCGTTTGGGAGCTTCGGCTTTGATGCAAGGGTTGGCAGATGGATACTTTATTTTGCCATACACGTTGCAAAACTACCTTGCCGACCAAATCCAAATTCCACATTTCAAAACCGATTTGCCCGAATTCGATCAAGTAGAAAAAGAAGTTAAAGGGCGCATAGACAAACTTATGAGCATACAAGGTTCTCGTTCCGTGGACAGCCTCCACAAAGAATTAGGACACATTATGTGGGAGTATGTTGGTATGGGACGAGACAAAGCCGGGCTGGAGATGGCCATTCAGAAACTAGCAGAATTGAAAAAGACTTTCTGGAAAGAAGTCTTCATTCCCGGGCAGGCAACAGATCTCAACATAGAATTGGAAAAAGCCCTACGCCTTGCCGACTTTATAGAAATCGGTGAGCTTATGGCACACGATGCTCTTGACAGAGAAGAAAGTTGTGGAGGACATTTCCGCCTCGAACATCAAACCGAAGAGGGAGAAGCCCTGCGTCACGACGATACTTTTGCTTACGCCTCTTGTTGGCAGTACACAGGACCGGATACTCCTCCTGTTATGTACAAAGAGCCTCTGGAATACGAGTTCACAGAACGTTTGCAGCGCAACTATAAGAACTAATCACCGCACCACAAAGAAAGAATACAATGGACAAAAATATCAATATAACCGTGAGAGTTTGGCGCCAAAAAGGGCCAAAAGAAAAGGGTCGTTTGGAGTCCTATAAACTGCAAGGTATCTCCCAGAGTGCTTCGTTTCTTGAGATGTTAGATATTCTGAACAATCAGTTGATTGCAGAAGGCAAAGATCCGGTCGTATTCGACCACGACTGCCGAGAAGGGATTTGCGGGATGTGTTCTCTATATATCAACGGACACCCACACGGACCGGACAACAGCATAACAACTTGTCAGTTGCATATGCGTCGCTTCAATGATGGAGATGTGATCACGGTAGAGCCGTGGAGATCCGCCGGATTCCCCATCATACGAGATTTGATGGTAGACAGAACAGCCTATGACAAGATTATACAAGCCGGAGGATATGTGAGTGTTAATACCGGAGGGATTCCCGATGCCAATGCTATTCCCATTCCCAAAGAAAAAGCCGACTTGGCAATGGATGCGGCATCTTGCATCGGTTGTGGAGCTTGTGCCGCTGCCTGCAAAAACGGTTCGGCAATGCTCTTCGTTTCGGCCAAAGTAAGTCAGCTGGCTCTCTTACCACAAGGACGGGCAGAAGCTGCACGCCGTGCCAAAGCAATGGTAGCCAAAATGGACGAACTGGGGTTTGGAAACTGTACCAACACCCGAGCTTGCGAAATGGAGTGTCCCAAAAACGTATCTATATCCAACATCGCTCGTCTCAATAGAGAGTTCTTAGCAGCCAAATTCAAAGACTGATCTTCTTTGTCACACTTTGGTTGGGATGTCGGTAAGGGACCAAGAAATAAGAATATCCTTGTATAGATAATGACAAGACCGTACTTCTTTTGGGAAGTACGGTCTTTTTGTTTACTCCGTTAATTATCCCTTTGGAGGGTGTAGAAAGATTTTGTTCAAAATTCAACAATGTCTCCAATTCAAACCATCATACTCTGTTATTTTGTCGGTATCAATTGCCTATCACTAATCCTTTTCGGGCTAGATAAATGGAAATCCCGCCAAAAACGGTGGCGCATACCCGAAAGCACGCTATTCCTACTCTCCTTTTTGGGAGGCAGTTTGGGAGCTTGGTGTGGGATGCGACTATTTCGTCACAAAACCCTGCATAAGAAATTTAGTATCGGTCTCCCACTAATTTTGTTGATACAGTTGGGAGTAATCTCTTTTTGGTGGTTCTCTGTTTTTTGAAACATTGCCTTTTTTCTCGTCCTTTTCTCCCTCAAAATATTTTTTATCCCTTGCAATTACAATAAGTATTTGTACCTTTGCAGCGCTGATTATTATCGTAAAAGATAGTCGATGCCTTAGCGCACTGTCGCTTTGTACGTCTATGTGTATTGGGAATACGAGCCCGTCCAAGCTCAAGCCTGCCCGATCGGTGAACAAATGAATAGGTTGTACAAGGCAGAGTCGAGGGAAAGAAGGGTCGATGCTTTTTATGTTTTATTTAATAGCAAAACAGTAATAAAGTGAATACTTTAAGTTATAAGACAATTTCTGCCAACGCAGCTAACGCAAACAAAGAGTGGTTGGTGGTTGATGCGCAAGGCCAGCGTTTGGGTCGCTTGTGCTCTAAAGTTGCCAAGATTGTTCGTGGTAAGTACAAACCCAACTTTACACCTCACGCTGATTGTGGTGATAATGTGATCATCATCAATGCAGACAAGATTGAGCTCACCGGTAACAAATGGGAAGACAGAATCTACCTTCGTTACACCGGTTTTCCCGGAGGTCAAAGAGAAATGACTCCACGTCAGTTGCAACGCAAAAGCTCCGAACGTCTTTTCAAGAAAGTTCTCAAGGGGATGCTTCCCAAGAACAAATTGGGAGCAAAACTGCTCGGACACGTATACATTTTCGATGGAGCAGAGCACAATATGCAGGCACAGCAACCGAGAACAGTAGACATCAATCAGTACAAATAAATTAGCTAAGCAGAATGGAACAAGTAAATGCAGTAGGAAGACGTAAAGCTGCCATAGCTCGCGTTTATGTAAAAGAAGGAAGCGGCAAAATCACCGTTAATAAGAAGGATTTGGCTCAATATTTTCCTTCAAGCATACTCCAGTTTGTTGTAAAGCAACCCTTGGCTAAATTGGAGGTACTGGAAAAGTATGATATTATGATCAACCTCTGCGGAGGTGGTTTTAAGGGACAGAGCGAAGCTGCCCGTTTGGGAATTGCCCGTGCCTTGATCAAAATCAATCCGGAAGATAAACCCGCCCTTCGTTCGGCCGGGTTCGTAACTCGTGATGCCCGTGTGGTAGAACGTAAGAAACCGGGACGTCCCAAGGCTCGTAAGAGATTCCAATTCAGTAAGCGTTGATACTGTTGGTGCAACAACCGATCCTATAAAGAAGGTGTGGTGTGGCTCTTTGCTACACCCACGTTCTTCTTTTTTCGGAGGAGAGGTGATAGTACACAGTATGTTTCGTGTTTAGTATCTAAATTGCACAGATGGCTCGTAATAGGCTCTACTTTGCGATTGATTCATTTATTAAAAAGAACGTAAACAAATAATTCATTATGTCACAAATTACATTCGAACAACTATTAGAGACCGGAGCTCATTTCGGTCACCTCAAGAGAAAATGGAACCCAGCTATGGCTCCCTACATCTTTATGGAGCGCAATGGCATTCACATCATCGATTTGCACAAAACAATCGCCAAAATTGACGAAGCTGCTCAGGTGATCAAAGGGATGGCTAAAGGAGGGAAAAAGATTCTCTTCGTTGGTACCAAAAAACAGCTCAAGGAACCTATTGCCGAGTTGGCTACTTCGGTGGGTATGCCCTACGTGGTAGAACGTTGGCCGGGAGGTATGCTTACCAACTTCCCCACCATTCGCAAAGCTGTGAAGAAAATGGTTCAGATCGACAAGATGAAAGCCGATGGTACCTATGACAACCTTTCTAAGCGTGAAAAGCTACAGATTGAGCGTCAGCGTGCCAAATTGGAAAAGAACCTCGGTTCCATTAAGGATATGAATCGTCTTCCTTCGGCTCTTTTCGTTGTGGACGTAATCAAAGAGCACATTGCCGTAAGAGAAGCACAGCGATTGGGCATCCCTGTATTTGCTATCGTGGATACGAATGCCGATCCTCACGCCATAGACTATGTAATCCCCGCCAACGATGACTCTGCCAAAGCCGTAGAACTCATTTTGGGTACACTCTGCAAAGCCATTGGTGAAGGACTTATTGAACACAAAGCCGAGAAAGCAGAAGAGGAAGCACAAGAAGCAGCCGCCATTGAAGGCGGAAGAGGCAATCGCCGCACCCGCACCGGAGCTCGTCGCGAACGTGTTCGCCAAGACGAAGAGGGAGCTGTGGCAGACGAACAAGCAACTGCCGAAGTTGCTGAGGAAGAAGCCACACAGGAGTAAAAGAGACACAAGGTCTTTCTCTTAATTTTTGGAACATCGACTCAAACCCTATTAGGCATCAAGAAAAGCTTGCTTAATCTCGTTCAAGAAAAGGAGAAGGTATTTGCCACCCTTGCTTGGAGTTGATATAAAGAAGAAAGGCACTCGTGAGCCTGCTTTGGACACAAGAGAGCAATATCTCTTGCCAAAGTATAAAGCTCAAGAATGCCTTTTTTCGGCAAAAGAGGAATTTTAAGTATTAAACAGATATAAAATATATCCCATTATTATGGCAGTAACAATTCAAGACATCGCCAAACTGAGAAAAATGAGCGGTGCCGGTCTTTCGGACTGTAAACAAGCATTAGAAGAAACCAACTGCGACTTTGACAAGGCTATGGAAATCATCCGCACCAAGGGTAAAGCTGTGGCTGCCAAGCGTTCGGACAGACAGGCTTCTGAGGGTTGCGTATTGGCAGCTCACTCTGAAGGATTTGCCTGCATTGTTTCTTTGCAATGCGAAACAGACTTCGTTGCTAAAAATGAAGGACACATCGAGCTGACTCAGAAGATTTTGGACAAAGCTATGGCAGAAAAGCCCAAAACAAAGGAAGAGCTTTTGGCTATGCCTTTGGAAGATGGCCGTGCCATTCAAGATCACATCACAGACCGCATAGGTAACACCGGAGAAAAGATGGAATTGGGCTCTTACGTATTCGTGCAATCTCCTTACACCATTTCTTACATCCATCCGGGCAACAAGTTGGCTGCCATCGTAGCCTTTAACGAAGCTATCGAATACCAGATGTCTCGCGATATCTCTATGCAGGTTGCTTCTATGAACCCTGTGGCCATTGACGAAACAGGAATCCCTGCCGAAAAAATCGAAGAAGAACGCCGCATTGCTATGGACCGTGCCCGTGAAGCAGGAAAACCGGAAAACCTATTGGAGCGCATAGCCAACGGTTCTCTCGAAAAATTCTACAAAGAAGCTACCCTTCTCAAACAAGAGTTTATCAAAGACAGCAAAATGGACATCCAAACCTACCTCCACACAGCTTCTAAAACTCTTACGGTAACAGACTTTAAGCGAGTAAACCTCAACGAAGACTAAGCCCTTTCTATTTCACCACGGATCGTCTAAACTTTCCCGTGGTAGAACAATCCCTCAAAAATGGTTCTTAAGAACTACTTTTGAGGGATTTTTTTGCAGATAAAATAGAGAATCAATGCTATGAATCACGGAGATCTGGAAGAGCTATTGAGCAAAATAGATGGTGTTTGGAAGAAAGAACAAGCCCACCAAATTGAGCTTTTAGATAGAGGTGAAAAATACAACATATTCAATATTCTCGGAATGGCGACAAAAGAGGTTCGCCTGCATTCCGCTTTTATCGCCAATCTCTTGAATCCCAAAGGAGAGCACGGTTGTGGAGATCTTTTTCTAACCAACTTTCTGACCTTGGTACTAAAACAGCAGATACCGCACAATTTCAAAACCAAAGAGATACAATGTTACGTAGAATATTATATAGGTCCCGTAAGTGGCGAATATGGCGGACGCATCGATATTTTGGTTCAAGACAGTACCTATGCCTTGATTATAGAAAACAAAATCTATGCAAAAGATCAAACTAATCAACTAAAAAGGTACGACCACTACGGTAAACAGTCGGGAAAAAAGTATCACCTTGTGTACCTCACCCTCTTTGGGAACGATGCAGGCGAACACTCCTCCAGCGATGTAGAAAATTACCTTAGGTGTTCCTATGAAAAGGATATCCTTGATTGGCTCACCAAATGTCACAACTTTGTAAAAGACAAACCCAAAGTGGTCGAAACACTCAAGCAATATATAGAAGTAATCGAAGAACTAACCTACCAAAATATGAATGACCCAAGCACAAAGAAAGTTGCCGAATTGGCAATAGATCATCTCGACCAAGTGGTACCACTATTGTTGGCACGCAACGAAATTGCAGGACAGCTACACCAAAGGTATATCAAAACACCTCTCGAAGAATATGCAAAAGAGAATGGTGCCGAATTGCACCTGAAAGGATACACCATTGAATATAGGAAAGCAGGATGGCAGAGAGCCATCACCATTCAACTTCAAGGGGATAATTATTACATAGGCATTCCGTCTACCGATCCCAACATAGAACGATTGGAGAGTCTTGGCAAACAGTCTCCCCATTGGATGTACGGATGGGAATGGCTTCCTATTTACGATTGGTGGGATCCGAATAATTTTAAGAGCATCCAAGAGGGAACAGTTTATAAATGGATTGTGGAGAAAATAGAAACAATCGAAAAAGAGTTAAGAACCAAGAGAATCAATCTCTGATCAATAGATTCTACCCTGCCCAACGGTATAAAAGACCGTCCCCTCTCCACAACAAAAAGTATTTTGTGATATTGGAATTTGGGTTGATTCAAACGGACTCTTTTTGCTGTAGAAGAAATAGCCCCACAAAACCTTTCTTATCATCATAAATAACCTCTCTCTTCAAAATAGAGCCTTACTTCTAAATTTACTTTATAAAAAAACAGAAGGTCGGAGAACAACAAATATGCTCTCCGACCTTGTAGATTGCGGTATTTGTTTTTCCTTTCAATTCACCACATCCGTCCGCACTCGCCAATTACGGTCACAAAAAACCGGTTTATATCCGCTCTGAATTTCAATATAAAAGTGATAAACCTTTCCAGATTCTAATTTCCTTCCTGCAGGCAGACATTTCTCTGAAGAGTAATTGTATCCCCCCGAAAAATAAGGTTGCCGAGCTATTGAGAACCTCAAAGCAGGCATCTGTACCCCCGAGGAAACCGGATACCAAACGTAACGCACTTGCTCAACTCCCCCCGCTTTAACGTAGGGTAAATAAATGTCGTCCCAAACAATTCCCGGATATGCTCTCTTTCCGTTAAATCTGGTATCAGTACCAGCATTTAATGTTGGCATCGGGGTTTCCGTTTCCAAATTAAACTTAGAGCCAAAATTATTGCGCACACCGTTCGGGAGACCATTATTCCAAACATACATCTTCTCGTTGTCTGCTTCCCAGCTGGCTTTATCCTCTATCTTGCACCAATAACTGCTGTTCCACGTCGAGGTTCTATTGGCCAAATGCAATACGAAGAAAGAGCCAAGGTGTTGCAACTTGACAGAGAACCTTTGCTCTCCTCCCTTCATCTCTTTTTTGGTATAGAGAATAGGTAGTTTTTTCTTGGCATAGTGGTTAGAGGTAGTAAAGTCTGTACTACCGGTAGAAAAGATATCTCCCATCTGTGGCAATTGCAGGTAAAAAATTCCATCGTTGTTATTGTACGCAAGAGTTCCGCCAGGTCCCCAAGCCAAGTAAATTTTGTACGGTTTAGAGGTATCTATTCCGGAGGGAACTGAAACAGGCACATTCTTCACAAGTGTACGGTTCGATTGGATATTTTCAGCTTGAACGGTTACCGAAGTTGAGCCGGTGACACCACCCTGTCTGAATCCTATTTGTATGTTGTCTCCCGCTTCCCAGTACATCCGCAAGGGAGTAGACAAATTGGGGTGATCCAACACCATCCGTGGAGAATCCTCTCCCGGAAACTCGCAGCCCAAATACAGAATATGCCCTTCGGAATGGGGATTGTTGGACTCCTTTACAGCCGCCGAACGATTACAACCTGCAATAAGCACCCCCACAATAATAGAGAGCGCAATACCTACTATCTTTTTCATCTAATATTTTTCAAAAATGTTGTTTCTCAAAAATCCTCGTTCTCCATATCCGAGGTTCCCACTGTGGCTGTCAGCAGCATCCCCAATTTCATTTCCAGGTTGACCACAAAGATGTTCGGTGACAGGTAAGACTTGGCATCTAAGGTTGTTTTTCGTTGTTTTGTTTTTCTCATCATTTATATCAATTTGAACGTTTTACGTACACGCATATATCTGTTTGATTAAAGGCAACCTGTTTTCTCTATAAAATTCAGCTAGAAAAGTAACCTGCAACATCAGATACCGGCAACTTTTGTATTCCTATTCCTTTTACCAAATGGCAGACATCTATCTGCATATGTCTATAACAAAAAAAGAGAAGAAAAGTTTCTTCAAATTTTATTCCAAACGATTTCTACTATAAGTCGATAGTTATCATTTATTGAAATTGTCATCAGTTCTCTAAAATCGGCAATTAGTTCCCTACTTTTAAGGAATTTTGAGGGAATTATTTTCTGATAATTCCCTACTATTTTTTGTTTCGTCCAAGGAAATTTTCCACAATAGGGAATTATTTTCCCGACGAACTTGACTTTTTTCTCTCCATTCCTCACTTTCGGAGACAATTTACAGATCTTGAGGAGCCAAGCATCACAAATTTCTCCAATCTCTGCACTCCTCGTCAGTCAATACTATCGCTTCTCTTCTGGGAAACAAGAATCAAATTCACTTGTAATTCCTCCCCCGACAGGGTGTAGCCATTGAAAAACGCGAGTCTATTCAGAAAGAGGGCTACCAAGCCCCTACCACAATATTTTACCTTTCAAAGAACCGCAAGGATAAAAAAGTTGCAGAAACTATTGCACAGAAAAAAAAACGAATGTACCTTTGCATCGCAGTTGGAAAAATACGTTGGTCGCGTAGCTCAACTGAATAGAGCATCTGACTACGGATCAGAAGGTTGCAGGTTTGAATCCTGCCGCGATCACAGAAAAAAAGACTTCACCTAAATGTGAAGTCTTTTTTGTATCTGACAAATCAAGAAGCCGAAAACCTCCTCATTTTATTACCCACAAAATCTACTGAGGTTCACAACACATCGTGGCACAACGCCTTCCATCTACTCTGAAGCTGACAATTTGCAAGTTCTATAAGTCGTAGAGATAACCGCATTTTTCGGTAAACATCGATCATTTTTCAAACAGAAACTCTGTCTCAGTCTGAGTATGTTGCCCCAAACACATCCTCCTTTACGTTGTAGGAGAGTGAAATGATGAACATTTTAATTTACCAAAGCGAGATAGTAGGAAGCCTGTATCTTAATTTAATTAAGTATCTTTGCCGGTGCATTTGTTTTCGGCCTCGTAGTTCAACGGATAGAATAAGAGTTTCCTAAACTCCAGATAGCAGTTCGATTCTGCTCGGGGCTACTTTTTTGGCTCGCTCTTTGAATGGGGCGAGCTTTTTTTGATTCCGTAAACAAGCCCTATCCTTACATGCAAATTCTCTACAACAAAACTGAAATAGCAACCTCTAAGGCGAAAGAGAACACCCCAATGAAAGGAAACGGGAGTAATAACACCAAAGTCAAAGAGAAGCAAAATCGGCAGAAAAAAAGATCAAAAAGAGACAACCTCTCTTGGGATTTCAAAGACTTTGAATCTTAAGAAACAGCGATAGAGGAAAATACCACCATTGCAACAATCAGACTTCCTTTTCTTGTTTTTGTTCCAACAATCAAACCTCCAACAAATCCCAAAATCTTACTCCTCTTCGGAGACTACATATTGCTTACGGTACTGCATCGGTGTTTGCCCCATATGTTTCTTAAAGAATCTCGCAAAATAAGAGGGGTCGGCAAAGCCTACCATAGCCCCAATCTCGGCAATAGGCTCGGAAGACGATAATAACAACTCACAAGCCCGCTTAATTTTCACCTGCTGAATATAGGTCTGAGATGGGTGCCCTGTAAGCCCCGAAAGTTTTCTATTGAGCTGAGACAAACTCAAACAAAGTTTATCCGCCAAATCTTGGGAGCTAAACTCTCCATTGCGATACACTTCCTCCTCAATCACTTTATTGACCCGAAGCAAAAACTCTACATTTCGGTCATCGGCATCTTTTCCCCCTTCAGTTGCATCTATCCCAAGCCCCATTTGCACCGAGGGTGAAACAGAGTAAGGTACGGACAATACCTGCTGGGCATAATGCTCCTTGAGGAGTTCCCTATTGGTAAATATTCGTTCTATGTGAACCAACAATTCCTCCGGATTGAAAGGCTTTATCATAAATACATCTATACCACATCTAAAAGCCTTAATTCGATCTTGATCCGAAACCCTTGCAGTGAGTGCTATTATAGGAATATGATTGATGGGAGCAAGCTGTCTTATTTGTTGTATCATCTCAAAACCATCCATTACCGGCATCGTAATATCTGTTATGATCAGATCCGGCACCCATTCGATGGCTTTTTGCAACCCCTCTTTACCATTAGGAGCTGTAATGATACTGTATGCATTTGACAGAACCAATTTGATCAGACATTCTATGTCCTTATTATCTTCGACCACCAAAATGGTACTGGTGGCAGCAGGTTCTACCCCATCAACCTCAAAAAGCATCGATTCGTCCTCCAACTTCTCCACAGATTGGGCTGCGGCAAACTTCTCAGCTCCCTGCGGTATCCACGGTCGTTTTTCTTTTGGATTCTCAGAATTATTCGCCGGAAGCACAACCGAAAAACAGCAACCGCTTTTCGGTACATTTCTCATTTCTATGGTTCCCTTCAGACTATTAACCAAAAGACGAGTAAAAGAGAGTCCTACTCCAAAACCGGACAATCCTTCGGACTGTGGAGTACGGTAGAAATCATCAAATATATACTTCTGGTCCTCCAGGGCTATTCCCGCCCCTTGGTCCCACACTTCTATGGTGTAAGTTTTATGGTTCTTCCCCAAAGATAGTATCACCTCTATAGTTCCCTTATGAGGAGAATGTTTTAGAGCGTTGGAAAGCAAGTTTCCCACTATTTTTTGCAGATACGAAGGAACAAAATCGACCCAAACCTCCTCCGCCGGGGTTTGCAAAGAGATCACCACTTCTTTCTTCATTGCCAACAGCTCAAAAGGCTCTATCAACATTCGTAGGTAAAGCACAATATTGCCGTGATTCCAGTCGGGAACACTGACCCCTCTTCTGAGTTTGGCCATCTCGAGCAATTGGTTTACCAAAACTAAAAGAAGCGCACTCTGTCTGGCAATCATAGAATGTAAACTGTGCCTATCCTCTGCAGATAGATTGGGTGAATGGTCAATGCGATCGTTAATTCCCTGTATAACTGCGATGGGAGTACGAAATTCGTGGGTAAGACCGGTAAAGAAAGCCGACCGCATCTCTTCGATTTGCTTGAGCAGTCGGTTACGCTTGCGACTCTGCTGATGAGCATAAGACAAAGCCGCCAAAAGAAAAAAGGAAAGCAGCAAAATAATCATAGTGGTAGAAAAAACCATTCGCTCTATTTGCTGCTGCTGTTGATGTTGTTGTTTGAGGTGCAAGATTTCTTGTTGTTGCTTTTCTCGTTCATAGGAGATTCTAGTATCTTGCAGGCTATTGACATAACGCAATTGGGCCATACGACTCCTCAATGCTATGTATAACTCCGATGCTCTTAGAGCTTCTTCGTAATTACGAATTCCCTTGTAGTATAGAACTTGTAGCTCATACACCCGCTGCATCTGTATGGGAGCTTTTAGCTGGTCTGCATCCTCCTGTGCCTCCTGCAAATAATAAAAAGCAGAAGCATAGTTGCGGCGATACAGTTCTATCTGCGCCAAGGCAAGAGCTGCCTCCATACGCTCCCAGTGGTCTTCGGCTTGGTGTGTTTTGTTGTATGCTGTAATATAATGAGCATAAGCAGCATCATCATTGTTTTGGAGCTTTTCCACATCTCCTAAATGAATGTAACACAGGGTGATTGACTTTTTGTCTTTGAGAGATTGAAAACTTTTGAGTGATGCTCTATAATACTCTTTTGCCTTCTCGTACTGTTTCTGCTCCTTGTACACCGTGCCCAAACTAAGATCATTGTGAGCTTGTATAGAAAGGTCTTCCAAATTCTGCCCCCACCTTTGGGCCTGTAGAAAATAACTCTTAGCCTCCTCTATCAACCGAAGTTCCAAATAAGTATCACCTATCCCTTGCAGTGCAACAACTCTATTTTGTAGGTTTTGTCGCTCATCGGGATGCGAATAGGCTTCCGTTAGAGCAAGAGCCTTATAATAATGCGCCGAAGCCTCTGCAATAATTCCAATACGCAAACAAGCTGTTGCCAAACAATTGTACCCTTTTGCCATTTCCAAGGTATCACGAAGCTCAACAGCTGCCTTCACACTACGTTGATAACAGGTAACTGCTTGGTCATATTTATACTCTTGTTTATAAGCATCTCCTAGAGCTCGGCCACAAAGCATTATCCGAAGCTGATTATTTGCCTCTGTACCTTGAGCAAAAAGAGACTGCAAAACAGTAGCATCCTTTAGACTTAAAAGTTTTTCACGCTCTTGTTGTTTACTTCTTTCGTAAGAACAAATTGCCTGCTTTTGCGGATGATCACATCCGAGGCAAATGAGCAATAGAAAAAGAAGAACAAAACCTCCTCTTTGAGTACAACCCATTGTCTGTTTTTTTTGCAAATATGGCAAAAAACTCCAACATCGCCCCCATTGTGGGGATATTTGGACAAATATCAAATAAAAGTTTTGCAAAGAATAAACATCATAAATAAAAAAACGACACTTTCGTACTTATCCACCATCATCCTATCCATTATGGATTCCTTGCCAAAGAAACAGCAACCGGTTCTTTTGTTGATCCATAAACACCTGCCTCCTGTTCTCTCCAATAAAAAGACAATACAGTTGATAGAATAGAACCTCTGTAGTACCTTTGTCTTCCGAAAAGAAAAAGTTCTCTCTAAATATCAACCCATAATTTATGAGCAAATTAAAAGGTTATGCTTTGGGGGTTACCTCCAGTGCCACATTTGGATTGATTCCGCTGTTCAGCCTTCCGTTGCTGCAAGCCGGGATGAATACCCCTTCTATCTTGATGTTTCGCTTTGGTATTGCAGCCATAGTGGTAGCAGCCATCATACTTGGAAAACATCTATCCGCCAAAGTCACTTGGAGACAAGTCTCTATTTTGGCACTTATGGGAGTACTCAACTTTTTTTCCGCTCTTCTTCTTTTTACCGGATACAGCTATATGTCTTCAGGGGTTACAACGGTTACTCACTTTGTATATCCCATCTTCGTCTCGCTCATTATGTTTCTTTTCTTTGGACAAAAAATGCCTTGGAGCAATGCTCTTGCCATAGTTCTTGCCATAATGGGAGTAGCCTTGCTGGCCGGTGTATTGGAAGGTGATAATAGGGTTTCTCTGCTTGGGTTGTTTATCGTTGTTTTGTCCGGTTTGGCATACGCGCTCTATATCGTGGTCGTCAATAAAAGCGGTATATCTTCTGTCCATTACCTAACCATCACATTTTACGTAATGCTCTTCGATTGCCTGCTTTTTGGACTTTTTGCAGCAACGAGCCCCGGCATCACCCCTCCCCTGGCGTGGAACCATTGGGGGTTACTGCTGTTGCTGGCTCTGTTGCCCTCTGTTGTTTCAAATATAACGCTGGTATTAGCTATTGATCTGTTAGGCTCTACCCCTACCGCCATTTTGGGAGCAATGGAACCGGTTACAGCCGTCGGCGTGGGAGCTTTGGTTTTTGGAGAACAAATAACCCTTTGGCAAGGAATAGGCATCTTTGCCATACTGTTGGCGGTTTTCGTCATTGTCCGCAGCAATCGCCGTCCATAACGAAGCTTATTATTGCCACTCTTTAAGAGAACAAGAAGCCTCTAAACGTTTTTCCAATTTGTCTTCTAAAAACACAAAGAAGTTCATCCCGGTAAGCTCCTCTATCTCATCAACACTACGGACTGTTTGTCCAATACTTTGCTTGTGGTCTTTATTGGCATAATAAAAGCCAATGGCCTTTTCTCTCCCGGGATTGAGCGATAGCACGCACTTAAAGAAACCGGTAGGAATGGTTATCTCGAACTTCTTTCCAATCGTTTTGCGCTTACGCTGATTGTTGTACACCGGTCCACAAATAATGTACACACGCCCCTCTTGCACTGTCCATCTGCGACAAGCTGCTTCCAATTTCTGCCATCCTCCACTATTGAGTTGGGGTACTTGCGGACACATATTACTCATATAAAAACAGGCTTTCATTGCCTCTTTACTCCACTTCATATCTGCTGCCGGACACATATGCCCTCGATCGTATCCGGAATCGCGATACTCATCCGATGTTACTTGCAACTCCTCGGGTAATAGGGGATCCGGGAGAAAAGTTTTATAACGAGACAACGTCCCCTCCGTCTCCTGAGCTGTTAATTCCCACGCTACCCAATTGGGGTTACAGTGATCTTTATTGAAAGAGAGCGTGTACCCTTCGTGCTTGATGATTTGTTCCGGCATTCCCTTGAGGGGAGCAGGAAGTTCTATCAATCGGTCAGAAGTTTCGCTTTGAGGTAGTGAAACTTCCAAACGGCTTTGTGGAATTGATGCTTCGGATTGCTCGGCAAGTTCTCTTTTTGTTTTTTTAGAGGAACCAAATATTTGGGATAATGGTTCTTGGCGAGCAAAAACCGCTGCCAACGAAACCAACAAAACAACCCATAGGGAGGAGGCAATATTCTTCTTCATATCCTTGTTATGTCAATTACAAAAAATCCACCTCTGAAGTCGGGATTTATTTGGCAACAAATTCCTATCAAAGATGGACTTCTCGGATTGTTTCTACTTCCTTGTTATTATATTCAGTGGCTGCCGCCGCGGGCTCCGAGCACCCAACAGCTCAGTTTTTCCTAGTATTAGCGTTTTTGTTGCACTTTTCGTGGAGCTTTAGCTTTACTATTGAGAGAAGGTTTTCCCTTGCAAAGTTCTCCGTGCTTCCTAAACATCTGCTTGGCAAAGGTCCTGTGTGCCTCTCTAATGTGCCAAAGTTGAGATGGAGTCAATTCGTTTTTGAGAGAAATGTAAAAGTCCCGCTCAAGCATTGCATCTTTAACACGAGCTTCCAATTCGGCTTCCAACAATCGACTAATTTGCTCCTCCGTAGCCTTGCCTTCTTTTATAATTTGATGTTGCGAAAACACCTCTTTCCAAAGCTCAAATTTACTATCCTCAACCTTTTTCAAAGCCGAGGTTACGGCCTGCATTTGCGCGGGGGTAAGAGTCAAATCTTTGACAATAAAATTAAGTTGATTGGTAAACATCCGTTCTCTGGATGGACGCCCTTTGAAGGGATTTTGTGCCATTCCATTGAAAGCGGAAACAGCCAAAAGAACTCCACCAAAGAGAAAAAATAAGAGTGTTCGCAATCTAAACAGTGTTTTCATCATTGTGTTCTTGTCTTTTTATTATTCCAACCCATACACAGCCATTTGATAAGCTCCCTGCTCTATTATATCCTGCTCTATTTTGCTATAAAAATAATCTTCATAGGGAGATTGAGCAATAGTACCCTCATTATTGGCTTCCAACTGAGCAGACTCCTGTACTTCAACTCTTTTTTCAGTTCGAGGAGCAATACGCTCATACCCTTTGAACATTAACCAAATCATAGCAAAAGACGCTGCCATATAAAGCGGAGGAGTCAGATAAAGGCGCCATCTACTCCTCTTGTTGGGAGGTGAAGAGGACAACTGTTCCTGCTCAATAGCCTGCTCGTGGTTGCGAATATTTTGCATCACACTGACCGAAAGCCCTTCGAAATATCCTTCGGGAGTCAAAAAGTGCTTTCTACTCTCTTCGGCCGGTCTAAAATCTTGAGGTAATTCCGGGGTCATATCAAATAACTAATCTCTGATAAACTATATATTATATTCGTTTATGTCCTTACACTCCTTTTGATATTCAAATTGAGCAAAAGTTTAATTGAGTTGCAATACGTACTCTTTTATTTTCTTTACAGCGTGATGGTAAGCAGCCTTAAGTGCACCCTCTGAAGTGCCCGTCAAATCGGATATCTGTTCATAGGGCATATTGTCATAATAACGTAAAAGAAATACTTGTTTCTGCTTATCCGGTAGGCGCAAAATAGCTTTTTGCAATCTTTTCTCCGTATCATCGCCATCAAAAAAGGCATCCCCACGCGCTGTCTCCAACACATAATTCTGATCCTCTTCGACCGAAAAAAACTGCTCCAACTTACGTTTATTTCGTTTCGCTGTACTCAAAGCCTCAAAAACGGCGATGCGATATAGCCAGGTGTAAATACGAGCCTCCCCACGAAACTCGGGCAGAGCATTCCACGCTTTGAGAAATGTATTCTGCAAAATATCGTTAGCATCTTCGTGGTTGAATACAATCTGTCGTATGTGCCAATAAAGACGCTTTCCATATAACTCCACAACCCGAGTAAAAGCTATTTCCCGAGTTGTAGCATTCTGCAACTGCTGCAAAAGATCTTGTTCTGATACAATCTCTTGTGGCATCGTTATTTTTTGCGATCTGAGTACGAACAAAAAAGCCTCGCACGAAACCCCATTCAACCAGACTATTGAATTACAGTTCCTATGCGAGGGCTTATATTATTTACACTTTTTGTTATGCGACATTAAAGCAACTTCTTGGGCTTTATGTTCAACTTGACCGGCTTGATCATATTTTCCGGACTCAAGATCAAATCCAAATCTTCTTTAGAAAGTATTCCGTGCTCCAATATAAGGTCGTAAACCCCCTTTCCTGTTTCCAAGGCTTCCTTGGCTATTTTGGTAGAATTTTTGTATCCAATCACAGGGTTGAGAGCGGTTACAATACCGATGGAGTTTTGTATATAGCTACGACAACGCTCCTCATTTGCCTTGATTCCATCAATACAGAGAATACGGAAAGTATCCATAGCATTGATCAACAGAGCCGAACTTTCGAAACAGCATTGCGCCATAACCGGTTCCATCGCATTGAGTTCCATCTGAGCAGCATCCCCAGCCATCGTAACGCAAAGATCATTACCCATTACCTTGTAGCAAACTTGGCTTACGACTTCTGGGATAACCGGGTTGATTTTTCCAGGCATAATAGACGATCCCGGTTGCATAGCCGGAATTTCTATTTCGGAAAGGCCACAACGAGGGCCACAAGAAATAAGGCGGATATCGTTGGCTATCTTATTGATCTTCACTGCAATACGGCGCAAAGCCGAAGAGTAGCCAATCATACAAGAAGTATCACTGGTGGCTCCAACCAAGTCGGCACAGAGCTTAACATCCCAACCCGTTATCTTAGCTATAGCAGCAGTGCATTTTTCTGCGTATCCCGGCTCAGCACAGATGCCGGTACCTATTGCCGTGGCACCCATATTGATGGTTAGAAAATCGTTGGCAGCATATTCTAAATTCGCCAGTTCGTCTTCCAATATCGAAGCGAAACCACCAAATGTTTGTCCCAAAGTCATAGGAACAGCGTCCTGCAACTGAGTACGTCCCATTTTGAGAACGTGGGCAAACTGCTCGCTCTTAGTACGCAAGGCATCAATCAACTGTTGCAAATGGCTACGAACGTCTTGGTAGGTAGGATACAGCCCCAAATGGATTGCTGTTGGGTAAGCATCGTTGGTAGACTGAGAACAATTTACGTGGTCATTGGGTTGCATATATTGGAACTCTCCGGACTCGTGTCCCATAATCTGCAAACCGCGATTGCAGATAATTTCGTTGGCACACATATTGGTGGTGGTTCCTGCTCCCCCCTGTATCATATCTACGGCAAAATGATCGTGGTGCTGTCCTTTTAATATTTCTTGACAAGCCTGCACGATAGCTGTATATTGTTCTTGGGTAAGAAGTCCCAATTCATAGTTAGCCTCGGCAGCTCCCCATTTGGTATACGCCAATCCGTTAATAAAATATGGATAATCCGATAGGTGGAAGTTACTTATGCGAAAGTTTTCTATGCCTCGCAATGTTTGCACACCATAAAGTTTATCCACGGGGATCTCTTTTTCTCCCAAAAGGTCGCTCTCGATTCTTGTCTGCTTCTTGGAATCCATAGCTGTATTTTATTGTTTTTAGTTTGATTGTCACAAAACTTTATTGAATCCAATCGGATACCTTCGGCAAAGGTAACTTTTATTTTGATACTACCGAGTTTTTATTTACACAAGGATTTGTTTTTTACCTCTGTTTATAAGGGTTTTTAGAGGCTAAAACCAACCTTTTTGAATATTGGTTCTACCGATTGCTCAAAACTTGCTCTATACAACCCCTGTTTTTCGGCAAAACAAAAACAGACTAAAGAATGTTTTACAAAATAAAGATGTTACAATATTATGGAAACAATATTTGAATTGAAAGCTTATACTAATCGAGGGGAGATATTAGACTTTTCTCAATTTGAGGGGAAACCCTTGCTAATAATAAACACAGCCAGCAAATGTGGTCTAACTCCCCAATTTGAAGGGTTGGAAAAACTATGGAAACAGTACAAAGACAAAGGGTTGATCGTCATAGGATTCCCCTCCGGAGATTTTGCCAACCAAGAACTCAAAGATGGTAACGAAGCAGAAGAGTTTTGCCGGATCAATTATGGGGTGTCTTTTCAGATAATGCAAAAGGTACGTGTAAATGGAATAGAAGCCGACCCGGTCTTCAAGTTCCTCAAGAAAAAGACGAGAGGAATATTTGGAAGTCGAATCAAGTGGAATTTTACCAAATTTCTAGTGGCTCCGGATGGGAAAAGCGTTAAACGATACGCTCCCTTCATTTCGCCCTCTAAAATCGATCGAGATATAAAAAAGCTCCTAAACCTTTAAGATTTTCTTCCTCAATACATAGGAAGAAAAGAGAGTCTCACTCGCCTCTATTGCCAAAACAAGAAACGTCTCTGCCCAACCGGTTACTCCGCGCCCTTTCTTCGTTAAGTTTGATTAACGAAGAAAGGGTGTGAGATCAACGCTTCTCAGCTCATCTCTCTTCCGAATCTTTCGCTAAAAACGTCCGGTAGCACCACCACCTCCGCCACTACCTCCACCAAAACCGCCACCTCCGAATCCGCCTCCGCGAAGCCCTGAAAAAGAACCGCCCCCCAGCAACAAGGTGGACAGAAGAATATCATCATTGTTTCTCTTTTCGATTCTTTCGTGGTGATCGCAGTACATACAATGTTTGTATATTCGGGTAACTTGACCAAAGCTACGAGAAACGTTCTCGGTACGAGTCTTTACCAAAGTCATTCCCTTACACTTAGGGCAACGCTCATAAGGGGTATCGGGCACTACGTAGGAATAACTTTCTTGATGAGAACAGGTTGAACAACGAAGTAACTCAAATGTCTTGCTCCCCAATTCTTGTTCTTTTTTCTGCAATGGAGAGAGTTTCTCCGCCAACGTGATTCCCGTAATATTTTGGAAGGTGGGATTACCACAACTAGGACACACCCCAATTTGCGCTTTTATACGCTTACGCCATAGAAACAACAGCACAAGGATAAGTAAACCCATCGGTAAGAAAAGGATACACATAAAAACACCGGATGGAGAAAACTCCTCTATCTTTCTCAACCGATATGCTGCACTCCCCTTGCCTACTCCCCTCTTGTTCGGAAATATATTCTTGTAAGCCCTAAATATTATAATTCCCCCAAAGAGTATCATCAAACCAATATAGAAAAGTATAATCCTATCCAAACGCAGCTTTGGCTGAGATCCTTGAGAAACACCTCCCCCCGGTAAATCCTCCCTAACCACTCTATCTGCTATGGCCTGAACCCCTTGCAGCAATCCTCCTCCATAATTTTGTTCGGCAAATAGAGGAGCAATGTCTTGGGCTATTATCCGAGAAGCCACAGCATCGGTAATAATACCTTCCAACCCGTAGCCAACCTCTATTCTTATGGCCCTTATATCCAAGACAGCAAGTATTACGAGCCCAGTATTTCTCTTTTTATCCCCCAGCCCCCACTGTCTTAAAATAGACAAAGCAAACGACTCTACATCATTTCGCACGCCAATCGAAGGCAAAAGGACCACCACAGCCTCCACTCCGTGCTGCAATCGTAATTGATGCAACTGTCGATTGAGTTGAGTCTCTTGTGCATCTGGGATCATATTTTCCGGATCAGAAACAAAGCGAGTGCTGTCTAACAACTGCACGTTGGGTATTTGCTCCACTTCAGAATATACCCGCTGTGCCGAAGCAACCGATACAAAAAGCAAGAAACTTATTGCCAACACAAATCCTCGGCGATGGAGGTTGTTCAAATGGAAAATCAAAGAGAATAATATCATATAGAAAAAAATCGGTTTTACCTCGGTTACGACTTCTTCGAAAAAGCCTTTCCTCGGCAAAACCGAATTAATTTTAGGGTATTAAAACTGAACTTCCGGGGCTTTTTCTGCTCCTTCGTTCGATTTGAAATAGGGGAATGACTTAAACCCGGTAATGCCAGCTACAATTGCTGCAGGAAAACGACGAATATCGGTATTGTACTTTTTGGCGACCTCATTAAAATCTCTTCTTGCCACAGTAATTCTATTTTCAGTTCCCTCCAACTGGCTTTGAAGATCTCTAAAGTTTGCATCAGCTTTCAACTCGGGATATTTTTCGACTACCACCATTAAACGCCCAAGTGCTTGGGAGAGCCCGTTCTGTGAATTGTGAAAGTTTGCCAGCTGCTCCTCTGTCATATTGGTTGGATCAATCTTGACCGCAGTGGCTTGGCTACGCGCTTGGATAACCGATTCGAGTGTTTCTTTTTCGTGCTTGGCATACCCCTTGACCGTATTCACCAAGTTGGGAATTAAGTCAGCACGACGTTGGTACTGGTTTTCAACCTGACTCCAACTTGTTCTAACCTCTTCTTGCATAGTCACAAAGCCATTGTAACAAGAAACCCCATAAAAGAAAAATCCAATAACGAGAATGAGTACCGCAACAAGGGCTAAGAGCCCGGACTTCTTTTTCATAATGCTTACAATTTTATTTCTATTCAATCTTATTTGCGCCTTTCTATAGGGTCGTTTCCTTTTTTCACGGACCAACCGAAATAACCCACAAAATCTCCAGGAGCAAAGTACTCTCCGTGAGCATACGTCATAAGCCCGGCTGCTTGCAAGTCGAGCTTTCCACTCTCCTTATTTATATACCGATCATCTACCCATACATTAACCACTTCCGCTATAAACATATCGTGGCTTCCTAAGGGCAATATTTGCCGCACTTTGCACTCTATGCTCACGGGGCTTTCCTGCACTTGAGGACAAGAAACCACGACACAGTCAGTCGGGGTTAAACCTGTTTCTTTCCACTTGTCGAAGTTTCTTCCGCTGCGCACTCCGCACCAGTCGGTTTCTCGCGCCAAGTGCGTGGTTGTCAAATTAAGGACAAACTCCCCGGTTTCCTTAATCAAACGGTAAGAATACCTCTCCGGTCTTATACTGACATAACACATAGGAGGAGTTGTACAAATAGTACCCACCCACGAAGCGGTAAAGAGATTTGTTCCCAACTCCTCACTGCCACACGAAACAAGTGCTGCAGCAACGGGAGCTATCATCGTACCCGGTTTCCAACTCGTTTTCATTTCAGTTCTATGTTCTCTCGCATTATCTTCCGTCCACAATAATGGCAGCGAATGAGTTCCGCCTCCGCTCCCTCTGTCGTAAAGATCGTCTGCATAGGTTCGTGATTAGTGATACACTTGGGATTGGAACAGCGCACTATTCCTACAATCTCTTGAGGGAGTTCCACCTTTCTTTTCTCCACCACCTCATAATTCTTTATAATATTGAGGTGCACATTGGGTGCAATGAGAGCGATACGATTGATTTCATCATCGGAAAAAAATCTATCGGCAATTTTTATGATTCCCTTAGAGCCAATGTAGCTGCTTTCCAAATTGTTGCCAATGGTTATGGGCGAGGAAATCTCTTCCAAATGAAGCAAAGCTGCCACCTTAAACAGCTTAGAGGGGGAAATATGATCCAGCACCGTTCCGTTACATATAGCAGCAACGACCATTCCCTCTTTTTTATCTTTTCTACTATTCATAGGGAGAATATTATTCAGAGTCCGTAACATCTATTCCAAGCACTTCACACAAGATGGATTCACGCACAAACAAGCCATTTTGAGCCTGTTCAAAATAGTATGCCTTAGGATCATCGTCTACATCTTGCGCAATCTCGTGTACTCTGGGTAAGGGGTGAAGTATCTTGAGCGTTGGCTTACTATTGCTAAGCATAGCACGATCCAACACATAGATATTCTTGACCCGCTCATACTCTTCCACATCGGTAAACCGCTCTCGCTGCACACGGGTCATATACAAAATATCCGCCCTATTGATCACATCCGAAGAGAAATCGGATGTTTCCTCGAATGGGATTCCCAATTGAGAACAATAGTGCCGATATTCTTCCGGCAGACGTAACTCCGGGGGAGCCACAAAAACAAACTTGGGAGAGAAATGTCGCATTCCCTCTATAAGAGAATGAATGGTACGACCATACTTGAGGTCGCCCACCATCACAATGGTCAGATCATCGAGTCTTCCTTGTGTCTGTCTGATAGAATAGAGGTCCAGCAACGTTTGCGATGGATGCTGGTTGCTTCCATCTCCGGCATTGACAATGGGGGTCGAAGTTATCTCAGAGGCATACTGTGCACAACCCTCCAAAAAGTGCCGCATAACAATGACATCTGCATAGTTCGATACGATTCGGATGGTATCTTTAAGCGTTTCACCCTTTGTTGAACTAGAAGTAGAGGCATCCGAAAATCCAATTACCTTCCCCCCCAAACGACAAACCGCCGTTTCAAAACTCAAACGGGTGCGGGTAGAGGGTTCAAAAAAGAGGGTGGCAACGACCTTACCGTCCAGCAAAGGGCGATTGGGCTGCGCTTCAAAAAGTCGTGCACGATCCAATATCCGCAGAATATCAGCTTCCGAGCACTGTTCGATAGAGACTAAATTTTGCATCATAGATAGGACTTTCTATTGCAACAAAGATAAAATAAATAGCTTAATGATACTTCTTTCCTTAGGCCAGAGAATAAAGCAAAAAAAGACGCTTGCTACAAACAAGCGTCTCTGAAAGAAGTGCGGTCGGAGGGACTCGAACCCTCACGCCTCGCGGCATTAGATCCTAAGTCTAACGTGGCTACCAATTACACCACGACCGCAGAATCCAGCGCAAAGATACAACAATTCTTTATTTTCGCAACTCACACAGAGGATAAAAAAAGGCATCCATCAAGATGCCATTCTTTTTTTAGATATTTTCAAGACAGCGGTGAGCAAAGCTCACCACCACTTCCTTATGTTTATTACTTTTTGCCGGTACGATTTCCGTAGCGGTTCATAAACTTATCCACACGACCAGCGGTGTCTACCAACTTAGCTTTACCTGTGTAAAATGGGTGGGAAGTGTTGGAAATTTCCACCTTTACCAAGGGATAGGTAACCCCATCCAACTCGATGGTTTCCTTGGCATTGATAGTGCTCTTGGTGATAAAAATGTCGTCATTAGACATATCTTTGAAAACTACCGGACGATAATTTTCGGGATGAATCTCTTTTTTCATTGCTCTTATCTATTTTAATCTTATACTCTCCAAACAGGGTACCTTCGGACCCGTCCAAGCCAAAGACGATACAAACCAAGCACGCATAGTCTTCGGGACGGCAAAGTTACAAATAAACTTTTACAACACAATAACTCTAACTGACAACACTTCTCAACAAAGACAATATTGGTCACCAAATATCCATACGTAGAATAAAGACGTATAACACGCCTAAACAATAAGTTGTGCCTATTTCAGAGAAAATATTTCTCTTTCTTTTGGGTTAGAAAAGGATTATCAATGGTCAAAATCGAAGAGAGAAGGAGAGAAAAACAGATTGCCATTCGTTATTTTTGCCGTAAATTTACGCTTCGATAAAATTGGGTCCGAACAAATTGCTCTCAAACTCTCGACATCAACAACCCAAAAGATGTTACCCAAGAGACCAATTGATGCTCAGCCCCGAAAGCCACATACGCTAAGCTCTTTTAACCCAGAGCTAAACCGACAGACCAAGAGGGACCGATCCTCTCTATAGAAGAATGATAAAAATAAATACTACATATAATGACGAACAAATGGAACCGGGTGCCCTATTCCCCAATGGAAGAGGAAATCGGACTACAGTTGAGCAAAGAGCTCAAGCTGGCACCCGTTATCGGAAAACTCCTTGTTCGCCGCGGAATATCCACTCCGGAAGAAGCAAACAATTTTTTTCACCCCTCTTTGGACAACCTCTTAGATCCATTTCTTATGAAAGATATGGACAAGGCGGTGGCTCGGCTCAACAGAGCTTTGGGGCGCAAAGAACGCATACTTATTTATGGAGACTATGATGTAGACGGAACAACTGCGGTAACATTGGTTTATAAATACTTGCGTACCACCGGATGCAGCGAGAAGCAATTAGACTTCTACATCCCGGATCGGTACGATGAGGGGTATGGTGTTTCTAAACGAGGCATCGACTATGCCCACGAGCGTAACGTAAAACTTATAATAGTACTCGACTGTGGCATCAAGGCCATCGAAGAGATAGCCTATGCCCAGAGCCTTGGCATAGATTTTATTGTCTGCGACCACCACAATCCGGGAGAAGAACTCCCCGCAGCCGTTGCAGTATTAGACCCCAAGAGAGAAGACGACACTTATCCCAACGAGGATCTGAGCGGATGTGGAGTCGGATTCAAACTGATGCAGGCTTTTGCAATGGACAACGGCTTTTCTCAGAGCAAACTATTCAGACTTTTGGATCTATTGGCAGTAAGTATCGCTTCGGACATTGTATCCGTAATGGGAGAGAACCGCATCCTCGCCTACTACGGGCTCAAGCAACTCAATTCCAATCCATCGACCGGATTAAAAGGAATCATAAAGACCTGTGGGTTGGAGGAAAAACAGATCGATATGAGCGACATCGTGTACAAAATAGGTCCTCGCATCAATGCTTCTGGCCGAATGATGAAAGGTCGAGAAGCCGTGGAACTCCTCCTAAGCAGAAGCGTGGAGTCTGCTGCCAGACGAAGCAAAAACGTAGACCAATACAATGAGCAAAGACGGGAAGTAGATAAGGTCATTACCGAGGAGGCTATTGCCCTTATAGAGAACTCCGATATGGTTGAGGGTAACAAAATCATTGTTCTTTATCAACCGGATTGGCACAAGGGGGTAATCGGCATTGTGGCATCACGTATAACAGAACTATATGCACGCCCCACCATCATTCTGACCGGAGTTGGCAACCAGATATCCGGGTCGGCACGCAGCATCGGAGGTTTCGACGTTTATAAGGTACTCGAAGAAAACAAAGACCTATTACAAAATTTTGGTGGGCATACTTTTGCTGCCGGGCTGACCATCATCCCCGGCAAGTTGCACGAATTTAGAACCCGTATAGCGACCTATGCAACCCTCAAACCGGAAGAAACGCCACAGCACATCCTCAACGTAGATGCTCGGATCACCCTGCGCGAAGTAAACCGAAAACTATACAACAACATTTGCCGTATGGGTCCTTTCGGCACCAATAATCCCAAGCC
This sequence comes from Bacteroidota bacterium, assembly GCA_023396255.1. GTDB lineage: Bacteria > Bacteroidota > Bacteroidia > Bacteroidales > Porphyromonadaceae > Porphyromonas. Next base: position 178,339 of record JAEWWU010000005.1, read on the forward strand.
ACTATTTTTGATCGAAGGCGTATTGGACAGTGGAAGCAGCCGACGCGTAGGGCACAATGAAGAGCACCTTAAACTTGATTTGTGCGACTCTTCGCGCAGAGTACACATAACCAATGCCATTGCCTTTGGGCAGGCTGCAGCCGCCTCTTTCGTCAAAGACAACAAGCCCTTTTCTATTGTTTTTCAGTTGGAGGAAAATCTCTTCAATGGACAATCTTCTTTACAGATGCACATAAAAGACATTAAACAAGATGTAAAGAAACAGTCGTCTTCCTCTTCTAAGGCATAAGACAAAAGTCCTTCACCTCTGCAAACGGCCGCTTATGAGTTTGACCGAAGATCACAGTATGCATCCTTCTCCCGAAGAGCTCCCCTCCTTGAACTTTGCTGCTTGGGAACAGATGGAAGCCTTATTGGACGAACTACCTGGCTACTCCATTCCCCCCGGGCTGGAGGACCCGGATACTGATCCTCAAACCGGATTTCCTCGAAGAGATGAAGCCGACATTCTGTGGGAATCGGCTACGGAAGAAGCTCCGTTCACTATCACCTCTCCTGAAGAGCTCACTCCACATCAAGTACTCAAGAAGTATTGGGGCTACGATTCTTTTCGCCCTATGCAGGAGGAAATTATTGAGAGCATTCTTGCGGGCAAAGATACCTTGGGGTTGCTTCCGACCGGAGGAGGCAAAAGCATCACTTTTCAAGTTCCGGGGTTAATACGGCAGGGAGTCACCATCGTTGTATCTCCCTTGATTGCATTGATGAAAGATCAAGTGGATCACTTGCAACGCAGACGGATAAAAGCAGCCACCATCCATTCCGGAATGTCTATCCGAGAGGTGGACAAGATTATCGACAATGTAATTTACGGAGGGTACAAATTTCTTTACATTTCTCCCGAGCGAATTGCTTCTCCTCTCTTTCAAGAGGCGCTCCTCGCCCTCAAAGTCTCTTTCATAGTAGTGGACGAGTGCCACTGTATCTCTCAATGGGGCTACGATTTTCGCCCCTCTTACCTCAACATACACACCATTCGTGAACTACTGCCGGGAATACCCATTTTGGCTCTGACCGCAACGGCAACACCCTACGTGATAACAGACATTATGCGGCAACTGCACTTTGGTGTGCCCAATGTCCTAAGCACTTCCTTTCTTCGTTCCAATCTGGCATACGTAGTTCGGAGAACAGAAGCCAAGGCAGAGATGCTGCTGCACGTCCTCAGCCACGTTCCCGGCTCTGCCATCGTCTATTGCCGCAACCGCAAAAAAACCCGAGAGATAGCCCAAATGCTCCAAAAAGCCGGTGTAGCCGCCGACTTCTTCCACGCCGGGCTGACCCACGCCGAACGCGAACTCAAGCAAAACAGTTGGATGCACAACGACCTCCGGGTAATGGTCTGTACCAATGCCTTTGGAATGGGGATAGACAAGCCCGATGTACGCCTTGTGGTGCACTGGACTATGCCCAACTCCATAGAAGAATATTTTCAAGAAGCCGGACGAGCCGGACGAGATCAAGAGAAAGCCTATGCCGTGGCACTGATCGATCACACCGAAATAGGGCTTCTCAAACGACGCCTCGAAGATGAATTTCCCCCCAAAGAATTTATGCGAAAAGTGTACGATGCTATATGCAGTTTTCTCCGCATTGGGATGGGAGAGGGGTACCAGAAAAGCTACACCTTCGACATTCCCCTATTTATCCGCAGACATCATCTACACCCCACACGCACCCTAAGTGCTATCAAGTTGTGGGAGTTATGCAACATTTGGGAACTGCACACCGAAGAGAGCCGCTCCCAAGTCGTGATGGAATGTACCCGAGAAGAGCTGTATAGGCAACGCAAAATGCCCTTGAACTCAGAGAACGTTCTTAATGCCCTTATGCGCTCTTATGGTGGCATCTTCGCCGATTACTGCATCATTGACGAGGCCAATTTGGCTGCTCTGTGCCACCTTTCTCGGCAAGAAGTGTACGATGCCCTAACTGAATTGAGCAAAATGCACCTCTTGCACTATATTCCTCGCAAAAAGATGCCTCGCTTGCTGTTCAAGGCACGGAGAGAGGAGGGCAAACACCTCATTATTCCTCGTAATGTGTACGAAGAACGGAAACAGGCTTTTTCTCAGAGAATTGCGGCAGTTATTCACTACATTCAAAACAACCATACCTGTCGCAGTCGCACATTGCTCTCATACTTTGGGGAAACCAACTCCGCTCCCTGCGGTCTGTGCGATGTTTGCCTCAATATTGTGACTCCCAATCTTCGACAACACACTCTTGTTCGGGTCAATGAATTTTTGGATCAACACAATTGGGCACAAAGCAAGACCCTAACTCTCCGCCAAACGTCTCAAGCTCTTGCAATAGACAAAACTACCCTACTAACCGCTTTGGAGTATTTGTGTAGCAACTCGAACAAATACCGCACAGACGGACTGACAATACAACGAATTTAGGAAACAGTCCACTTTACTTAAAAAGCAACTAACCTCCACCTTCAAAAAAGAAAAATCTCTCGATCGCTTTCCCTCTTTCTTTTTCGTTACCCCATCTGTGATAATCAATTTAAACAAAAATATGTACTTTCGCAACCGAATCAAAGCGGACAAAGTTCGCGCACTTGTACCATTCGGTCTGATTTGAAGTTTGAGAATATATGAAACTATTACAACAAAAACTGTCTCAATACACAGAACCTCAAGAAGCCCAAGCGGCCAACATCTACCCCTACTTCCGCAAAATAGAGAGCGAACAAGATACCGAAGTTATCATTGACAACAGAAAGGTACTTATGTTTGGTTCCAACTCCTATTTGGGATTGACCAACCACCCCAAAGTAAAAGCAGCAGCAATAGAAGCAACCGAAAAATACGGCACCGGATGTGCAGGTAGTCGCTTTCTAAACGGCACATTGGATTCCCACTTAGAATTGGAAAAAAGATTGGCTCAGTTTGTGGGCAAAGAAGAAGCCGTAATTTTCTCCACCGGGTTTCAAGTAAACCTCGGAGTAGTTTCTTGCCTGACCGGACGACAAGACTACGTCATTTGGGACTCTCTCAACCACGCCTCTATTATCGAGGGGGTGCGATTGGCTATGGGAAAAAGTCTCAAATACAAGCACAACGATATGGAAGCATTGGAACGTCGCCTGCGCCAATGCGAAGAAGACAAAATCAAACTCATCGTAGTAGACGGAGTGTTTAGTATGGAGGGCGACCTTTGCAACCTCCCCGAGATCGTTCGTTTGGCAAAAAAATACGATGCAGCCGTTATGGTAGATGAGGCGCACGGTATTGGTGTTATGGGGGATCACGGTAGAGGTGTGTGCAACTACTTTGGGCTTACCAACGAAGTGGATCTCATTATGGGGACCTTCAGCAAATCTTTTGCAGCCATCGGAGGTTTTATTGCAGGAGATTCGTCTCTGATCAACTATATCCGCCATCACGCCCGCTCCTATATATTCAGTGCCAGTGCTACCCCGGCGGCAACTGCGGCAGCGGCTGCCTCACTGGATATTATGCTCAGCGAACCGGAACGGGTCGAAGCTCTGCAACAAAAAACAAAATACTGTCTGGACAAATTCTCCTCCCTTGGGTTTGAGATAGGAAATACTTCGACCCCCATCATTCCGCTCTTTGTAAGAGACAACGAACTAACTTTCAGAATCACTGCCGATTTGTTTGATGAGGGGGTATTTGTCAATCCTGTTGTGGCTCCCGCCGTGGCTCCGGAAGACACATTGATTCGCTTCTCTCTGATGTCTACCCACACCTACCAACAAATAGATACCGCCATAGATAAGCTGCACAAAGTATTCAAAGAGTATAGTTTACTCTAAGTTCTACTTCAAATCGAAGAGGGAGCCTCCCCCTCCAAAATAATTCCCTGCCGAAAATTCTCCCCTTGGACGGGAGGAAAATCGGTAGGGAATTATTATTTATTAGTTCCCTCAAAATCGGCAAAAAGCAGGGAACTAATCGCCCTTTTGCTCGGAACTATTTGGCAGAGCAAAACCTCAAAATAGAAAAACAACTTTTCGGACCAATGAAAGCCCTCAAACCCGCTCCCCGGAGGGGAGACCTTATCTACAAACAAAGGACAAAGAGGCTTCAATTGCTCTCCAAGAGACAAAAGATTCGGGAGCTTTTCATCCAATAAATATGGTACAATCACTTTTTTTCGGATATTTGCAGGGAGAACCAATACACAAGAATAAAGTGAAAACAGCCAAACTTCTTGTTGCCATAGCTCTGCTTCTTTTGGGGCTGACCTCGTGCAACAAATCAGAACAACAGAACAACACAGAACAAACTCATACCGAGACTACGACAGAAACAACGTCCAACCCCTTCAACGCAGACTCCGCCTACTTTTTTGTGGAGCACCAGGTCGCTTTTGGTCCACGAGTACCCAATACACCCGAGCACAAAGCCTGCGCCCAATGGATTGCCCAACAGATGGAAGCCTACGGAGCCACGGTACAGTTGCAAAACTTTTCGGCACAAGCCTACACTGGAGAAACCCTCAACCTCACCAACATCATAGCCTCTTACAACCCGGAGGCACAAGAGCGCGTTCTGCTGATGGCCCACTGGGACACACGTCCTTGGGCAGATGAAGACCCTTCTCCTGCCAATCGAAAAAAGCCCATATTGGGTGCCGACGATGCAGGAAGCGGAGTGGCTGTAATGATGGAAATAGGACGTTACCTGGGACAAAATGCCCCCAACAAGGGAGTGGATTTGGTTTTCTTTGATGGAGAAGACTACGGACAAAGCAGCAACGAAGAGTCGTGGTGCTTGGGATCTACCCATTGGAGCAAGCATCCTCATAGGGAAGGCTATAGAGCTTCTTACGGCATATTGTTGGATATGGTAGGCTCCAAAACTGCACAGTTCCGCTGGGAGGGACTTTCTAAAAAACAAGCTCCTCACATTTTGGCTTTAGTATGGGACGAAGCTGCTCGACTGGGGTATGCCAATTATTTTGTTCAAGCCGATGGTGCTTTCTTAACGGACGACCACGTTCCCGTTATTCGCAATCTATCCATTCCCTGTATAGACATTGTCAATTATAATCCCGAATCAGCCAAAGGGTTTGGCGACTATTGGCATACGGTTGCCGATGATATGAGCCATATTTCCAAAAAAACTTTACAGGCAGTAGGGCACACCGTACTCTCTGTTATCAACAAATAAGCCAAAACTATGACTATAAATCAGATACAAGACCAAATAGTAGAAGAGTTCACAGAGCTGGAAGATTGGATGGATCGCTATGCCCTACTGATTGAGTTGGGAGGCGAAGTTCCTCCTCTCGAAGATAGCGAAAAGAAAAACGAGCACCTTATAGAAGGATGCCAAAGCCGGGTTTGGATTGTCTGTAATGAACAAGACGGGGTTATGCAGCTCAAAGCCGACAGTGATGCCCTCATCACCAAGGGAATTGCAGCTCTTATGTTGCGGGTTTTTGATCAACAACCCCCTTGCGAAGTAGCCAAAGCCGACCTCTATTTCATCGAACAAATCGGTTTCAAAGAACATCTTTCACCAACACGCTCCAACGGGCTTATGTCTATGGTAGCTACCATCAAGCAAAAAGCGACACTTATGTGTGCCGCACAAAAAGTATGAAATTTAATCCCGTAACAATAGAAGATCGAGATCGGCTTTTTCTCATTATAGAACGCTCTGCCGAGCCGGTTTGCGACATATCTTTTGCCAATCTATTTGCTTGGTCTTTGGTCTACCAAACCGAATGGACCATTGCAGGAATACATACTTTGGTGATTCGATTTCGACGCCCCGGATGCAACCAACCTTACTTCTTGTGTCCTTTCTGCTCTGATGACCAATCTTGGACTTTAGCAATAGAGGAATTAAGTCAATGGCAAGAAAAAGAAGGGCAGCCTTTGGTCTTCTTGGGGGTTACGCCTTCGTGCCAAGAGCGATTGGAGCGCATCTTTCCGCAACGGTTCACCTACTGCGAAAACGATGGTTTGATGGATTATATTTACGAAAGAGAACGTTTGGCTTCTCTTTCAGGAAAAAAGTTGCAATCAAAACGCAATCACATCAACAAATTTCTAAGTCTCTATCCGGAACACGAATTTAGAACCATCACTCTCCAAGACATACCGGCACTCAAAGAGTTTGCCGACCGGTGGTTATCTGAATCGGATACCCAAACGGACAGTCTGCAACAAGAGAATAGAGTCATTCACCGATTTTTAGACTACTATACGCCTCTCAAACTAATGGGAGGAATACTTGAGGTGCAACAAAAAATCGTAGCCTTTACGCTGGGATCCCCCATCAATATGAACACCTTTGATGTACACATAGAAAAGGCACGTGCGGATATTGAAGGGGCCTACACTATGATCAACAGAGAATTTGTTCGTTCTATTCCCGAACAATACACCTACATCAACCGAGAAGAAGACTTGGGGCTTCCCGGTCTGCGCCAAGCCAAAGAATCGTATCACCCGGCTCTCAAACTTCCCAAAATAAGAGCTACCGAACGGCAATAAACCTCCCCTCTGCTTCCATTCTTTCAGAGTTATAGAAGAGAGAGACTGCTCCTTTCTCCTTGTTTCTCAATCCGTTGTTATGAACAAATCTACCTTCCCTCTCGGCTCTAAAAGACAGCTGGCAAACAATATCTGGCAAACAGTATTTGAAGACAACGAAAGCTTTGCCAGCCTCTACTTTGACAAAATCTATACCGATAAGGATACATTCTTGCTCACCAACCAAGAGGGCAACCAAGCCACGGTTCATCTGCAAGCTTTACCTTATCAATGGAAGGGAGGGGAATGTTTGTACTCTGCCGGATACATAGCCGGGGTTGCAACCCTTCCGGAATACAGAGGACGAGGATGGGCTTCTCTACTAATGCAAAAGGCACATACTGCCCTAATCCAGAGAGGGAACCTACTCTCTTTTCTCCTCCCTGCCTCTGCCTCTCTGTACCGCTTTTACGCGAATAAATATGGTTATACACAAACCTCCTTATCCATTAAAAACTCCCTTTGTTCGGAACAAGAATGGAGCAAATGGCATCCAATTGAAGACCTTGACGAATTGGATGCCTACAAACGATTTACGCGCTACGAAGAGGAGTTAAGCCACATCTGCCAACTACCCTTGCACAGTTTACGACAATGGCGTATGATTAGAGCCGACCTCGAATTGGCAGGCGGTGGCGTATATACCGATGGGGGTATGGACTATTATCTTGCCCCCCAAAGCAACAGCGATGAAAAACGGTCTATGGTAATTCGCTTTTCCGTCCCTCACCAAGGGAGTAACTTCTCACTGCAATCTCTATCTCAGCCCACTCCCCACGGAATGATTAGAATACTCAACGCCCCTCGAATCCTTTCCCTCTATCCGAACCTGCTTCCGAAACACAATCGTTTCTTTCTCACAGACAACCATTTACCCCATAACAGAGGGTGGTATGTTCGCACACAAAAAGGGCAGTGGATACAAACCCGTAGGAATCAAACCCCGGCTGCATCCACTGCCCCCAACATTATTTCTATCGAAAAGCTCAACCAAGAGCTCCTCTCTCTTTATCCGGCACTTATTTTTCTGATGCTGGAGTAATTTTTCTTTCGTAAGAAGCCTTTATTTCCCGTTTTTCATAGGGGAATCGGGCTGTATAAAGTCCACGAAACAAAGCCCTGCCAACGCAGTTCCATAGCGTTTGGTAACGGTGATCCCTTCGGTGATGAAGTTTAGCTCACCCAAATAGTATTGGCTGTACGTTTTTTGATGCAAATCATTGATTACCCGAATCAAACGAGACTCCAACTCCTCTATCCGATAACGTCCGTTTACCTCGCACACCAAACCACCGGCTTTTTCGTCGAAGTTTTCGTCTTTGTACATCCACGCATAAACAACCCCGGCTGAAACAAATTCGTCTTGAATTCCGTGAGACACAGACATAATAGTCTTCATCTCAGAGCCAAAAGGAGGCATATCAACCTCATCCAACGTTACCAAATGAGCCGTTGCAGGAAGTACCGACGAATAAGTCATTATATTATAGTCCGAGATACCGGCATCGTACAAAGCCATATGATAAGAGCCGGCGTGCAGCTCCAAGTCCGATTCGCCACTGCCTTTGGTAATAAAAAATGTGTTGGGGATCAGGTTGCCGTAAACTTTGTTCATATTGATTTTATCTTTATTAGAAGCAATTATATTCGCTGCAAATGTATAAAAAAGAATTGAACCTCTTTTTTCGGACACAAAACAAAAGAACTCTTTTGGTCTCAAAAAGACACAAAAGAGTTCTTTCTCAGTTAATAGGTTCTCAGTGATTCAATCGCTCTTCGCTTTCCTTAAAAAAATTGTAAGTCTTAACCCTCAATTCTCCGCACGCAGCCTCGTCACAAACAACGATACAACTGCGATGTTGTTGCAAAGCTGTTATGGGGCAATAGTGAGAAACCGCCCCCTCCACGGCCTGTTGCAACGCAACCGCCTTATTGGCGCCATTGATCAATATCAGCACCTCCTTGGCATCCATAATAGTACCGATACCTACCGAGAGGGCAGCAGTCGGCACTGCGACCAAGTCTCCGCCAAAGAATCGACTGTTGTCTCTAATGGTCTCTTGAGTAAGAAACACCTCTCTCGTACGAGATGAGAGCGAAGAGCCCGGTTCGTTAAATGCAATATGGCCATCCGAGCCTACACCTCCAAGAAAAAGATCAATGCCTCCGGCTGCACTAATCGCTTCTTCAAAAGCAGTGCACTCGGCTTCCCTATCGACGGCTGTTCCATCAAGGATGTGTACATTTTCCGGTGCAATATCTATATGAGAGAAGAAGTTGCTCCACATAAAATGGCTGTAGCTCTGTTCGTGACTGCGCTCCAGCCCCACATACTCGTCCATATTGAATGTAATCACGTTTTGGAAAGAGACCTTTTCTTCCCTAACGGCTTCTACTAAACGGCGATACATTCCCAAGGGAGTCGATCCAGTAGGCAAACCCAAGACAAATGGTTTCTCTTGAGTAGGAGCTGCCGCCACAATACGCCTTACAACGTAATCAGCTGCCCAGTGAGACATCTGCTCGTAATCGGGCTGAATGACCAATCTCATAGCTTTATTGGTTGGGGTAAAGTTCGTTGAGACGTCTTCCAATGGCCGTACCCAGTTCTACAGCCTTGCAAACATCCTCTTCTTTGGCAGAGCCTTTTTGTTCAACAGGGCATCCAACCAGCTCCCATTGCATTTCTTCGGCAAAGGGGATCAACTTCTTCACTGCTTGCCCTGCCCAAGTACAAGAACCAAAGACACCGTAAATACGATCTTTTACCTCACGGGTGCGGATGAGATCAAGTACATTTTTGATGGGAGCAAATATTTCATTGCTATAAGTGGGACTTCCGACTACCAAAGCTCTATAACGGAATATATCTCGTAGCACAACAGACGGATGGGTACGAGATACATCGTGGCACACAACATCCCTCACTCCTTCTTGAGCCAAAGCCCGCGCAACGGTATCTGCCAATACTGTGGTATGCCCGTACATACTTCCATAGAGGATTACAGCCCCCTTGTCGGCTTCGTAGCGGCTTAGTTTATCATAGATGGTCCAAGCCTCCTGAAAATGCGCAGGCGTCCAAACCGGGCCGTGCAGGGGACAGATATATTCTACCGGAAGATTGAGCCCCTGTACCTTGGCAAGGACCTTTTGCACAAAAGGACCAAATTTGCCCACGATACAAGCATAGTAGCGATACATTTCTCTATAATAACGCTCCAAATTGGTCTCGCTATCCAAAATATTGCCATCCAAGGTGCCAAAGGTGCCAAAAGCATCTGCCGAGAAAAGCACCTTATTACTCTTTTCGTAGGTAAACATAACCTCCGGCCAGTGCACCATAGGAGCCATCACAAAAGTAAATTCGCAGGAACCCGTATTGAGCGTATCTCCTTCCTCTACGGTTACCAAATTGTCTTGAATTTCAGGGAAATAGCATTGGAGCATCCCGAATGTTTTTTTGTTACCCACAATCTTGAGATTGGGATAAAGGCGACGAAGCATCCCTATGGATCCGCTATGATCCGGTTCCATATGATTGACTACAAGGTAATCTATATCGCGATCTCCTATAACAGCCTTGATCTGATGCAGAAAAAGTTCTGCATAGCAGATATCCACTGTATCAAAAAGGGTCACCTTTTCATCTACCACTAAGTAAGAATTGTAGCTCACTCCGTGCGGAAGGGGCCACATACTTTCGAATAGGTCTTTGGTACGGTCATTTACTCCAACGTAATAGATATTGGGGGTAATAGGTATTTGAGGAAACATATTTATAGAAATTATTTAGTTGATTTAGATGTCGATTTGCGATTTTCTCCCAAAGAGATCGGATGCCTCAAGGCCCTGAAAATCAGATATCCCCCGGCAATAATGAAAGGGATACTCAACAGTTGTCCCATATTGAGTCCGATGGAGGCAATCAGATCCAGCTCCCACATCTCTTGAACTATTTTTATCTGTTCTATAATGATTCGAGCGAGAAAGACCCCTAAGAGGAGCGTACCCACAATCAATCCACTATACTTCGATGCCGCTCCCCGCTTGTACAGAAGCACACAAACGGCAAAAACAATCAGATACGCCAACGCCTCATAAATAGCGGTGGGGTGGCACCCCAACTCTGTTCCCAGGCTGAGATACTCCGGAGAGCGCACAAATCTAAAAGCCCAAGGCAAATCGGTCGGTCGTCCAAAGATTTCACTATTCATTAGGTTGCCCAAACGAATCATTGCCGCAACCAAACCAATGGGTACCGCCAAGCGATCCATTACCCATAATACGGGTTTGTGTGATACTTTTTTAGAATAAAGCCACATCGCCACAATAAGCCCAAGGGTACCTCCGTGACTGGCAAGACCACCCTCCCACATTGCAAAAATTTTGAGTGGATTAGCCAAATAATAGGCAGGATCATAAAAGAGGCAATGCCCCAACCGAGCCCCCACAACAGTAGCAATAACCACATACCAAAAGAGGGATTCATACCATTGCTCGGGCAAATGCTCTTTTTTCCAAATTCGCCAAACAATATAGGGACCAAAAACCATCAATCCCAAACCGAAAAGGATAGCATACCAACGCAAGGTCAGCGGACCCAGTTGGAAGATAATGGGGCTTACATCCCACGTTATGGCCAATAGCGAAGTCATATCTTTTGTGCAATTAGTGTTTTATTCTGCTCGTTCATATTCTTGATTAGCAGAAACGTTCTATCCAAGACTCCCTTTCTCCCGGCAACAAATCTATGACGGGGATTTCCGGAAGCGTATAAGCTCCGTAGCGAGATTGACGTAGGGCAGCACGTGCTGCGCAAACCAAGATCTGAGCCGTTAGAGCTGGATTATTGATACGCATAGAAAACGACAAGAGCTGATTTTGGGTACTTCCGCAACAACCCTTCCGCACCATCTCCACTCCGTGCCCCATATCTATGAGTTCATCCACATTGGGAGTAAAAACGACGTGGGTTTCATCGTGAGCAAAATAATCATCTTGGAGCAACGTTTGGCGGATTTGCGCCTCATCGGCTCCGGCTTGGGGCTGAATGTACACCATACGTCTGTGTACTCCCGTACCCAAAGGAATGGTCATAGAGAGAGCTTTGTCCACACCTGGTATTGCTTTGGCAGCCACCGTGTGTCCCATACTCATACCGGGACCAAAGTTGGTGTAGGTAATCCCCCCGGGTACCATTGCCTGCATCAGCATACGGACCACCGAGTCACTTCCCGGGTCCCATCCTGCCGAAAGAATAGCTGTGGTTTGATGGGCCACGGCTGCTTCGTGCAGAGCCTTGCGCAGCTCAAGTATTGAGCCGTGAATATCAAAGCTATCGACGGTTGCAATCCCTTTGGAGAGTATCTCTACGGCATACTCCTTCACTTTTCGGGTGGGTAAAGCCAAAACCGCAGCATCCACTTGGTCCAACTGGTCGATATGCTCTACAACGGGGCAATCGCTCAGCTCTCTCGGACAGATTGAGACACTTCTGCGCACCACTCCTGCCAACTCCATATCCGGAGAATGCCGCAAAGCATCTACTGTATACTTACCGATATTTCCGTATCCAACTACTGCTATTCTCTTTTTGTTCATATTTCAATTCAGAATGTTTGTATGATTTGTTTGTGTAAAAAAGGATTATAAATTCCTCTGAAACGTTTTCTAAACAACCCCTCCAATTGCTGTTTGACCAAGGGCAAATGAACCTGATAGCCCAATTCTGCCTGCATCGATGTTACCCCTTTATCTGTAAATCCGCACGGGTTAATCAGTCCGTAGTAACTCAGGTCTGTGTTTACATTGAGGGCAAATCCGTGCATCGTCACAAAGCGAGAAGCATATACTCCAATGGCACATATCTTGCGGGCTTTGGGAGTATCGGCATCAATCCAAACCCCGGTGGCACCGTCTATCCGCTCGCTCTTTATGCCGTGCAAAAACAGCAGATCTATGATGCATTGCTCCATTTGATAGATGTACTCTTTAATTCCTATTCCCAGCTTTTCGAGATCGAATATGGGGTAACCGGTGATCTGTCCAGGACCGTGAAAAGTTATATCTCCCCCTCGGTTAAGATGATAGAGGGCAATGCCTCGCTGCTTCAAATACTCCTCCGAGACCAACAAATTGTTGTCTTTGGCGTGCTTCCCCATTGTCAAAACCGGCTCGTGCTCACAGAAAAGGAGATGCGAAGAGGTCGGTTGCTGATTTTGTTTGGCCTCAATAGCTTGGCGAAACAGTTTTTCTTGCAGAGAAAGAGCAGACTGATAACCAATCTGTTGGCAGTCCATATAGCTAAAAGGGTCCTGATCATTGGGCAATACACCCAAAGCCTCTTGGGGCGAACAAAGTTCATATTTCCCTTCCCTGTACAGAAAAGAGAGACCATCGAAAGCGGGAATAACTCCTTGAGGAAGCATCTTCGACAATATTTCGTAAGGAGGCACGTGGTGCGAAAGATGTATGAGAGCCGATTGTTTCGGACGAACGGTTGCAATAACATCAAGAGCATCCTCTACCGTTTGATGTGACGGGTGTGGCTTAGAAAAACGTAAAGCACTCATCCACAGCAATTGCAAGCCGTGGAGTTTTTCCAATTCCGCTGGCTCTATATATTTGACATCGGTCAAAAAAGCAAAATCGCCTATCCGATACCCCAAAATGGGCGTATGCCCGTGCAGCACGGTGATAGGGAAAAAAGTAAGCCCACAAACCTCAAACGGCTCATTGGTAATCTCTTTTAGGATCAATCGAGGGCGTCCCGGATAGGGATATTCGCCAAAATAGTAGAACAACCTGTGGCGGATGCTTTCCAACACGCTTGCGGTAGCGTAAATAGTTATGTCGCTGCGCCAAGCAATGGTGCGCAAGTCATCGAGCCCTCCCATATGATCGTAGTGGTTATGGGTCAAGACAATGGCATCTAAATGCTCTATTCCGTGAGAGAGAGCCTGCTGCCTGAAATCGGGACTGCAATCGATCAACACCGAATGCCCCCGCTCAGTTTGGAGAAGCATAGAGGTGCGTGTACGCTTGTCTTTGGGGTCACTACTGATGCAGGTGGAACAAAAACACCCCACCTCCGGCACCCCGGTACTAGTACCCGAACCCAAAAGAGTGAGAGAGTGGTTGAGCAAAGGAGTGGCGTTATCAAAGGACATACAATACTTCCGGACTTAGTTTTATGTCAAATTTTTCATTTACCCGATGGGCTATCATTTGTGCAAAATTGACGACCTCTCGACCGGAGGCCCCCCCATAATTAACCAATACCAACGCCTGTTGGTTGTGTACCCCCACATTTCCTTCTCTGTATCCCTTGAGTCCGCATTGGTCTATCAACCAACCGGCAGCCAATTTCACCAATCCGCTTTTTTCTGCTGTATAGTGGGGCATAGAAGGATAAAGTTCTATCAAACGCTCAAAAACCTCCTTTGTCACCACCGGATTCATAAAGAAACTTCCGGCGTTGGGCAACTGCTCGGGATCGGGCAACTTGGACTGCCGAATGGCTATAACCCGGTCTCGAACCAATTGCGGAGTCACCACTTCGCCTGAAGCAAAACTCTGCTGCAAAGAAGCATAAGTCGTGTTGACTCTTGGCTCCGTTGCAAGTTTGTAGTAAACGTGTGTGATTACCTTACTTCTATAGGGTTTTTCCTTAAAAATACTGTACCTGTAAGCAAAGCAACACTCTTCGTTGGAAAAAATTTTTTGCTCACCAGTTAGGAGATCTACCGTCTCTACCGCCTCTATAAATTGACAAGACTCCACCCCATATGCCCCGATATTTTGTACTGCCGAAGCTCCTGCCGTACCCGGTATGTAGGAGAGATTTTCCAATCCATAGAGATTACGTCCGAGGGTCTTTTGTACCACTTCGTCCCATACCATACCGGCTCCCACACGCACTACGGCACTCTCCTCGCCTCTCCTGATCTCCTCTAAATCTTGATTGGTGCAGTGCAATATAATCCCTTTGTAATTATCTACAAACAGAATATTGCTCCCCGAACCAATACAAAAAAAGGGATTCGATGCAAAGAATTCGTCCCGAGCCAACAGCTGTAAATCTTGAGCCGAATCGAAGTTAATCCACCATTCGGTTTGTGCCTCTATGGCAAAAGTATGGTGCTCCTTGAGCGGGTAGTTTTGCAGTATTTCCATCGATAGAGATTTTTACCGTACACAGCCTAAACGATAAACGTGGCCGGCTCAATAATACGTATATAGACAACGAAAGGCGAACTCTCCCAAACCTTTTTGTTGTTTCGGCTTGTAGATGGTTCGCCTCCGTTTTGCTTTATAGATTCTTGTTACTTCTGCAATTCCAAAAGCCAAGCATCGGAGAAATTGGGGGCAAAAAGCTCTTTCAATTTATCGCGCGCGGCTTCTGCCTCGGACCGAGAGTTGAAGCTGGCTGCAATAACACGCAACATACCCTGCTCATTAGAGGCAAGTACCGGCTTATAACCGGCAGATTCCATACGTTCTTTAAGGGCATTGGCATTGGTGTGGTTTTGAAAGCTACCAATAACCACGCTATAGGTTTTTAGGCGAGAAGCGTCTTCGCCGTCCAAAGTATTCAAGCGTTCACGACGGATGTTGAAATCCGACTGTGCCGGTTTGGAAACCAATACCGCACCGGTATTGTCTGTCTGCTCGGGCACCTGACCTGTATTTTGGTACTGTGCTATTTCGCGTTGTTTAGCCTGCTCATAGACTTGTCTGTACGCACTTTTCTTAGGCTTGCAAGCTCCCAAAGAGAAGAGAATACTTGCCGCAGTGATAAAAATGAACGTCTTCTTCATATAAAAATAACCTTTGCAGGGGTACCCCCCTATTCTACTCATCGCAAAGATATATATTTTTTCAGCTATTGATACTTTTTTTGCAATATTGACCCTTCATTGGTAGGGAATTAACCTCTTTCAGTTCTTATAATATCTCCTCCTTATTTCTTTTCGGGAAGATGCCGTAGTGAGTCTAAAATGACGGAAATTACTCCACTTTGTTTCACTTGAGGGAGATAAAAATAATTTGCTTGGACGGAACAAAAATTAGTAGGGAATTATCTCAAATTAATTCCCTGCAAATCGGCAATTAGTTCCCTACTTTTTGACAACTTTGAGGGAATTATTTTTCACCATCGGCAGACCCTTTTACAAATCTGGGACGCTTTCCCTCTCGGAGAGTCGCTGCGAATTTGGCGAAATTTCCTTTTTTATCCGAAAAGTTGTATCTTAGGCGCGAGAAGAGAGCACAAAATATTGTTTTTGACGCCTAATTTGATCAGAGGTAATTGTAAAACAGGGACACGGAAGCGCATCGTTTTTTAATTTCAAGCTAAACCCAAGGGGCTATTCGCTGTCTAAGTCAGTAGAATATGGTCAATACAAGCCGAAGCACGGAGACAAAACAGAGATAAACACAATTTCTAAAACACAAGAAGACAATGGGTACTATACTAAACCGCACACTAACTGCAATTGCAGCCATATTGCTCGCCCTGCCTGCGAGTTGGGCGCAGAACGACTCCGAGTGGGATGATGTGTATGTCACCAGAAAGCAGTCTCGCAAAGAAAGACAAGAAAGGAAGAACAGAGATCGCCACGCGTACGAGGATACGGACGAAGTTTACTACTACGAGGATTACGACGATGACTATGATTATGACATAGATCGTTACAACGGTCGCTACCAAAACCAAGACGAAGAAGAAACATATAGCAGCAAACTCCGCTACAACAAAAAGAAAAAACGTCTTGGTCGCTACAGTTCACGATTATCCCGCTTCCACTCTAACTCGGCGGTAGTCGTTGTGGACGGAGCCTATGGAGTCGATGTTTACTACAATGACGGACACTACGAACTATACAGCGAATTGGACCCTTACGACTACTACTATGACCGTTGCAACATCGTAAGCATAGGCATCAATTGGGGAAGACCCGGTTGGTATTCCTCTTGGGATTACTACTACGATCGTTGGTTCTTCGGTAGTTTTTATCCTTGGTACCACACCTATCCTCCCTTCCATTGGGGCAACTACCGCTTTTGGGGTTACAGACCGCACTTCAGATGGGGTTGGGGTAACTACGGATACGGGTACAACCACGGTTATCACGACGGATTTCTCGATGGCTACTACTCCGGATACTATGGCATAGGGGGCTACGCCGGATACTACGACCCGTACGAAGGCATCCACATCTCTCGCAAAGACCTTTACCCGAATGGTCGTTCAGGGGGATTGCGCGGACAGACCAGCGTTTTGCCGGCCAATGCACCGACACGCAATAGTGGCAACCAGACCATAGCCAGCCGAAACAGCGGGCTATCGGCCTCATCGGCACAGGGTACGCTCAACCGGAATTACAATCGAGGTGCTTTTTGGAATGGAAATGTTTACAAGCAACAAGATCAATCCAAACTATCTGCACAACCCGAGCGTAACTACAATCGTCGAGACCTCAATATCAATAGGAGTGATCGCCCCATACAACGTTTCGATGAACCAATACGGAACAACCAAAGCAATGTCGTGACCCGTCCTGAACGCAACTACAACCGTAGAGACCTCAATATCAACAGGAGTGATCGCCCTATACAACGTTTTAATGAGCCGATACGGAGTAATCAAGGCAGTGTCATAACCCGTCCCGAGCGGAGTATCAATCGCCAAGACCTGAACATCAATAGGAACGATAGTCCTATACGTCGCTATGAAGAGCCCTCACGTAACATCTCACGTCCCGAAAGGAACAGTAGCAGTTTCGACCGTCCGGTACAACGCTATGAGGCTCCGGTTCGCAGCAACAGCAGTAGCAGCTTTGATCGCCCCGAGAGGAACAACAGTCAGACAAACTCCTCTTCTTTTAGCCGTAACGGAGGGGGGAATGCTTCTTCTCTCGGCAGACGCTGAAAAAGGTTCGAGTATGATTATTTAGTCTAAATTAAGTTAGGAAAAGATTGTAGGGGGAGGTGCTTGCATTCGTAGATGCGAAGGGGCATATCTCCCTTGTTTATAGATTCATTATTGCACACGTAATTATGACACACAAAGGAAGAATAATGCTTTGGGGAATTTTGATAGCCTCATTCTCTTTTGCAGCAAAAGCACAAACCAACAACGATGCTTATCGATTGAGCAACGAAACCCTCTCCGGTACGGCACGCTACCAATCTATGGGAGGGGCCTTCGGAGCCTTGGGAGGAGATTTTTCCAGTACTAAGCAGAACCCTGCCGGTATGGGAATCGCCAAAAGAAACGAATTCCAATTCACCTACGGAACTATGTATCAACGCTTTGGCTCCGATTGGTACGATGTATCCGAGAAATCCAAGATGAACAGATCCCAAAAGAATTCTCCCCTATCGTCTATGTCGCTCACCATTGCTGGTTTTAGCGATAACTCCCGACTGGGTGGCAGCTTCTCTTTCGGTTTTTCGCCAAGGCACTCATTTAGTCGCAGATTCAAAGCCTCCAACAACACAAGAATGCGCTTCTCCGTTGCTGATTTTGCTGCGGTGAACACCCCCAGCAACCTCACACATCAAGACTTGATGGAGTCACTTCTGCACAACCCTTACCAAACCGTTGCCGCTCCGTGGATTGCCGTCTTGGGACACAATGCCGGCTGGACTGCGTGGAACAACGAAGGACAATATTACGACAGCACTTTTGCCTACGATGGTCTGCTGCAAGGACCGGAAAAAAGCTCCTTTGAGCTGATAGAACAAGGTGCAGCAACAGACTTTGTTTTTAATGGAGCTTTGAATTGGGATGATACTTTCTATGCCGGCGTGGGACTCACTGCCACTATGATAGACTACCATATGTACTCGGCTTACCACGAAGACTTTTTAGAAGGGGACTATCTCAATTTGGAAAATGAGGTACATACCAAGGGGGGCGGAGTTTCTCTCTCCGTGGGAGCTATTTATCGCCCGGTCGATTTTCTTCGATTGGGAGCTTCCTACTTCTCTCCTACTTGGACCAACTTGGCAGATTCTTACATCGGTTGGGCAGATAGCCGCTACTCCAAAGGCTTAGATCCCGACAAGAAACCTTTCCCCCCGGAAAAATGGATTATGAAAGGGAACACCCCTAAAAATGCAGCCACAGAGTACACGCTCACGATGCCGTCCAAGTTTGTCCTCAGCGCAGCCGGTATAATGGGTTCTTACGGGCTTATCAGTGCCGATGTTGAGTTTATCAAAAATTCCGACTTGGCCCTCCCCAACACCGATACCTACACTTACTCCAACAAATTGCTTGCAACCTATTATCGCCCTACAACCCTTTCGGTTAAGCTCGGGGCCGAGTTACGCCCCACTCCACAGTTAAGCTTGCGAGGAGGATTTAACTACCGCCAAGCCGCAGTTACCGGGGATCTAACGCCCCAAGCCGGTCAGTATGCTGTTATTCCGATGGAATCTGCCGGCACAGTGCCTCATTACGATTTGGAAGGAGACCTTTTCAACTACACCTGCGGCTTTGGTTACCGCTTTACCCAAAGGTTATATATGGACGTTGCCATCGTTCTGGGTAACAGACATTACTATGCTTATCCCTTCCCTACCGTTACTGGAAAGAATAAGGCAGGAAAGGTTGTCAACTGGGTAGAAAGTCCCGCTCCTATCAAGGTTACAGAAAATCAAATACGGGGGGTACTTTCTTTTGGATATAGATTTTAATAACCTATGAAAATGGGGGTGGAAAAAGAGATACGGCTCTCCTATGAAGAAATTCCAAGGAGTGGTTGGGACGAGCAACTGAGCCTCCTCGAACAAGAGGCTTACGAAGCTGCTCGCAAGGCCTATGCACCGTACAGTCGGTTCAAAGTGGGAGCAGCTGTTTTGCTGTCCAACGGCATCGTTGTTACGGGAAGCAATCAAGAAAACGCAGCCTACCCCTCGGGGAGTTGTGCCGAACGCACAGCCCTTTTCTATGCAGGGGCACAGTACCCCAAAGCTTCGGTCGTTATGATTGTCATTGTTGCGGAAAACGAACAAGGACGGATTCAAAACATCTCTCCTTGCGGAGCTTGCAGGCAAGTAATGGCAGAGGTTTCGTCTCGACAAAAAGCTGCTTTTGCAGTTGCCTTGTGCGGTACGGACAAAGCCACAGTAATAAAGAACAATTGGGATCTTTTACCCTTTTCGTTTTCGGCTCATTCCCTCTCCGATCCCTCAACCCAAGAATAATAAATCGAGAATTATCTCCCCTTTACGTTGTCCGCTTATCGTATCCCGAAAGGAACAATAAGCGGACATTTTTCCCTTTAGGAATGACAATAACAACTCCAAACAAACAGAGCATACCACCTATAAAGGACGATTTTTATAATAAACTGCTAAAACTAATGAAGGGTACAGACTACCGAACATTGCAAAAAAAGAGATGAGTTCCATCTGGATTTGCGTTCAGTGAACTATACAAGTACTCAAAACAGTCACATCCCAATCCATCTGTCTTTCTTTGTACCAACCTTTACACTTATGCCATCGAACAGATGAAAAAGAAAAGTTTTCTAAACCCAAACAACAAAAAAGCTCCGAAAAGTTTCGGAGCTTTTACAGGTTTAGTTCTTTCTGCCTCAATCTCTATTGACGAACAAATCGATGGGTAGATATTCCTCCATCCTCTGTCAGAAGACGAATTATATAGCCCCCTGCCGGCAAATGTTCTACATCAATCTTGTGTGATGCTTTGCCCTGCTGCATCAATTCTCCATCGAGGGAGAAAATAAAGAACTCGATATAAATTCCTTGTACATTGAGCGTTTGCGATACCGTGGTAGGGTATACTCGACTCGAAGCAATGGCCTCGGGCATCTCAATGGCATTATCGAACTGTGCCATTAAGCGAACCAACTTGGAAGCACTTCCTCGACTCTGCAAAAGCAAGGCTGCGGCCCTCTTCTTCTCGTCTTTGGACTTAAAGCCAACGGCAACCTCTCCACCCTCCTTGGGCAATTGGGTAGCAGAGAGTTTGAACTGCTCTGCCAAACGAGAAGGCACCATTGTTAGCGCAATGGGATTTTTGGGATTCTTCGTTGTCACCTTAAAGACTTGGGGAGGACATTCTTGGTCTACTTTGAAGAGGAACGAAATAAGATCCTTATCAACACTTATCTCCGTCATATCCGTACGTCCAAAAGTAACATCGTCTATCATAAAAGTAAGAGAGGTCGCATTGCCCCCAACCGGACTGAAGAAGCTAAAACCAACGTGGAACAGATCTTCTATAGATATACCTTCTACCTTAGACAGGTCCACATAATAGTCGTACCACGTTTCGCTTTCCACATTATCCACCAAAAGGAGCTTGGTTATATCCAAAAACAACGGCTCTATTTCACCCTCCTTTTCCTTGATGATGTAAACACCAAACTTCTCTCTTCCGTCCTCGGTGGGCAGTTCGTAGCGCAAACGGAAAGTAAGGATTTTGCTTGCTGCTTTTTGGTAAGACAGTGTGGGAGAGATCAACCACGCCTGATGCGGCCTCTTGTCGTCTTTATTGAGCGAGTTGAGGAATGATATCTGCGCACATTGCTCATCTACGGCCATCGTCGCTTTATTCTTTTGTGCCCAACCCCAGAAAGGTCTGTCGGCCTGCAATACCAAAGTTTGCCATCCGGGAAGGTTTATACCTCTTGTGTGTCGGGTTGTATTGAATGTTTCGTTCAGAAGAGCCAAAGGAGTGGCATCGGCAGCCGTCTGCATCACCTCTTTGGTAAGATCCAAGAAGTTAAGGCGCAACTTGGGATCTGCGGGAGAGAGCGTTATTTTATTTAATTCCACAACCTCGCTACCGGAGTTGATCAATCGGAATCGTGTGGGGCGATGTGTATTGATTGCGGCACTCCCATCTGCATTCCAAGCCTTAACCTTAGTCCAGTGTCCTCCGCCATCAAGAGAGTATTCCAACTGCAACTTACCGGTCAAAGAAGAGGGAGCAATGGCCACCTTATCTATTCCGTTAGCAAACCATTCATCACATTCTATACTACCACCGGCATTCACAGAAACAGCTCCGGACGACTTCCAAGATCCATCCAAACGGTAGTACCCTCTATCAAAAAGATGGTATCCTTCCCAAGCCTCTCCTGTAAAACGGGAGTCGAGAGGCTTATCAGCACTAAAGGTCTCGATCCATCCATCGGTATTCTTCTTACCTCTACCCTTGATGTGAACTACTAAGGGTTCCATAAGAGCCGAAGAAACAATGATCTTGGCACTATACTCCTTATCTGCCTTGGGACGGAAAGTTACCTTCACTGAATTGTTAATCACCTTGTCACTTGGGGCAGAGTAATAGAAACTGGAAGTATTGAGCATAAAGATGCCGGATTCCTCTTGTTCTACAACAACTTTGGGAGATTCAATTACTCCGTTGATATCAAATGTAAGTGTCTGCACATCGGTTTCGCCCGGATAACACTCCATTTCTCGAATCTGTGTTTGGGAAGCCAACTCCGCCTTGGGAGGATTGGCCGGATCTATGAAGAATGTATTGAAAGCAGCCGTAGAAATAGGATTTTCGCCCATAAACTGCAAAACATATCCATTGTAGAAAACACCTTTCTTATTCGGGGTAATAGTCACGGTATAAGTTCCAATACTATTCCCGGCCGGGAGCTGTTCGGGAGCAATAGACATCGTACCATTGGCAGCCTTGGACGTTGGTTTATAACTGTAAGGGAGCTTCATCGCTTGTATCAACAGCTTTCCGGTAACCGACTTACCCTTTTCCCCTGTCAGCGTTGAAATATGAGGAAGAACGGAGACAAATTCCCGAGCGGCATTGATTGAGGTCAAACGAAGCAGACTAAAATCGTCCAACTCCACCACAGAACCCGCACGGGTCATTACTTTGAAGAGAAATTGGGAGGCTCCGACCGGCGCCGTGGTGCGGAAGCGGACTTCGTCCCAAGCCTTATGGCGGTCGAAGTATTCCGAACTATTGATAAAAGCGTCCTCTTCGCCCGCAATTTCCTTGCCTGCGGCATCTAACCAACGACAAGCAAGACGTACTGCGCCACCCTCTACTTTGGACTCCATAGAGCGGAAGTGGAACATCCCTTCCAAGACATCCCCGGCCTTAACCTTTACTTTATCACCAGCAAGGGCAACGGTTTGCATCAACGCCCCACCTTGGGTACTGTTGCGGGCATCTATGCTTACGGCAAATCCCGTGCTGGAATTATAGCCACGTTCCAATTTAGAGACATTGCCCTCAAAGGCCCAATCGACGGGCTGATCTGAAGTGTTGAAGTGGTAGAAATATTGATCTATGAGCAACTCGACATCATCTTTGGGTTCTTCCGGATCCGGAGCAACTCCGGGTTGGACTCCCTGTCCCTCAAGAGCAATCTCCAAAAGGGTGTCTCCGCTTTTCAGCTCTATAGAAGCGGTCTTGCTGCCCACTGAAGATGGTTCAAAAACCACCACCAAGCCACCACCTTGGGCTGTTAGCTTTTCGCCATTGGTAACGCTAAATTCACTGGCATTGCTTCCTTTTACGGTCACCACAGGGGCAGATACTGCATTTTGAATTTCAATCGCCACTGATTTTTGAACCGATTTTTTACCGACCTCCATCTTCCCGAAAGAGAGTGATGTGGGAGTAGCTTTCATCTTAATCTGCGCCACCGCTCCGGTAGCTTTTCCGGAAAGGGCAATAGAAAACAACACTTTGCCGGCTTGTACCTGAACCTGTGCCGTTTTATCCCCTCCACTCTTGGGTTCAAATACGATTTGCAACTTGCCCCCGGTTTGGGTGAGTGCATTCTTATTGATAAGCCGAAAATCTTCAGCATTGGGACCAGCCAAAGAAACGCCGGGTACGCCGGAAAAATTCTTGATAAATACCTCTACTTCCTTAGTGGCTCCTACACCTCCGGCCTCCGTTGTATCAAAGTAAAGCCCCTCTTTGGGATTACAAGAAACTTCCGTCTCTGTAGAGGCTGCACTCAGTTTGAGATCGCGCAACTTAAACTGGGTTCTATTGGTCTTGTCTCCTGTGGCTACAAAAGCAATAAAGCCTACTCCTTCCAAATTTGAAGGAATTTGTACCTCTTTGGGGAAATAGCTGCTGGATGAAGAAGACTTTTGGCCTTCGCTAAGCAACTCTTTGATAGTTTCCCCCTTGCTGTTGATTAGCAACACTTTGAGCGGAGCAACTCCGGAAGAAGCTGTTGCAACCATAGCAAAAGAAAGCACCTTATTACCGATCTTGGGTAAATCGAGTGCAGGACTTACCAAATAACTGCAATAAGGCGCTTTGGCTGTAAGAGGCGATGGAGAAATAGAAAAACAATCTCCTTTAAAAGGAGCTATCCACTTCACCGAAGGGAGGGTATTGAGTGTTACCACTTTCCAGTTGGTTGCCAGAGCTCCTTTGAACTCTTCACCAGAGACGGAAAATTCCTCAACGGGGTTACTGTCGCTCAATTCGGAGAAATCCATATTCTCCGGAGGGGAGGTAGTCTCAGCAGCACGCAAACCCAGCGTGATGCACACCCCCATCAGAAAAAGCCATAAGGCATTTTTCTTCAAAGTTGTTCTTAAATTCATAATATATTTTGTTTGATTAGGTTACAAGCAAGCCCGAGTTAGAACAGTTTGATAGAGATATATCGCTTGGGATTGGCTTTTATGTCAT
Organism: Bacteroidota bacterium; assembly: GCA_023396255.1. GTDB lineage: Bacteria > Bacteroidota > Bacteroidia > Bacteroidales > Porphyromonadaceae > Porphyromonas. Next base: position 202,602 of record JAEWWU010000005.1, read on the forward strand.
TGATCAAAGCATCCGTACTCCTGAGTACGCTGTCCAAACGGTTATAAACTCCTTCATCGTTGAGGACTTTTCCCAAAGAATTGTTCTTATCATTGAGCTGCTCCGAAAAGCGGTGCAACTGTTCACTGCTGTGCTCCAAATTCGTCACAATCCGATTGAGTTGTTTCGGTTCTATGGAACGAGTCAATTTCCCCAAATCTTGAGACAACCGATCTATGTTTTGGGCTAAAGTTGTCAATTGCCCCATTAAAGGCTGCACCAAATCCGCCGATTGATTCAATTTTTTAGACATTTGAGCCAACTCCCCTACTCCATTCTTTGCCAAACCAATCATTTGTACCAAGTCGGGGTTATTCAAGAGTTTGTTGATGCCGACCACCGTACTGTCCAATTTAGGTAAGATAGAAACCACTACCGGCATCACATCCTTGGCCACAGCGTCCATCACATCTCCGTTGCCCTCTTTCACCATAATGGTATCACCGGGCGATAAATAAGCTGTCGAGGGAGTATTGGGCACTTGTAAATCTATCTTAACCCCGTTGAGCATTGTTTGGCGAATAACTGCAACTGTCCCTTGTGGAATTTTTACCTTTTTATCGATATTGAAACAAATAACTGTATGACCATTGCTCTCAAAATCAAACTTCATCGATTTGATATTACCTACCTTATATCCCTTTATAAACACCGGCGCAGCCGTTCGGACCTGATCGATGTTCTGAAATACGGAGTAATATTCGTACGATTTGCTAAAAACGCTCAACCCTCTCAGATAAATGCTTCCTGCGTAAAGCAATCCTATTGCGATTAAAGTCCAAAGTCCTATGATGGAGAGTTTTTTCATAAATCTTTTGTTATGGGTTAATAAATTTCCTTGGTACGCTTATCCCCCTCGTAACGTACAATGTAGCAATCCTTGTATCTTTCTTTCAGTTGGGCACGCAATCGTTTGGCTTCCGTTAGATTAGAGCACTTTCCCACCAAGCAATAGTATCGATTATTTTCCTGCACAATACGAAGATCGCTTATCCCTTTGAACTGGGCGTCTTTTGTATTCATTTTTTGTGTAGAGGAAGCTATTTGTACAGAGAAAAACGAACCGGATGCAGCTTGCGCTCGAATATGCAAAGAGGCCTCTGATGCCGATTCGGTGGCACTATCGGAAATTCTCTCTTCATCCGAAGTCACCTGCCGCCCCATACTACGAGAAGAAGATGCCACCACTTGTTTATCCTGAGCGTGCTTCTCATAGTATTTTCCAAAACCACGAGCAATACATTGCGCCAACTCTTTCTGCCCCCTATCGCTAAGGAGAAACTCCGCCTCGGACGGATTGCTAATAAAGCCCAACTCCACCAAGATGGCCGGCATAGCTGTTTCTCGCAGGACCAAAAAAACATCTTGCCGCACACTTCGATTGATGCGCCCCAAGGTAGAGAAAGAGTTCTGCACATATTGTGCAACCTCTATGCTCTGCTTGAGATGGACATTTTGCATCATCTCAAAGATGATATAGCTTTCTGTGGAATTGGGGTCGAAGCCCTGATATTTAACGCTATAATCATCTTCCAAGAGAATACTTTGATTCTCTCGCATTGCCACTCGCATATTATCGTTGGCGCGTCTCAATCCCAAGACATAGGTTTCTATTCCCTGAGCCGAACGACCTGCCGAATTGGTATGAATACTGAGAAAAAGATCAGCTTTGTTGCGGTTGGCAAACCTCGCACGTTCTTGAAGCCCCACAAAAACATCCTTATCTCTCGTCATAAGCACCTTAACTCCCGGATAATCACGATTGATCAAGCGACGCACTTCCAAAGCTACCTGCAAATTGATATTCTTCTCCTTGCCTCCATTGGCACAAGCTCCACCATCTTTTCCCCCGTGTCCCGGATCCAAAACAAGGGTAAAACTTTTACGCCCCATCCCGGTTGTTTTCTGAGCAAACAAGGTAAACCCAAAAACTCCCGATAAAAGCAACATTAGGCACAACCGAAAGCTACGATATAAGTGGCTTATTTTCATAATCTATCCGATAAACTATATGTCTGCAAAGATAATAAAATGAGCAATATGGGATTCGTTTTTCCCTTCTACCACATTCTTTCCCAACTCATTGTACAAAAATTAGTTACAAATCCGTTAGCAACGCTCCTTCTTAGGTTGCACAGAGCAAAGCAATATACCGAGATTCGGCATCGGGTAAGGTTAAAGGCAAAACTCCACCCAACCACCTGCCCTCGTTGGACCACTGAGGAGGATGCTCGCTCAATTTTGCCACAAAAAGTCTGCGCTGATCCTCCTCAAGAGGCAACATTTGAATTGAGAAACGCCCTTGAACCCCAAAAATACGGTACAAATCCAAGGCATACATCCCCATTGTATAGCGCAGATTGATCTCCACAAAAGGATGCAACAACGAGATTTCTTTCGAAGAGAAAGGGGTATATGTAAGCATATCTATCCCCACGTATCCGGTATAATTCGGAGCCACTTCCTGTTGCAAGAATCGAATATGGGCGGTTTGTGTTTCTTGCCAGAGAGCCGCCCCCACCGAACATTGCAGCCTGCGAATAAGCATTTCTTGAGACAACAACTCGTTGTACAAATACTGTCCATTGGGTGAAGTCGCAAAAAAGGAGAGGCCGCAAAAAGAAACTACTCCTCCGGGAGAGATATAATACTCTGCTGCCCAATCTTGCTGCTTATTCAACAACGGTTCTACCAAGAGGGGAGCTTTTTGCAACAGCTTCTCCGCCTCCGATGCCCTTTCCTTAGTGACAAAAAAAACACCCCTGCCCGAAGAGCTGTACGGCTTCTTGAGTACCAAGCCCAAAGGAGCTCTACCCAACAACCGGCTCAACTCTTCCTTTTGGTACACCACACAGGCAAAAGCATCGGTTGCAATGGTGTTGTAAGAGAGAAAAAAACGCTGCGAAGCCGAGCGATTCATACAGAAATCCAAAGTTTCATAACCCCCTCCGTACTCAAAAGATTTTTCCCGAAAGACCGAATAACGCTGCATCTGCCTCAGTAGAGTGGGTTCCGGTCCCCACAGAGCAATAGAAGAAGGTTTCCACCGCCCCCAATGCAAAGGAGAGCAAACTCTATCACCGTGCTCCCGACTCAAAAAAGCAGGTAAGGGTGCGTGCTGCTCCGGAGCAAAAACGGGGCAAGACGAAGGAGTTACCCACAAGGGAAGTGCCCATAAATCTCGTCTCATCTGCAAAACCACGCGAGGAGGGGTGTACGATGGTTTGTGCCGATGCTCCCAAGCAATTTCGTTTCCTATGTTTGCACAAACAAGAGACTCTTCCATAAAAAGAGATCGGTTTTTATTTCCGCCCAAAGTCGGCAGGGATTTCACCCCACTCATTGGTATTCCATTTAATAATAGGCACGGTGATAGGATTCTCTGCCAACCATTTCTCGGCTCGGCGAATTAGCTCGTGCACTCTTTTTGTCTCCTCATTGAGCAACAATTTAGTTCTACATTTGCCTCCTCTGACCCAGCTGATGGCAGTTAGACTATCGCTGTAAACAGGCAGAGCCGTTCTTTCCTTTTTTTGCAAAGCCAAAATATGCACAATTGCCAAGAACTCCCCAATATTATTGGTTCCCATCATTGGTCCCACACGAAAAAGCTCGGTATGCGAATGAGTATAAACCCCTCTGTATTCCATAGCTCCGGGGTTACCCGAACAAGCGGCATCTACCGAATAACTATTGGCGATAAAATCCTTTCCGGTAACAGCTTGGCCGAATTCGATACCACTCGAAGAGGGAAAAATTCCACTATCTCTATTCCGCTTATAGGCATCATACCCCTCTTCATACGCGAGCAAAGCCTGCTGCTGAGACGGATAACCCTTATACTTCGCTCCGGGGTAGGCATCAATCTGTTGTTTGCATTCTTGCCAAGAGTCAAAGACCCCGGTCTCCCGCCCGACCCACACTACGTACCATTTTTTCTGTGCCATATTTCTCCAAACCCTTCGATTCCGCTACAAAGAAACAAATAATTTAAGGGAACACCCGCTCTGTGGGAAGTACATCCTCCGAGAAGTGCTTCAGCTCCCCAGTGGTTACAACTCAAACGAATACCACACCAACTGCTAACCTCTTTTCTATTCTTTCTTGTTTTAACCATCTCTATCACTGGATTCTTTATATCAGAGCAAAAAAAATCCTTGTATCGGCGAGTTGTCTCCCCTGACACGAAACAATATTTTATTACTTCCCTCAAAAAGAAAATTACCTTGGACGGAAAGAAAATTGGCAGGGAATTATCCAAAATTAATTCCCTCGAAATCCTCAAAAATCAGGGAACTAATCAGAGGGGACGATTGACAAAAAACAATTTTTCAAAGAGAGGATAAATCATCTGTTCCCCAAATCACTCCTTACGACCGGGCATCAGCACTATGCAAAAAACTGATCTCTACTTTTAAGAGGTAGATCAATTGCACAAAAAAAGAGGTCAGGATCTACATCCTAACCTCCTCTTGTTACAAACAAAGAGCCGAAAGCCGGACTCGAACCGGCGACCTACTCATTACGAATGAGTTGCTCTACCAACTGAGCTATTTCGGCCTTGATAAAAGGGACAACCCTTTTTTTGACAGGCGCAAAGGTAGAAAAAAGTTTCTACTCGTCCAATAACTTATGGATAAAGGCCTCCAACTCCTGGTCCATATTGGCAAGCAGAGGATCGTCTATTCTAACCAGATCATCATCCATAAAGAGTAACTCTTCTGCCTCCTCGGAGTCGTTATTTGCCATAGAATAAACCACCGAAAAAGGCTTGGCAAAAACATCCGCTTCAAAGAAATTTTGCTCTTGCAACAGAGTGAGGGTATCCTTGATGCAGTTACGCACGTTGGCAGCCAACGCCACGGAAGATTGTGTGGATTCGGACAAAATAAAGTCGTAGATTACCTTGGAAGCCAAGGTCGAATCCGAATCGTTTTGCACAGTCACCGACCCATCCGACAGGTCTGTATAGATGTACAAGTCGTGGAGAGTTATACCCTCTTTGATCGCTGCGTCTCTTGCGTCCGAAAGTAGATCTGTAACGAGCTTGGTGTGTTTCTTTTCGCTATTTGCAACCATAGTATAGTCCCTTCTTTTATTTCTGCATTTCCGACAAGCGTGCCTCCAAATCGGCAATTCGGCTCAAAGCATCTTGTTTTTTCTTTTGTTCCAAAGCAACCACCTCGGGTTTGGCATTCGCCATAAACTTTTCATTGCCAAGTTTCTTTTCTACCCCGATGAGGAATTTTTTCTGATGCTCCAAATCGTCTCTCAACTTTTGAGCAAGAGCCTCGGTATCTATAAAACCATCCATCGGCACGGCATAAGGAGTAGTTCCCACAATAAAAGAGACTCTGGAAGAACCCTTTTGCACCAATTCTTCCGGTTTATTTTGTGCATCTATGTGCTCCACTCCTCCCAATTTCAGAATGAGATGATCAGTGCCTTGAGAATGGTTCTCGGTTGTGTAAAGAGTCAATAGTTCCTTGGAGGGCAATCCGTGGGTGTTACGAATATTACGCAGTTGCGTAATAATTGTGCGTGCCATTTCGACTTCGGTTTCCAAGTCGGAATCCTTGCAGTAGACGTCAGGGAGCTCTGCATACATTATGCTCTCTCCCTCGCTACGCTGTTTGAGATTTTGCCACAACTCTTCCGTGATGAAAGGCATAAAAGGATGCAACAAACGCAACAAGTAATCCATATACTCAATAGTGCGCCTATGTGTTTCTTTATCCAAGGCCTCTCCGTAGGGTGGTTTAATGGCTTCGAGAAAGAAAGATGAAAAATCGTCTCGGAACAACTTATACAAAAGCATCATAGCTTCGCTTAGGCGATATTTTCCGTACAAGTCTTCTATTTCACAGGTAATCGAAGCTATTTTGGCTTCCATCCAACGGGTTGCATAAAGAGCTGCTTCATCCGCTTGTTTGTTATCATCAACTTTCATTGTTGAAATCAGTCTGAAGCAGTTCCAAACCTTATTGCAAAAGTTGCGTCCTTGTTCTATGAGCAACTCATCGTACAGAAGGTCATTTCCTGCAGGAGCAGCCATCATCAGTCCCATACGTACTGCATCGGCTCCATAGCGGTCTATCAGATCCAACGGGTCAGGCGAATTGCCTAAACTTTTAGACATCTTCCTCCCTTTGTCGTCACGAACAATACCCGTGAGGTAAACATCTTTGAAAGGCGGTAACTGACGATAACGATACCCAGCAATAATCATCCTTGCCACCCAGAAAAACAGAATATCCGGTCCCGTGACCAAAACTGCCGTGGGATAATAGTATTGCGCCTCCTCGGAGGGAGCCTGCACGGCGTTGCCGAACAGAGACAACGGCCAAAGCCAAGAAGAGAACCAAGTATCCAAAGAATCTTCGTCTTGACGCAAGTCGGCAGCAGTCAAGTTTGCCCCATCGGAAAGCAGTCGGGCTTTCTGCAATGCCTCTTCCAAAGAGGCTGCCACCACAACCTGACCATCGGGCAGGTAATAAGCAGGAATGCGATGCCCCCACCATAGCTGGCGACTAACGCACCAATCTTTGACATTTTCCAGCCAATGGCGATAGGTATTGATAAACTTATTGGGAATAAGTTTGATTTCCCCGCTTAGAACGGCATTCAACGCCGGCTTGGAAAGCTCCTCCATCTTAAGAAACCACTGCATAGATAACTTGGGTTCTATGGCCACGTGCGTACGCTCACTATACCCCACTTTATTGGTATAGTCTTCTACTCGTTCCATCAGATTGGCATCGGTCAAATCTTGCTCAATCTTTTTACGAACATCAAAACGATCCATTCCGGCATAAACCCCACCCTGCTCGTTCAAGGTTCCATTGTCGTTAAAAATATCAATGGTTTCCAAGCGATGCTTAATGCCCAGCTGATAGTCGTTGATATCGTGCGCCGGGGTTACTTTGAGACACCCCGTACCAAACTCCATATCTACATACTCATCCTCGATAACAGGCACAGAACGCCCCACCAAAGGAACAATTACACGCTTTCCTTTGAGATGTGTATAACGAGGGTCGTCCGGATTGATGCACACAGCCGTATCGCCCATAATGGTTTCGGGACGAGTGGTTGCCACTACAATATAGTTGTCCGAACCCTCTATGTAATAGCGGAGATAGAACAGTTTTCCGTGCACTTCTTGATAGACAACCTCTTCATCAGAGAGAGCTGTGCGTGCCTGCGGATCCCAGTTTACCACGCGCACTCCTCGGTAGATAAGCCCGGCATTATAGAGCTCGCAAAAAACATCTATCACACTTTCGGAACGGGCCTCATCCATCGTAAAGGCGGTTCGGTTCCAGTCACAAGAAGCCCCCAGTCTCTTGAGCTGTTCTAAAATAATTCCTCCGTGCTTCTCGGTCCAATCCCACGCGTGCTTGAGAAACTCCTCTCTGGTCAAATCGTCCTTTTTTATTCCTTGCTCTGCCAGTTTTCCCACCACCTTGGCCTCTGTTGCGATAGAAGCGTGATCTGTGCCCGGCACCCAACAGGCATTAAACCCCTTGAGTCGTGCGTGACGTATGAGAATATCTTGTATGGTATTGTTGAGCATATGCCCCATATGCAACACCCCCGTTACGTTGGGAGGAGGAATAACAACCGTGTAAGCAGGCTTTTGATTAGGGACAGAAGAAAAAAGATTGTGAGACAGCCAATAGCTGTACCATTTGCTTTCAATGTTCGATGGGTTGTAAACCGAGGCTATATCCATATTTTTGCTGCGCAAAAGTGTTTGGTTTGGTAATTACTTCCCACAAAAATACAAGTTTTCTTGTATATACCTTGTAAAGATTCCTTATCATCCCCCTTTTGCGAACACCTTCTTGAGAAGAAAAAAGAACGACATCTTGCAGATTTCAAAAAAAGAGCTATCTTTGCAGCGTCTTACAGAGAAACCTTCGGTAAGGCACACGGGTTGAATTGCTAGCTCAGCTGGTAGAGCACATCCCTTTTAAGGATGGGGTCCTGGGTTCGAGCCCCAGGCAGTTCACCAAAAGAGACACTCACAAAAGGGTGTCTCTTTTTTGTATATCTGACTACTGAAATTCAGCGTATATAGGTGCGAAATCTTTACTAAACACATTCTCGAGAAAGAGTAAACAGAGCATTAGACTTTGCCGTCTCCATTGAACGCCACCCCTTCGAAAGATAAACTGATATTGAAAAGAACAAAATAGCTAATGCTCCAAAGGAGAAGAATCATCTTAACCTCAAAGCCGACATAACCTCTCCACCACTCATCCATAGCAACAGTTGAGAAAGATCTCATCTTTCAAAAGGATAGCCAAAAGAGAAGATAGAGAAGACTGTATATCCATTGTTACCCCATAAGAGGATAACAAAAAAGGATGCATCCAAAAGAACTCGGATACATCCCCAGACGTTGTTTGGATAGGTGGATTAGAAAATCATCTTACCACATTTACTACAATGTTTATGACTGCAGACATCTCCACTAAAACGAGATTCTATAACCTCATACACCTTATTGCGCAGAGATTCTAAGGGGATCAAGCGCACAATATCATCGGCAAAGGCTATACTCAACATAATGCGAGCCTGCTCTTCCGGTATTCCGCGCTGCTGCATATAAAAAAGAGCCTCTTCGTCCAATTCGCCCGTAGTAAGCCCGTGGGTACACTTCACATCATCGGCATAAATTTCCAGCTGTGGCTTAGAGTACATCTTGGCAGAGGAAGAGAGCAACAAGTTGCGATTGTTTTGCAATGCCTCCGTATGCTGTGCTCCATTGGCAACAAAAATACGACCGCTAAAAGCTCCGGATGCTTGATCGTTTAGGATGTACTTGAAGAGTTGATTACTCTTGCAGTCGGGTCGGGTATGCTCCACACGCATAAGGTTGTCTATATATTGACTATTGCCTCCGATACCCAAACCATCAACGGAAATTTCTGCATTGGGACCCAAAAAACGGGCACGAATATTGTTACGCGTAACACCATTGTTCAAAGTGAGGCAGCGTACCGCAGCGCAACTATTTGCCTCTTGACGAACGAAGAACGAAGAAAACCGAGTCACTTTGCTACTATTTTCTTCCAAATCGTACAACTCAAAGTGTGCTTTCTTGGCAACATACACTTCTATTACTTGATTGACCAAGAAGTCTACGCTATCCAAAGTATGATCACAAACCAGAAGAGTTGCCTTGGCATCTTCTTCCAAAATCACCAACCCGCGACGGTTACAAAGGAGATCCACCCCGGATCGAAGCATTTGTACCAAATGAATCGGTTGCTCTACCCGAACGCCTCTGGGAATATAGAGAACAAAGGCATCCTGTACCAGCATTGTATTGAGGGCAACTAACCCGTCCGTATCCACCTCGGCAGCTTTGGCATAATGCTTTGCTGCAATTTCCGGATACAGAGTTGCAAATTCAACAATAGAGCCAACAAAGACCTCTTTGGGCAATCTCCGCTTGGCATTCTCAAAAAAGGTTTGGCGATAATCGTCGTTGAACACGGATGACTTAACAGCCAAGTCCTCTTTATCGATGTCACAACTATAAGCGAGCGAATCTTCTGCCGGAAGAATTGCCCTGTTAAGATTCAATCCGTAATTCTTGTCAAAAGCCGAAGGAACATCAATACGCTGATACTCCTCGCTCTTAAAAGGGGGAAGCCCCATTTCTCGGAGCATCTGGCAGGCAAACTCCCTCTTCTCATTAAGTAAAGAAGGGGCATCTCTCTCCACCAAAGATTTATGCTCCAAGTATAGGTCTATATATTGCTTGTGAGGTGCTATTTCTGTCATATAAGGTAAATAGAAGTGAGATTTAGTCTCTTAGTCACAACTCTCTTTGATCCAATCGTAACCTTCTTCTTCCAATCTCAGAGCCAACTCCGGACCTCCGGAATGAACGATGCGTCCTTTATAAAGGATGTGCACAAACTGAGGTTTAATATAATCCAGAAGACGTTGGTAGTGAGTAATGACAATAGAAGAAGTTTGCGGAGTGTGCAAAGCATTAACCCCCTTGGCAACAATACGCAAAGCGTCGATATCCAACCCGCTATCGGTTTCATCGAGGATTGCGAGTTTGGGTTCTAACATTGCCATTTGAAATATTTCGTTTCGCTTCTTTTCTCCTCCCGAAAAGCCTTCGTTCACAGCTCGCTTCGAAAGGTTATCATCTAACTCTACCAAGGCACGTTTCTCTTTCATCAGTTTGAGAAACTCGGCAGCCCCCACCGGTTTTTCGCCACAAGCCATACGCTTGGCATTCATAGCTGTGCGCATAAAATTGGTCATACTCACACCCGGGATCTCAACCGGATACTGAAAACTCAAAAACATCCCCTTGTGCGACCGTTCGGCAGCAGACATTTCCAAAAGATTTTCCCCTTCATAAGTCACTGTTCCCCGGGTTATCTCAAAAGCGGGATGCCCAACAAGGACTGACGAGAGGGTACTCTTTCCACTCCCATTGGGGCCCATAATGGCGTGTATCTCTCCGGGGCGAATGGTTAGGTTGATTCCCTTAAGGATTTCTTTGCCCTGTACAGATGCATGCAGGTCTTTTATGTCTAATAATATGTTGTTGCTCATTGTGTGTTATTGATTGAAAAGGTATCGACTTTTACAAAATTGATTCAGGCAAGGTTATCCGACCGACCCCTCCAAAGAGATGGTCAAAAGCTTTTGGGCTTCTATGGCAAATTCCATAGGAAGTTTGTTCATTACTTCTCGGGCATAACCGTTCACGATTAGCCCAACAGCCTCCTCGGTATCTATCCCTCGTTGATTGCAGTAAAAGAGTTGGTCTTCATTGATTTTAGATGTTGTGGCTTCGTGCTCCAATATCGCCGAATCATTTTGCACATCGGCATACGGATATGTGTGCGCTCCGCAGTGGTCGCTCAAAAGAAGACTATCGCACTGAGAGTGGTTACGAGCATTATCTGCCTTTTTACCTATACGCACCAGCCCTCGATAGCTATTGTGGCTGTAACCAGCAGAGATCCCTTTGGAAACAATCGTACTACGGGTATTGGCACCCAAGTGAATCATCTTGGTTCCGGTGTCCGCTTGTTGGTGATTGTTGGTCACTGCCACGGAGTAAAACTCACCCACCGAATAGTCCCCCTGCAATATGCAACTGGGATATTTCCACGTAATGGCAGAACCCGTTTCCACCTGCGTCCACGATATTTTGGAGCGATCTCCTCTACACAGTCCTCTTTTGGTTACAAAATTGTAGATCCCACCCTTACCGTCTTTATCTCCCGGATACCAGTTCTGAACAGTACTGTACTTAACCTCGGCATCTGTCTCGGCAATAATTTCTACAATGGCAGCATGCAACTGATTCTCATCTCGCATAGGGGCGGTACATCCTTCCAAATAACTCACATAAGCCCCTTCGTCGGCAACAATAAGGGTGCGTTCAAATTGCCCCGTATTCCGAGCATTGATTCGAAAATAGGTAGATAACTCCATAGGGCAACGAACCCCCTTGGGTATGTAAACAAACGAACCATCACTAAAGACAGCCGAATTGAGAGCAGCAAAAAAGTTGTCCTTATAGCTTACGACCGAGGCCAAATAGCGTTTGATCAAATCCGGGTGCTCTTTAACAGCTTCACTAAAGGAACAAAAGATGATGCCCAACTCTTGTAATTTATCTCTGAAAGTAGTTTTTACCGAGACGCTATCCATTACTGCATCCACCGCCATATTGCTATTGCCACTCAACATAGCGCGCTCGTGGAGCGGAATGCCCAACTTATCGAAAGTCTTTTCCAATTCGGGGTCCAACTCAGTACTCTCCCCTTGTTTCTTTTGACCGGGAGCAGCATAGTAGATAATGTCTTGATAGTCGATTTCCGGAATATTGAGGTGTGCCCATCGGGGTTGCGTCATTGTAAGCCAATGGCGATATGCTTGTAGGCGGAACTCCAGCAACCATTCGGGTTCTCCTTTCTTTTCGGAGATGAGACGCACGGTTTGTTCGCTCAAACCCTTTTCAATCGTCTCAGTATGTATATCGGTTACGAAGCCGTACTTGTACTCGCTCCGAGTAATATCGTTTAGAATCTCGTCTTGAGAAAGTTTGGGTTCAGGGCTTTTATCTGAATTCTTCGGATTCATTGTCTTGTATTGTTTCTTCTGATTCTATGTCATTGGGGGAGGAGCAAAGCGATATGACCGCTGGAAAAAAAGATTGAACGGGTTGGTATAACAAAGAGTGCTCCCGCGGGTCACTCTTGGGCCTCCCCCACTTAATCTCCTTGGCGGTAATGCAAACCGCATCAATGGCTGTAAAAAGAACGCTGAAGGCAAAGACCGACAACGCCGTGGCAAGCACTCCTCCCAGCACTTTATTAACCACAGACAGAGGGGTTTTGTTTATCCCCCTACCCAAAACACCGCCAACCACAGCCCCTGCAATAATGAAAAGAATAATCACAACAGCTCTCGAAGCAAAGGGTAGCATATCTGCGGGGATGGGAGAAAAATGAGCTTGCAAAAAAAGGGCTACCGATGGGGCAAAAACTTTGCCCATCAGTAACCCAAGTGCCAAACCAGCCACATTACAGGCCCTGCTGATCAGCCCGCTTCTGAGACCGGATAAGAAAGACAGTAAAAATAGGATTAGCAACACCCAATCTATCCAGTTCATAGCAACCCCTTTGTCTGTGCCTGCAAAACGATGATATTTCCGTGGTTCAAGAAAACTTTACTATCGGATCGGAAATTACAACTTCTTTCGTACTTCTATTTCTTCGAAAGCTTCTATGATATCTCCTTCCATCAAGTCGTTGAAGTTCTTGATATTCAAACCGCATTCCAACCCCATAGGTACTTCTTTCACATCATCTTTGAAGCGTTTGAGAGACTCTAATACTCCGGAGTGGACTACGATACCATCGCGAATGACGCGTACTTTGTCGGTTCGCTTAACCTTACCTTCGATAACCATACAACCGGCAATGGTACCCACCTTGCTGATTTTGAATACCTGCTGAACCTCGATATTGGCGGTGAAGTTTTCTTTGATTTCCGGAGAAAGCATCCCCTCCATAGCGGTTTTGACTTCGTTGATAGCATCATAAATAATAGAATACGTGCGGATTTCGACCCCTTCTTGCTCGGCATTTTTGCGAGCCTGCGCACTGGGACGTACTTGGAACCCTATGATAATGGCATCCGATGCTGTTGCCAAAACGACATCCGACTCGGAAATCTGCCCCACTGCGTGGTGAATAACATTGACCTGAATTTCGGGAGTGGAAAGCTTGATCAAAGAATCCGAAAGGGCTTGTACCGATCCGTCCACGTCTCCCTTGATAATAAGGTTGAGCTCTTGGAAGTTTCCGATGGCTATACGACGTCCGATTTCATCCAAGGTCGGCATACGCTTGGTACGCAACCCTTGTTCCCTTTGAAGTTGTTCTCTTCGGTTGGCGATTTCTCTGGCTTCCTGTTCTGTTTCCAATACATTAAAAGCATCACCTGCCGAGGGGGCACCATTGAAGCCCAACACCTGTACCGGGGTAGAAGGACCGGCCGTCTTGATGCGCTGGTTGCGTTCGTTGAACATCGCCTTGATACGCCCGAAGTATTTCCCTGCCAAAATAATATCACCCATATTGAGCGTTCCATTTTGAACCAAAACGGTAGAAACATATCCCCGTCCTTTATCCAAAGAAGACTCTATTACCGAACCGGAAGCCCGTCGATTGGGATTGGCTTTGAGCTCCAACAAATCTGCCTCAAGGAGAACTTTTTCCAACAAATCTTCCACACCTATACCTTTCTTGGCTGATATTTCTTGACACTGATATTTGCCACCCCACTCTTCCACGAGGAAGTTCATATTAGCCAATTGCTCGCGGATTTTATCGGGTTGGGCTCCCGGCTTGTCTATCTTGTTGATGGCAAACACCATAGGAACTCCGGCCGCTGTTGCGTGGTTGATGGCTTCGATTGTTTGCGGCATAATCATATCATCGGCAGCAATAATGATGATAGCAATATCTGTAACCTGCGCTCCCCGAGCACGCATAGCAGTAAAGGCCTCGTGCCCCGGAGTATCTAAGAAGGTAATATGTCGCCCGCTCTTGAGCTTCACGTTATAAGCTCCGATATGTTGAGTAATCCCCCCAGCTTCACCAGCGGTAACATCAGCATTTCGGATACTATCCAAAAGAGAGGTTTTACCGTGGTCTACGTGTCCCATCACGGTTACGATGGGGACGCGAGGTTCCAAGTCTTCGGGGGCATCCTGTGTATCATCGGCATTGATGGCTTCGACTACATCGGCACTTACAAAGTCGGTGGTAAACCCAAACTCTTCTGCCACAATTTTGATGGTTTCGGCATCCAAACGTTGGTTGATAGAAACCATCATATCGATGCTCATACAAGTAGCAATAACATCGTTTACGGGTACATCCATCATATTGGCCAAGTCGCTTACGGTTACAAACTCCGTCAGCTTCAATGTGGTGCTCTCTTCTTGAGAGCGACCCATAGCCTCCTCTGCTGCCAAGCGAGCTGCATCCCTCTTATCCTTGCGGTATTTAGCCGCTTTACCAAAACCGGTACGTTTGTTGGTCAAACGCGCCAAGGTTTCTTTTACCTGCCTTTGTACATCTTCATCCGTTACCTCGGGGCGAGCGTGCTGTGATTTTTTATTGGCTTTGGGAACATTGCGCCGTCCGCTTTCGGAACGATTACTACCAGCATTATTCCCGTGGGTCCCCTTGTCTCTGTCTCCGGATGGCAGACTTGCACGGTCTACCCCTCTGGCAGCTTCCGATTTGATGTCCACAGCATTCTTTTTCACCCTGCGACGCTTTTGTTTCCCATCTCCCGATGCAGCATCCACAGGTGTTGCATTCTTGAGTTTTTCTTTGCGGAGCTCCTCTTTGCTTTTGCGACGAGGACGGGTGTTACTATTGATGGCATTGAGATCGATCTTCCCAAGAACTTTTATTTTGTTTTCGGGAGTAGGGGCTTCTATGCGGAATATTTCCGGCTCCGTGGTCTGCGAAGCCTCCTCTTTGCCCATCGGAGTGTCTTGCGAAACAACCAACTCCTTTTCTTCCACCTTTGGGAGAGGTTT
The DNA here is from genome assembly GCA_023396255.1 of Bacteroidota bacterium. GTDB lineage: Bacteria > Bacteroidota > Bacteroidia > Bacteroidales > Porphyromonadaceae > Porphyromonas. The sequence continues at coordinate 217,756 of JAEWWU010000005.1, forward strand.
TTCTTCCTCCAAAGTAGGCTTCTTCTCCACCGCCTCGGACTTCTCTTGCTTCGGCTCGGGCTCTACCGGCACTGTACTTTGGGACTCTTTTTTCTTCTCTTCAGATACGGGATAAGCCCTTTTCTCTTTTTCCTCTTTCTTGCTCACCTTAGGAGCAAGAACCTCTTGTTTAGGCTCTTCCACCTGAGTGGAAGGAGTTTGTTTTTTCTCTGCCACCTCGGGTTGAGGAGCTTCTGTCGGTTTTGTTTCTTGAGCCTGTGCAACCGGATTTTCCGGCATCTCTTTCTTAATTCCTCCCTTATCAATGTCTATCTTACCGATAATCTTGGGTCCGGAAATAGGTTCAACTGACAAGGACGACTGAGCGTCTTGAGCAGAAGGAGTTACAGACTTTTCGGGTTGCTTGTCTTCGGCACGAAGCACCTCGGCTTCGGTACTCTTTTTCTTTGCAAACTTTTTAGCCGCCTTTTGGAGCGTTTCAGAAGGTACAGAGCCGGCTACCTTATCCAAGATAAAGTTTACATCTTCGTTTTCTATTCTGGTATTAGGATTGTTTTCTTCCACCTCTTTGCCCTTTTCCTTGAGGAACCCGGCAAGGGTATTCACCCCTATATTTAATTCTTTGGCTAAACTGAAAAGTTTTATGGACATAGCTCTTATTTTTCTGTATTACTTCTGATTTTGCGTTCTTTTGTTTTCTCTAAACCGAGAGTCTTATTGGTCTTCTTCGGTTGAAGTTTCGGGTTCTGCCAATTCGTCTTGTTCAATGTCCTGCCCCCGATCGAGGTCCACGATGGCCGGCTCTGCGGCTGCCCCTGCGGTTATGTCTATGTTGAGTACTTTCAAGTTGGAGTTGGGGATATTCATCTCCTTGAGTTCTTCAAAATCGAACTCGGAAGCCAATATCCTCATTACGTGGTCTATGGTACCCTCTTCGAGGTCTGTTTGGCGAATAAGTTCTTCGCGTGGTTTCATCAAAACCAAACGAGCCGTATTGCAACCGATTGCCTCCAAAGTATCAATTACCCATTCGTCTATCTCGTCCGAGAACTCGCTCAAGTAAATATCTTCTTCAGCTGCTTCGTCCACATCTCTAAACACTTCTATCTGCAAACCGGTCAAAGCAGAAGCCAATTTAATGTTGTACGCATTTTTACCGATGGCCAAAGGCACTTCTTCGGGGCGCAGATAAACCTCGGCGCGTTGTTCTTCTTCGAGCAAGTCGATAGAAGAGACCTTGGCTGGGCTCAAAGCTCTTTGAACAAAAAGTGTTTGATTTGAGGTATAAGACATCACATCAATGTTTTCGTCTCTAAGCTCACGCACAATACCACGAATACGACTTCCGTTCACCCCCACACAAGCTCCCACGGGATCGATGCGATCGTCGTACGATTCTACAGCCATCTTTGCTCGTTCCCCCGGAATACGCGCCACTCTTTTTATCGTGATAAGCCCATCGGCAATCTCGGGGACGTTGAGTTCAAAGAGACGTTTAAGGAACTCGGGGCTTGTACGAGACACAATTACTTTGGGATTGTTGTTTTCGTTTTCCACTCTCTCAATAACAGCGTGCACGGTATCCCCTTTGCGGAAGAAGTCCCCCGGGATCTGTTCACTCTTGGGCATAAGCAATTCGTGCCCCTCATCGTCGAGCAACAGGGCTTCTCGTTTCCAAACCTGATAAACTTCAGCTGAAATCAGTTTGCCGATACGAGCAACGAACGTGTTGTAGAAGTTTTCCTTTTGCAGGTCGAGAATTTTTCCGGAGAGGGTCTGGCGTAAGGTCAAGATGGCTCTACGACCAAAAGACAGGAAATCAACCGAATCGGTTACATCGTCACCCTCTTCGGCTTGGGGGTCGATGGTGTGCGCTTCGGAAAGAGCTATCTCTCTGTTGGGATCTTGTACGGCTCCGTCGGCAACAGCGGTACGGGTACGCCAAATTTCAAAGTCTCCACTTTCGGGATTGACAATCACATCGAAATTATCGTCCGAACCGAACATTTTGGCAAGCACCCCACGGAAAGAGTCTTCCAAGACGTGCACCATAGTTGCCTTGTCTATGTTCTTTAGTTCCTTAAATTCGGCCAAGGACTCTGTCATTCCTGCCGATTCGTTCTTTTTAGCCATATATTGAGTGTTATTTATTTCTTCTAAAGCGAGACAATACCTCAAAAGCGATATGCCACCTTTTTTAGTTGTTCGGGTTGAAGTTCAATGGTTCTCTTTTGCAAAACTTTTTTCTTGCTTCCCTCCGCTACCGGTACTTTTTCTTCGATCTCTATCGAAATGGAAATGAGCGAACTTCGATCTTCGGAGAGATGCGCTTGGGTCAAAACGGCATCATACCGCATTCCATCTTTACAGACTACTGTAACGGGATGCCCCATATATTTAAGGTATTGCAGAGGCACCAAGAAAGGTGCACCTAAAGCGTAAGAAGCCACCTCGAGTGAATAGTCTTCTACTTCCCGATCGAAACAGGCTTCAATGGCTTTGCTCAACTGGGCACAACGAGAAATATCCACCCCTTTTAGGTGATCTATTTCCACGACAATAAAATTGTCTGCCGAAACCTTGACCGCAACGAGGAACTCTTGTGGGTCTGTTATGAGCGGACGCACCACCGCTTCTACTTGTTCTTTGGTTATCATCTTGAGATCTGCAATAAACACCGAGGGATATTACTCCCCTTCCTAAAAACAAAAAGGAGGGAACCGCTTACGCATTGGTTTCCTCCACCTACGTCCGTCGTCCCGGACACCTACAACGTGCCTCAAGACCGGTTCTTTGAGGGCAAAGATAGTATATATAATTGATTTACACAAGAAAACTTCTTTTTCCGCCGATCCTATCCCTCAAAGGAATCACTACCCACTCGACCACAGGAACCCATCGATGAATTCAACTTTATCTGAATGCACAAACCTCTGAATTGCAAAAAAGAGAAGTCAAAATACCACTAAAAAGATTGGTTTTCGGATCAAGAAAAAATTTGCTCGGACAAAAGAAAAATTTGCAGGGAATTATCAGAAAATAATTCCCCCAAAATCGCCCAAACGATAGGAACTATTCGAGGAAAGGGTATTAGGTATTAGGGCGAGGATGGAAGGTAAGTAAACGGAAATGAGATGGATTTGCAGTATTTCTCTATGTTCTACACAGAGGGGTAAAGTGCAGAAGAAGTGGATTTATGCAGAAGTTCCGTTACCAAATCGTTAGTAGGTTCTTTGAATGGTAACGATGAGGCAAGATGAGGTAACTGATGGAGGAGGGTTCGGTAACTCTATTTTCTATCATTACGTTGCTTATTCTTTGTACCACAATGTCTTGCGTAGCTGAGAACGCTTCGGTAACGGGTAACTTTGCCCATAAAAAAGAAGCGTATGCAAACAGACAAATTCAAGGTGTTGCTCTACCTGAAAAAGAGCGGATTGGACAAGTCGGGACAAGCTCCGATAATGGGGCGGATAACCTACGGGCGAACCATCGCCCAATTT
>JAEWWU010000012.1 GCA_023396255.1 Bacteroidota bacterium
GACAGAAAGAATGCGCTTGTCGCTGCCGATATGCTCAATGATAGGATTATTCCTTTTTTCGAGCAACATAACCTAAAGCTGATGCGTATGCTCACAGGTAGAGGAACGGAATACTGCGGAAACAGAGAAAACCATGAGTATGAACTGTATCTGTCTGTAGAGGATATAGACCATTCTAAAATCAAGGCGAAAAGCCCACAGACAAATGGCATCTGCGAGAGATTCAATAGAACCGTGCAGAATGAGTTCTATGCTATCGCATTCAGAAAGAAAATATATACCACTATTGAGCAGCTGCAAGCAGACCTCGATGCGTGGATGAACTCTTATAACACCGAAAGAATCCATTCCGGGAAGTACTGTTTCGGGAAAACACCCATGCAGACTTTTATCGAAGAAATCTCTGTCGCAAGGAAATATCAACTCCAAAATCAGGAAACGACAAAACCGAATGAGGTTGATAAAACGCCATCCCGTTGTGGAACTGAAGATAGTTACGTAACTTCACAACAAACATCTGACACTTTCTTTGTCTGATAGTAAAATAATTGTCAGAACAAGTCTTGACTATTACAGGTTATCAAATCCACTAAAACAGGCAGTAAAAAGGTATTTCTTACTGCCTGTTCTCGTATTTGGCTACATCATTCGTCTTTTATTTTCCCTTGCTTTACGCTCCAATCGCGAGGAATAACGCCTTCGTCTGTGGTTATCACCACATTTGTTCCGTCAATGGTGATGTGACATAGAATTTCCGTTGTCCTGTCTGCTTTGGTCTTATCAATATAGAATAGAATTTTGAATACATTGCGCATAAACCTTTTCGTACATTGTGTAAATGGAATCACTTTTTCGTGCTTTACATCGGTTTGGGGGACAGAATTAATGGGGTATTTTTCTTTCGAAATAAGCCTTTTGTCGTTTTTTAGTGAACCGAAACCTGTTTTTTGCTCTCACTCTTCAAATCGTTACCTTTGTTGTAGCTAAAACTTCGTACTACATCACAACAAATACAGATATCGATGAGACCTTTTGTTCACTTGCACGTTCACTCCCAGTACTCTATTTTGGACGGTCAAGCTTCTATCCCTGCTCTTGTAGATAAAGCAATTGCAGACGGTATGTCTGGAATCGCTCTAACGGACCACGGAGCAATGTTTGGTATTAAAGAGTTCTACAACTATGTGGCCAAGAAGAACTCTTCCAAGAAGAGCGAAATAAAAAGTGTAGAGAAGGAGATCAAGGCATTGCAAGAAAGTTCTCAGCAAGATAATTCCAACGAGACTTTGTTGCAGCAGTTGCAAGATCAATTGGCTGCTCTTAAGAAACAGTTATTTGTCCCCATTTTGGGGTGTGAGGCGTATTGTGCCAGACGTTCCCGTTTTAACAAAGATCCTCGTACCTATGATCCTTATCATCCTAAAAGATCCATTGATGCAAGTGGTTGGCACCTTATCCTTTTGGCAAAAAACTTACAAGGGTACAAGAATCTCATCAAAATGATTTCTTTGGGATGGACAGAGGGAGAATATTATCGCCCCAGAATAGATAAAGAATTGTTGCAAAAATATCACGAAGGGATCATTGTATGCAGTGCTTGTTTGGGAGGAGAGGTCGCGCAGCATATTATGGCCGGATTCAATGAACGCGCACGGGATACCATCAATTGGTTCAAAGGCGTTTTTGGCGATGATTATTACTTGGAAATACAATTACATCGCACGGATAATCCTTTAGCTGATAGGGAAATATATCCCAAACAGAAAATAGTGGCAGACACCATAATGCAATTGGCTCAGGAAACAGGAGTCAAGGTTATTGCAACCAATGATACTCACTTTGTGAACGAAGAAGATGCCGAAGCTCACGATCGACTTATTTGCCTTAGTACCGGACGGGCCTTGGATGACCCTTCCCGTATGCGCTATTCCAAGCAGGAGTGGGTCAAGACACAAGAAGAGATGAACGCTGTTTTTGCCGATTACCCGGATGTTTTGGAAAATACGTTGGAGATATTGAATAAGATAGAATTCTATTCGATAGACTCGGACCCTTTAATGCCCGATTTCCCTATTCCGAAAGAGTTTGAGAATGCCGATGATTACTTGCGGCATCTAACCTACTTGGGTGCGGAACGCAACTATGGGGACGACCTGAATGATGAAATCAGGGAGCGCTTGGACTTTGAGCTCAATATCATAAAAACGATGGGCTTTCCCGGTTATTTCCTTATTGTGCAAGATTTTATCGGGGCAGCTCGTGGTATGGGGGTATCGGTAGGTCCTGGTCGTGGATCGGCCGCAGGTTCGGCCGTAGCTTATTGTTTGGGTATAACCAATATAGACCCTATCAAATATGACCTTCTTTTTGAGCGTTTTCTCAATCCCGACCGTATTTCTATGCCCGATATCGATATTGATTTCGACGACGATGGGCGTGCCGAAATTCTTAGATGGGTTACTGAGAAGTATGGAGAAGAGAGGGTGGCCCATATTATTACCTATGGAACTATGGCCAGTAAAAGTGCCATAAAGGATGTTGCTAGAGTGGAAGATTTGCCACTTCCGGAAAGTAACCGTTTGGCAAAACTGATTCCGGACCGTATCCCCGATGTGAAGAAAGTGACCTTGGAAGAGGCAATCAAATATGACAAGGAGTTGCAGCAAGCAACCGTGAGTACAGACCCAAAGGTTCGCAACACCCTTAAATATGCCCGACAGTTGGAAGGAAATGTTCGTAACACCGGGGTGCACGCTTGCGGAATTATTATTGGAAAGGCAGATATAAATACCGTAGTTCCGGTTTCTACCGCAACTGATAGTCGCACGGGAGAGCGATTGTTGGTAACTCAGTACGAAGGATCTGTTATTGAGGAGACGGGGCTTATTAAGATGGACTTTTTGGGATTGAAAACGCTCTCAATTATAAAGGAAGCCATAGAGTATATTGAGAAACGCCACGGAAAACGTCTAGATATAGACCGAATTCCGTTGGATGATCCGGCTACTTATAATTTGTATTGTGAGGGAAAAACGGTGGGAACGTTCCAGTTCGAATCTTTGGGAATGCAGAAGTACCTAAGAGAGCTAAAGCCCTCTTCTTTTGAAGATTTGATTGCTATGAATGCCCTTTATCGTCCAGGACCTATGGAAAAAATTCCTTCGTTTATTCGACGAAAACACGGTTTGGAGGTCATTGAATACGATATTCCTCAGATGGAACGCTACTTGAAAGATACTTATGGCATAACAATTTACCAAGAACAGGTGATGCTTCTATCTCGAGAGTTGGCAGGATTTACCCGTGGAGAGAGTGATACATTGCGTAAGGCAATGGGGAAAAAGCAAATAGAGAAAATGAACCAGCTTAGAGACAAATTTCTCAAGCAAGGGACAGAAAAGGGGCATAGTAAGTCAGTTTTGGAAAAAATATGGCGAGAATGGGAGGAATTTGCCAAGTATGCCTTCAATAAAAGTCACGCTACCTGTTATAGTTGGGTTGCTTACCAGACAGCTTATCTGAAAGCCAATTTCCCTGCCGAATATATGGCGGGGGCTCTGAGCCGAAATCTGAGCAATGCCTCGGAAATAAGCAAATTGATGGACGAGTGTCGTAGCCTTAAGATAGGTGTACTCACGCCAGATGTGAATGAGAGTACACGTAAATTTTCCGTCAATAAGGAGGGGAATATTCGTTTTGGCCTTAGTGCAATAAAGGGGGTGGGGGTCTCTGCTGTAGATGCCATAATTAGAGAACGGGAGAGCAATGGTATGTTCGTCGATGTTTTTGACTTTGTTGAAAGGGTAGACCTCAAACAATGCAACCGCAAGGCTATGGAGTCTTTTGTCCTTTCGGGAGCATTGGACTCTTTTGGATTTCCACGAGAAGTGTATTTTGCTCCTATGTCGGAGCGTCCGGATGAGACGTTTTTGCAAGCTCTTTTGCGCTACGGGACTGTGGTGCAGCAAGAAAAAAGAGAGGTTACTAACAATCTGTTTTTTGGACAAGAAGAGGTTGAAATTCCTCATCCAGTAGTCCCTAAAACGGAATTGTGGTCCGATTTGATTCGTCTCAATAAAGAACGGGAGTTGGTGGGACTTTATTTGAGCGCAAATCCATTAGAAGAATATCGCCTTATTTTGGAGCACTTTTGCAATACCAATACGCAGGAGCTTAACGATTTGGAAAAAATAAGAGGAAAAGGGGTTATCTTTTGTGGTATAGTAACAGAAACGTTTCAAGGCATAACGAGGAAAAATACCCCATTTGCGCGCATTACTCTCGAGGATACAATGGGAACAACAACCATTCCCCTTTTTGGGAACAATTTTGTCAATTATGGCAACTATTGCAAGAAGGGGTTGTATTTATTGGTTCGTGGGTCAATTCAATCCAAACCGTGGAATGAAGAGGATTTAGAACTGAATATTTCCTCCATAGATTTGCTCCCAGAAGTGGCAGATAAGCTGATAAAGAATGTACAGGTATCTGTTCCCATAGCTTACATAACCCAAGACTTTATCACAGAATTAAAGCAAAGTGTGGAGCAAAACCCCGGGGATGTGCGGATGAATATTGAGATAACGGATAATGTGGGAGATGTAAAAGTTAATTTCTCTGGAATTACCATAACACCGGGGACGTGGATCTGCAATTGTTTGGACAAATATGCCAAGACGGGAAATGAATTGTCCGTAGAGGTTGATGAAATGGTAGCAAATACTTCAGAAGAAGAGTACAATTATCCTTCAACCCAAACAGGTGTTACTGAATTAGGGATAACTTATCAAATTAAGTAGTATATTTGTCGCGATATATTGATATAGTAAAACAAATAGTAATCGAAAAAACTACTGGATTATGGCAAGAGAAATTACAGATGCGAATTATGCAGAGATTGTGGCAGAGGGTAAGCCCGTTATTTTGGATTTTTGGGCAACGTGGTGTGGTCCTTGTCAAATGATTGGTCCGTTGATTGATGAATTGGCAGAAGAGTATAAGGACTCAATCGTTGTTGGTAAAGTAAATGTAGACGAAAATAGCGACTTGCCTATGCAGTTTGGGGTGCGCAATATTCCTACAATTCTTTTCTTGAAAGGTGGCGAATTGCAGAAAAAATTGGTAGGAGCTCAAACCAAGGCAACCCTCAAAGAAGAAGCAGACAAATTGCTCTGAAAAAATAAGCATAGACGACACGAAGACGTTCTCTATTGCTTCTTTAAAGCGGACAATTATTCCTGATAGAAAAGGATAATCGTCCGCTTTTTGTCGTGAAAACGCATTATTCAGAAGCCGTATGATTCCGAAAAGAGAATCTGTATAAAAGCACTATTTTCTATACCTAGATCGTGGGAAAAATTCTCCATCACCTCTCCGACTTCGATCGGCAGCTGTAAGAGAAACATCGGAGATAAATATAAAGCATTCGCAAGAGGAGTCTTCTCGTTGCTTCGCAATCACATAAGAAGAATTTTTTAGACAGTGCCATTCCCCTAAAAGATTATCTGTATTCAATGAAACCATACAGGAGCTAATATCACTCTAATGTGTGTAGAAACAAAAAAGGACAAGTAAAAACTTGTCCTTGTGAGGGAGTAGTTTGCACTATTCTATCGAAGAGCAAACTCCTCTTTATCGGTGTCACGCAAGTGAGATTAGTTTATTCTTTTACTCGGCCTACGTAAGAACGATCGCGAGTATCGATCTCGATCAGTTCTCCCTCTTGAATAAAGAGGGGAACGCGTACCTCTGCCCCTGTTTCTACGGTTGCCGGTTTAAGAGAGTTGGTCGCCGTGTCCCCTTTGATACCGGGTTCCGTGTGAGTTACTCTCAATGTAACGTGAGGAGGGAGTTCGCAAGTGAGAACAGTTTCAGACTCAGCGTGTACCATAGCTTCTACCATATCCCCTTCTCTCAGAAACTCCACACCTTCGATGGTTTTTCCCGGAATAGAAATCTGTTCAAAAGTTTCCGGGTGCATAAAATTGTACCCCATTTCATCGCTGTAGAGATATTGATAAGGACGGCGCTCTATACGAACCTCTTCTACTTTTACTCCACTATTCCAAGTTTTGTCCAATATTCGACCGGTTGCAACGTTGCGTAGTTTGGTACGAACAAAGGCAGGACCTTTCCCGGGTTTAACGTGAAGAAATTCTACGATGAAGAAGTATTGTCCCTCTATATCAAGGCACATTCCATTTCTAAAATCAGCTGTTGTAGCCATTTTGTTTGTTTTACGGTTGATTATTAAATTATTCTGTGGCACAAAAGTACGAAAAAGGAGAGATATAGCTTGCTATTAATCTCTAAATACGTTTTTACAAGACATTTAGAACCTGTTCTTTTATCTGTTCTAATTCATCTTTCATATTTACAACTAATTGTTGCATTGGCGCACTATTGCTTTTGGATCCGAGGGTATTGATCTCTCTTCCGATTTCTTGAGCAACAAACCCCAGCTTCTTGCCGATGTTTGTGTCTTCTCCATCCATAATCTCAACAAAGTAGTCTAAATGGTGGGCAAGACGGTTTTTTTCTTCATTGATATCGAGTTTCTCGATATAATAAATCAATTCCTGTTCCAAGCGACCATTGTCATAGGCAATATCTTCTAAACTGCTCAGTTGTTCTTGAAGTCGATTTTTAATAATGTCAATGCGTTCGGCCTCGTAAGGTTCGATCTGTCTGAGCAATTGACGAATATTGTTTACATTTTTGGTAAGAACTTGCTGCAACATTCGCCCCTCTTGCTCTCTAAAATTACAGGTGTCTGCAATTGCTTGATCAATAGCTTGACCAAAAAGATCCACTTCTTGTTGTGTGAGGGGGGATGAAAATTCAGATCTGTTGTGCAAAACTCCGGGTAGAGATAAGATTCGTGAAAAGTCGGGTTCGCTCTTAGCTCCAGTCAGGTCTATGGCATTCTTAAACTCATTGTAATAGTGAAGAAATAGTTCTTGGTCAATAACCAATTCTTCGGTATGGGTGTTATTTCCCGAGTCGATTGATACACTCAAGTCTATTTTGCCACGCTGAAGAGCCGATGAGATAATAGGGCGACAAGAATATTCCAAATCTCTCAATGCCGATGGGAGCTTTATACTTAAGTCGCATTGTTTGCTGTTGAGGGTACGGATGGCAACGGAAAACGTAATTCTACGTATAGTAACGGATGATTTGCCAAATCCGGTCATCGAATAGATCATATGAAAAATAAAAAGAGCCCGCTGCAAAAGTTTCCACTCGATAGAGCAACGGGACTCTTGTATTAGATTAGTTCATTTAGGTTTGCAATTAGGCCATTTTCCCGTGGCAATTCTTGTATTTCTTACCACTGCCACAAGGACAAGGTTCGTTGCGACCGATTTTATTTTCCACGTGAACAGGTTGCTGTTTGGGGGCCTGAGCTGCCGACGCACTTTCTCCGGCTCTCCTTTGTGCTTCCTGTTGAGTTGCAATCTCGTCCTTTTGTGTACGGTATTTGCTCATATCAGTTTTGTGTTCGGGAGCAGCTTCACGGACTTGTTCTTGGGTGTCGGAAAGAGGGATGCGTGCTCTCATAAGAATTTTGGCACTGCGTTTGTTCATATCCTCAACCATTTGTCGGAATAATTCATAACTCTCCAACTTGTAAATGAGCAGAGGATCTTTGTTTTCGTAGCTGGCATTTTGCACGGAGTTGCGCAATTCATCCATTTCACGGAGATGCTCTTTCCACGCATCATCTAAAGTATACAGGCAGATGCTTTTTTGAAACTCTTTTATGATGCTCTTGCCTTCGGTTTTGTTGGCTTCTTCCAAATTACAGGGGATATTGTATACCCTAACTCCATCCGTTATGGGTACAACAATACGTTCGTATTTGGCTGCTTGTTGTTCGTACACATTGTGTATTATGGGATAGGCTACCGTACAAATTTGATCCATTTTACGACGGAATGTAGCATATACTTGGTCAAATGTTGTCTCGATAATGGCGTTAGCTTTCGTATTCTTGAATTCTTCTACGGATAAAGAAGTTTCTACTGTCAGAGTCGATAGCAAGTCGGCTGAAAATCCGGCATAGTCCTCAATCTCTTTATAGTTATTAACTATAGAAGCAGTGACATCGTACAAGGTGTTAAGAATGTCCAATCCAATCCTTTCCCCCATTAGAGCGTGACGGCGACGTGTGTAGATTACTTCTCGTTGAGAATTCATTACATCATCGTACTCCAAAAGTCTTTTGCGAATTCCGAAGTTGTTTTCTTCTACTTTTTTCTGTGCTCTTTCCACGGATTTGCTTAGCATTCGATCTTCCAAGACATCCCCCTCTTTGAATCCCAACTTATCCATCATAGAAGCTAATCTATCGCTGGCAAACAAGCGCATAAGGTGATCTTCTAAAGAGATAAAGAACACAGAAGAGCCGGGGTCTCCTTGACGACCGGAGCGTCCTCTTAGCTGGCGATCCACTCTTCGTGATTCGTGACGTTCGGTACCAATGATAGCCAATCCTCCGGCAGCCTTAACCTCCGGAGAGAGCTTGATATCCGTTCCACGACCTGCCATATTTGTAGCAATGGTGACTGTCCCTGCTTTTCCTGCTTGAGCAACTATATCTGCTTCTTTTTGATGCAGTTTGGCATTGAGGACGTTATGCTCTATTTTCCGTAGAGAAAGCATACGACTGAGCAATTCACTGATTTCAACCGAGGTCGTACCCACCAAAACAGGTCTTCCTTGCTGAACCAACGTATTGATCTCTTCTATCACAGCACTGTACTTTTCTCTTGCCGTCTTGTAGATACGATCGTTCATATCTTTACGGATGACGGGCTTGTTAGTTGGGATAACAACTACATCAAGTTTGTAAATGTCCCAAAGTTCTCCAGCCTCGGTTTCTGCTGTTCCCGTCATCCCCGACAGTTTATGATACATACGGAAATAATTCTGTAGGGTGATGGTAGCAAAGGTTTGAGTAGCAGCTTCCACTTTGACGTGTTCTTTGGCTTCGATGGCTTGGTGCAACCCATCGGAGTATCTTCTTCCATCCATAATACGCCCAGTTTGTTCGTCTACGATCATTACCTTGTTGTCCATAACAACGTATTGGTCATCTTTTTCAAACAAAGTGTAAGCCTTGAATAGCTGATTTACCGTGTGAACACGTTCACTTTTTACAGAATAATTGGTGACAAGCTCATCTTTGGCTTGAGCATATTCATCAGGATTCAATCCTCTTGTCTCCAATTCCGATAGTTGGGATGCTATGTCCGGAAGAACAAAGAAGTATGGATCGTTCATCCCCTTGGAAAGAAGGTCAATCCCTTTATCTGTCAGCTCTATGCTATTCATTTTTTCGTCTATCACAAAATACAGCTCATCCGTTACTATATGCATTTGGCGCATATTATCTTGCATATAGTATTCTTCCGTTTTGAGCATAGAACTCTTGATGCCCGGTTCACTCAAGTATTTGATTAGAGCTTTGGACTTGGGTAGACCCTTGAAAGAGCGAAACAAGAGAAGGGAGCCCTCTTCTTGTATTTTTTTGTCCTCACTCCCCATCTTCTGTTTGGCCTCCATCAAGAGATTGTTGCATAGTGTTCGTTGTGCATTGACCACCTTTTCCACATTTGGAAGGAAAGCTTCAAACATTTGGTCCTCTCCTTTTGGTACGGGACCAGAAATGATAAGAGGAGTACGAGCATCGTCAATCAATACGGAGTCCACCTCATCCACAATGGCATAGTTGTGTTTTCTTTGCACCAGATCTTGAGGAGAGTTGGCCATATTATCCCTTAAGTAGTCAAATCCGAATTCATTATTTGTTCCGAAAGTGATGTCTGCATTGTAGGCTTTTCGGCGCCCTTCGCTATTGGGTTTATGTTTGTCTATACAATCTACAGTTAGGCCGTGAAACATATAAAGAGGTCCCATCCACTCGGAGTCACGCTTTGCTAGATAGTCGTTTACGGTAACCATATGTACTCCATTTCCGGTAAGTGCATTGAGGAATACGGGCAAAGTGGCCACAAGAGTCTTACCTTCTCCGGTTGCCATCTCGGCAATATTTCCTTTGTGAAGCACTACACCTCCAATGAGTTGGACATCGTAGTGGATCATATCCCAAGTGATTTCACTGCCTCCTGCAATCCAGTGGTTTTTATAAACCGCTTTTTCCCCTTCTATCGATACAAAATCGTGATGAATAGATAAGTCTCTATCCATTTGTGTTGCTGTAACTTCAATAGTTTCGTTTTGGGCAAATCGTCGAGCCGTTTCTTTAATTATGGCAAAAGCTTCTGGTAAAATTTCATCCAATACGATTTCCATTTTATCCAAAATCTCTTTATCGATCTTATCAATCTTATTCCAAGTCTGTTCTCTTTCCTCCAAATCCAAGTCTTCGATACCTTGCTTGAGTTTTTCTATCTCTGACCGTTCTTTGGAAACGTATTCTTGTATTTTGGCTTTCAGAATAGAAGTTCTCTCTCTCAAATCGTCATTGGACAATGATTCTATTTTGGGGTAGATATCCGCAATTTTATTGATGTATGGGGTAATCTCCTTGAGGTCTCTTTGAGACTTATTCCCGAAGAGGTTCGTTAAAAATGTGTTTAGTGACATATATGATGTTATTATTTATTCTGTGTGGTCTGTTATATTCTGTATCTCTGTTATTGGAGGAGCCAGAGCATCCGTCGGTGGTCTGATTCTCAGAATGTAGGCTATTGTGGGTGCTAAAGAAAGAGCATCTATGGGTCTTTCTAATTTCAGCGGAGATGTTTTGGGGATTAAAAAGAAAGCAGGGCCTGATATGATGGCTCCGGAAACTCTTTGATGATTATAATTTCGTCCTCCGGATGTGAGTGTTGCGGAATGCAGAAAAATCAAAACATCGGCTTTGGGATCAATAGCTTGTCCCAACAACATACGACGATGCCTGCGAGATAAGTTGTTTGGATTGGACAAGGCGGGTATGGCAGCCTCCACCCCTTCCATCTCAGCGATGAAAGAGGCTACTTTCTCTCTAATATTGGCAACCGTTAGTCCGGCTTTTTCTATGGCTTCTCTGTTGAGGAAAAGAATTCCATCTCTAATCTCCTTGACCCAAGTATTACGACCATACATTGCTGTAAGGTACATATTTGTAAGAGCCATACAACGATCCGGAACAAAGGTGGTTGTAACACGACGAGCAGTTGTAGATTGCCTTCTTTCGGGAATAGGAATACTTCCTGGAGCAGAGCAGAGCATTAAAACATAGCGGTTGCGTCCTACTGTTCTGTCTAAGCTTTGGATGAGAGAGGCTATGTCATCATTCGTCCGCTTGTAAGAATCGTAAGTCTCTATGCTGTAATCGGAAAACAAATGACCATCCACGCTCCCCCGAACATTGAGAGTTAATGTTAGTAATGTAGGGAGTAGGGACGAATTTTTTGCTTCTTCTCCTATGATATGTTGAGCCAATTCAATAACTCTATTGTTCGCTAAAGGAGAAGAGATAAAGTTTTCAATTCCTTTTGGGGAAGAAAAAGAATACTCGAAGTTCATAGCTCCTCCATTATAGGGGAGCAAACGAGATGCATCTTTTAGGCTGTGACTGCTCCACAACGCTCCTTGGATATTTTTGCGAGCTAGTTGCGAAGTGTTGAGTTGCGCTATCGATTGAGGAAGACTCCCATAAAACCCAGAAGTACACCAATTACCGCTTTTGGGATCAATCCAAATAGCGGCATCGGACTCGGAACCAGCTGATGCCAAGGCATCCTCCGGTTCTGCGGCAACGCTGATTGTGAGGGCTTTGCCCAAACTTTCCATCTGGAGGACATCAGAGAGTGTTTCACTTTTTAGAGCCAGCGGAGATAAATGCTGTTGGGTAAAAATTCCGTCAAAGCGTTTGTCATAAAAAACAGAACCAGCTATTTGAACATCCTCGTTGTATGTAAGTTTGGTTACTATTTTATGGGTTTGTGGATAAGTCCCTGTATAGATCGAAGCAATGGCGCAGACAGGATCGTGTAAATCGAAATCGAAAACCAATTGGGGAATTATGATACCATCTCTATAAAGGGTATTAAACCCATTTTCTTCAAAGGAGGAGCGGTATTGAGATAATATGTCAGTTCTCAGCCCTTTTACATTTACACAAACTATCATTCGTGGCAAAGTTTGTCCAACAACCTCAACAATAGAAGTCAAGGTGATAAGGGTAGTTAAGAGTGCGGAGACTTTGCTCTTTATGTTCATATTGTAAAAAGACTGCTGTTTTTCTTCTCTTTTTTGCAAAACTGTCTGTCGATGTTTCTGTACACAGTAAGCAGTGTCAAATCTATAAAAAGAATGATACAGTTGATTCCCATAAGTGGTAAGGAAATACCGTGTACAACAAGACTCACAAAGATAATGAAACGCAAAGATTTAGCTACTTTGTTGTCTTTCCATTTTCCCCAAATAGAGGGAATTGCCAGCAAATGAACCGGATGGAAAACCAAAAGGTTGATGTTGGGGGCTGTAAATGGATGTATAGAACAGAAAGATAAAAAGAAAAGTACTCCTCCTATAATAGCCGTGCCCAAAAGTAGTGCAGAAGAAAAAAAATTGTTCAAGTTGGATACAAATTTGGATCTCGTTCTCCTAGCCGTAAAAGAAGAACAAGCGTATAACATCCAAATAATAATTAGAAGGAATTCGGGATGTTTCCACCACGGGGTTTTCTGAGGCTGTGTGCCGGGATTAAGACGTGAATATTTGTGTATTTGCGTTACCAGCGTTTTTTGATCTCCTCCTTGGTTGTCCGTAATATATGCAGATTTTAAAATGGCATACATCCTCGTGGGTAAAAAGAGCTGTTCTTTCGGAGTCATCTTTTTATCGGCAAGAGAACCCCAAGCAAGATCTAGTCCAAAAATGAACCAAGGATAGTCTTTTGCTTCATCATATATGGCTTGTCGCCAGGTAAGAGGAACGGCAGAGAGGTGTATAGAATGGTTGGGTAAGTGCTTTTCCAGAAGGGAATAGAGCCGTGTGGCACAGTTGTCAAAAGCTTCATTGTATAGGTAATACATATTCTCGGGCTTGATGTTCCACTCGAGATAGTTCGCTATGTCAACTGCAGTTTGAGAGGGGAGGTTTAAATACAATTCATAAATATCCGATCCCCTATAGAGATACTCGCTAATATATGTTGAAAATGGTTCCTTGCAAACCATATATTGGTCTATATGACCGCTAATGAAACTAGTAACAAAACCGGGACGAGACATATCGAAAACACCATAGTTATAAACATCATCGGTGCCTTTTTCGTAGTTTTGAACTCTGACTGCGGCGTGACCAAATATGGAGTAAATGTAAGCATCATCTCGGGTTGATATCAAGATGCTCACTCGTGTGTGGAATGGGAGAGTTGGCTGATTGATGCCCACAACATTGACATTGGCATCGGAAGAAGAAACGCTGGGAAAAATATTTTGTTGTGCCCGAGAGAGATACAAAGAGCTGTTCCATAATAGAATTAGAAAACAAATTATCGTAAAAGTAGACGACAACTTGGATCTATTCTCGTGCGGAGTAGCTCTTCTTATCATAGTGTTGGGGCTATGTGTTTTTTGTTCCCTATTGTAGCATATCTCGATATTTTCTATCAACAGCTTTTCTATCTTTTTCTGTAGGCTGAAAAATGGGAGACTGTTCCATCTTATTGACGAGTTGCAAATCCTTATCGTCTTTAATTTCAGGAATAAAAACATTTACGTTCACGAGCAAATCTCCCATTCCCATACCGTGTAAATTGGGCAAACCCTTGTTGCGCATACGTAAGATTTTGCCCGGTTGAGTTCCCGGTTCTATCTTAAGTTTAGCCCTCCCCTCTATGGTAGGAACCTCTACGGATCCCCCTTTGATTGCTGTTGTTATAGGGATGAGAAGATTATAGATGACATCGTTCCCATTGCGAATTAGATTTTCATCTTCCTCTACCTGGACCAAGATAAGTAAATCCCCGTTGTATCCTCCATATGGAGCGGCATTCCCTTTATCGGACATAGAGAGTTGCATCCCGTTTTCAACTCCAGCCGGAATTTTGAAGCTGACAGTTTCTTCTCCCTTTTCAATTCCCTTTCCATTGCAGTGTTTGCAGGGCTTTGTTATTACTTCTCCCAATCCGTTACAAGTGGGGCAGGTCGATTGTGTTTGCATAGCACCAAACATTGTGTTTGTCACAGTGTAGACAACTCCTGCTCCCTTGCAAGTAGAACAAGTCCTCTTGCCATCGCTTTCGGTGGTACCTCTTCCGTGACAAACGGAGCAACTGACGTCTTTTTTGATTTTGACCTTTTTCTCAACGCCGAGTGCGACGTCCTTTAGGGTAAGCTTTACTTTGATGCGTAGATCTGTTCCCCGATGTTTTCGTGGTCCACTTGTGCCACCAAAACCGCCGAATCCTCCACCAAAATGACCACCAAAAAGATCCCCAAAGCGACTGAATATGTCTTCCATAGAGAATCCTCCTGTACTAAATCCTCCCATTCCACCGGCTCCATCTACTCCGGCGTGACCAAACTGGTCGTAACGGCTACGCTTCTCCGGATCACTTAAAACATCGTAAGCCTCGGCCAACTCTTTGAATTTTTCTTCGGCTTCTTTGTCTCCCGGATTTTTGTCAGGATGGTATTTAATGGCTAATTTCCTATAAGCCTTTTTGAGTTCCTCTTCAGTTGCACCTTTAGAAACACCAAGTATTTCGTAATAATCTTTTTTAGTTGCCATTGGTTTTCGTTTCTTGTTACTATCGGTTAAAGACGGTGGAGATGTGAGGCAAAATTACTCACCCACAACGACGTGCGCATACCGGATTACTTTCTCGTTTAGAACATATCCTTTCTTTACGCAATCAAGTATTTTCCCTTTTTGTTCAGGAGTTGGAGCGGGTACTACAGCAATTGCTTCGTGGAAATTGTCGTCAAAAACAGCTCCCTCTGTTTCTATTGCTTTAACTCCTTGCTTGGCGAGGTATTCGTAAAACTTGTTATATATGATCATAATTCCCTCAAGAATGGGATCCTCCCCGACCTTGTCCGTTGTATGTTTTATGGCAAGGTCAAAATCATCAATTATGGGCAACAGATCAACAAGAGCCCGTTCTCCTCCATTTTTTATCAGTTCTGCCTTTTCTTTAAGAGTTCTCTTTCGGTAATTGTCAAACTCTGCCATCGTCCTTAGTAGTTGCTCTTTGACAGCAGCGCATTCGTTGGCTTCGGAGTTCTCTTTGGGTTGCTCTTCTATGTTTTCCTGAGAACTGTTCTGATCTGCTTCTTGTTGAGAGGTTGATTCAACCGATTGCTTTTGAGTTTGCTCGTTTGTGTTTTCTACTTTGTCCATATCGAAAGATATCTGTGTGTTATAATGTCCTTGCACCAGCAATAAACTTGCCACTCCATAAACATAGTGTGTTTTGCGATCTTTTTGTCAGTAATGGATATCTGATTCTGCCACTTTTACACCCTCTATTACAAAAAGATATGGTCGGGATAGCTCACTTTGGCTAAAAACAGTGGTTCTCCCGGTACAGAGGGACCGGCAGCAGATCTGTTGAGTTGCTCTAAAACTTGCGTTATGCTTTCGGGAGAGCGTTTCCCTATACCGACCTCTACCAACGTACCCACAACGGCGCGTACCATATTGCGCAAGAATCGATTAGCGGTTATCTGAAACTTTAGAATAGATCCGTCGTATATGGGTGTCCATTGGGCTTCAATGACGTTGCAGATATTTGTTTTTGTGTCTGTATGCAATTTGCTGAAACTGGTAAAATCTTTTTCTCCCAATAGTCGAGAGGCCGCTTGATTCATTTTTTTTACATCGGGTAGAGGATTCATAACCAAGGTCCACTTTCCCCAAAAAGGGTTTTCTTGCTGTGCAATGAAATAGTTGTAAGTGCGCCAAGTGGCGTCGAACCGAGCGTGTGCTTTGGGTAGAACGGGTAGAATATTCTTGATATAAATATCCCCTCTGAGGATACCGTTTAGACTGTGCTGTAAACGATGTAGTTCCACTCGATCCGAAGGGAGGTCTGTATGCGCCATTGTGCTTAGGGCATTAACCCCGGTATCTGTACGCCCGGCTCCAACGATGGAAACTTTTTCCCTATATACTAGAGACAAAGCATCTTCTATTTTTTGTTGTACCGACGGCCCATTGGGTTGCACCTGCCATCCTTGAAAAGGGGCCCCGTTGTAAGCGATTTCTAAGAAAACTCTCATTGAGTTATGGCTTTTTCGCTTTTCTTTCGTGTTGTACTCTTGCTTTTGGTAGAAGCTGTTTTCTTCGTCTTTTTGGAGCTGGATACAGTTGATAACAGTTGTACACACTCTTCGAAGGTGAGCAGTTGGGGATTCTCCTTTTGCTCTTTGGTCAATTTTACGTTGATCTTTCCCTTGTTTAAGTAAGCTCCAAACCGTCCTTTGCGTATCATAAGTTCCGGATCTTGGTCAAATGTTTTTATAATTGACTCTTTGTCTTTGGCCCTTTTGTTTTGTATAAGTTCTACAGCTTGTGGCAACGTAACAGTATAGAGATCGTACTCTTTGGGGATGGAGACAAAAGCAGAGTTGTGTTTGATAAAGGGACCAAAGCGTCCCACGGAAACAGACACCTCTTTGCCTTCAAACATACCCAATTGTCTTGGTAGCTCGAACAGTTTTAGAGCCTCCTCCAAAGTAATAGATGTAATAGAGAGGTGAGCTGGGATGGAGGCAAACGAGGGCTTGCTTTCTGGGTCGTTTGTCGCAGAAAGCTGAGCCATAGGACCAAATCGTCCGATGCGGACGGAGACTTCTTTGCCTGTTGCAGGATCTTTTCCCAAGATGCGCTCTCCGTTGTAATGCTTCCCGGTAGACTCCATATTTTTTTCTACGGTCGGATGGAACTTGTCATAAAATAGGTGCATAAGGTTTTGCCACTGCAGATCTCCTTCTGCCACTTTGTCGAATTGTTCCTCAATCATTGCCGTGAAGTTGTAGTCCACAACATTGGGGAAGTTGGCCACAAGGAAGTCATTCACGATAATCCCTATATCGGTAGGGAGAAGCTTCCCTTTTTCATTACCAAAATTTTCTGTTTTGTGCTTTACTCTTGGGCGACTGTCTTTGTTCTCTTCCCACACAATCTGTGTAATAGTACGTTTGTTGCCCCTATCTTCTCCACGCCTTACATATTCTCTGTTCTGTATCGTCTGTATGGTGGGGGCATAAGTAGAGGGGCGACCAATGCCCAATTCTTCCATTTTTCTCACCAAAGAGGCTTCTGTATAACGTGCCGGTGGGCGACTAAAACGTTCCTCGGACAGAACATTCTGTAGGAGAAGGGGAGTACCCTTTTGCATAATGGGGAGGCGTTTGTTTTCTCCTTTTTGTTCATCTTCTTCGTCGGTACTTTCATTATAAACTTTAAGAAAGCCGTCAAAGACAATCACCTCTCCTGTAACCGTCAAGAAAATGGGCGATTTTGTATCCGTCGAAACAATGGACACCGTGGTTCGCTCAATTTGAGCGTCTGCCATTTGTGAGGCCAAAGTGCGTTTACGAATCAGTTCGTATAGGGCGCATTCTTGGGCACTTCCCGTAATAGATACGTTGGATATATAGGTAGGACGTATGGCTTCGTGGGCTTCTTGTGCCCCTTTACTATGCGTTTTGTAGGTCCGCATTTTAAAAAATTCTTCGCCCCAGGTTTCTTTGATTGTAGTTGCGGCCGCATCTAAGGCGAGATCAGACAGAGCTAATGAGTCTGTTCTCATATAGGTAATGAATCCGTTTTCGTAAAGTTTTTGTGCTATCCTCATCGTGTTGGAAACAGAATAGCCCAATTTGCGTGCCGCCTCTTGTTGCAGGGTTGAGGTTGTAAAGGGAGGAGCCGGAGAGCGTTTCCCCGGCTTCTTCTTGACCTCTTGCACAAGAAAAGAGGAGGAGGCAATACGAGATACCAAATCTACGGCTTCTTCTTCTGTCGTACACTCCGTGGCACATTCGGCTGTAAAGAGGTGGCCTTCTTGGGTGCAGAAGAGGACTTCTGTTTTGAAGCGAACTTCCGGTGTAAAAGATTGAATTTCTCTTTCCCGATCAACGATAAGTCTAACGGCTACGGATTGGACACGTCCTGCCGAAAGAGACGGTTTGATACGCCTCCACAGTACAGGAGAGAGTTCAAACCCAACAATACGATCCAAAACCCGTCTGGCCTGCTGCGCATCCACAAGGTTATAATCGATTTCTCTTGGTTGCTCAATGGCTTTCTTTATGGCACGTTCGGTGATTTCGTGAAAAACAATTCGGTGCGTGGGTTTGCCTTTTCGTTCCAATATTTCGTATAGATGCCAAGATATAGCTTCTCCTTCACGGTCTTCATCGGAGGCAAGCCATACAACCTCGCTCTTGGATGCTGCCTTTTTGAGTTGGGCTACAATGGCAGTTTTGTCGTCCGGTATGATATATTCTGGAGCAAAGTTGTTGTCTATATCCACGCTAAAAGAGGATGCTTTGAGGTCTCGAATATGTCCATAACTGGACAATACTGTAAAGTCTTTGCCCAAGAATCTGCTGATGGTTTTTGCCTTGGCCGGAGACTCTACAATAACTAAATTTTTGTCACCTTTTGTCATAATTCCAATTTATAGTGCCTCATTCGTGTTGGAAATTGTCCACAGAAAGGCGCTGCAAAGGTACTACAATCGTGTTAAAAGCCAATTGACCATTTGCTCTCAATCTGTTTTTGTCCTTGCACCATAAACAATTTGGAAAAATAAAAAGTTGTTGTTGCGACTTTCTTTGGCTGTGATTAATTCCCTGCGAAGAAAAATTTTCTTGGACAGAATAGAAATTAGTAGGGAATTATCGAAAAATAATTCCCTCAAAATCATTGGTTAGTAGGGAACTAATCGGGATTTTTAGAGAACTAATTACAAAGGAGGTTGGTCAGTAGACAAATAAAGTTTTTTGTGGGGATGGAGATGAAAAAGAGTCTCTATTCTGTTTTTTCGCACAGAACAGAGACTCCTCTTTGTTACGTTTTTATTGATCAATTATGAATGTCTAATCCATTTCCACAGATCCTTGTAAGACGGCTTTTTCCCATAAAGCAAAATCCCGACTCTGTAGACCTTGGCACTGATCCACGTTACGGCAATAAACGACCCGTAAAGGATGACTATGCTCAAAAGCTCTTGCCATAAAGGAACATCGTAGGGCAAACGAACCATCATTACAATGGGAGAGGTAAACGGAATCATACTACACCAGAAAGCTAATGGTCCCTCGGGGTTTTGCATACTTCCAAAAGCCGAATAAAAGCCGATGAACATAATAATCATAACAGGCGTTATGAACTGGTTGGTGTCTTCGTCTCCGGAAACACTGGCTCCGATGGCAGCAAACAAGGAGGCATACAACATAAATCCTCCGACAAAGAATATTATAAATAAGGTTAGAATTTCTACAACATTGATGCTGCTGAATAGGGTTAAAACTTCTTGTATCCCTTCTAAATCGTCAGAAGATAAAGTTCCACCCAGCATTCCGGAAAAGTCAGAAGAAGACATTCCGGCAATGGCGGAAGCATCGTAAATCCCTCCCAATCCTATAAAGGACGCTATCACCAGAAGCACAGAAGTAAGCACCACCCAAAGGATAATTTGGGTAATACCGACCAAACCGATGCCGATAATTTTCCCCATCATCATATCGAAAGGTTTAACGCTCGAAACCATCACTTCCATAATTCGGTTTTTCTTTTCTTCCAAAACACCTGCCATAACCAACGATCCGTATGAGTTGATGAAGAGGAAGATAACCATCGTCAGTCCTATTCCTATTATACTTGCCAATGTTCCTGAGGTGCGTTCGTCTTCTCCATTGGCACTCCATTTGTAGGTTGGTACAGAAAGCTGAACTTGGCTTTCTTTTACGATTTTCTCCAATTCGGGAATATTGTGACTTTGTAGTTTCTTGCTTGTGAGGAAGTCTGATACACTTTTGTTGATAAAATCGGTGATTCCTGAAGGGAGCTGTTTGTAAGCAAAGAGACTCCACTGGTCGGGATGCTCCAATAAATCTTGCCGGATCTCCAATACGGCAGTTATCTCTTCTGCATTTTCTCTTCCCATTTGTTTGTATTCTTCAAGCGAACGAGTTGCCGGTACAAACTTGTAGTGCGGGGTGTCTTTGAATACCGGGAGGTACTGCCCTGTTTTATCCAGCACAACAACTTTTTCTGTGGAAATGGTGCTTTTGCTAATAATGATTGGCAAGAAAGCGATTAGAATGAATAGTAGAGGGGTGAGGAAGGTGAGCAAAAAGAAAGATTTTTTGCGTACACGCATCCAATATTCTCGTCCAATGATAATGCCTATTTTACTCATTTGGGTTTGTTTCTTTGGATTGAACTATTTGGATAAATATCTCGTTCATAGTGGGTAATTCTTGCGTCAGTTCTACCAAGCGAACATCGGTAGGTAGGGCATTGATAAGATGTCTTACGTCATCTTCAAACTTACTTTTTACCCACACTTTTATTTTGTGTGGTGCTACTTGCTCTTGTCGCAATATGTGTAACCTGTTGTTTCCTGCTTGTTCTTCTAAAAGGGTATTGCTTTCTAAGAGCAACAGTACTGTATCTTTGGAATAACGAAGTTTTACCTCCTGCACACCTCCGTTTAGAACCACTTTGCTATGGTTTATAAGGGCAATGTTGTTACAAACTTCCTCAACGGATGCCATATTATGGGTAGAAAAGATAATAGTGCAGCCCTTGTTTTTGAGATCGAGAATCTCTTTCTTGAGGAGTTCGGCATTAACAGGGTCGAAGCCACTGAACGGCTCATCGAAAATCAATAATTCCGGTTCGTGGATTACCGTACAAACAAATTGAATCTTTTGTTGCATTCCTTTGGAAAGCTCCTCTACTTTTTTATTCCACCAAGGCATTATGTCGAATTTTTCGAACCAGCTCTTCAGTCTCTTTTGTGCCTCCGTCCGAGAAATGCCCTTTAGTCGCGCCAAATAAATAGCTTGCTCTCCAACTTTCATTTTGCGGTATAACCCTCGTTCCTCCGGCAGGTAACCTATGCGTGAGATGTCTTTGTCCGTGAGAGGCTTTCCATTGATCATAATAACCCCTTGATCGGCAGCAGTTATGCGATTGATAATGCGTATTAAGGTCGATTTGCCGGCACCGTTGGGACCAAGCAACCCAAATACGGATCCTTGCTCTACGCTTATACTTACATCGTTTAGAGCAAGGTGATTGTAATAACGTTTGACAACGTTCTTGGCTTCTAAGTACATATTATTGTGTTATCTAATTATTAACTCTTTGTAGTCGGGAATATGAGAGAGTGGTTCAAAAGTTTTCAGAGTTGTATTGGTTTTGAACACGGAGTGTTGTAGCCCATTACTTATCATTAGATAAGGGGCAGCCAAATATAAATTGTATCGAGATATTTGAGCGAGTACTTGTTGGGTGATATTTACTTGCGGGGCCTTAAACTCCAAGAGAGCAAGTAGTACCCCTCCGGGCCCATATACGAGAGCATCAGCCCTGTCTGCACGCAGAGACCGTGCAATAGGAACTTCTACTGCGATGGCCTGTTTTGGATAACCTAAAGAGAGATATAGATAGTGTAGGAAATGCTGTCTGACCCACTCTTCTGGAGTTAGAGAAACGTACTTGAGACGAAATGGATCGTATATCTGAAGTTGTTCCTGTTTTTCCTCTATGCAATAGTTAAATGCCGGAAGATTTAAAGGAATAAACTTATCTTTGCGAAGATCTTGGAATGTGTTCACAAATAAATGATCTGATAATAATCAACGCAAAAATACTCTTTTTGTCGGAGTTATGAATACCAAAAAGGAGATTGTAGACAATTGGTTGCAGAGATATACCGGACGTATGCTCCGGGATTTTGCTCCTCATATTCTTTTGACCAATTTCAATAATTATGTGGAGCTATTTGCTTCGAATTATAGGGTGCCCGTTGTGGGTGCTTCTTTGGCTATGCCCAATGCCGGAACAGATGAAATAACAATAATCAATTTTGGAATGGGCAGCCCCAATGCAGCAACCATAATGGATTTATTGTCTGCCATTATGCCGTCTGCAGTCCTCTTCTTGGGAAAATGTGGCTCATTGAAGTCTCAAATCAATGTAGGAGATTACGTTTTGCCCATTGCGGCTATACGAGGAGAAGGAACATCGAACGACTATATGCCCCCGGAAGTACCGTCGTTACCTTCTTTCAAAATATTGAGATCAACTTCCGGGGCATTGCAAGAAATGGGGTTGGGGTATGCTCCGGGAACGGTTTATACCTCAAATAGACGGGTTTGGGAACACGATGAGCATTTTAAAGAGTATCTGAGAACTACTCACGCAGATGGAATAGATATGGAAACGGCAACTCTTTTTACTGCAGGGTACGCCAATAGAATACCCATTGGAGCTTTGCTTATGGTTTCGGATAAGCCGATGACTCCGGAGGGGGTAAAAACAGAAAAGAGTGATAAGTTGGTCACCCAAACGTTTGTGCAAACTCATTTGCATATCGGCATCAAGGCATTGCATAATATCAAAGAAAACAAAGAGTCTATACAGACTAATTGGGATTGGTAAACTCGATGGTACAAGAGATTATAAATAGGTACAACAGTCTAAAAAGCAATATGAACAAGGGAGAGCTACTACCTCCTTTGATGGTATTTTCCGGCGAAGAGATTTTTTTTATTAACCTTTTTGAGGAATTGCTGACGAAATCTTATATAGACGAGCAAGATGACCTCAATAGGATACAGTTGTACGGTCCGGAGATAACCGTAGATACAATTGTTGCAGAGGCTCAAGTGGCTTCTATGTTTGGCGGAAAGCGAATTATATTGGTCAGAGAAGCCTCGCAAGTAAAGCCCTCATTGGGTAAGGGCAAGAATATTACGGTAGAAGATCTTCCCTCATTCGTACCATTGTTTACAGAAGGAACTTCGGTCGCCCTTTTTTATAGAGGAAAACCTGCAAGCGCGAAGATGCGCAAAAATATAGAGCAGAATAATGGAACCTTATTGATAGAATCCCCTTTGATAAAGAAGGAAGCAGAAATGCGTCAGACGATCTCCCTAATAGGGGCTCGTTATGGGCTGAAAATGGCTCCGCAAGCGGTGGGCTTGTTGTTGGACTTGGTTGGCAACGATTTGGCAACTGTAGATGCTCAATTGTCTAAGTTATCGATTGCAGCTTCCGAAAGTGGGAGACAGGTCACCGTTGATTTGGTGGCAGATATGGTGGGGATGACCAAGGAATACAATCCATACGAACTCCTGAGAGCGATTAAAGAACACGATCTCAAAAAGGTTTTTTTCCTATCAACTCATATGGCAGAGAATGAAAAACGTTATCCCTTGCCAATGATTATATCTATGCTGTATGGCTTTTTCTCAACGCTTCTTGTATACCATTTCAATAAGAAACGCTCTTCTCAAGAGTTGATACGGCTCCTAAACCTAAAGAGTGAATCTCATTTGAGAGATTATCAAGTAGCTTCTCATTTTTATGGAGGTATAAAAACGATGAACATCTTGACCGATTTGCGCAAAGCCGATGCTAATAGCAAAGGTGCTCGAGGAACATCAATGTCTTCTGAAGCGATATTTAAGGAGCTTATTATAGATATTTTGTGTTAATCTCTCCTTAGAAATTATGGTTCAGCATCAAGAGATCAACGCTTCTTTGTTACGACGAATTGAGAATAGTGGATTTGGACACTTCATTGGTACTATTTACCCTGGAGTTAAGGTTCAAAAAATAACAATAAATGCAGGTACTTCTTGCCCGAATAGAGATGGGAGTCGAGGTAGAGGAGGATGTTCTTTTTGTTTAAATAGTGCTTTTAGTCCGGCTTTTGCACAGGCACAAAGAAGTATAACAGAACAACTCGAAAAAGGAAAAGAATTCTTTTCTCGCAAGTACAAGGATATGAAGTATCTCGCATACTTCCAGACTTATACTTCTACCTACCAAGATGTATCTAATGTTATGGCTCAATATCGCGAAGCTTTGTCCTGCCCAGACGTTGTTGGCTTGGTTGTAAGTACTCGCCCCGATTGTATGCCAAATGAATTGCTCTCTTTTTTACGAGAGGTTGCCCAAAAATATTTGGTAATTGTAGAATATGGGGTAGAATCGACTTTAGACAGTTCTTTGGTTCGTATCAATAGAGGGCATACTTTTGCCGAAGCCAAAGAGGCAATACAGCGTACAGCAGACTTTGGTTTGCGTGTAGGGGTACATCTGATATTGGGTTTACCCGGGGAAATGGAACACGATGTAATTGAGCACGCACGAGTTATATCGCGTTTGCCTATCAGTTTGGTCAAGTTACATCAACTTCAAGTTTTAAGGGGAACAGCAATGGCACGTCTTTACGAGAAGCAACCCCATCTATTCGTACCTTTGACTCCGGATTCTTACGCCCAAATGTGTCTGTCTTTTGTTTCTCATTTGCGGGAAGATATTCATTTAGATCGCTTTGTTTCTCAGTCTCCGAAGCATTTGGTTTTAGCTCCAGATTGGAATATTAAGAATTTTGAATTTCATCATTTATTGATTAAGAAAGCACAAAGCTTTCTGTAAAACCTTATTTAGGATTATGTATCGGTCCCTTTTTTATATTGCCAAAATGGATTGTCCGTGTGAAGAACGCCTTATTAGAATGAAGCTAGATGGAGTTCCTACAGTACATTCTTTATCTTTTGATTTATCTAAAAGAAGCCTCGCCGTAGTCCATAGCGGAGATGTCGCTCCGATTAAAGAAGCTT
This sequence comes from Bacteroidota bacterium, assembly GCA_023396255.1. Lineage (GTDB taxonomy): Bacteria > Bacteroidota > Bacteroidia > Bacteroidales > Porphyromonadaceae > Porphyromonas. The sequence goes on from JAEWWU010000012.1 coordinate 24,846, forward strand.
TGAAAGATTTGTCATTGGGTGCCGTGTGGCAACAGACGGAAGAGGAGACTTTTTCGAGTACTAAAGAAAAGAGTGATGGCCCTTCACCAGTAGGGGAAAAGAGACAGCGCAATCTTTTATGGACTGTTTTGCTGATAAATTTCTCTTTTTTTCTACTGGAGGTGATTGCTGGGTGGTTGTCAAAATCAATGGGCTTGGTGGCCGATTCTTTGGATATGTTGGCAGATGCCTTGGTTTATGGGATGAGCTTGTTGGCAGTTGGAACTTCCTTGAAAAATAAAAGGAATGTTGCTGCTTTTAGTGGTTGGTTACAGATCTTTCTTGCTGTTTTGGGTTTGTTTGAGGTTGCTAGGCGGTTGTTTGTCACAACATTTGTGCCTCACTCCAAAACAATGATGCTGACTTCTTTAGTCGCTTTGATTGCCAATGCAATTTGTTTGTATTTGTTGCAGAGGGGAAAAAGTGAAGAAGCTCACATAAAGGCCAGTGTTATTTTTTCAGCCAATGACGTCATTGTCAATTTGGGTGTCATTTTTGCCGGTTTATTTGTGTGGTGGAGTGGAAGTCGTATCCCGGATCTTATTGTCGGCTTAGTTGTATTTTTTGTGGTTTTAGGGGGGGCGATCCGAATTCTAAAATTAGCTCGTTAGTAGATTTATTCTTTCATTATGAATTGGGAACCCTAAATTGATTATCTTTGCCCTCCAATATTGGAAAATCGACAAGAGAGTCGAGAGGTATTGATACATAGATACATTAGAAAAATGATAAATAGGACGGTTATAAGAGTCAGGGTGTTGCAGCAGTTGTATGCAGCTATGATGGGAGGATTTAAGACCCCATCAGAAGTAGAAAAAGAGTTTTTGGCTTCTTTAGATGCCACCTACGATTTATATTTCTATTTGTTGGATTTGGTAGATGCCATTACGCAGTTACATATAGAGCTGACAGAAGTCCGAAAAAATAAATATTTGGCGAAAGAGGAAGACCTCAAGCCTAATATGCGTTTGATTCAAAACAGATTGGCAGAAGCTATTGGCAGCTCGGCTTCAATCAACAATCGAATGGGAAAAGGTGGATTATCTTGGAGACCTCAAGAGACCATTTTGCGGAACTTGTTGAAAGAAATAGTCTCTTCTCAACTCTACCAAGATTACCTTCTTTCCGAAAATAACTACGAATCCGATGCTTCTTTTTGGATTTCGGCTCTTAAAAGTATAGTTTTCGGAAATACCGACTTGGATGAGCATTTGGAAGAGGTTAGTCTCTATTGGGATAACCCACAAAGTTTTGCCGAAAAAATCGAGATAGAAGACGAGAGTATGATGGATATCGAATTTGTGGAGCAAACGGTATCTAATTTGAAAGGAACTCCTTTTTACTCCGCACAGTGCAATTTGCTTTCTCCAGTACAAACTGCGAAAGACTTTGTTTTGAAAAGTCTCCGTCGCTTTAATCCTCAGAATAACAATACTATAGATGAGGTTTTGCTTCCAATGTTTAAGAATTATGAAGAGCGGCAATTTGGCTGTCAGTTGGTGCGCTTGGCTTCTGTGAAAGCACAGGAATATGATTCAGAGATTGAGAAATATTGCACGAACTGGGATCAGGAACGCTTGGCTAATATGGATATTTTGATTATGCGTATGGCTCTTACAGAAGCTCTCAACTGTATGGATGTTCCACTCCAAGTTACATTGAATGAATATATAGAGTTGGCAAAACTTTATTCGACAACAAAGAGTGCTTCATTCGTAAATGGAGTATTGGATAAGCTATTTCGAGATCTTAAGAAAGAAAAGAGAATTATCAAATAGAAAGAGAATCTCCGCCCTGGCTGATACGATGTAGGTGAACAGCCCTTCGAAAGTTAAAAGCGAGACTTTTGGAGGGTTGTTTTATCTTCTTAAAAATATAGAATGACCTTTTTTAGGTTTTTAGGAAAGGTTATTTTTCAATATGACAATCGTCTCTACTATTTTTGGGGGCCGGAAAACTCTTTCAAAAACGGTTTTGTAAAGACGAATTTTTTCTGATTCAAATCTAAGTGTTCCTATTTTTGTGTTGTAGGTGTCTTTCTTTATTGTGAATCTGCCTCTTGTGCTCCGCTAAGTACATTTAGAGGTAATCGAAAAGAGTCCAGGAAGGCGAGTAGGTGATAGATTGATGTTTTGTGTTTGTAGAAAAGCATAGTTTTCAGTTAAATGTATTACCTTTGCACACAAGGAGGGGGCTTCCTTATTCTTTCTTAGGGTGGTGTCTCCTTTTTGTGTCTTCATTGATTCTTTTGCGAATAGGAATAGTTGTCTATCGTGAGGATCGTTCCTTTTGGATAGATTTTCATTTCCCCTTGTTTGTGTCTTTCTGTTTTAGGTATTGTTCTTGTTTCGGTGTGAAGTGAGTACTTGGTAATAGAGAATAAGGATGGGAGATATTGGAGATGTGTCTTTTTGCAAAATGAGGAAAAAAAGAATGTATTGACAAATTATTATACAACTTATGCCTAAGTATACCATAATAGATCTTAATGGAAAAACAGTGGAGCAACTAACAGAGATTGCTTCTTCTCTTTCTATCGAAAATATACCTTCAGATAAGAGGGAGATTATATATAAGATATTGGATCAACAAGCTATTTCAGTGGCGGGGGTGCAAGTCGAAAAAGACAAAAAAAGAGAAGAGCGTAGAACGGAACGAAAGCAAACAAGTTCTTCTTCCAGATCCAAAGCACAAAAACGTTCTGCTAAATCGCCCCAATCTGTAGATGCTGATTCTTTGCAGAAAACAACCAGAACACTAACGGAAGAAGATATTGACCGTGCAATCAAAGAGGCTACAATAAGGGCACAGCAAAAGCAAATTCAAAAAGAAGCAGTGGAAAGCACAGATCCTATTTTGAGTGCTAATCAATCTGTTGCGGGTATAACAGATAGAGAGGTTGCCATTAAGGCAATTGCCTTGGCCGCTGAAGAACAAGCCAAATCTAATCCTTTGATGACGAATCGGGAGGAGGAGAATGCCGAGGAACGTGCGATTTTTCCTGTTATAGAGGGAAAGAAAGGTGTTGTAGCAAGAGAGAACAGAAGCCGGCGAACTCAATTTGAGAAGAAGCCCGAAGAGAAAAATGTTTCTCAGGTTTCGGAAATAGAGGCAGAGAAGGAATCTAAACCTCAGGAATCAAAGACCCAAATGGTGTTTACGCATCGCAACTCATCTTCGATGTTGGCAGATCTTCTCCCTACGGAGTCTTCCGAAAATAAGGAAGAATCAAAAGAAAAAGAATTAGCAGAGGATGCCGATAAGCCTTTTGAAAAATATGATTTCGATAATAAACTTTTTTGTTCTGGGGTTTTGGAAATTATGCCTGATGGGTATGGTTTCTTGAGATCTGCGGATTATAACTACCTATCTTCTCCAGATGATGTTTATTTGTCGGCTCAGCAGATTAAGTCTTTCTCTTTGAAAATGGGGGACTTGGTCGAGGGGTCTATTCGTCCACCAAAAGAGGGAGAGAAGTTTTTCCCATTTGTAAAACCAACTCTTATAAATGGACGTAAACCATCTGAAATTATGGATCGCGTTCCCTTTGAGCATCTCACTCCTCTTTTCCCTGAAGAAAAGTTCAAGTTAGAGTCTTATGGAGTACCCTCTGTGTACGATAAGACAGCAATGAGGATTGTGGACTTGTTTTCTCCCATAGGAAAAGGACAGAGAGGGCTTATTGTAGCGCAGCCAAAGACAGGTAAAACAATGTTACTCAAGGATATTGCCAATGCAATATCGGCCAATCATCCGGAAGTATATATGATTATACTTCTCATAGATGAGCGTCCGGAAGAGGTAACGGATATGACGAGAAATGTAAATGCAGAGGTTATTGCATCAACGTTCGATGAACCGGCAGAACGACACGTTAAGATTGCTGAGATCGTTTTGAATAAGGCAAAAAGAATGGCAGAGTGTGGCCACGATGTTTTGATTCTGTTGGATTCTATAACCCGTCTAGCACGTGCCTATAATACAATTCAACCTGCTTCTGGAAAGGTTTTGAGCGGGGGAGTTGATGCTAATGCTTTACAGAAGCCCAAGCGTTTTTTTGGAGCTGCCCGCAACATAGAGCACGGAGGTAGTCTTACCATTTTGGCAACGGCGCTTACAGAGACTGGATCTAAAATGGATGACGTTATATTCGAAGAGTTTAAGGGAGCAGGAAATATGGAGTTGCAGCTGGATCGTCGTTTGTCTAACAAACGTATTTTCCCTGCTGTTGATATCCTATCCAGTAGCACTCGCAGAGATGATCTTTTGCTGGATCATACTTCTCTGAAACGGATGTGGATCTTGAGAAATCATCTGTCGGATATGAATCCGGTAGAATCTATGGAGTTTGTAAAGCAAAGAGTTGAGGCGACGGAAAGTAATTTGGAATTCTTGGCTTCAATGAATGGTTAATTGGTAATCTTCATTTCATAAATAGGCGACGAGAGGCTGTGCATAGAGAAGATCTGTGGCAGCCTCTTTTTTCTCTCGAAAGGAGAAGAATATAGATACACTTTTTCTTTATGAGATTGGCACAAAATAATTCTTCCCATAGTAAAGGTCTACAAGGCTAAAAAAAATCAGAGATTTTGGGAGATATCGGTACGAATCGGGTGTATTCGTTTTAATCCTTTGGCTTGGGGCGAAAATCTGTGGTGGACTATTTTTGTACATATCCCTAATAATAACTACTTTTGTGCAGTTTTGCGAATGGAACATTACTACAGAACCATCTTTACTAAGATTCTTGAGAAGAAATCTGAGAGGTGGTGTTGTGTATGGGAGATTAGTAAAGACTAATTTTGAGTAACACATTTAATAATTTGGAATGAAAACATTTGAATTGAAGGCGCAATTGCGTAGTGCCGATGAAGTTGGAAAAAAAGCTTCTAAGTCAATTAGAAAAGGAGGGTTGATCCCGGCGGTTCTTTATGGTGGAGAAGAAACTATGCACTTAACAGTAACAGAAGATGACGTGCGCAACTTGATTTATACTCCTGAAATTTTCGTAATAGACCTAAATATTGATGGAAAGAGTTGTAAAGCTGTTCTTAAAGATTTGCAATTCCACCCAGTAACAGACAAGGTCTTGCATATGGATTTCTTGCAAGTGTTCGATAATAAGCCTATTGTGATGAATGTGCCCATCGTTCTTGATGGTTATGCAATCGGGGTTAAAGCCGGTGGTAAGCTTACTCGTGAGAAGCGTACATTGAAGGTAAAAGCTGTTTACACAGAAATTCCTGAAAAATTGCATATTAATGTTAGCAAGTTGCGTTTGGGTAAGACTATCCAAATTCACCAATTGAGTTTCGAAGGATTGCAACTTATGGATGCTCCTAACGCAGTTGTGTGTGCAGTTAAACTTACTCGTGCTGCTCGTGGTAAGGGTGCTGCTGCGGTTGTAATCGAAGAAGAGGAGGAAGAAGACGAAGCTGCTGAAGCTTGATCCTTCTGTTGAAAATTTTCTCGAGGATAGAGAATTCAAAATTTAATAATCAAAACCGCACACAAAGGGTTCGTGTTGTATTTGCGCTCTCTTTGTTGTGCGGTTTTTCTTATAGTATGTTACCGAAATGAAGTATTTGGTCGTAGGATTGGGAAACCCGACACAGGAGTATTTGGGCACTCGTCATAATATAGGTTTTCGGATGGCTAACCATTTGGCTCAAGATTTACAATTAACTTTCACAGAAGATCGTTATGGGGCCATTGCTATGGGACGGATTAAGAATAAAGAGATTTGCCTTCTAAAACCATCTACCTTTATGAATCTCAGTGGCAATGCAGTTCGCTATTGGTTGCAACAGTTGCACACAGATACTTCTCACTTATTGATTTTGGTAGATGAGTTAGTTTTTAATTTGGGTGTTCTTAAACTTAAATCTTCGGGAAGTCATGGGGGACACAATGGTCTTCGTCATATATCTGAAGTTTTGAAGACAGATGTCTATGCTCGGTTAAGGTGTGGCATTGGAAACAACTTCCCCAGAGGAAAACAAATAGAGTATGTGTTGGGGAAATTTACTTCCGAGGAAGAAGCTCTAATGCCCTATATTTTAGAACGAAGCACCAGCATCATAAAAGACTTTTGTCTCTGTGGTATACAACACGCAATGACGTCTTATAATAATAAGTCTCTGTTGCCGAATGAGTAAAGAGGTTCGCGTTGATAGTTTTTTGTGGGCAGTTAGGATATTCAAAACTCGTACACTTGCCCAAGAGGCTTGCAAGAAGGGGCGGGTTACAATTAATTCGGTAATAGCAAAACCCTCCAAGATGGTTTCCGTTGGTGATGTTGTTGTCGTTCGCAAGCCTCCTATTTCATTCTCTTTTAGAGTTCTTGCAATCGCTGCAAACAGAATGAATGCCAAATTGGTCCCGGAGTATGTCGAGAATATTACTCCTAAAGAGGAGTACGAGGCAATGGAGATGCAGCGTTTATCTGGGTATATAGATCGAGCCAAGGGATTAGGGAGACCTACCAAAAAGGAGAGACGAGACTTGGAACAATTCTACGGAGAGAGGTTGCCTGTTTACCTAGATGAAAATGGTGAGGATTGGGAACAATTAAAATCTAATTCAGAGAGAGTAGAGGAGCTGGACTATTTTCTTGAAGATGAAGATGATGACTGGGATAATTGGTGATAAAATCAGTCTTATTCCAAATATTCACAATGAAACATCAGGCTCTCTTTTTCTTCCTGTAACTATTCAAACATTTGTAAGAAGAGGTCCCCTGCCTTGCGGATGTTTGTTTATTTAGAATTTATGTCTATATTTGCAGGACGATACATACTAAGAACAAAAAATGAAGCACACCACGATGTATATGATGGCTATGATGATGCAGAGATTGCTCTTTGCAGAGGCTGTCGTGTATACAATAACGGTATAAATCAGATACAACCATAACGAGAGACCGCTGCAAACTTAGGCTTGCAGCGGTCTTTTGTTGTTATAGTAATATTAAACCCTAAAAATAATCTTAAGACGTATGAGTACAAAAGAAACTGCTAACACAGCAACAACCGCAATCCAATTTGCCTACAATCCTTTTGAAAACAACGGTGCTACTACCGTACCTCTCTATCAAGGTACAGCGTATGCGTTCAAGAGTAGTGATCATGCCGCCGAAGTATTTGACCTTAAAGCTCCGGGATACATCTATACGCGTCTCAACAATCCTACTTCAGATGTGCTTGAGCAGCGTTTGGCGGCTCTAGAGGGAGGCGTGGGAGCCGTGGTGACTTCCAGTGGTATGAGTGCTATATCCACGGCACTGCTTACCTTGCTTTCGTCAGGAGATCATATTGTGGCATCGGCTAGCCTTTATGGTGGCACCTTCAATCTCTTGAGTGTTACGCTACCTAAGCTTGGTATTGAGACCACCTTTGTGGCTCCCGATGATCTGAATGCCTTTGCTAAGGCGATACGCCCCAATACTCGTGTGATATATACAGAAGCACTAGGCAATCCTAAGCTTGACTTTGTCGATATTGCGGCGTTGGCAGAGATCGCCCATAGTGCAGGGCTTCCCCTAATTGTTGATAATACAATCACCCCAGCTCTTTTAAAACCTATAGAGCATGGCGCAGATATTGTGATACATTCCACGACAAAATATATCTGTGGTAATGGCACTGCACTTGGTGGAGCAATCATTGATGCAGGGCGTTTTAATTGGAGTCAAGGAAAGTTCCCAGCATTTACAGAACCTAGTCCGGGATATCATGGCTTGGTTTATTGGGATACTTTTGGCGCAGCCTCTTTTATTGTGCGTGTGCGTGTAGAGGGTTTGAGAGACTTCGGTAGCAGTGCTAGTCCTACCAATAGTTTCTATACGCTTCAAGGGCTTGAAACCCTAGACTTACGCATCAAGTCTGTTAGTAGCACTGCGCAGCAACTTGCTCAGTGGCTGTCTACTCATCCTCGTGTTGCTTGGGTCAATTATCCTGGTCTATCTACCTCTCCTTACCATACATTGTGCTCACAATACCTCACCGACGGTTTTGGTGGTCTCTTGACTTTTGCTCCCAAAGGTGGTTATGAAGCTGCGAAAAAGGTGGTCGATGCTATGCAACTCTTTAAGATCGTGGCCAATCTGGGAGATACAAAATCTCTCGTCATACATCCGAGCAGCACTACTCATCGGCAGCTAAGTGAAGAGCAGCAGCTTGCAGCGGGGGTGACTCCCGATTTGATCCGTCTCTCCATTGGGTTAGAGTCTATTGAAGACCTTAAGGCAGATATTGACAAAGCTCTTTTACAGATCTAATGCCGATGCTACAGTGTGTACGTATAGATGAATTTACCTCAGAGAGAGGGCAGCAGTATAATGGCTTCTCTCTGAGTTATGAAGTGGCCGGCTGCCCCCTTGGAACAGCACCCATTGTACTGGTCAATCACGCTCTTACGGGTAATTCGAGTGTGGCAGGAGAGCAGGGGTGGTGGGGCTCACTTATTGGGCCAGGTAAGGCGATAGATACTATTCGATATACCATTTTCGCGTTTAATATTCCAGGTAATGGTTACGATGGGGGCGTGTATAGCGATCCGGAGCAATTTACCCTGTGCGATGTGGCTCACCTTTTTGTGAAGGGCTTGCAGAAGCTCGGTATTTCCGCTCTAGATGCGATTATCGGAGCCTCGATGGGTGGTGCGCTTACGTGGCAGATGGCATACCTTTATCCTACTTTAGCACGTCGTATCTTCCCGATTGCGTGCGATTATAAGGCTAGTGACTGGCTTATAGCGCAGACGTATGTGCAGCAGTTAATTCTCGCACATTCGAATGACCCTCTGCGCGATGCTCGTGTGCATGCAATGCTCTGCTATCGTACGCCACCGTCTCTTAATCAGCGTTTTGGAGAGCAGTCCAACCCTCAGTCTGGTAGAGCTGAAATCATAGAGTGGCTTACCTATCACGGAACTCGACTAAGTGAGAGATTTACCCTCTCTGCCTATCAGGTGATGACCTATCTCACGGCTACGATCAGAGTCTGTTCCACAGTGTCAGAACTTGCAGCCATTAAATCGGCTATTCACCTTGTCTCAATAGATAGCGATCTACTTTTTACGCATGATCGTTCCGTAGAGCTCTACAGAGAGTTATCACGCCTCAAGCCCGATACTACTCTCTCTACTTTGCACTCGATACACGGACATGATGCCTTTTTGATGGAGTATGAGCAACTAAATCGTATTATAGCACCCTATTTTAAAGTATAGCAATATGAAAGTACTAAAGTTTGGAGGGAAATCCCTTGATAACGGGCAAGGGATCAAGAGTGTATTAGATATTATCGTGCGTGAAAAGGCTGAAGAGGTTGCTCCTCTTGTCGTGGTTTCGGCACGGGGTAATGCCACAGATACCTTGATTGCTCTAGTGCAACAAGCACAAAAGGGAGAGTCCTATCAAGAGATGTGGCAGGCTTTTTGTGAGCATCAGCAAGGTTCTTCACAAGTAGATCTGAGTGCAGAAATAGAGTTGGGGAACAGGCTCTTGTCGGGGATTGCTTTGTTGCGCGAGTGCTCCCTCAAGACAATGGATGCTTTCGTGTCCATAGGCGAGGTAATGGCAGCAAAATACGTGGCGCACGCTCTTAACGCACGAGGCTGTGCTGCTGTGGCAATCGATGCAGGAGATTTGCTCGTCACGGATAGTCAGTATGGCAATGCGGCTGTAGATTTAGAGGCTTCTCAGCTCAAGACCTGCTCTTACCTCAAGAGGTTTTCCCCTGATATAATTGCCGTGGTGACAGGCTTTATTGCTCGAGACTATCACGGAGATCGTACTACATTGGGGCGAAATGGTAGCAACTATACCGCTGCGTTGCTCGCCAATTTCCTTGATGCCCAGTCAATGGCCAATTATACCCATGTCAATGGAATATTTACAGCTAATCCCTCGCTTGTCTCTGAGGCGATCAAGATAGACGAGCTCTCGTATGCCGATGCCGCTGAGCTCTCGCAGTTTGGTGCAGAGATCTTGCATACTAAGACGATTGAGCCCTTGCAGAAGAAGGGCATACCGCTACGGGTACTCAATACATTTACCTCTTCGAATGGCACGCTTGTTACGGCCCAACCCAAAGAGAAGGATGTGCGTGCCATCGCCTCTCTACCACACAAAGCTCTCATACATTTTGAGGGGAAAAATATGCTCGGATGTATAGGTATTGATGCTCGTATCTTTGCTGCCTTTGCTCGTGTGGAAGTGAGTGTGGGGCTTATCTCTCAGGGTTCTACTGAGCGTGGTATAGCGATTGTGGTGGATGAGGCGAATGCTGATGTGGCGGTAGGTGCGCTCACGCAAGAGTTTAGACAAGATCTGGCCGAAGGCGCTATCACAAACATTTATTCGGAGAAAGGGCTGGCAATTGTGGCTATCATAGGTATGAAGCTCTCGCAGTTTGACCGTCCCTATAAAGCACTCGTACGCAACCGTATCGTTCCATTACTGCTCAATAACACCGTGCCTGATAATACCCTCTGTTTACTTGTGCGAGATGATGAGGTGGTCAAGGCTCTTAATGTGATCCATGGTGAAATGTTTGAGCACGCCAAGAGGATACATCTCGCAGTCATTGGACATGGAGCTGTGGGCGGTGCACTTATTGATCAAATATTGGAGCAAAGGACTCTCATTCACGAGCGCAAGAATATTGACCTGCGTATCTTTGCCATTGCCAACTCTAAGAGCTTGCTCCTCGCTCCGCAAGGGCAAGTCGACGAAATATCGGGAGACTGGCGTACCCTAAAAAATAGCTGCCCAGATACTACCGATATTGTAGAGCAGATAATTAATTTTGCTAGGGAGCATATGCTCGAAAATACAATCCTTGTTGATAATACCTCTTCAGTAGCCATAGCACAGAGTTATGAGCTGTTGGCGCGTAATGGGTTCGATATTGTGAGCTCTAATAAAAAGAGTAATACGGCCTCGTGGTATGAGTATACTGCACTTCGCGAGACACTCAAGCGATGTCGGCGCAGCTATCGCTACGAAACCAACGTGGGTGCTGGGCTACCGCTTATCGACAACTTGAGACTACTTCACCTCTCGGGCGAAAGGATTACAAGGATACATGGACTCTTTTCAGGTAGTCTTAGCTATATCTTCAATACTCTAGGTGAGTATCCAGAGATCTCTTTTCACGAAGTGTTGCAGGAGTCGGCTCGGATGGGATATACCGAGCCCGATCCTCGTGAGGATTTGAGTGGTGAAGATGTGGTGCGCAAGGTGCTGATCCTCGCGAGGGAGCTCGACGTACCTGCTGAGATGAGTGATGTAGAGTGGCACAATCCCATACCGGTAGAGCTTAGAGCTCTGAATCGTAGCGATTTTGAACGAGAGTTACCCAGATTGGAGCTTGAGATTGAAGCCCTTCGCCAGGGATGTGCTAGCGATGAAGTGCTGCGCTATGTAGGTGATGTAATATGGGATGATCGCAATGGCAAGGCATATCTCAGTGCAGGGCTTAAGCGCGTACCACGTTCTTCACCCCTGGGAAGCGTGCGAGGAGCTGATAGTTGCTTCGAGATTTATACTGAGAGCTATGGCAGTCGTCCTATTGTGATACAAGGTGCTGGTGCTGGTGCTGTAGTTACCGCCCGCGGGGTTTTCGGTGACCTGCTGCGTCTTGCTGAGGGCTATGAAGACTAAATGATAAGGAGGAAATTAGATACAATTTCAGAGGGCTTCTTGTTAATTTTCTAAAGCCTATGCCCTGACGGAGACTGAGGTATTTTACCGAAATCGGAAAATGATTGATATCCATCAAGTGCTTTGATATAATCTTGATTCTACAAACAAAAAACGCAGTGAAGTTAAACTTACTGCGTTTTTTGTGTTCGTATGTGAGCGAATCTTTTTAGGTGGAAATTTCATTCTGCTGTTTTTGCTCCACCTTTTGCTCCACCAAAATCGGTAATATTCTGCTATATTTTGCGTAAGTGGGAAAAATAAAAACTCCCGACTTCGTTTAGAAGTCAGGAGTTTACGCCGTTTTGCTTCTCCTCAAAGTGGTGCCACCAGGATTCGAACCGGGGACACACGGATTTTCAGTCCGATGCTCTACCAACTGAGCTATGGCACCGTGTCTTTTTCTTTGACGTTGCAAAGATACTACTTTTTTTTATTCCTGCAATAGGCTAACTCGTTTTTTGAGTTTGGCAGATTTTTGGATCAAGTGCAGTGATAGCCAGAAAGTAGCAAAAGAGGATATAAGGGATACTTATTGCGTCTGTATAAACGCAGTTTTGGAATGAAGAATGCAATGAATAGAGGAAAAATATTAACGGCTATCACTTTGGTCATAAGCATTGGTGAAGCAGAAAAACCACTAGATGTGACTAAAAGAGGAACACCTTGCTGCAAAAATGGTCGTTAAAGGAATTGTGACCAACAAAAATTACTGAAGGTAGTTGGTGGTTAAGAGGGGCATTAGTTGAACGAAAAAACGGTTGTTAAAGGGTTTGTGACTTTCTTCAACAACCGTTGCCTTTTTTGGCAATATGGAAAAGAAGGTCAGTCTGAAAGTGTTTTTTGAAGTTCTTTTCGGGCTAGAAATATGCGACTTTTTATGGTCCCTAAGGGAACATCTAATTTGTCAGCAATTTCATTGTATTTGTACCCGGCTATGTACATTTTAAATGGAATACGCAAAAGATCGCTCAGTTTATCAATCGAAGAATAGATTTCTTTAAGTCTTACAGGGCTATCTGTTGTACCTTCGGAGAGAACTGTGAGATTGTAAGCATCTACCGATGAATCAATGATATTTTGTGTTCGTACTGATTTATGGTAGTTGTTGATAAATATGTTACGCATCACAGTAAGTACCCATCCTTTGAAGTTTACATTATCTACGAATTTATCTCGATTTTTGAGAATGCGAAGAGTGGTATCTTGTATCAAATCTTGCGCATCATCGTAGTCAGATGTTAGAGACAGGGCAAAGCTACGCATATTGTCTTGTAGACCGAGTAGGGTATCGCTGAATTGAGTTGATGTCATATTACTTCCTTTATATTTGTTCCGTCTCTGTTTCTTTGTCTTGATGCAGGCGGATTTATTCACTTTTTTATTTTACTAAATCTCTGTAGAAGGGAGCAATCTCTAACCTTCTTGGGCAAAAGTAGACCAATAGAATATGTATTGCTATTCACAAAGTTGTATGGGTATATAAATAAAATCAATAACCCCTGTTTTGTGACCGTACAAATGTTCGAATAGGTCGTCCTTTTTTGGATAGGTAAACGGATTGGCCCAATGTTTATCCCTCCATAAAAAGAGGTTAGTAGAATCCGTTGGACAAAAAATATTTTTTCTTCGGACGAAATAAAAAATAGTAGGGAATTATCCAAAATTAGTTCCCTGAAAATTGTCAAAAACTAGGGAACTAATTGCCAATTAAAGAGGAATAAATCAACAATGGGAGAAATGGAGATCGTTTTCAGAGAAGTTTTGAGAGTAGAAAGAAAAGTTCCCGAACTTTATTGGAAAATTGTATCAATGATTACTCTAAGAGAAATTTTTCAAAGCTCTTTATAAATGAGTACCTTTGCAAAATTATTATCAAAAATATAGACTTAGGAATGATCACAGTAAACGACCTCACTATTCAATTCGGGAAAAGAACCCTTTTCCAAGACGTGAATCTAAAATTTACTCCTGGTAATTGTTATGGTATTATTGGTGCAAATGGAGCAGGAAAATCTACAATGCTCCGAGCCATATCCGGAGAAATTGACCCCACGCGAGGCACAGTTTCTATGGGACCGGGAGAGCGAATGTCGGTACTAAGTCAGGACCACTTTGCCTTTGATGAATACACGGTCCTTAATACGGTGTTAATGGGGCATACCACTTTGTGGGCCATAATGGAAGAGAAAGAGGCGATATATAGCAAACCGGATTTCTCTGACGAAGATGGAAATAGAGTTGCGGAGCTGGAGGAACAATTTGCCAACTTGGATGGATGGAATGCCGAGAGTGATGCCGCGGCCCTTTTGAGTGGATTGGGAATCAAAGAAGATCTGCATTATCAGTTGATGAAGGATATCAGTGGAAAACAGAAGGTGCGGGTTTTGTTGGCTCGTGCTCTTTTCGGGAAACCCGATAATTTGCTGCTGGATGAGCCAACCAATGATCTTGACTTGGAGACTGTTTCTTGGTTAGAAAATTATTTGGCAGAAACAGAGAGTACGGTTTTAGTTGTCAGCCACGACCGTCACTTCTTAGATGCTGTTTCTACGCATACGATAGACATAGATTTCTCCAAGGTTCGTCAGTTTGCCGGAAACTATAGCTATTGGTACGAATCAAGCCAACTGGCTTTGCGTCAGCAGCAACAGCAGAACAAGAAAGCCGAAGAAAAACGAAAAGAATTGGAAGAGTTTATTCGCAGATTTAGTGCCAATGTAGCCAAGAGTAAGCAAACTACCAGTCGAAAAAAGATGCTTGAGAAACTCAACGTGGATGAGATCGTGGCTTCTTCTCGTCGTTATCCCGGAATTTTGTTCAATCCGGAAAGAGAACCGGGAAACAAGGTTTTGGAAGTAAAAGGATTAACAGCTTCTGTAGAAGGGGAAATTTTATTTAATGACCTGAATTTCAATGTGGAACGAGAGGATAAAATCGTTTTTATCAGTCGAGATCCACGCGCAATGACAGCCTTTTTTGAGATTGTCAATGGCAATAGAAAGGCAGATTCAGGAACTTTTGAGTGGGGACAAACCATCACCAAGGCCTACTTGCCGGTGGATAATACAAGTTTTTTCAATACAGATCTCAACTTAGTGGAATGGTTGGGGCAATTTGCCCAGGATACCAACGATGTGTATTTGAAAGGATTTTTAGGGAGAATGCTTTTTAGCGGAGAGGAGGTGTATAAAAAAGCATCCGTGCTTTCGGGAGGAGAAAAGATGCGTTGTATGATTTCTCGAATGATGCTTCCTCCCGGTCCCAACGTATTGGTTTTGGATACTCCGACCAACCACTTGGACTTGGAGTCTATTCAGGCTTTTAACAACACATTGATCTCTTTCAAGGGAAATGTTTTGTTTTCCAGCCACGATCACGAATTCATTCGTACAGTTGCCAATAGGGTCATTGAGTTGGGGCCCAATGGAATTATTGATAAAATAATCAATTACGATGATTATATTTCGGATGAATCCATTATTCCCCTAAGGGAGAAAATCTATACTTCTCAAAAATAGAGTATTCGAAAAAAATGCTTTAATTTGTACAGCAAATAAGTTTACATTTAAAATTGCTCGGATGGGTTTCCCTCGTCTTGCAGTTTCCAATCTTTCGCACACAATATGAAAAAGACGCACAACATTATTCTTATGTCTCCTGCCTTAGAGTCTGAGGCATCTGCAGAAACAAACACTCCTCTAAATTGTACACAGTCACAATCTTCCTCGGAAGAGGAGCTTTCGGCATCTCAGGAGGAGAAGAAGCTCGAGGACAAACAGCTGTCCGCGATGAGTTGTGCCCAGTTGGTAGAAACCATTGCTGTATTGTTGCAGGGAGAAGAGCTTCCTCCTCGTTCGGAAATAGAACGTATTAAGAGCATCTTTTTTAAGAAGAAGAATGGCTATGCGGCAGACCCAAATCAGGTAGAATTGTTGAAAGACGCCGAAGTTCAAGAAATTCGTTTTAGGGATCTAATTAATGATTTCAAAGAGCAAAATAAAAAGCGTTTGGAGGAACAAAATCTGCAAAAGGAGCAAAATTTGGCTCGAAAGAAAGAATTAATAGAGGAGCTTCGAGAGCTACTAACCAGTACAGAAGATTTTAGTCAGATCAGAACGGATTTTCATACTATAGGTGAGAATTGGCGTAGCGTGGGAGCTATTCCCGAACCGGAAGAAGGTAGAATTCATAAGGAATACGGAGCCTTGGTGGAGCAGTTCTACGACCTAAAACAAATCAACGATGAGTTTAGGGAGTACGATTTCAAAAAGAACTTGGAGGCTAAGCAGGTCATTATAGAGCAAGCCAAAGAATTGTTGACCGTTTCAGATACAGTAAAGGCTGTAAAAGAGTTGCACGAGTTGCACAATGCTTGGAGAGACTTAGGACCTGTTGCCAGAGATTTGCGCAAAAGTATTTGGGAGGAATTCAAAGAAATATCCTCTCTTATACATAAGAAGAATAACGACTTTTTTGAACAGAAACACGCACAAGAGAGGGAAAATCTTAAGGCAAAAGAAGATATCTGTGTGTGGATTGAATCTATAGATCTTTCGTCTCTAACCTCCGTTGGCGAATGGAACAAGAAGACCAAAGAGGTTTTGGAGCAGCAGAAAGAATGGAAAAAGATCGGTTTTGCTTCGCACAAAAGCAACGATGCCGTTTATTCCCGATTTAGAGCCGCTTGTGATGCTTTTTTTGATAAAAGGTCTTCTTTCTTTGGAGATTTATCCGAAGATATAGAAGAGCGCTTGAAGAAAAGAGAAGCCTTGGCTCAAGAAGCTGAAGACATTTTGGGCGAAGGAGTCAGTGGGAAAAATGCCAAGCGAATAAGGGAATTGCAAGACGAATGGTACCAGATTGGATTTACTCCCCGCAAATTGGAAGCTGTTCATAGGGAGCGTTTTTCGAAGGCGTGCAGTGCTTTCTTCAAACAATTGAAAGCACAACGCTCTGTAGTTAGTGCCGAGCAAAATGAAAATTTGCAGCAAAAGCAGGCAATTATAGAGGAAGCTAAGAAATTGCTCGAATTGGATGAAATAGAAAATCAAGAAGATATTTATCAATTGATAGAGCGTTTCCACAAGATTGGGCACGTACCTATGCGTCAAAAAGAACAGGTATACAAGGATTTCAATTCAATTGTGGATGAGTTGATGAAGAAGTTCAAAGTGGCACGTGTTCGTAAACGTGTAGACAAGTATGAGTCCAATATTGAGGAAATATCTGGAGACAAGAAGAAATTGCTCGAAGAAAGGGATCGATTAAATAGAATAAAAGAACGGATACAGAATGAGTTGAATACTTATTCAAACAATTTGGGCTTCTTCAATATCTCCTCCAATGGAGGCAGTTCATTACTCAGAGATGTAGAAAATAAACAGAAGAGACTACAAGATGATATTGATTTGACAGTGGAGAAGATTCGGTTGATCAATGAAAAACTTAAAGAGCTGTAAATGACGTTGTTTTAATATGTGTTCTCGGTAGTTTCAGGAGAATAAGTACAGCAAAAGCTCACGAGGGGGGAATCCTTTTTCGTGAGCTTTGTTCTTGTATTGTAATAATTTATTTCTTGATTTTTTTGAGACTTGTGGCTATTTTTCTGCCGCTTTTGGGGGAGAAATGTGAGGCCATTTAGAAAAGGATCAGTCCAGTAATTCCGGCAATTACAATCAGTAGAATAGGATGTAACCACTTTTTTAAGGAACAGATAAAAACAAGGCCGAAGATAATCAAGCTACGCCAATTGATGAAGTTTTCGGATACAAAGATTTGATCGGCCTGGGAAGGAATGGTTCCGTGTATCAATAGAGTGATAAAGGATGAGTGGAACATAAGTAGCAAAGCTGCGGAAGCAATCAAACCTACAGATGCCGGTCTTATACCAGTAAAAGCAGCATCGATGTGTTTGTTTCTTCTGAATTTTTTGAAAGATACCGAAATAACAAGCACCAATAAAAAAGAAGGCAGAACGACAGCTAAAGTTGCCAATATGGCTCCCCATATATTTCCGGTAATGCTATAACCTACGTAAGTGGCACTATTGATTCCTATGGGACCGGGTGTTACTTGGCTTATGGCTACTATGTCGGTAAATTCTTGCGCCGTAACCCATTGGTGTTTATTGACAACCTCGTCTTGTATTAAGGAAAGCATAGCATATCCGCCTCCGAATCCAAAGATTCCTATTTTGATATACACCCAGAAAAGTTGTAGGTATAGCATACTATGCTTTTTTATTTGTTTTTGTTGAGGTCCGATTTCTTGCTTTGTGTCCTATTGTCAATGAGCTTTTTTGCGAAGAAGGTATATATAATCCCTCCTATCCCAGCAAAAAGAATAATCCAGATAGGAGATACATTGATATACCAAACCAAAAAAACAACAACAGAGGGTATCCACAAAAGACGCAAAGGGGCTTTCATTGCTTTCCAAGTGGAGACTACTGGAGAGGCAATAAGTGCAACCACAGCAGGGCGTATGCCACACATAATGCGTACGATCCAAGGGTTTTCTTGAACTTGCCTAAAGAAAAAGGCTAAAAGAAGTATGGTTATAAATGAGGGTAAAATAGTTCCCAATGCTGCCACAATACTACCTTGGAGCTTATTTAGCTTGTAGCCGATAAAAATGGACATATTAACAGCAAACACCCCAGGGAGAGATTGAGCTACGGCGAAAAGGTCTATAAATTCATCTTGCGATAGCCAACTTTTTCGTGCAACAATATCCCTCTCTATGAGGGGAAGCATAGCATATCCTCCGCCGAAGGTGAAAGCACCGATACGAACAAACGTTGCAAAGAGTTGTAACATCTGCCTTCTTTTATCTTCCTTGGAAGGAACTGTGGGCTGGGAGGAATCAAGCACGGAATATAAAAAAGTTTGCCGACAGATTTCTTTCACAAGATCTCTGGGTCGACAAACCGCAAAATGGAGTTAATTAAAAACGATTACGCACCGAACGTTTGGCTGTAGAAGTCTTAACTTTAGAGGGGTGAGAGTTATTCGTAGTTGACTTTTTTTCGGAGGATGGACTTTCCAGATTGGTAGCCCTCCTGGCTCGAGCTGTTTTTAGCTCTGTTTCATCTTTTTTTGTTTTTTCTTCTTCAGACGATATAGATTCTTTTTCTTCTTTCGAACTATTTTCTGTGCCGTATAAGTGTTCCTTGAATTTTTTTAATTGAGATTCAATTCGCTGGCGTTCAACTTGAATTTCTTCTGGAGTAGTGGCATACTGCTCAACAGATTTGCCAAGCATATTTTGTGTTTTTACTATTTCTCCCTTGTAAAGGTTGAGGCGGAAAAAGTCGTCCCAAGTGGCTGTAGCAGCATTGTTTAGATCACTAAGCATAACATAGCGTTGAGATAGAAAGGACTTGACATCATTATATTCTACCCAAAAAAGAGGAATTTTGAGGGTTCCCTCAAGCTCTACATTATCGTGAACCACCGGACAAATTGCCAAAACTATAACATCAATCGTACTCGTTATGGGGTCAAAGAAATGTTGCTCCTTGATGTAAAAGGACTTCACTGCTTCTGATGGAATATCTGCAGGGAGAACGTTGTACCGCTCATTGGCTGCTCCTTGTTGCACTGTGTACATAATACCAAAACGATCTAAAAACTCATTGAATTTGAGTTGATGCTCAGAATCAAAGTTTTCGTATCCAAGATCTTCGTATTCGTATCCGACAACTTGATTTTTATTGAGGAGTTGAAAAAGTGTTGTAAAGAGATTTTGCTCCTTATTGGTGGCTCGAGGAGGATAGTAGAGAGGAGCATTGGACAATGAATCCAAAGACAGCTCTCTGTAGATGATTCTCTTCCACGGAGTTTGAGCCGTCTTGGGTTGTAGCAGCCGAGCATTATTCTTGGCCCGTACTGTTATTCCCCTATCGTTGCTGTTGTTCTCTTGTTGTTTTCGAGTTCGAGCAGTGGAAATACGTACTGGTTGCGCCTCATTGAGGGTTGAGGTAGAGTCTTGCTGAGCTGTTTGCAAGGGATCAAAGTTCTGGGCTTCAAGCTTCTGTATACTCAAGAGAGAAAGGAGAGCCACACAACCCACAAGAGTTTTAAGATGGCAAAAAATGCACTTATTCATATCTGAGAAAAAGAGATTTGGTTCTAATTGATAATTACTTCTATGGCAGGAATCTTACGTTCTATTCCATCGGGTCCCTTGGCCACTACTTCTGTTACGAAGAAGCGTTTTCCTTTGCCCAAATTTCGGATTTTAGCTAACTGTCGTTCAGAGAAAGAGGCTCCGGAAGAGTTTTCCGGAATGGCTCCTCCGACCGAGTCAAAAAAGAGCAGCTGAAATTTAATAACGGAGTAAGTAACGTCTAATATATCGTCGTCTATTGCTGCTTTAATTCCATTAGCAGAGAGCAAGTCTCTTTTATTTATTTTCCCGCCTTTGAATCGGGAAACATTACCCTTGCTGTCTTTATATTCTATATAAGGCAATGGATTAGGAAGAGCTCTAACTCGCAGAGAGGTTTCTCCCATTTTGACCATTTTCCCATCGGCTTGTTTAGCCATAACAGTTATGATGGCGTTGCTGCCAACTTTGGATGGATGAGCCACCCACGAATTTCCATTGCGAGAGAGTGTACCATTGGTCATAGTTGCTGTAACGTTTTGGGCTGGAATTCCGGGAACTGCTATGCTGATGGGATTGTTGATCCCTGCATATAGAACATTCATCATCGTGGGAGCAACAGTAGCCATAGGTTCGGTTACTATATATTCTGTTTTGAAATCTCGACGAATGAGAGATCCATCGGCTCGAGTCGTTTCTATAAAACCTTGTATGGGAAAAGTTCCTGCTTTTGATGTTCGAACAGTGTACGTATTTCCTGGAGTATTCAGATCCGCTCCATTCACCACAATGCGAGGAGCTTGTGTGGAGTCTATGCTGGAGAGTACTATGTTGGCTTTGTAGGAATCTCCCAACATAACGATTCGGCTTTCCGGAATAACTTGAGCTTCTATTTTATTAACCCTTAAGTCTCCCAGATCAATGCTGTTTACCAACTCACTCAAAACCTCTCCTTGTACATAGCGTACATCACTTTGCAGCTTGGTAAGTAGAGTGACAGCTGCAATTGTGGGCATATTCTCGAAGAGACCATTTTCCCAAGGTGTGGTTCCTCTGTTTTGGGTTTGCAAAGCATTGCTTATAAGATTTTTTTTGTCCGGATTGTTTACTATAGATTGTGCATAATGTTTGAAAGACTCTACCTTGGCTCTAAGATCTTTACCTCTGTGGGTTATAGGATTGAGCATAACTGTTGTAGCAGCATTCAGATCGTCTTTCTGTTTTATGTTGCGCGGATCTGCGTGTTTACCATCAGATTCGCAAATAATCCGAAGCTTGAGATCTTCTATATGTTGAAATAAGGAGTCCGCACGCAGGGATAAACTGTTACCTAACTGATGCCACTTTTGAGCCTTGGCCGGATTTTTCCCATAGGCTTGTGTCAGAGATGCAGTTATTTGTTGATTTCTCAGCTCCGATCCTCCGATCGTTGTTTCCAAACTTCTACTAACTTTTTCAAAGCCATCAACAACTTCTGAAGATACATTCAAAGCCACCATTGAGATAAACACCAAATACATTAGGTTTATCATTTGTTGGCGATTTTTGTTCCCTTTTCCTCCAGCCATATTCTTATGCTTTGATGTTGTCGGATTTAGTGGTGGAGGTCTCTGTATACGAAGAAGATGTATTTGTGTAAGTTGCCGCCGAGTGGAATGGTTGCCCTGCTATTCCATTAGCACCCATATTCATATTGGTTGTAAGGGCCTCCAATATGCGGGCATATACACGATTCAGTTCGGACAACTGGATGGCTAAACGCTCATTTTCTTTTTGGAATGTAGAGCTATCCACCACGGTGCTATCGTACATATTGCGTATTCTATTGAGCCCGCTATTGATATGATCTATGGTATCTATTTGCCCACTTACACTTTTGAGTTGTATTTCGTAGATGGTGTTTAACCCGGAAATATTTCGTTGTAGGTTTTCCATTTGCTCCCTATACGATTGGGTTTGTTGGTTGATAGACGACGAATCTTGTGCCATATCCTCCCACTGTTGAGTCATAAGGGTAGATAGCTGCCCCAAACGACTTAGTTGTGTTGCAGCTTCGCTCAGTTGGTCTATCGCGAGAGAAAGGCGTTCCACTTGATCTTTTGGGAGCGAGCTGTCGTTGGTGTTTTGCGAAAAAGAGCTTTCAGGTTGTGAAATAGGAGAATGTCCGTGGGTTCCATTGTTATTAAGAGAAGAAGCTAAAACAGTCTCGGTTGCATAGTGGGAGTATTGAGCTTTAGCTTGTTGGGCTTTTTCCAATAGGTATTTTCGACGAGCTTCCATTTCTTCTCGATCCATTGGGTTTCGAGAATCTAACTCCGGAAAAACTTGTTCCCAGTGGTACTGATCTTCGGGCTGCTCGAACCCAGAGACAAAAAACACCAAAAATTCGGTGATCATTCCCACAAAGAGCATTTCGTTGCCAAAAGGAAGGT
Organism: Bacteroidota bacterium; assembly: GCA_023396255.1. Classification (GTDB taxonomy): domain Bacteria; phylum Bacteroidota; class Bacteroidia; order Bacteroidales; family Porphyromonadaceae; genus Porphyromonas. Next base: position 47,136 of record JAEWWU010000012.1, read on the forward strand.
GAAGCAATTTGAATAGCGCTCCTAATATAACTACCGAAGCTCCCCAACTGTAGAGGAAATTGAGAACTCTACGCCCTTTCTTACTTGAGATCCACATCTCAAGCGAATTTTTATAGCTTCTATATTTTTTCTTGTTCATTGTTCTATCGAGATTGGATATTATGACGATTTGTTGCGATTACATTGAATTTTAGATTTAGAGCCTACTTTTTTGCTTTTTTCTTTTTGGAAGCAGTCTGTTTTACTCCTTTATTATTTACGATGCTTCTGACGCACCTAAACCCAATATACGATCGACCCGTATTTTGAGATTCAACGCTGCGTGTGGTACTTCTAATGAAATGCAGTACATCTTTCCAAGATCCTCCGCGAACCACCTTTCTTTTCATAATTTCAGGGTCTTCTAAAGCAGCCGGGTAAGAACGTTCCGAGTTGATATCATCAATTTCTTTGTAGGCCGATGCCGAGAAAGAACTGCTCGTCCACTCTGCTACGTTTCCGGCCATATCGTATAGTCCGAAATCGTTGGGAGAGAAAGTAGCCACTTCAGAAGATATGGCAAATCCATCAGCTGTGTAATCCCCCTCAAAAGGCTTGAAATTGGCCAAGAAGCAAGCACTATTGTTGTCACTTAGGTCGTCTGTATTCCACGGATATTTTCTATTGGTTTGACCCGAACGAGCTGCATATTCCCATTCCATCTCTGTTGGAAGTCTGAAACTTTCTGCATACATAGCACTTGTGGGATCTAACCCTTTCTTAAAGGCTTGTGTACGCCAAGCGCAAAAGGCTTGAGCTTGTTCCCAAGACACTCCTACTACCGGGTGGTTATCATATCCCGGATGATTGAAATACAACCGCACGTAGCGTTCGTTGATGGAGTTGGGGAAGTCTTTTATCCAACAACTCTCATCTGGATATATGGGAACTATATAAGTGTTGAGAAAATCGTATTCTCCCGATAGGGGGCGTGTTATGGTTTGGCGCATTATTTCCCCATTATCCGTAATGTAGGCAGTATCCTTAGAGATGGTTACAGGGGGCTCTTGTTCTGCTCTTATCTGTTTTTCTATTTCAGAGGCTATGGGAGTAGCCCTACGGTTGATGAGGTAATTTCGGTACAAAGCAGCGGAATGATAATCGTAGTATTCATACTTGTAGAGCATTTGCGCCGGATCCAATTGTTTTTCGCCGGTTACCGGATTGGTATAGTAAACGCTATTCATTGCCGCCAACTCCTCTTCCAAAGCCTTCTTGGGATTAGGTAACGGTTTGCTCCAGTCCAAATGGGGGGCAACAGGATCCCCGTATTTGTCTTCTGTTATCTTATAGTCCGGATTTCCACCCAAGGCAGGATCAGCAAGACGTTCTCTGATAATAGAATCTCGAACATAATATACAAACTGTCTGTACTGAGCATTAGTCACCTCCGTGCGATCCATCCAAAAAGCATCAATGGATATGGCTCGATATTCGGGAGGAGTTCCCCAAATAGAATCTGATTCTTTGTTTCCCACAACAATATGCCCTTGTGGTACTTGTATCATTCCGAAAGGGGTCGGTTCACTCCACGCCGTAAGGGGTGCGCCTACCAACTCTCCATAAGAGGCTCTGCTTTTGCTGGTGCCACAAGATACGGATGCCAATACCCCAACACCCAATGCGCTTATCGCCAGTACTTTACTTACATTCATCTTATTATGCTTATGTCTGTCTATAGTAGTCTGATACTTTTATAACTCGCTTCTCTTTTTTTCTGTTTAGGCATAGGTAGAGCATAGCTAACCACTAACTCGTGACTACCCCAGTTGCCTCTTTGTAGTTGGTTGATAGGCATCTCAAAAGAATATCCAAGGTGTGTTTTTCCCAAATTGAGCCCCAACCTAAATCCAGCGGCCGAGATGGGTCTAAACATAAGTCCGGCTTCAAATTTGGAAGCATAAACAGCATCTATGTTCATATCTATTCTGTGCGAACGAAAATCGGTTACGGCAAATATGGAAGGTCGCCATACTAATAACGAAGATGTTGACATTATATTGTACCCGGAAACAAAGTTAATAGTAAATGGCAAAGTAAGGTGGTAACGCTGCTCTAACAAAATAGTTGGATGAGTAAGATGCTTGGCTCCAATACCGATAAAACCCTTGGGGTGTTTCCAATAAACTCCGGTAGAGAGATCAAATGTTTTGCCAGTTAAGCGAGTTAGTGGTATCGCCGGGTCATTGGGCGAAGATCCTTCCCCATCAGGTATTTCTACTTTTGTCCCATCGAAAATAGAATTGTAGAGCCCTGCTTGTATCCCTATATGGAGTGTTCCCTTAAATAATTTGACACCAAAGGAGACTTGTCCTTGCGCTTCTGTGTTGGTATATAGCCCCTTCTTTTGGGAGAGAACAGATACTCCTACACCAAAATTTTTCCCAAATGCCGTAACGGGAGCATCACCCAAAATAGCAATGTTGATGGGAGCACCTTTTATGCCAATCCATTGCCGATGGTACATAGCTGTGAGGACTATTTCTTCTCTTGTACCCACCATTGCGGGATTGTAGTAGGAAAGTGCGGATTTGTATTGACTGAGCAGCGCATCGTATTGAGCCAAACCCTGAGAGAAATGGCATATAAACAGGAGCATCAATAATAAGGGAGCAAATCTTTTTTTCTTCATCCTCATCTTTCCTCTTTAGGAGCTGTTATACAGCGAACGGATTTGTATGTGTTTTATTGTGCAGTATGTGTTCTTATTCGTAAAACAAGAGGCTGCTTACAAAAGATTTTTCTAATGTAAACAGCCTTATAAAATCAAATACATCTTTTGTTACGTATTGCCACAACAGCTCAAAGAAGGAAAAACACCTTCAATGAGAAATCAAACTGCAGTGTTAAGTGGATTTCGTGGAAGAAATACCAACTTAGTACTCTTCCTCGTTAAAGAAGAAATCCTCCTTGCTCGGATAGTCGGGCCAAATGTCTTCGATAGATTCGTATAATTCCTCCTCTTCTTCCATTTCCTGCAGATTTTCAATCACTTCGAGGGGAGCTCCAGAGCGTTGGGCATAGTCTATCAATTCATCCTTGGTTGCAGGCCACGGAGCATCTTCGAGTTTTGATGCTAATTCTAATGTCCAGTACATATTTATATTATCATTATATAGTCAATCTCTTAGGTGAGATTTATGTAAAACCATATCACACAAAACTGTTTTTTAATTGGTCAAGGGGAGTAACTTCACAACAAGTCCCTCAACAGCGTGCAAAAATAAACAAAACAATCAAGTTGTAGCCTTTTTTACTCAAAAAGAACTTCTCGAAAGGGAATATTTCTTTGTGGAGGCGTGATAAGTTGTTCGATAAAGCTTATTTCATTGCATCGATTTCTTTGTCCCAACATATTTCTTCTTTACCAACTCTGAATGTTTCAACCCGAGAAAGAATAAAGAAGAAGTCGCTCAACCGGTTAATGAATACGAGAACTGTAGAATCAACTTCAGCGGTTTTTCTCAAGATGTACAGCTTTCTTTCGACTCTACGACAGATAGTTCGACAAACGTGAGCCAATGAGGCAGATCTTCCCCCTCCGGGAAGAATAAAACTTTTAAGGCGGGGTAGGGTATTGTCTAAAACATCTATTTTGTGCTCTATCTTTTCTATACTTTCGGGTGATAATTGGCTGTACTGAAGAAATTCCTTATTAGTAGGATCGGTAGCCAAATAAGAACCTATGGTAAATAGTTTGTGTTGTACCCAAAGCAGGAAAGTATTGGTTGTCTCGGGTAGAGATTCCGCCATAAGTAAACCAATAAAAGAGTTCAGTTCGTCTACTGTTCCGTAGCAGTCGATTCTAATATTGCTTTTTTCTATTCTTTGTCCTCCTACTAAACCAGTTGTTCCGGAGTCCCCTGTTTTCGTGTATACTGCGCTTTTTTTCATTTTTCTTCCTCTTTTTTGTCGTTGATTTATTCCCTCAAATACGGCAATTAGTTCCCTAGTTTTTGGCAATTTTCAGGGAACTAATTTTGGATAATTCCCTACTAATTTTTGCTCTGTCCAAGAAAAAATATTTTTTGTCCAACGGATTCTATTAACCTCATTCTATGGAGGGATAAACATTGGGCCAATCCGCTTACCTATCCAAAGAAAGGTGCCCTATTCCGCATTTATTATCTAAGCCACTGTTTGTAGGTTGTGGTTTGTAGTTTGGGGTGTCCTAAGAACAAGAAACCTACGCCAAGGTCAAACCCCATACCCCAACCTTCTTGAAGGGTGATTTTTTTATATAACCGATAGGCTTCTCTTTTGGTTCGCTTGTTTTCCATAATGAGAATTATGGATGGATTCTTTTTGCTGGCAGTCAATGCCGAGAAAATAGTATCAAGGTCCGAAGCTGAATGGTTATCGAGATCTATGACAAGCAGAGATGAGTAATGACGAGTGCTTTTATCGGTTATCTCGGAGGACTCTTTTTCTCGTACCCATTCACTGGAGGCTGTAATAGGTTTTATTGTAGGTAAGAAATGTTGTAATAAGAGTAAAGAAGATTGATCTTTTCCTACGTAGTAGAGTCTATCTATAGATAGAGAATGATATAACCGAAAGGCCAATTGAAAGAGCTTTATTTGGCTTATGAAGTAATTCTTTTGAGGAGTTTGTTGTGCCCAATTTAGTAGTTCTTCTTCACCATAAAAACACGCTCTTCTGTCTTGTAAAACACGGGTGCTTAGCCAAAAGCCCAAAGGGGAGTGGATACCGTGCCCGCCTCTGTATACTAAGAAAAAAAAGCACCGTTTTACCTTTATCCAAAAAGGATCGTTTTGGAGCATACTGTTTGTCAAATAGAAAGATGCGAATATCCTAAGGTCATAAAGGCCTATAGGGTTCGCATCCTTTCTTTAGTCATATAGAAAATTGTCCTTATTCTTCGTCTTCTTCCGCCATATTGGTGAACACGTTTTGAACGTCTTCATCCTCTTCTAATTTTTCAATTAGTTTATTTACATCAGCTCTTTGTTCTGCAGAAATCTCTTTGAAATCCTTTGGTATACGGAGGAACTCAACCGAGGAGATGGTGTAACCATTTTCCTCCAAATATGACTGTATGGCCGAGTTTTGGGCGAATTCTCCGTAGATGAGAATTTCATTCTCCTCGTCTTGGGCTATTTCGTCTACCCCGTAATCAATAAGTTCCAACTCTAATTCCTCTACGTCTACACCTTCTTTGGGTTGTGTGTGAAACACGCACTTGTGATCGAAAAGAAATTCCAAACTTCCGCTGGTGCCCAAGTTGCCTCCGTGCTTGTTGAAGTAGCTGCGCACATTTGCAACTGTTCTTGTGGTATTATCTGTTGCCGTTTCTACAAAAATGGCTATTCCGTGGGGACCATAGCCTTCGTAATTCATTTCTTTGTAGTCAGAGAAATCTTTGTCGGTTGCTTTTTTTATAGCTCGTTCGACATTTTCTTTGGGCATATTTTCCTTTTTGGCAGTCTGTATCAACACCCTTAGACGGGGGTTGGTATCGGGGTCCGGACCACCTTGTTTGGTTGCTATGGTTATTTCTTTTCCCAATTTTGTGAACACGCGGGCCATATTACCCCAACGTTTCATCTTTCTTGCTTTGCGATATTCAAATGCTCTTCCCATTGAGTTTATATTTTACAGGTATTTATCTAATTTGTGCATTGTGTGTTTCTTCTATGGCTTTACGGATACGAGCCATAGTTGCCTCTATTTGCCGCTCCTTCAAAGTTGCATTGTCATCACCGAGATAGAAACTCAGAGCGTAACTTTTCTTGCTATTAGGTAAATTCTTTCCTGTATAGACGTCGAAAAGTTCCACTTTTTTGAGCAATTTTTGTTCGGCCTTTAGGGCAGTTGCCCTTATTTCTTCGTAAGTAACGGATTCGTCGATGAGGTATGCTAAATCTCTCTTTACAATTGGGTATTTGCTCAGCTCAACACTCTCTATTTTTTTGTGGAAGTTGTCTTCCATCAGTTCTTTTTTATTGATGTAAGTGTAGAATACTGATGAGGGTATTTCCATTGAGTTGAGTATTTCAGTTCTAACAGATCCCAATTCGGCTAAAATCTTTTTCTCTTTGCCAATGTAATAGGTTAGTTTGTGGTCGAAGGTTTGATCCTCTCCCAATTCCGTTTGCAAAGAATCGATGTCTATGGACATTCTCCGGAAAAGATTTTCGACAATACCTTTGAGTCTAAATTCATCTTGTTTTGCGGCTTGTGCGGCCCAAGAATTGCCAAACAGCTCACCGGTGACCCACAGGGCCAATTGCTCCGATTCTTGAAATAGAAGGGTAGGGTCCACACTCTCTGTATTGTTGCGGAGATAGCTCTTACCCCATTCGAAGAATGAACAAGAGGTTCTCCTGCGATTTATATTTCGAGATATAGACTCTAATCCCCCCATTAAAAGAGAGGGGCGCATAATGTCTAAGTCAGAACTTAAAGGGTTTTCTAATTGCACCAAAGATGATTCGGGAAACTGTTCTGTGTAATTCGCATAATATTTAGAAGAGGTTTGCGAATTGTTTAAAATCTCCATAAATCCGGCACCAACCAATTGTTCGGATAAAATCAGTTCGGAGCGATACAGCTCATCTTGATGAGAGCGCGTGCTGAGATTGGCTTTGATATATCCGGTGAGAGGGACGGAATTGTACCCATATATGCGAAGAATCTCTTCGATGACATCCACATCTCGGGTTACATCTACTCTGTAAGCAGGAACGGACAAATGCAACTCCTCATCTGTGCTACTTTGAAGTATTTCCATATCCAAGGAGCGCAGAATGTCTTGTATGATTTCTTTTTCTATGGCTACACCTATAGTTTTGTAGATTTTTTCGTAGCGTAGGGTAACCTTGTAGGCATCTAAAGGAAGTCTATAATGATCGACCTCTTGCCCTACAATGTGCCCTCCACACAATTCTATGATAAGAGACGCCGCTCTGTGCAAAGATTCTTGAGTGGCACAGGGGCATAATCCACGTTCAAAGCGAAACGAGGAGTCCGAGCTTATGGCGTGTGCACGTGCGGTTTTGCGAATTGCCGATGAATTGAAATTAGCACACTCCAAGAAGATTTTAGTTGTGCGTTCTTGTACTCCGGAAGTTTCTCCCCCCATAACCCCTGCCATACAAAGAGGTGTCAGAGCCTCGTCACAGATCATTATTTCTTGTCCGTTGAGTTCTCTCTTAATCCCATCCAACATTGTGAATGATGTCCCTTGAGGCAAGGTGGTTATACGTAGGGTATTTCCCTTAATTGCATCGGAATCGAAAGCGTGTAAAGGTTGTCCCAATTCGTGTAACACGAAATTAGTTACATCTACCACTTTGTTGATGGGGCGTAATCCGATAGTATTGAGATAGGATTGTAGCCAAGAGGGGCTTTCTCCATTGGTTATCCCCTCGATGGTCAATCCTTGGTAGCGAGGGCAAAGTTCTTTAGATACTTCTACCGAGACTTTTATGGAGGTGCCTTTCTGAGCCGGAGGCAATTGAATAGAAGGCTTTTGAGCTCGGAGATTTTTATTCTCTATACTATGAAAAGAGAGAAGAGCTGCGAGATCACGAGCCACCCCGAAATGAGAGGTGGCATCTACTCGGTTGGGAGTGATGTCTACTTCAATGGCATAGTCTTTTGTAACGTTGAAGTATTCAGCAGCCAAGGTCCCTGGTTTGACCTCCTCGGAGAGTACCATAATACCCGACGAATCGTTCCCTACGCCTAATTCTTTTTGGGAGCAAATCATACCGTGGCTAGGTTCTCCTCTTAGCTTGGATTTCTTTATGGTAAAAGACTCATTGTCTCCGTAAACGATAGCTCCAACGGTGGCTACTACTACGGTTTGTCCTTCGGAAACATTTGGAGCTCCACAAACTATAGGAAGAGGTTCTAGTTCTCCTACATCCACTGTCGTAATGTGTAGATGATCGGAGTTTGGGTGCATAGTGCAAGTTTGCACTTTCCCTATAACATAGCCCTTTAGTCCTCCTTTAACAGACTCAATTTCCTCTATGGCTCCGACTTCCAACCCCAAAGAGGTGAGTTTTTCTCCTATTTCTTTGGGGGTGAACTCTGATATCTCTGGTAGGTACTTTTGTAGCAATGAGTAAGAAATAATCATTTCTTTATAACTTTTAAAATTCTATTATTCTTTTTTGTGAGACACCACAAGATGAGGGTATGGAAACTCAATCCCTTCTCGCCTAAGAGTGTCGTATGCCTTTTCGTTAAAATCCCAATAAAGCCCCCAATATTCTTCGTTTTTTACCCAAGCTCGCACCATAATTACTACGGAACTCTCGGCCAACTGATTGAGGACAATTATAGGTTCTGGTTCTTTGAGTATTCTGGGTTCATTTTCCAAGATTCCTTTCAAAAAAGTTCTGACTTTGTTGATGTCTTCATTGTATTCTACTGAAAAACTCCAAGAGCATCGTCTAAGGGCTTGTTCAGAATAATTGATTACCACATCGGTAGTTAATGACCCATTAGGAATATAGATTTTCTTGTTGTCTACGGTAATGATGGTAGTGTGGAAAATACCAATGTTCTCGACGTTTCCCTCTACATCCTTGGCTTGGATATAATCTCCGATTTTGAATGGATGGGTGAAAAGCAGAATGGCTCCTCCTGCAAAGTTTTGTAGCTGTCCACTTAAGGCCATACCAACTGTAACACCAGCAGAAGCCAATAGAGCGGCAAAAGAAACAGCCTTAAATCCGAGTATGTTGATAATGACGACTATAAGAGCAATAACTAATACCACGTGTACCACAGACTTCAGGAAGTTGTTAACCCCACTACCTAGATTCTTTTTAAGTAAAGTCTTGGATAATATCTGCAGCAGTTTCTTGATCCCCCACCTGCCAATATAAAAGATGATAATAGCAAGAACAATACGGATGCCCAAATCAAGAGCTCCATTGATCCACCCGTGCAAGGCATTTTGAATATCCACCTTTTTTATAACGTCCATCATAGGGGTGTGGACTGCTATTGAGTCTGATGGAGCCGTTGCTGGTTGTGCCATAAGCTTTCTGTTTTGCTTTTTATTTTGTGCTGGTGTTTTGCCAAAGGATCTTCTCCCTCAAAAATCGCTGGCAAAGGTATAAAAATCAAGACATTTAGTTGTCCAATTTGATTGAACTAATTTTTGTCATTTGAAAAACAATAAATCGGCCAAAGGGACCAAAATGGCAGTAAATAGCCCCATAATACCGATTGCCAAGCCCCCCAAAGCTCCTTCAATTGCGCCGAGTTGTATAGCAGTGAGGGTTCCCATTCCGTGAGCAGAAGCTCCCAAAGAAAGGCCTTTGGCAACTTTGCTGTCTATCTTTAAGATCCCAAAGACGAGAGGAGATATGAGACCACCAAAAATACCGGCAATGACAACTACAACAGCAGTTAGGGCGGGGATGCCCCCTGATTTCTCGGAAAGAGCCATCGCAATGGGTGTAGTTACACTTTTGGGTTGTAGAGAAGCTGCTATAACATCGGTTGCTCCAAAGAGATAGGCTAAGCCTACAACACTTACAATACCAACGATGGCACCGATAAATACAGAGGTGAGAATAGATACAACTTTTCCTTTGAGATGTGCACTTTGGCGAAATAAGAGGTATCCAAGAGCAACGACGGAGGGGCCGAGCATAAAGCTAATCATATGGCTGCCTTTGCTATATGATGCGTAGTCGATGTCAAAGATGAGCAAGGCGGCTATAAAGAAGCCCATAGTGAGTAGTAAAGGTTGAAAGAGCGGGAAATGAAATTTTTTGTAGAGCCTTTGAGCCAATAGATAAACACCCAAAGTTAAAGGCAAAATGAAGTAGGGGTTTGTAAATATAGTTTGTACAACTTGGTTCATAGCTGCGTCCTTTTTTGATGTCTTTGTTCGGCCTTCTTTTCCAATGTTTGTTGTGTCCAAGCTACAACCCCCAGTACGAGAATAGTACTCAGTATCATAGAAAAGACAATGGCAAACCAGTGTTCTTTAAGTAAGTCAAGCTGCGTGATGAGACCAACTCCAGCAGGAACAAAGAAAATACCCATATTTTGTGTCAAAAAGTCAGAGGCCCTGTCTATCCGTTCTGGTTGTATAATTTTGGCTTTCAAGGCTGTAAAAAGAAGCATCATCCCCAAAACGCTGCCGGGAATGAATTTGGCTATCAGCAAGCTCAGCACCTCTCCAAGGGCGTAGAAGAGCAGGATGATAAAAATTTGTTCAATACTTTTCATCTCGGTGACAAAGATAAGATTTCTCCACAGACTGCGAGTTTTTACGGTATTGATCGGGTAAATAATAATGGATAATGGATTGGGGTATAGATAAAGGTAAAGAATGGGTGGAGGTATTGCCAATTGGTTGTATTTAACCCTTGATGGAGGTGTCTTTTTTGATCGTTTATTTTGAGGGAATTAATTTCTGGTAATTCCCTACTATTTTTTATTCCGTCCAAGAAAAAATATTTTTTGGTAGGGCAAATAGAGGAGTTATCTGAGCAGCATTTCGAAAGTTGCTTTTTGAAGGGTATTAGTCCCTTGAAAAGTAAAAAATACCTACCTTTGCAGAACCAAGGTGGGGGCAAATGCCCCTTTCTTAGTTAATTCCCTCCTTCTTATCGTAATGCTGTAAGCATAGGGAACGGAGTTTATAGAATAGAGAAGAGTAGTACCAGATTAAAGAATAAAGCAACATTATGGGATATTCATATATGACCCGGGAAGGGTATCAGAAATTGGTTGATAAGATCAATCAGATGGAAAGTATAGAAAGGCCGGAAATTTCTCGACAAATAGCAGAAGCGAGAGATAAGGGAGATTTGTCCGAAAATGCAGAATATGATGCAGCCAAAGAGGCTCAGGGACTTTTAGAAGCCAAAATAGCTCAACTCAAACAGCAATTGGCAGAGGCACGTATCATAGATGAATCGCAGATTAACACGGAAACGGTACAGATTTTGACACGTGTCACCTTGCGTAATTGCAAGGACGGCAAAGAGATAGCCTACACCTTGGTTTCTGATTCAGAAGCTAATTTACGTGAAGGGAAAATATCGATCAATACCCCCATTGCTCGTGGCTTAATGGGTAAGAAAGTCGGAGAAATAGCTAATATAACAGTTCCCAGTGGGGAGGTTTCTTTTGAGATCTTGGACATCAGTTTGGGCGTATAATTCTAAAGAAATAGGCTATGGGGTCTACCATATTTAGCAAAATAATAGCAGGCGAAATCCCTTGTCACAAAATAGCAGAAAACGATCGCTTTTTTGCTTTTTTGGATATCAACCCACAGGTGGAGGGGCATACGTTGGTGGTTCCTAAATTGGAGGTGGATTACATCTTCGACCTTTCTGATGATTGGTTGCAGGAGATGATTGTTTTTTCCAAAGAAGTCGCCAAGGCGATAGCCAATGCAATCCCTTGTAAAAAGGTAGGGTTGGCGGTGATTGGATTGGAGGTTCCCCACGCTCACATACACCTTGTGCCTATGCAAAGTGAGACCGATATGCATTTTGGAAGAGAAAAATTGAATCCAAATGCAGAAGAGTTGGCAAAAACGGCATCCAAAATAAGGGAGCAGATATTGGAATAGCCACACTATTGTTGTACTGTGTGTAGTCCTCTTTACAAGCTCTGAAGAAGTCGGTTGCCTGTAAAGGGGATTTGTTCTTTTGGAGGTGCAACTTTTGGTTCCTCTGATCGTCTAAAAGGAGAAATGTGAGTTGTAGCAAAAGCTCACCGATTGAATAGTTGTGGAAATAACAAGTAATAAAGTATGAATAACGTAGGAAAGTATCTTTTATCAATTGCCGGTGTTGCCATAATAAGTGCATCGGTTTCTTTTGCCGTTGTTAGTTCGATGCAACGGAATTCTTTTGCCGGAAATACACAGATGGGGTTCTCTGCCCCTACCTCGGCCAACGAGTACGGTTTTGTGCAAACGGTTAATGGTTTATCTTCGGCTCGAACAGTAGGTAATGCTCCAGATTTGTCCCCGGCAGCAGAGTTGGCTGTACACGCTGTTGTACACATCCGAGTGGACGGCGAGCAGCAAGTAGACCAGACAATGATAGATCCTTTTGAGTTTTTCTTTGGTTTTGGTGGCGGTTTTAATAGACCTCAGTCTCAAGCGGTAACCAGTTTTGGATCTGGAGTGATAATCAGTACAGATGGATACATCTTGACCAATACTCACGTAGTGGAAAATGCCAAAGAGATGTCTGTACGTCTCAATGATAACCGCTCATTCAAAGCCAAGCTTGTTGGTAGCGATCCTGGCACAGATATCGCTCTTATCAAGATAGATGCTGAAGATTTACCCACCATTCCATTTGGAAATTCCGATGACATACGTTTGGGTGAATGGGTGCTGGCCGTGGGGAATCCCTTTAATCTTACTTCGACCGTAACAGCCGGTATTGTTAGTGCTAAAGCTCGCCCGGCTGCATCCGGGGCTATGAATAGTAAGAATTTAGGGTCTTTTATCCAAACAGATGCTGCAATCAATTCGGGGAACAGTGGGGGAGCTTTGGTGAATGCTAAGGGCGAACTGATCGGTATCAACACAATGATCTACTCTCAAACCGGTAACTATGCTGGATATTCCTTTGCTGTTCCTATCAATTTGGCAGCCAAGGTGGTCGGTGATATAAAGAAATATGGTACTGTGCAGCGTGCTGTTATAGGAGTTCAAGGACAAACTATATCTCCGGAGTTGAAGGAAAAATACGACTTGAAGGTGAACAGCGGTGTTTATGTGGCAGATTTTGCCGAAGTAAGTGCTGCTTATGCTGCCGGATTGGAGAAGGGTGATGTAATTACTCATATCGATGATAAGCCAATAAGTGATATGGGGCGTTTGCAGGAGGTGATCGGGTTGCATCGTCCGGGTGATAAAATACGCATCACTATAGATCGCAAAGGAACTCAGAAGATGTTTACAGTAAAGCTGAAAAGTTCGGAAGGGAACGCCACTGTTTCTTCTCGAGGGGAAATTGCTGGAGTGGAGTTGAGAGAAATTTCTGCAGATCAGATGCGTTCTTTTGGCATTCGTTATGGAGTAGAGGTTGTAAAAGTGAAGTCTGGAATTTTTAAAAAGGCAGGTATAAAGCCTGGCTTCATTATTCTTTCTGTGAATGAAAGACCAGCAACCAAGGCATCCGAAGTACATAAGATAATTGCTCAGAGCAAGAAAAGAAGTTGTGTCGTTAAAGGCTTTTATTCGGATGGTCGTATCCGTTATTACGAGCTGAATGACTAGGAAAGCTCTTTTTGTAAGAGTGTAACTGAAAAAGGATTGGAATCCGTTTCTCGGGTTTCAGTCCTTTTTGTTATGTGCGATATTGGGCTTTCTTAGGAGAAAAATTAAATAGATAGAATCCGTGGTCTTTTCCATAAGCTCTTCCTTGCCATATAGATAGAAGCTCGGAAGCTCTTTTGTAGAATAGAGGGTTCTTCATATTTCCTTTTAGTTTAGGAAGAGAAGGGGAGAGTTGCGATACTACCTCTAACGATACGGTCATTCGTAGATTCTTTGGAGGGATCGGTTGGAGGTATTTCGTGTGAATTAGTAGAATCTATAGTGAGTTACAGCCTGAAAGAAAGTTTTGTCATAGAAAAGGCTCCAACTATTGTACAGAAAAAAAAATATATATACCTTTGCAGAGAAATCAGTGAGGGGGGAGTTTCCTCACTGGTCTTAGGAGAGGTGGCAGAGTGGTCGATTGCGGCGGTCTTGAAAACCGTTGAGCTGAGAGGCTCCCGGGGTTCGAATCCCTGTCTCTCCGCAACAAACGCTGAAAATCAGCAGATTGCAAAACAAACACCCAGTTTTGCACCCAAGAATGTAAAGTCGGGTGTTTTTGTTTTATTTAAGATAATACAACC
>JAEWWU010000022.1 GCA_023396255.1 Bacteroidota bacterium
GGCGTATAGCTCAAGCCATTTTTGGCGCATTCGTATTTTCCGTATATCTTCTTTCATGCTACGAAGATATGGATTAAGATTTGCCTACGAAAAGAAAAAGTGTAGCGGATCTATTGATACTTTACAGGTTAGGAGGTTTTCTGTTGCCTGTTGCTTCGTTCCTTGAGACGTTCACGCCTTTCCCGTTCGATTTGTTGTTGGCGTTGTTCGCGCTCTTGTTCCCGTTTTTTGAGTTCGGCTTCTCTTTGGCGTTCTTTTTCTTTGCGCAACTGCTCGGCTTCTCTTTGTCTTAGTATGCGTTCCCTGTTGCGCTGCTTTTCCAGTTCTTTTCTTTGTTTCTCCTTTTCTCTCTTTTCCTGCTCTTTGGCCTTAGCTTCTTCTCGCTCTTTGGTTTTTCGCTCTTGCTCCATCCGTTTTATGTCTTCCGGGGTTAGCGGCTTATTGACGGTTATTTGCCTGTTGGGTAGAGATGTGGAAAGAGAATCCACGGGCGAGACAACCTTGAGAGAATCGGTCCAAACGGTGTCTTTTTCGTTGTATTGATTACGGTCTATATCGAACAGCAAGGGAGCAGTTGGCTGCTTTTCCGAATCTGAAGCCTTTGGCTCTTGATGAGATTCTTGTTCAGCCTTTTGCGGTATTAGGTCTTCGTCCTCTTGTACCTGCTGTAGTTCCAATCTACGAGCCAAGACAACCCCGGCAATAGGTTGTGACGGAGCTATGCTATCGGCAACGAATTGTACATATTCTTCCAACGAAGCACCCCGATTGAGGAGCTCTAAGTTCTCTTTATCTATGGCTATGAGGAAGGCTTCTTGAGGCAAGGCTTGCATATATCCAAGAGAGCGGTCGTGTGCTTTGCGAACATATTGCCAAGCCATAGAGGAGGATCTGAAAACTCCGGTAACAAACTCCTCTCGCACGGTGGAGGAGGTGTGTTTTACATCAAGATCCAAACGGGTGAATTGAGAAAAATTGAACCCGGCAATGGCAAAGAGCATAGCATTGACATTGAGAGAAAGTTCGGAGGGATATACCAACAAAGCATAGTGTGGAGCAGTGGGGCTGGGTATTGTAAAGCGAATGGAGTCGGACACAGCCTGGACAGAGTCGGAAGAGAACATTCTATTCCTATTCAGTCCTGTGTAGCCGGCGCGCCCCAAAGCTTGTCCTGCCAAGAGTTGGTTGAGAATGTCTTGCGCCAAAATGGCGATTTCGGCTTTGCTGTATGTGGTTACAATCTCTTGCAGCCTTGTTTGAAATTGATTTTTATCTCCTGTAAGCACGTAAGAAAGAGCATCCAAGAAAGTCATTTGTGGCAATAAACTCGATAGAGGGTATTCGGCTTTTAATGTTTGATAGGCTTTGTGTACTTCTTTAGTGTTTCCGCGCAGATAGTGTTCAAAGGCTTGGTCATACAATTGGACCTCCTTGCCCACATTGTTCCGGAGGTTTTGTATATAGTTGGGATCGGAAATGGCAAGGGTTAGATCCTCCTTGGGATACTCTGCTATCATCTTTTGTTGCCATAGACGGGCTTGCGTCGGTTGCTCTAAGCGTTGGTAGAGCATATAGAGAGAGTAATATACAGACATTCGATCATCGTACTGAGGGTAACGCTTGAGAAGCTCGAGGTAACTTTGAATAGCCTCATTGAAGAGTTCCATACGAACATTAAAGACCTCCGCTTGCCCTACAAAGGCTTGTTGGATAAGCAAATCGGATTGATGTTTCTGCTCCTCGGTTAGGGGGACCTGGGCTAAGTAAAAATCTCTGTGAGTGGGGTCGGAGGAGGTGTTGATGCTGTCCGATTGCTGCGCCATTTGTGTTGAATCCGGAACAGATGCATTGGGTACTCCTTGTGCCGATTCGGGTTCAGCTATTGTAGGTGAAGAGGGAGTAAACTGTTTGGTGCGTCTGCGCCAGTTATCCTCCAAGGTTCGCTTGCCCCATTTTCGTTCAAACTCATTTTTTCCTCGTGCTATCAATTGTGGGTTGTAGAAGTAAAAACGATTGTCTGTGGAGAGCTGGTTAATCCCCAAAGCATCACTTCTGTTGGGGTTTCGCGCATTCATCTCTTCGTTAAAGCGATCTTGCTCGGCTTGCTGTTGTTGGAGGGCAGCTTCTCGCTCTTCATCCTTTTTGCGCTCTTTGTAGTCTGTGATGGCACTATCTATGAGGCGGAGCCGTTCAGCTTCGGGCAAAGAAGCCAAGTGGCGCAAACTGTCTTGCTCATAAATGACTTGGGCGTGCTTGCCCAATTCGTCTAACTGGGATGACAGAGACTGTATCCGTTCGTAATCGTGATACTCCTTGCTTACAACGGAGGCTGCTCCGGCAAAGGCTTTTTGGGCTTTGAGATAGTCGCCTTGTAGAAGAAAGAGGTCGCCGCGGCGTACTTCGCACAGAAGGTAATCAAATTCCTTGGCAGTGCTTTTCTCTGCTCCTAAGGAAAAGGCGTTGATAGCTTGAGTCGTATCTTTGGCAGAGAGGTAGAGCATCCCTTGTGCAAGATAGATGGCATCCAGCAGATCTTTGTTTTTATCACTTTTTGCCATTTTGTTGAGTTGTCTTATGGCGGAGCTATTGTTGCTTTGTGCCATAAGCATTGTTTGTTGCAGTCGGGCCGCAAATTCCAAAGGATAGGGGGGAGCAGAAGCGATTACTTTTCCATAAGCTTTGCGAGCTTCTTGGGTTCTGAGGTTTTGTTCCAATAATTGCCCGTGCAGATAGTGCAATCTGGCTTTTTGCTGTCCGACAGATTCTCGTTTTATTGCCAAAGGGATGAAGCGCAGTGCCTCTTGTGGATTATGGGTAGCAAGAGCCTGTTCGGTACGCACTAAAGGGTAAATGGAATTTTTGTAACGCTGTGCCGTGCTGTCGATAGTGTGCAAGATGCGCTCACTGTCTGGCGTCCACCCCATAGCAATGTAGCAACGTGCCTGCCACAGACGAGCTTCGTCTCGGATGGTGGGCTGCGTACTGTACAACCTTGCCATATAAGCAAAAGTGGCCATCGCCTCTAAAAAGTCGGCATTATAGAATTGTGATTGCCCTACTAAGAACCAAGCGTTGTGAAGAAAAGAGTTGTATTCTTTTCGATTGAAGAACTCTGCCTCCTTGGGTGAAAGACGTCCTTGTTTCTTTTCCGGTTTGGTGCGGATGGAGTGGTAGCGAATAGCCTTGCGCCCCTTTTCCAAGGATCGGTTAAACGCTCCTCCCGATTGCCCTTTTTCCATCCCGGCTTGTGTAGTTATGGGATCGATGACAATTTGTTCGGAATAAGACTCCTTGTAGCCGGAAATAAGATTTTTGTAAGCCTCATCATAGGCTGTTTTCCCGTGAAAATAGACATTGTATCGAGTGGTGAGGTTGTGGTAGAAACGGGAGGTGCTGTTGTTTTGTTTGGTTGAGCAGCCCACAACTAAAACAGTACAAGCCAAAAAACAAATGATAGCAAGGGCGATTGATTTTGACGAACTCAATTTGCCAATATCTCTTTTTTGTGTGCTCATAGATGGCCTTTGTGGTAAGTGCTCTTCCGTATTTCCTAATAGGGGTGTTTTCTCAATAACGTTTTTCTTGAGAAATAAGTATTCGGGCTTCATCAACCAAAACTCTCGGGAGGGCAATAGAGCGCAACTCAAGACTTTTGAGCCAGTCTTCCACTTCTTGTGGTTGTAGGGTGGTGAGCACTTCTCTGAATTGCTCAACCTCTACGGAGGTGTAGGTATCAACCGATCTCCCGGCATAGAGATCAAGCTCCTCGTCGTCGTAATATTGGGGAGCCATTTGGTGCTTGAGCAATAGGTCTTGTACGGCACAATTTGTTTCCATACAGCCGGCACAACCAGATTTGTCGTGCGTTTGGCATTGAGAGGTGGGCGCAATTGTTTTTTTATCTCCTACATCCACCTTGGAATTTAACAAATCGTTTATGGAGTGCTTTTTGCTCCAACGTTTGAATAGATATATAATATAGAGCAGAAGCAGAGCTGCTGCCACAATCTGTATCATCGGTTTCATCTGTCAAATGTACAAAAAATATCAGCCATACTTCAAAAAGAAGTTCCTCAAATTAGTTCCCTGTAAATCCTCAATTAGCAGGGAACTAATTTCAGATAGTTCCCTACTAATTTTTGTTTCGTCCAAGCAAATGAAAGATGATAGGGACCAAAAATCAATCCCTAAGTAACTGCTGTGTCATAAACCCATTTTAAAAACACCACCCTCCGAAAAGAAATCCGACTAAGGAGTGTGGAACACGACTTTTTCGGGTGATATCGCCCCTGTTTTGGGCATTTACTCTGAATACTCTCCTTGTGAAAAATTGGTAGAGTTGATTTTCAGAGGACAAATTTTTGACCTATGGGTTGTTTTTGTGCTTTTTCGCAACCATACAAAAATAAGTTACTGAAGAATGCCTAAAAGGTATTGGGCAATTTCTAAACTATAAGAGAAGTTTCTGTTTTATAATTTGGTTTATATTATAAAGTGATTTATATTTGCAGTGTGTTTTGAAAGGAAAAATGTTCCTGTGATAGAAAAAGTACTAACTATAAATATCGATTGCAATGGAAGAACGTAATCTGACTCCGCAAGAAAGTTTGCAGGTAATTCAAAATATGATGGAGCAAACACAGCGTAATGTGTTGTGCCATTCGGGTGCTCCATCTCTGATTTGGGGATATACTACAACTTTTATTTCTCTTTTGATTTATTTCCTGTATCCGCATATGGGTAATGATGCCAATTACTTTTGGTTCGGCATACCGGTGGTGGGTTCTTTGTTCATTTGGATGCTGAAGAGAAAAAAGAAAAAACAGCACGTGCCCACCACCCGAATGGATAAGTTTTTGAATGTGGTGTGGTTTGTGATAGGGCTGAATGTGTTATGTTTGAGTCTTTTCCCCACGCGCCATATTCTTTCTTTGGTGCTGATCCTTATTGGAGCCGCCACTGCTATTACGGCTTTTGCGGTAAATGTGAAGGTATTTAAGTATAGTTCGGTGTTTGGGATGATGGTCGGCTACCTATTGCTGATACTTTCCATATCGGTTGAGCAGAAAGTGCTCATATTTGCCATAGCATTTTTCCTAATGCATTGCATTCCCGGTCATATTATCTCTGCACAATTAAAAAAAGAACGAGATGCTTAAACCCCTAAACCCGCTTTTGATGTCGGAGTTACGTTTGGCCATAATGTCCATTCTGACGTACGTGGAAGAAGCAGGTTTCTTGTATATCAAAGAGCAAACCGGAGCCACCGCCGGTAATCTGAGCGTGCAGATAGACAAGTTGCAGACTGCTGGATATATTGAGGTGGAGAAAGGTTTTGCCGGTAAACGAACACGCACGGTTTGCCGTGTCACAGCTGTGGGACGCGAAGCTTTTGAGTCACATTTCAGAATTTTAAGTTCCTATTTTTCTCCACCGGAAGAATAATCTTTTACATTCATATCTCTTTTATGAAAACCTATTTTATGAGAGGCTCCGTAGGGCTTTTCTTCCTATGCCTTACCCTTTTTTCGGCAGTAGCACAGCTGCCGGTTCGTGGAAAAATTGTGAACGAAAAAGGGCAGGGCATTCCCTATGCTGGGGTATCGGTGATTGGAACCTTTGATGGGGCATCTGCAGATAGTCTTGGTGGATTTTTCTTTACCACTCGTAGCTCGATTCCGATAATTTTGGTGGCTTCGCACTTGAATTATATTTCGGATACTTTGCAAATAAATCGGGTGGAGCAGTTGGATAAGTTGCGGTTTGTACTTCGCGAAAGTAACCCTATAGCGTTGGACGAAGTAGTGGTGAGTGTTTCATCTTTCGGGGTCGGAGAAAGACAGAAGCAAACTATACTCAAGGCTTTGGATATTTATACCAATCCTTCGGGTAATGGCGATTTGGCTCTCGGAATGCGCCAAATTCCCGGCTTACAGGATGTGGGGGATCGAGAGGGATTTTTTGTGCGCGGTGGCGATGCCTACGAAACGGCCGTGCATATTGAGGGTGTTCGCATCCGACATTTCTTTGGACAGAGTCATCCCAACGCTCCGGCTCGAAGCCGTTATCCTGCCGGGATGTTCAGTGGTCTTTCACTTGCCACAGGAGGTTATGGTGTGGAAAGTGGAGGTGCGCTTAGCGGGGTGCTTCGGCTGCGTTTGTCCGGGCAATCTTCCTCTTTGTTCAGTTTGGGCATTTCTCCCCTCTTTTGGAGCGCAGGGAATGGTTGGCTGTCACCGAATCGGCAATGCTATGTAGAGCAAACATTGAGTTATTCCAACGCTGCTTATGTGAAGTGGCAGCTCAAACCTGAACAAGAATTGGTAGGAGCCAATGACGGGTGGGGCTACACGGCTCGGATGCTGTATGCTCCGTCCGAACGCGATGAAGTCAAATCGTTGGTTTTGTTGAATTACGACCGATTGGGCAGTAGGTACGATGTACCCGAAAGCTTCGAGTCCAAAGCCGTATATGAGGGAAAAGACAGTTATGTTTTTGCTATGCTTCATTGGTCGCGACAGATAGCATCGAGACGCTCGTTGATCGTTTCTTCCGGTTATGAATATCATCGAACTTTAGGGCAGGAGCGCATAGCAGCACAAAGCCTGTGGGGGCGAAGGGCGAAAGACCACAATGCTCAAGCTCATATTCGTATGCAAGCCCGAAGAGATCGAGTAAGTTATCAGTACGGAGTTGATTATTATTACCGCTATTATCGTTGGTTGAATACCGAAAAACCGCCAATACAGTACCCGGAAATAGCGGCCTATACGGAGTTGTCTGTCAATCCGTGGCGTAGTGCGGGTATTACCGCCGGGTTGCGTGCCGAGTATGTCAATGGGGCAGTGAAACGGTGGGTGTTTTTGCCTCGGGTAGACTTTACTCAGAAACTGTGGCGTGGTCATTCCGTTACGCTGGATGTCGGCAGATATGCAGCTTGGGATGAGCAGTATATCCAGTTGTTCGGTATATTTCCCGATGAGAGAAATCTATCCGATCAGTATAATCTGACTTATGAATGGAGACCTCGTAAAACTCAAGTTCTGCGTTTGCAACTTTATGACAAAGAGTATCGGCGGATTTCGCGCTACTCTGAAGGGCAATTGAATAACAAGGGAAAAGGATATGCACGTGGTTTGGATTTCTTTTGGAAAGCCGAAGGGCTGATCCCGAATGTGGAGCATCGGCTTTCATATTCTTATGCCGATGTACGGCGCACATCGCTATACTCCGCACAGATGGAGCAACCTGATTTCGTCGCTCGGCATACCGCTTCAGTCGTATTCAAATATTGGTGTGCACCTATTGCTTCGCTTTTCAATCTTTCTGCCACGTGGCGCACCGGAATGAGTTACCACGACCCTAATCTTGGAGGAACGGCTTATATGAACGCTCGTACTCCTTCGAATTGGAATATGAGTGTGTCTTATAATTATCCATTCAAACGGGGCCAATGGTCCGGTGTGTTGGTGCTTAGTGCACATAACCTCTTTAATTCCAACCCCACATACGGTTTTCGTTTTGCTCGTCTTCCGGTGAATGGCGTCTATCCATCCGTGCGCATCAGTTCTCCATACCCGCAGTTTTATATGATAAGCCTGTTTCTGAACATAGGAGTGGATCGCAGAAAAGAAATAATGAATACTGATCTAAAATTGGATAACTGATGAAACTAAATCGAATTACTACCCTTATCATTGGCTTGATGGTTGTGGGCTTGCAGATGTGGTCCCTCCAAGCTCAAGGTCTTAACGGGTATGACCGTTTGATGAATGAAAAAGTAAGCCTCTTGGATAAGACAGACGTAGAGGATTGGCTGCCCATAGTGGCCGAATTCGACCGCATTGCGCAAGTGCCACAATCCGATTGGATGGCTGCGTACTACGCCGCATACGGTCGCGCAATTATAGCTATGTGGCAACCTGAACGAGCCGATGAGCTATGTGCCGATGCCGAACGTTTCCTGCAAGAGGCCGAGCGGAAGCAGGGCGATACTTCGGAGATAGCCTGTCTGCGCAGTCTTATGGCTACAGCAAGATTCATTGTCAACCCTCAAGAACGTTGGATGCAATGGGGTGCAGAAGCAGATCGGCAACTGGAGATAGCTTTGAAGCACAACGACAGCAATCCGCGTATTTATTTTCTGCGTGGTCAAATGCTGATGAATACTCCTGAGTCTTTCGGGGGAAGTAAAACCAAAGCTAAACTCTGTTTGGAACATAGTGTGGAGTTATACGATGCGGTGATCGTGCAACCGATCTATGCACCTCACTGGGGAGAAAAACAGGCACGAGAACTGGTCAAGAAGATGTGATTAGGGGCTATATTGAAACCCCAACACTTTTAATCTGAGGTCTGATCAGTGCTGTCCTTACAGAACTTGTTTTCTTTGAGGGTATGTATGATTCAACAGTAGCAGAGAAAGCTCTGAGTAAAGATTAGAGACCGAAGTAAATTCGATATACCAATAAATTGTGCTATAACAACAGATTCGCTACATTAGCTTACTGGATTTTTACGCTCGTCGGGACGGGTGGTCCCGCCCCTTGGCGCTGGCCGCTCCCCGACCGATGAGTTTGAAAGCGTAAAATAATCT
>JAEWWU010000014.1 GCA_023396255.1 Bacteroidota bacterium
AGATTAAGTGGATTGAAAATAAACTCAATAATCGACCTCGTAAAAGACTTGGATACCTCACGCCAAACGAAAAATTTAAACAAATTATTAATCAGAATTCTGTTGCATTTGCAAGTTGAATTCAGCTAATATAAAATTTGGTATGCAACAGAATGCTGTCGTAACTCTCAAGAGGGGGCGTGATGAATCGCTAAAACGATTTCATCCGTGGATTTTTTCCGGAGCCGTGCAAAGTTTTTCCTCTTCGCCCAAAATAGGTGACATCGTTGTGGTGGAGGATTATGTGGGGCAGGTCTTGGGTTACGGTTTCTATGAAGGAGGGAATATATCTGTGCGAATGTTCCACTATGGAAAAGAAATGCCCAACATAGAAACTTTATTGCAAACCAAACTGCAGATTGCCTTTGATTTGCGTAAAACGTTGGGAATGGTTTCTCCTCATAAAACTGATCAAGATGCTTTGGTTAATGATTCTTATCGTCTTTGCTATGGGGAGGCCGACGGATTACCGGGGCTGGTGGTAGATGTGTATCACAACACGGCTGTTTTGCAGGCACACTGTGCTGGAATATATTCTTTTTTCCCTCTGATTGCTCGTTTACTAATTAGTTTATCAGAAGGGGAGATCACCTATGTATACGATAAATCGGCATCGACATTGCCGAGTCAGGTGGCTCATTTGAGTACGGGAGATGGCTATTTGACTGATAGACCGACAGAGCCTCCTTTTTCCTATGAACAAGGTGTCCGTTTTTTACCTGATTGGGAGCACGGTCAAAAAACGGGGTTCTTTTTGGATCAAAGAAATAACAGATCTTTTGTGGAGCAGTATGCTCGTGGGCGTCGCGTTCTTAATATGTTCTGTTACACCGGTGGATTTAGTCTGTATGCAATGCGTGGAGGGGCTACCGAAGTTTTTTCGGTAGATAGTTCGGCCCGTGCCATTGAACTGTGCGAACGAAATGTGGATGCCAATAATTTTGCTCATCCAGAGCGCCACAATTCAGTTGTATCGGATGCTTTTGAGTATCTGCAAGAAATGCCTATGTTTCGCCACGACCTTATTATATTGGATCCTCCGGCTTTTGCCAAACAGAGGCGTTCTGTTCCCAAAGCTCTCAATGGTTATCGCAGGCTTAATGCGTTAGCCTTGCAGAAAATAGCTCCCGGAGGAATCCTTTTTACATTTAGTTGTTCTCAAGCTATAAGTGTCAATGATTTTACACTTGCCGTACTAACTGCAGCTACACAGAGTGGTCGTAAAGTGCAAATTTTACATCGTCTAATGCAATCTCCGGATCACCCAATCAGTATCTATCATCCAGAAGCAGAATATCTAAAAGGGCTTATCCTTTACGTGACAGATTGATTAAGCAGAAAAGAGTAGGGAAGTTGGAGAGGACAGATTGATTTTGGTTGAGTTATTTTGCACTTGATGGCGATCTATCAACGATAGAAAATCAACCAACAATAGGATAAGTTTTCCGGAGGAGCAGTATTCCGATTTTGACAAACTAAGAAAGGAACTAAGGGTTTAGGATTAGTAAATTTTAATATCATCTACGATCCAAGCACCTATGTGATGGTTGATTTCATCAACCAGTTGTTTTCGACTCATAAGGAGTTGAGTCCTCAATGGGGCAGAGGTAATTTGCAGATACATTACTCTGTTGCGAATGGATGCAGAGCCAATATATTTTTTGAATAAAGTGTACTTTTCTTGTATATATGCAATGGCTCTAACCTCTAATAAGTGATCTTGGAGTTGTGGGTCTTCGTCTATCCAAAGAGAGAGTAAGTTGCCTACAGACAATGGTTCGTGGCGTTTCATAATGCTGTATTAGAGTTGGATAGCTTCTCCGTGAGAAAGTTGAAAAAGAGCAAAATCGGTTCCTTGGGCCCGAATTATTTCGTCAAGATACTTACGATTTGTATCGGTGATAAAGATCTGTCCAAAGTTTTCTTGCGCAACCAGGGTCATAATACGTTCCACTCTTTCGGCATCCAATTTGTCAAAAAGGTCATCGAGAAGCAGGGTAGGGCGTATGGGGGTAACTTGCTCCAATGTATGAGTGTATTCGGCCATTTTAAGTGCAATGAGATAGGTTTTATTTTGTCCTTCAGAACCTATTTTCCTCATCAGTCTTTCCCCGATAAGCATTTCCCAATCATCTTTATGAACTCCCAATGTGGTGTAACCGACTTCATAGTCGGATTTCCGAGAGACTTCTAATTGATGTTTCAAAGAATTTTCATCAAGGGGAACTGCACTTTTATAGCATAAAGAGACCTTCTCGGCATCTTGTGAGAGGAAACTATACATTTGGTCGAATGTTGAGGTGAATCGATCTGTTAGTTCTGTTCTGTACTTAACGATCTCTACACCACGTTTGGCTAGTACGTGCTCGACGTAGTCGAATAGCATAGAGTCTCTATTGCTGTTACGCAAAAGTGTGTTTCTTTGGGCTAGTGCTCGCGAATATTCTATTAGAGCATCAAGGTAGTTAGGATTATTTTGAGACAACAATTTATCAAAAAAACGACGTCGCTCATCGCTTCCCCCACGAATTAGCTTATGATCTTGAGGAGAAACAATCACTAAAGGATAACGTCCGATGTGGCTACTCAATCTTTGGTAGAGCTTTCCATTGCGACTAAGGGACTTATTCTTCTCTTTACTGATTTTGAGAACGAGAGTCTCTTCTTCTTCCGAGTTTGAGCAGCGAGTATACTTACCTTGTAAAATAGTTTCATTAGTGCCGGACAAGACGACATCCGAGTCTGTTGTGCCTATATGACTACGTACAACCGACAAGTAATGAATGGCATCAAGCAAATTGGTTTTTCCCATTCCATTTGCTCCAAAAAAACAATTCATTTTTGGGGCAAAAGAGCAAGAAGCCATTGCAATATTCTTGAAATTAAGAATCTCTAATCGATTGAGTATCATAAGAAATCTATTTATTGCAAAAGAATAAGTCCACCTCTTACAAAACCATCTCCCGATGGGCTTGTTCGATTTGCCTACTTAATATATCACTTGCCGGACATAGAGGTAAACGCACCATAGGACTATTGATCAACCCCATAGTGTATAGAAGCGATTTTATTCCTGTGGGATTGCCTTCAGAGAAAAGAAGCTTGTACATTTGATGTAGACTGTTGTCAATAGCTTCGGCTTCTTTGTGTTCCCCTTTTAGAGTGGCACAAACCATTCGATGTATAAGTTGTGGATAGGCATTACCCACAACAGAGATAACACCTTGCGCTCCGGTAGAGCACAATTGTCTGGTTAAAGCATCATCTCCGGAAAGAATGATGAACTCTTCTTTGCAGCAAGCCCTCAACTCTATCACTCGCTGTTTGATTCCGGTAGCTTCCTTAATCCCGATTATGTTGGAACTATCTTTTTGGAGACGTTGTACGGTTGACGGAAGTAGGTCTACTTGGCAGCGTCCCGGGATATTGTATAGCAGCACAGGGCAAGGAGAGGCCTCGGCAACGGCCATAAAGTGTCGGTAAAGACCTTCTTGTGACGGTTTATTGTAGTATGGGGTTACAGATAGAATGGCATCTGTACTCTTGTAAACAGCGTGTTGTAGTCGGTTACACAAACGCTGTGTATTGTTATCTCCAACTCCTATGACAATAGGAAAGTTTGGAGGACAGATGGGGCGTACTAATGACAAAATTTTGGTGCGTTCATCATCTGTTATGGTGGGAGACTCTCCAGTTGTTCCGAAGAGAACTAAAAAGTCCCCTCCTTCGTCGGTTAGGATGAAATGAAGCAACCTGTCTAATGAGGGAAAATCTATCTCTCCGTTATCTAAAAAAGGAGTAACCAAGGCTACTCCTAACCCTCTAAGCCGGTGAAAGAGTGAGGTATTTGTCTCACTTTTGCGGGTTATTTCCGCCTTGTTGTGTAGGTCTTCTTGCATAGGTGTGCAATGTTTTGATTGAGGTGATGCAAAAATACAAACAAAAATAGAACTGACTTGTAGGGGAAGAGGGAGAGAAATATCAGTCAATTATTAGAAAATAACCTTTATGGGAGTACGTTTTCTGACGTTGATTAGTTCGAGTTGTAATTCTTGTGGAGAAATTATCGCTTTGTGAATGGAATTTTTCACTGAAATAGTTGCCTCCGAGTGGAGTGTTGTGGGTGATGTTGATTGAAAATAAGAGATTCCCTCCCGATAAAAGGGGATATTTTCGATGGCGTAACTTTACAAAAACAAAAAAGAAGAGGGTAATGATTTCTCATCATCACCCTCCCACTTGTCATATGAAAAAAATCTCTAAGGGGCGTGTAACCCCGCTTAGTATTTACCGAGTATTTACTCAGCGGGGCTAATAGCTCCAGAAGGACAAACAGATGCGCAAGCACCACAGTGAGTGCAAGAATCTGCGTCAATGCTGTAGATATCACCCTCAGAAATAGCGCCAACGGGACATTCGTCAATGCAAGTTCCGCAAGCTACACAAGTTTCGTCAATTACGTAAGCCATAGTTTGTAGGTTTTAGTTTAGTGTTAATGTACTTTCGTTTCTAATCTGTGACAAAGATAGAATAAAAAAAGAATATACCAACATATAGGTATTTTTTACGGTGACGATAAAAAGCCCTCTTGAGTACCAAGTAGATTCTGGCTAACGAATAGAGGTAGGGAGGGGATCACATTTCTCAAATTGGAATAAAATTCGAGTCGTGAGGCTGGGAGCAAATTATTGGGAGGAAAGGGAGAGAATACTAGATTCCGTAGATTGTAATCCGTATTATTTTTACATAATTCTTGTCCAATAAAGCTATAAGAACATACAAGTTTTGTTTAGTACAGGTTGTGTATTTCGAATTATTGTACTACCTTGCGCTCTGCGTAGGTGCATTTTTTTGGAATATTTTGTTGTATTTATGCGTTTTATAGTTCATCTATTATACATAATTATAGACTGAAGAAGTAGGAATGGATTTAGTATATAATACTATACACATAATTGTAAATTACAAATTACTATGAAAAATTTAACTTATAATTCCGTGTTTTCGACCCTGATTGCTTATGTTTTTTTGACCTGTAATTCGTTGGTGTTTGCTCAAGAAAATTCACCAAAAGATGCAATTTCTTTCAAGACCAATATGCCTATTGGGGAAGAAATGGTTCTGTATTTTGCTTCTGACGAGTTTGGCCTTCAAGAGATAGAACGGACGAATCTTGAAATTACAGGATTAGATGATTTTGAAGCCATATCCACCGGAGGCGGTTTTAAGGCCAAGATAACAAACCAGAATATTACCATCACCGTTAAGAATGGAGAGAGATTGAGACACGTAGAGACAACTTTTGGACGAATCTCATCGTTGAATCTTTCTTGTTGCCCCGAATTGGTAGCTCTTGATTGTCAAGTTAATCAGTTGGAAAGTTTGGATCTATCCAGGACACCAAAACTTAAAGTACTTGTCTGTAACCGAAACAAACTAAAGAACTTGGACGTGAAGAATCTCCGCGATTTAAAGGCTCTTGATTGTGGAACCAACAACCTTTCTTCTCTTGAGCTTCCTGCCGGAAAGGCGCTCATTTCTCTTTTCTGTATGGAAAATAAGCTTACATCTCTTGATCTAACGAAATGCGAGGGATTAACTAAACTCTCTTGTCCGCTCAACAAAATAGAGAAAATTGTCATTCGTAAGGGAGCTCCTTTTGAGTCTATCTTTTTCCAGAGTAATGCTATGTCTGCCCAAAGTACCCACGAACTAATTGATAACCTTGGGAAGGGTATGAAAAGCAATGCCCCTCTTATCGTAATCAATACTTTGGACCAGAACGAAAAGAATGTCTGTTATGAAGATGACGTAAAGGTTGCTTTGGATAAGAATTACAAGGTTTATGACAACTACAATGAAGCGGATGGTTTGGGATTGGAGTACAAGGGTAGCCCAAATGCAATTGTGGATATTACAACTCCTTCTGTTACCCTTTATCCCAACCCGGCAACAGAGTATGTAATTGTGGAGACACTTCCTTATAGCAGAGTATTGCTTCTTGATGCTCAGGGTATATTGCTTGTACAAACAGCTACCGATGATTCCGGTAAGGCACGCTTAGATGTATCAGATATACCGCAAGGAGGCTATATTGTGAAAACTGTACAAGGAAGCACTCCGGTAATTGTGAAATAAAAATTCCTCAAAAGATCTTTTTGTTGCTTTTGATGGTAATTCCAGTAAAGTAGTATATTGTGAGGAGTGCTGTTGAGTTACTCAACAGCACTCTTCGTGGCTTTTTTTAAACCCACTTCAAGAGTTACGAAGAAGTGTGAGAAAAAATGTGATAACTATTATGAGTAAATTGAGTAATCTATTGATTTTATTTGCGATTATATTTATCGCAATAGCTTGTCGAGAGGACAAAGGTTTCCGTGTCACGAAGTTACAGCTCAATGCAGACAAGACCTCTATTTTGTGTGATGGTAGAGATATTGCTACTTTCACAGTGAAAGACCAAGGAGGGCAGGATTGCACTCACAAAGTTCTGTACAAAGTAAATGGTAAGGATTTGCCTGGTCCTAAGTTTAGCACGGACAAAGAGGGAGTATATACCATTGTGGCTTATTTAGGTAAGACTAAGAGCAATGAGATTAGGGTAACAGCCACAGAGAAAGAAGTTGTTAGTTTGCTTCTCAAGGTAGATAGAGGAACGGTGCTTGTAGATGGCATAGACCGTGTTTCTTTCCGTTGTTACGATGCAACTAAATCTGACGGAGGGGTTCTCAAAGACGCCACTTATTATGTGAATGGTGCTCTCATTGAGAGTGACAGTTATCTTCCTAAGTCAGAGGGTATTTACAAGATCGTTGCAAGAATAGGCAATAGAGTATCTCCGGAAGTAGAGGTGGTGGCAGAGAACAATTTTAAACCGATCTCTCGTGTCCTTATTGAGGATTATACGGCCACGTGGTGTCACAATTGCCCTAAGGTTCACGCTATACTTGAAACTTTATCGAGAAAGAGTTTTAAGTTCGTACCATTGATGATTCATTGTCAAGATGAGCTTGCTTCTCCTCTTGGTGACCGACTGATGAGGCAGAGAGGGTACGATAAGATGCCGACTCTTGATGGGAACCGTAAAGAAGAACTTCCATATACAAATTCTGAGATTGAGGAGAAATTCGCCAATAGTACCACAAATGTCGGAGTTGCACTCAGTGTCGAATTGAAGGGAGGGAAAGTTTTAGCTAATGTTGTAGTTCGTAAGGATTCATCCCTCTCTGGAACTGTTCGTCTTTTGGTAGCTTTCTATGAAAATGGAATAAAGGCTGATCAAAAATATGAAGGAGGTGTAACTAAAAAAAATGCCATCCACGATTATGTATTGCGTGATTTTTTCGAAAGTAAATACCTGGGTGCCGAGTTTAAGTTTGATGCGAACAACCTATACAAACAGAGTGTCTTCTTTGCTCCCAATGCAGGCTCTAGACCGGAAAATTGTGGAGTTATGGTAGCTGTCGTGGATAAAGATGGAGTGGTACTCAATACCCAGTATGCCAATGTGGGGCAAAGCCGAGGATACTAGAGCTCTTTGTTTTTAAACTTCTATATGTGTTCTTAGAGAAGCAATGGATATACCCATTAGTTGTGACGAAAGAACACTCTTTGGACTATTTTTGACATATCTATTGGAAAAACTCTCGCCCTTGGGAACTTTGCTCCCAAAAGGCGAGAGTTTTTCTGAGATCTTTTCTTTCTGTCTCTTCTTGTTTGTATATTGATGTATTGAGGTGCGGGATTGCAAAAAGACAATTGTGAATGATTGATCTTAATTCTGCTTGATAAAGAGAAGTGAGGACTCTTATTTAGATCTTTTGGGGAACCTCCTCTTTTTGGTAGTGTTCTATAAAGGATGAGTGCAATTTCTTTAAAAAGATCATTAAAAAGAAAAATAGTGAGATAGGCGCACACTATCGTCTTGAGAAAACTCTCCCATTTCTTTTAGCTGTTGCCAAGATGATATAGCTCCATACTTCCGTACCCATTGTCTGATAGCAGCACGTTGCACGTGGTTGAGGTATGGATGGAAAGGAATACTATCCGGAGTTAGACTTCTCCAAGGGGTTCGATAAGGTGCTGTTCGAATAACGAAGAAAGGTCGTATTTTTTGAAACCGTTCAGAATCCATTCCATAGACTTCTTGTAACTGTAAAATGGTATAATATCCACCTAAAAGATTGCGATACTTGTAAATTCTTCGGGCAAAAGCTTCCCCTATACCTGGGATTCTCTGTAGTTCTATTGTGTCTGCGGTGTTGAGATCAATGATTTCTCCTTCCTTTAGTTTATGAAGAAAATTTGTGGGTGTTTTTTGGGGAGCCCCTACATAATTTTTATCCAATTCGATCCAATTGCTATTTATGGTTTCTCTCTTTTGTAAGTTTAATGCTGTCAAGGGCTGAGTTGGAGGAGCGTGTGTTATTTTGGCTGGGCTAGATAGGGAATCGGATATTGTGGGATTGGTCGATGCAACTGAAGATTGGGTAAGAGAGCCGACAGCAAAGATTAAGGAGCCAATGAAGAAGAGTAGTGCGATGACTAAGAGTACCAAACGTTCGGAACGCCCCAAAAAGAAGTACTTGTTCATTTTGCTACACAGCTTTTAAAGAGGAAGATTAGTGGATTCGAGAAGCATTTCTTCCACTTTATTAAGAACAGAAAAAAGAGTTTCCGGATCGGAAGCTTGTAACATTTCGATCCGTGTAGAACGAAAATTGGGAATTCCTTTGAATAGAGGAGTGGCAGCCAGATGTCTTCTGCTGTGTAGTATTCCTTTGTAGGGGTCTAATTTCTGAATGTTGCTTTCCACAATTTGGCGGAGTATTTTCATTTTTTCGGATAAAGTCAATGAGATATTTTGGATAGTGTTGGATTTCAACGTAGTTTGCATTTCGGAGAAGATCCAAGGTTGTCCAACAGAGGCTCTACCTACCATAACAGCATCTACCCCGTACTGCTCAAAGGCCGAAAGAGCCTCTTCTCCCGTTGTTATATCTCCATTTCCAATAATGGGAATATGCATTTGTTGATTATCCTTTATACGCCCGATGAGGGCCCAATCAGCTTTCCCCTTATACATATCGCTTCTTGTGCGACCGTGTATTGTTAAAGCAGCAATGCCGCAGTCTTGGAGCGCAAGAGCTAAATCTTCGATGATGATTGAGTTGTGATCCCAACCCAAACGAGTTTTTACAGTTACGGGACAGTCCGATACTTCAACGACAGCCTTTGTTATTTGAAGCAGTTTGGGTATATCACGCAACATTCCACTTCCTGCCCCTTTTCCGGCAACCCTTTTTACTGGACAGCCAAAATTAAGATCCAATATGTCGGGTTTAAGTTCACACGCCATACAGGCGGCTTCTCGCATTGTATCTACATCTCTTCCGTAAATTTGGATAGCCGCTGGTCGTTCTTCAGTTGCAATTTGCATCTTCTTGCAAGTAGAAGGAACACAGCGAACCAAAGCATCTGCACTAACAAACTCCGTATAAACAAGAGATGCCCCAAACTGTTTACATAAAAGTCTAAATGGAGCATCACTAACATCTTCCATAGGAGCTAACAAGAGGGGGCGTTGCCCCAAATCTACATTTCCTATTTTCACGACCTAATTGTTTGTAAATTGGAAAAAAGAATAATTGACAGCACTATAGGACTTGTGCTTTATAAATCCGGAAAATGAAGAGAAGTTATATTCTGATGGATGTTCCAAAACAAATACGCCATCTGGAGACAGTAAACTGGAAGAGGTAATAAGTTCTGGAAGAGAAGATAACCAAGATAGATTGTAAGGAGGATCAGCAAAAACAAAATCGAACTTTCTATCAACGACTTTTCTGTTGATAAAAGATCTGACATCAGATGTGTAAATATCGAAGGTCCCCTTTGCAATATTCAATTCGTCTATAACTTGACGGATGAAGGCCGAGTGTTTCCTGTTTTGCTCTACGGCACAAACATATTGTGCCCCACGTGAACAAAATTCAACACCAATACTCCCCGTACCAGAAAATAAATCTAAGACAGATGTTTCCTCTAAATCATATTCAGAGGTCAGGGTATTGAAAAGGGCTTCTTTGGCTAGATCTGTGGTTGGACGTAGCTTAAAATTACTTGGAACGGTAAATCTTCTACGACCGTATCTCCCGGAAATAATTCTCATTTATTAACTTATATCTAATCGTTGAGATTTTGACTTTCAAATAGATTTGCTATTTGTACTTCCCACAACGAATTTGAAAAATGATGCACGAGACTTTTGATTGTTTGAATTGTCTTTTTATTTTGTGCGCACTCTCCGTCGTGTAGTAGTATAACATCTCCACTATGTTGTGCAAAATCTTCTGTGGTAGACATTACTAAGCCTATGAAGTAAAGGACTTGTTGTAGATGATTATAGGTTTCCGAACTCGCAGGCCAAGAATATGAATTGGCAAATAAGAGTTGCCCGCTGTGACAAATAAGGATATCCACACTGGCAGCAAAGAGTTCTGCAGCAATAATCCGCTTATGAGAAGTTCGGGAACATTTTATGGCTTCCTTGCAAAGAGTTAACGTGGTAGGGGTGGAGACAACCCCCGGATAGGTTCGCAATATAAAGGACTGTGTAGAAGCGGTCCAACTGCAGATGAGTGTAGGAAGTCCTATTTCTATTGAGTAAGATTGTACTTCCTGTTGTCCTTTGTCCTGCGGATTTGAGGCAGCCAAGCCCCACCAGCCTTTTTCATCTATCCCGTTTAACCCAGAAGGAATTAAAACAAAAGAAAGGGGATGATAGTGTACAAATACTTTGGAGTAGGGAAGAGTTAGAAAGGGATACTCATAAAAAGAGTCTTGTAGAGTCTTCCCAGTAGATAGAGGACAGGCCACATAGATAGAATCATTATTGTCGGAGTGGTTTTGTTCAGATAAGGTCTCTATGAGACAAACAAATCCATCCGTACATATACGGATGGATAAGGTATATAACTGTGCAGACAGCTCATTCAGAAAGAGGAGCCTGTCTGAATCTGGTGTAAGCATTTTCTAATTATTTATTCCCAGTTACCAGTAGTTTTTATTTCAGTAAGAGAACCGAGAGCCAACCCTGGGTATCCTGTTCCATTGTAACGTTGCTTGGCTTCAAAGATACAACTCTTGAGTAATTGTGCATTTTGGTCGCTCAAGTATACGGTGAATGGGACAGCAGCTCGGAAGACTGACTTGTTAATGGTATCATCCCCAATTTCTTGAGCAACAGAAGCAGTATCGATCTCGATCTTTTTTCCGGGGAACCCAGGAACTTCCAAAAATTCTTGGGCGGTCATTCCGTCTTGTAGGAGAACGCTCTTGGCGTCAGTCCACACAGTGTCTCTTTTGATAAGTCCTTGACGAGCAGCTTCACGTTCCGATATACCTTTCTCACGCATTTCATCGGTGTAGTCCCCTTCAGCAATCACATTGAAAACTTTTCCATTGGTCAAGAAAGATTCTAACTCTTCGGCCGTCGCATAGCGATCATAGACGCTTTCGAATGCATTCTCTGCAGTAGCGACTTTTTTGAGTCTCGCTTGGATGGCGGCTTCACGTTTGTTTTTGATCTTGGTGAAGTTTTCAGAGCTGGCAACGCTTCTGTAACACATATAAGCCAACACTATAGAAGCGATAACAACCAGCACAGTGATAATTCTTTTCATAACAAAATTTTATTTCTAACTATTTATATTCTTGTTCTATTATCATTATGAAGCACGGTGGCATAAAACCAAATCCGCAGCCTATTTTGCCACAAATATACAATGAGAAAAGTTTTTGTACAATTCTTTGCCTTAGCTTGAGTAATTTATTGATTGTTAAAACAATAGTCACTTGGGGGCTTTCTTATATAGGAAGAGACCTATAATGGCATAGATAATGTTGGGTAACCACGAAGCCCAAAATGGAGAAAGCCGTCCTCCGGCAGCAAAGGATGCCGTCACTGTCATAAAAAGGATATAACCAAAACTCAAACCCAGACCAATAGCTATGGAAAAGCCCATTCCTCCCCTTCTTTTTCGACTGGATAGGGTTACTCCTATTATGGTAAGAATAAAGGCAGTCATTATGGCCGCATACCGTTTATGTAGTTCTATTGCATAAAGAGTTGTGGGAGCCCCTCTCTCTTTTTGTCTTCCTATTTGTTTGTGAAGTTGTGGAGTTGTCATCGTTTCTACATCACCGGCGGTGACTAAAAACTCTTCTGGTTTTACCTGTATGACAGTATCCAAAACGGCTCCCTTTTGAACGGTATCGACTCGTGCTCCAAAGCGAGTTATTACATAATCGTGTAGAGTCCAATTGTATAGGGTATCGTGTTCTAAATAGAGAGCAGTTATACGGGAAGATAAGTCCTTGCCCCGAAAAGTTTCCTTAGAAAACTCATATCCAGTTTTGTTGGGAGCACTGTACGATGAGAAAAAGACAAATTCGTTAGGAGCTGTTTGAATTTGAATCCGTTCGGCATAGTCTATACGTTTATTTTTTATATAATTATTCTCAAACGCAAACCTTACTGCATTGCTTTGTGGAATAACAAAACTGTTGAGGACGAAAGTAAGAACAGAAAGAAAAGAAGCCACAATCATATAGGGCAGCAGGAGTCTTTTGAAACTCATACCCCCAGCGAGGAGGGCGGTTATTTCTGTATTCTGGGCCATTCGCCCGGTAAAAAAGATTACAGCAATAAAAATAAAGAGAGAGCTAAATAGGTTAGCGTAATAGGGAATAAAATTCAAATAGTAATCAAAAATAATTGCGTGCAGAGAGACTTCCGGCTTCATTAGTTTGTCCAATTTTTCCGTTAAGTCGAACATAATTGCAATTGCTAGTATAAGGATAATGGCGAAGAAATAAGTCCCCAAGAATTGCTTGATTATGTAACGATCTATGCGCCGAAAGAAAAGGGAGAATATCCTTTTTGAGGCGAGAGTAGCCCCTCTCTTTCTAATAGAAATAAAACCAATTTTACGAACGAAAGACATAGCCGAGAAAAATCCTTTTTGGTAGCAGATATTGAACTTACTTTCTAAGAGAATTTAAGGCGCGGATAAGAGGGGATAGCAGCTCCGTTTCGGGCAAAGAGCAACCTTGCCAGTCACAAAAAAAAGTTAGATGAGCTTGAGTGTATATGGGATGTCTCCAAGATAACTCCCGTGTTACGTATTCTTGTAGTTCGGAGCCACTTAGATGTGCCACTTTGGGGCGTGTCCGTTTACACACTTCCAATCGAGTTGCCAATTCTTGTGCAGTGTACTGTAGGTATATCACTGTGCCGGAGGTAAGCATAACTTCGCACAAATTGTTGTTAAACACCGGCATCCCTCCTCCTGTGGAAATGACCGTATGCTCAAAACCGGACAATTCCTCTATTATTACTCTTTCTTTTTTTCGAAAACGTTCTTCTCCTTCGGTTGCGAAGAGTTCCGAAACCTTTTTTCTGAATCTATTTTCAATAAAAAAATCGGTGTCAATAAACCTATATCCTAAATGTTCTGCGAGAAGTCTTCCCAATGTACTTTTCCCGGCTCCCATAAAACCTATCAAGTAAATCGGTCCGTTGCTACATAGCTCCGCATTGTAGGGAGTTTCTCCCAGTGCGAACCAACTGTTGTCTTTGTCTTTTGGGGGCATAAAATCAGAGCGAATTTTGTGCCGTTTGAGGCTTTTGTATAAGTTCTGGATATTGTATTCGAGAATGGTACATAGTGAGCAGTTTTTCTACAAAAACCTCTTTTATGGTAGTCATATCTCTAAATGTCAGAGGAGTGTTATCTATAAAACCCTCTGCGACGATTGCATCCACAATCTTGTTTACTTGCTCGGTGAGTGCTTCCGGGGTATATACTTTTAGGCTTCGGCTACTTGCTTCTACGGCATCTGCCAACATCAAAATTCCGGTTTCTTTAGAAAACGGGTTTGGTCCCGGATAAGTGAAGGGAGTTGGATCTATCTCTTCGTTCGGATGCTCATTGTAGTAACGAGTATAGAAATATTTAGTGCGGCCACATCCGTGGTGTGTTCTGATAAAATCAATAACCGATCTAGGCAATTTGTTTTGCTTAGCCAAAGCAACTCCGTCTGTTACGTGTTTGATGATAACGGCTGCACTCTCTTTGTATGTTAGAGCGTTGTGTGGATTTATATTTCCTTGGTTTTCGGTGAAATAAGATGGGTTTAACATTTTTCCTATGTCATGGTATAAAGCTCCAGCACGAACCAATTGACTATCAGCCCCTATCTTGGATGCAGCCTCTGATGCCAAAATAGCAATTTGCATAGAGTGTTGAAGAGTACCTGGGGCATTTTCCGACAGTTTCTTTAATAGGGGTGTGTTGATGTCGCTCAATTCAACCAAACTTATGTTGGAAGTATAGCCGAACATCCGTTCTACCAAGTAAACGAGCAGGTAGCTAAACATAAGAAATATCAAATTGATACCAAAGAGCAGTAAGATGAGAAAATCTCCTTCCTCAAAAGCCCCGTTCTGCATCAGAGAAAGCAGAAGGGTTAGTGTAACATAGGTGATGAATACGAGAAAAGTTGCCCTAATAAGCTGGGCTCTACTCGACAATTTGCGTAAACTGAAAACTGTTACAATCCCGGCAACCATTTGTAGAAGGATAAACTCGTAAGGGAATGGAACAAAGGAAGCACATATAAGGACCATTGTCAAGTGGATAAATAGGGCTGTTCGAGACTCGAAGAATGTACGTACTAGTATCGGAATAATGGCATATGGGATAATGTAAACACTAAACAATTGATACTTTATGGAAAGCTCAGTGAGTACAATAAGCGGCAAAATTGTCAGTATGATAAAGAGAGCATTTCTCAAGTTCTTGAACATCTCGGGCCGATATATATTCATATATGCCCACATACAAGTCATTAGAAGAGCCAACAGCAGCAAGGTAGAAAGAGAGACAACGAGCCTGCCCCTAACTCCACCATATTCCTCCTCATATACTTTTTTGTAAGACATTAAGACGTTGTAGGTTCTGGCATCTACGATTTGACCTCTATCTATGATGCGTTCGTCTTTTTGTACCATTCCATTTGATAGGGGTATCTTGAGAATCTCATCTTGGGTTACTTTTTCTGTGGTCGATTCGTTGTAAACGACATTGATACGGAGATAATTGGTAACGTTGAGTTGGCTCAACAAATCTCTGTTCAACCCTTCGGGAATATTATTGAACAAAGATTGGTAGGCTTCCTTAAGCGTATAAAAGCGAGTTATGGGCACTACATCGCTTACCCCTCCTTTCCCCAACAAATTAACTTCCAGTCGTTGGTTGCGTCGCAATTCTACAAGCTGTTCCTCCTCTATCAGCCCGCTTTGATACATCTGTTCCAAGAACTTGCGGACATAATGATAATACTCTTTGGGTATTCTTGTACTCCAAGAAGTGGCATAGTCTTCGTCAAATTTGAGCAAAATGGAAGAGGATAGCTTTGTGTCTATGGTAAAATATGGATTTATGGAACGGCGCACACTATCTCTTTCAATTTCTAATACCTCAGCGCTTTTGTATATGGGAAACATATAGGGAGCCGTTAGCAGCTCGTATTGCCAAGGTTTTCCTTCGACAAACTGAAACTTGAATTTCTTGTCTTGAGGAGCAAAAAACATAATAACGGCTGCCACTGCGAAAAACAAAAGCAAAGCCTGTGCACGGATGCCGATTTTATTGATAGCTTTTTTTATCCAATCTTTAATCATAAGGGGACCATCTGTTCCAAAACCATAGTGGCACAAAGGTAGCGTTTTTTGCTAACCCATATCGATCTCTTTGTTTTTTCTCTCCTCCATATTTCAAACCCTTGTTTGAACTCTTGGGCAAAAGATATTTTTTCTTGGACGGAATAAAAATTAGTAGGGAATTATCCAAAATTAATTCCCTGCAAATTGACTAATAGTAGGGAACTAATTGGACATTTTAAGGGAGTTAAATCATATAAGAAGTCTTACAGAAAAGCTATTTTGGAAAATCGAGAGTAAATATACTGTGCTTTCATTCTTGAATGAATTATGTCTATTTCTGGATTTATGCCTTAATATTAAGAGGAATGGGAATACGATCTCTTTCAATGTTTTTAGAAAAAAAAGATAGAAATGCATAGTTGATATAGCGAAAAGCAATGTATAAATCCGTTTGATTATGGTAAAAGTTTTATACCTTTGCGTTATCCGATCGGCTCCGAAAGCGAGAAGCAGGGAGGAAGGAATTATTTTTCTGTTTAGCTTAATTTTTGCAGTTTGTTTTGTCGAAAGGACTTGTTTCTTACTTTCGGGATTTAGCGCAATGAGGAGGTTACAATTAACGAAAAAATATGTATGGGTATGTCAAGTGTAAGAGAATTTTTTAGGAACAACTTCGTCTGTTTGGTTCCTGTCGTATGCCTTGTGTGTTCCTTGTTTTCTTGCTCTCGAACTCAGTATAGGATAGAGGTACAGCTAGATTCCATAAATAATTACAATGGGCGTAGAGTTCTTTTGGCTTTAGACGATGGAACTCATATCGATAGCACCATTATTTCCGGTAATTCTTTCGTTTTGGAGGGGAGGTATGCCGACTCTTTGTCTAAGCAGGTGGCTTATCTTTCTATGAGAGATGAGATGTCTCTCCCTTTGATCATAGAGCCAACTACTTTGTATGTGAAATTTCATACACAAGAAGTTAAGGGTTCGGAACTCAATGGAGTGCTCACTCAGTTTAACAGGGAAGTACAGGCTGTAAAAAATAATGCAATTAGAGGTCTGAATGAAAGTTATATAACAACAGGATCCAATACAGAGGAAGAGGTGCAAAGGGCCGGGAATACGCTCAAACAAAGCACTCAGAAATATTCAGATATTGGTAAGCAATATCTTATGCGCCATCCCAACGATCCGATCGGTATACAAGCAGTTGTGCTCCTATTGAGTACCAATAATCATTTTTCGGAGGAGGAATTGTCTCAGATAAAATCTCTTATGGGAGATGTGGTTGCCAATAATAGGAGGGTTCGAAGATTGGTCCTTCATCACGAGAACTATTTACAGACTCAAATCGGTAATTTATTTACAGATTTTGAGGGTGTTACAGGAAATAATCAGCCGATTAGGTTAGGTGATTTTGTGGGTAAGGGGAAGTATACACTGATCGATTTTTGGTCGAGTTGGTGTAAGCCTTGCCGTATAGATATCAATTTACTGAACAAAATAAACGAGGTATACAGGTCGCATCGCCTGCAAGTGGTTGGCGTTTTTGTGTGGGATGATCCCACAAATTTTCCTTCTGTTGTTGAGTTACAAAAGATAGCTTGGCCCCAAATTTTAGATGTACAAGATGTTTCTACCGATCTCTACGGAATCAGAGGAATACCTTACAATGTGATTTTTGCACCTGACGGCACAATTGTCTCTCGGGGACTTAGAGGAGACGACCTCGTAAATAAGCTGGATTCAATTTTTAGTACCGATAAAGGACATTCCCTTCTGAGAAGGAGAAAGGTTTAATTGTTTTTTCTATATTCTGTCTGTAAAGATGATTGAAAAGGAAGATTTGTTGCGTAAGCATACTATACAAATCAATTTGAACTCCATTGAATACGAGGCTTTTAACAACTATTGTAGGATTCACCACATAGACAATAGATCTAAATTTATTAGACAAGTCTTAATGAGCGAGATTGTCCGTACTTTGGCTTACGAGGGTCCTACGTTGTTTTGATGAAAGAAATAGAGGATAAACAATTTATGCAGCGAGCTTTGGAAGAAGCTCGCTATGCTTTTGAAAGGGATGAAATTCCTATCGGGGCAGTTGTTGTTTGCAATGGAAGGGTTATTGCATCCGCTCACAATCAGGTTGAACGACTAACGGATACAACGGCACACGCCGAAATGATAGCTATAACTTCTGCTTCCAATTATTTAGGTAGTAAGTTTCTGGAGGATTGTACTTTGTATGTCACGGTAGAACCGTGTCCTATGTGTATGGGAGCAATTCGATGGAGCAGGATGGGGCGGGTTGTTTTTGGTGCCTTCGATCCAAAGGGAGGATATCAAACTTTTGCTCCACAATTACCACATCCCAAAACGCAAATAGAAGGAGGAATTTGCGGTGCGGAATGTGCCGCACTGATGAAGAATTTCTTTGCTCGAAAGCGTCAGTAATTCTTTTAGAAGAGGGATACAAGGTGCGCTATCTTCTCTACAATTGCTACATTTGCCCAACATTATTTAAGCAGAACACAAAATGAGTCCCTTTCTGAAACCTCAAACACTACAAGCCGGATCCCGTTTATTCGATTTATCTATCCCTATTGTGATGGGGATAATGAATGTAACACCGGACTCTTTTTTTGAAGGTAGTCGGGTCCAAAACGAGGAGGCTGTTAGAGAAAGGGTGCAACAGATTGTTCAAGAGGGAGGGGCAATTGTTGATATAGGAGCTTGTTCCACACGTCCGGGTTCCATTCAGATAAACACTCAAGAAGAGATAAAAAGACTTCGGAGACCCCTTGAAATCTTATCAAAGGAGTTTCCTGAATTGGCTATATCGGTGGATACCTATCGTGCAGATGTTGCTCGGATGTGTGCGGAGGAATATGGAGTTCAGTTTATAAATGATATATCGGGAGGATTGGAAGATCCCAGAATGTTTTCTACCGTATCTGAACTTCCCGTGGCTTACATTCTGATGCACCTTAATAAGGGGATAAAAGATATGCACATCGTACCCTCTTATCCGAATGGAGTGGAGGTTGCTGTAACCGATTTTTTTGTTCAGCAAGTAGATCGTCTTCGCCAAGCTGGAGTGCAGGATATTGTTTTGGATCCAGGATATGGGTTTAGTAAGTCATTGGAAGATCATTATCGTTTGATGGTACAGCAACGTAGAGCTTTAGATATGCTCGATCTTCCTGTTTTAGTTGGTATATCACGCAAGCGAATGGTGCAGCAAGTGGCACAATGTACAGCGACCGAGGCAATGAATGGAACCTCTGTTCTACATTCTTTTTTTCTGTTTAACGGAATGGCACATATTATAAGAACTCACGATGTTCGTGCTGCAGTTGAGGCCGTACGCCTATCGCAAAAGATATTGGAAACCATAAAA
Organism: Bacteroidota bacterium; assembly: GCA_023396255.1. Lineage (GTDB taxonomy): Bacteria > Bacteroidota > Bacteroidia > Bacteroidales > Porphyromonadaceae > Porphyromonas. The sequence goes on from JAEWWU010000014.1 coordinate 19,170, forward strand.
TCAATTCCTCAACAGTCTGTAATACAACGATTCTAATGATATGGAAGCATTAAGTTGGCTTGCTTTTTCTATAAAAGATGTATTGGACATTTTACTTGTCGCTTTTTTCCTTTACTATATTTATCAAATTCTAAAGACAAGCGGAAGTAAAGCTCTCTTTTTAGGAATAGTTACTTTTGTCATTTTATGGATTTTGGTTTCTCAAGTATTTGGGATGCGTCTTATGGGGCGTATTTTAGACAAGTTTGTCAGCTTTGGGTTTCTTGTTATTGTTATAATCTTCCAAGACGAGGTCCGTAAACTGTTGGCAACCATTGGATCGTCTCAGCGGTGGAGATTTCTGACACGTCTCATTAGTTCAGAAAAACGTAAGGCAAAGGCAGAGGGAACAAAGTACATTGCTCCTATCGTTCTCGCTTGTATGAATTTGGCAAGAAAGAAGACAGGGGCACTTATTGCCATAGAGGGTGAGATCCCTCTAACGGCTTATATGTACACGGGAGAAACATTCAAGGCAGATGTCAATGCCCGTCTTTTAGAAAACATTTTTTTTAAAAACAGTCCGCTCCACGATGGCGCTATGATTATATCCAAAGGTTCTATTTGCGCTGCCGGATGTATTTTGCCGGTTTCTTCAGGAGAGTTGTCCAATAAAGATTTGGGATTGAGGCATCGTTCGGCGTTGGGACTTTCTAAGGAAACAGATTCTTTAGTTATTATTATCAGTGAGGAAAGAGGTAAAATATCTATAGCTCATAAGGGAAGCCTCTCTGTAGATATTGATGCAGATGAACTTCAGCGTAAATTGGAATCCTTTTGCGAGGCGATTACGTAATTCTCGTATGGATATTTGAAGTTTCAAAAAGAGGTATTGCTCCAAATGAGTATATTGATCTTTTTTTCTTGTATTGTTAGTTTCGATTGGATAGATAATAAGAAAGTTATGGCAATAATTTCTCCTTCTCTGCTGAGCGCAGATTTTTTGCATCTACAACAGGATGTAGAGATGATTAACAATAGTGATGCCAAATGGCTACACATAGATGTAATGGATGGTGTCTTTGTTCCCAATATATCCTTTGGTTTTCCCATTTTAGAAGCCATTGCTCCCATTTGTCGAAAACCGTTGGACGTACATCTTATGATTGTGGAGCCGGACAAATTTATAGATAGATTTGCTGCTCTTGGAATTGAATTTATGAATGTACACTATGAGGTGTGTAATCATTTACATCGAACCTTAGGGGCCATACGTGAAAAAGGGATGCGTCCGGCCGTTACTCTTAATCCACACACACCGGTGGAGGTTTTGTACGATATCTTACCAATGGTCGATATGGTCTTGTTGATGAGTGTTAATCCGGGCTTTGGTGGGCAAAAGTTCATAGAGCAGACGATAGATAAAACTCGTCGTCTTAAACAAATGATTGCGGAAAAAGGATACAAAATCCTTGTGGAGATCGATGGGGGAGTAAATCTTGAAACAGGTAAGAAATTAGTGGAGGCCGGAGCGGATGCTTTGGTTGCTGGGAGCTTTGTCTTCAATAGTTCGGAGCCACTGCAAATAATAGAGCGGTTGGCTCATCTCTGAATATCTTTTTTTAGTGGTCACGCATTCGCAAATGGATATATTGACTTTTGCGTTATCTCGTTTGCGTCGAATTCCATCTCTTTGGGTATTGCTTCCCATTGGGGTCGGAATTTTGCTTGTGTACTATGGTTTTTGTATTTCTCCTTGGTGGTCGGTCATTTTTGTCGGAATTGGAGCAGTGGGTTTGCTGTTCTCTTTGTTTTTGTCCCCAGCTAAGGCATTTAGATTTTCGTGGACTTTCAACTTATTCGGGGCTGTTTGTTTATTGGGTGGGGGAATTTTTTTAGGGCAACGAAGATTGGTATCTATAGAAGGTGGTGTAAAAAATTGGACGGTCTCATCCACAGTGGTGGATTTTGTCATAACCTCAAATCCAATAAGGAGAAATCAGAAAATTAGAGTTGAGGCACAAATTCTCTCCAATCCTGAAGAATGGCAGGGCAAAACAGTCTTTGTCTATTTGGATAGTGCAGATGTAGCCTTGGAGGTGGGAGATGCTTTTAGTATAGAACACGCTCTATTGGTTCCTTCACTATCTTCTTCAAAGTCTTCGTATACAAACTATCTTTATTCGCGATCAGTAAGCGGTATTTTGTATTGTTCTCAAGTAGGTACCTCCGATCGGATTTCTGGGAAAATATCCAAAAAGGGATTACAGAATATTTCTGTTGTGGCAACTGACATTAGAAAGCGACTTATTCAACAGCTTTACAACATCGGAGGAATTAGAGGAAGGGAGATAACACTCTTATCGGCAATGTGTTTGGGGGATAAGACAAATTTGCAGGGTATGGAGGAGTCGTTTAGATCTATTGGGATCTCTCATTTGCTTTCAGTTAGTGGCTTTCACGTAGGAGTTATTTTCTTATTTTTCTCGTGGTTACTACAACCATTGTTCAGTCGATTTTCTTACGGACGTGTCATTTTGGCGGTATGTTTGTTTTGCTTAGTTTGGATCTTTGCATTCGTTTCGGGTTTCTCAATTCCTACTCAACGGGCAGCTTTAATGTTATCTTTAGTAATTTTTGGAAAAACTTGTCAGCAACCCATTTCCTCCACAAATATTCTTTTTTTTACGGCTTTGGTATTGATAATTGGAAATCCATTCATTTTGTTCGATATCGGATTTCAACTAACTTTCGTGGGAGTATTGTCAATTCTTCTTTTTATGCCCTTGTTTAGTGTATCAATGACCAATCCCATAATTCGGTTTTTGTGGACGACTATTTCTGTTTGCCTGTCCTGCCAAATCTTATTGCTTCCTCTTGCTTTATTCCACTTTGGGTCTGTATCTATTTTTTTCTTGTGGGGAAACTTTGTTTTGGGAATTTTATCAGTGGTAATTATTCCAGTCACTTTTGTCTTTTTGTTTCTCTCCTTTTTGGGTGCATACAGTTTTATTTTGGGCAAAGTGGTACATTTAGGAGCTTCTTTTTTTCTTCAATTGTTGGACTTCTTTGCCTTGCACTATGGATCTCAAGTCTTCTTCCGTCCCAATATTTGGATCTTAATGGGGTATTATTTATCCATAGGGATTGTTTATTTATTTGTCAAGAGGCATATGGAAAACCGATTTTTATATTGATTGATAAAGAGTATTTTTGAAGAAATAAGATATCTTTCGCTCCTGTTCTTGGAATTTTTTGTAAGTCCTCTTTGAATAGAGAACTCTTTTTGTAACTTTGCGGGGCAGTTTTATTGCGATGTTTAAGAGCCGTTTCTCTTAAGGCATATGAGATTGAGAATGAATGCTTGCTCGGGGAATTGGCTATATTGGACAAGAAAAAATAAAAACAATGTTAGAGTCTGTAAGAGAAAAATTAAAGAACTTGGTTGGGCATAAGTATGTGAATAGGAGAGTCATACTTTTAATAGACACGGTACTTTCTTTGTTAGGGTCTTGCTGTGCACTGTTCTTTGGCTACTCTCTATTTTCCGTAAAGATCTCGATGGGGGTTTACATCCTTTCCTCTTTGATTGTTTCTTTGGCTTTTTTACTTCTTTGGCGAACTAGTCAAGAACTATTGCGTCACGGAACACTTTATGTAATTCGTAAGATTTTTTTATTCTCGATCACTAAGTTTTTTGCGTTACTTCTTATAATCTCTCTTATCTATTGGATAGATACCAAAATCCTGTTCTTAATGGTTTTGGATGTGATGTTTTCTTTCATCCTTCTGTTGGGCTTTCGTGCTATTGTTGTTGAAACGATGCGTTGGGTTCTGTCCAATGGAAACAGGGTCACAAATACTCTTGTTTTTGGTTTGGATGACAATACAATAGGATTGGTACAAAAACTAAAGGGAAATGTTCTTACTCCCGCTAAAATATTGGGGATTATAACTTCCTCTGCCGAACAAACAGGGTATCTGGGAAAGGTCCGTGTCTATAACATATCAACATCAGAACAGTTGGTTTCGCTTCTAGAAAGGTTGTCTATTAAGAGAGTTGTTTTTAATAACTATAATACGTTTGAAGCCAACAAAAGTTTAGCTCAGGTAATAATGGGACAGTCTGTGAAGATTTTTGTGGAACAGGATCCAATGAGATTGTCTAAAATAGATACACCTCGTCCTGTGCAAGAGATTGAGATAGAAGATCTTTTGGGGAGGGAGCAGATCTTTCTTAATATGGAGCCTATCCGTAATTACCTTAGAGAGAGGGTCGTTTTGGTGACTGGAGCAGCGGGTTCTATTGGTAGTGAAATAGTCCGCCAAATGGCTTCTCTTGGGGCAAAACATATTGTTGCTTTTGATTTGGCAGAGACACCAACTCACAATCTCTCATTGGAGTTAAAAGACAAGTACCCAAACCAATCTTTTTCTTTTATCGTTGGAGATGTACGAAGTTTGGAGCGTATAGATTACGTAATGAAGAGATTTCGTCCACAGGTAGTTTACCATGCAGCGGCTTATAAACACGTGCCACTGATGGAGTCGAATCCGTGCGAAGCAGTCTTGGCCAATGTGGCGGGAACGTACAATGTGGCCTGTAAGTGTACAGAGTACAAGGTGGAAAAGATGGTGATGGTCTCTACAGATAAGGCAGTGGACCCCACCAACGTTATGGGGGCAACAAAGAGAGCTTGCGAGAAAATAATTCAGAGTATGGATTATGCCATTAAAAATAAGCAGTTGAACTGTTTCCCCACGCAATTTGTTACAACCCGGTTTGGAAATGTTTTGGGCTCTAATGGTTCTGTAATTCCCCTTTTCAAGCAGCAGATACTTTCTGGTGGTCCCATAACGGTTACTGATGAGCGTATAACTCGTTACTTTATGACTATTCCGGAGGCTTGTCAGTTAGTTCTTGAAGCTGGAATGATGAGTCAAGGGGGAGAAATTTTCGTTTTTGATATGGGTGAACCGGTAAAGATCAAGGACTTGGCTGAAAAAATGATTCGTTTATCCGGTCTTGAGCCGGGAAAAGACATAAAGATAGAGTATGTTGGTCTCCGTCCTGGGGAAAAATTGTACGAGGAATTGCTTAATGATGGGGAGTCTAATCTGCCTACAAGCCACCCTAAAATAACAGTTGCAAAGACCCGTTTTTCGGATTACAAGGCTATGGTTGAGTTCATTCCTACTCTCCTGGAGGCAGCTTCTTTGGTTGAACTCGGTAAAACTGTTTTGTTACTGAAGCAGTTCGTTCCAGAGTATAAGAGCAATAATTCAGCCGAGTATGAGGCTATAGATAGACAATTGGAAGAGGTTTCTAAGGAGCGAAACTTTTGTAAGGAGGGGTTGTAATGGTTATTTTGGGGCTTTGGGAGAAAAGGATGGATAAAAAGCAATGGTTCAAGAGCATTGCTTTTTCGGTTTTGATGCCTTTGCTTTTTTGTGTGTGCCTTTCTTCTTGCGACAATGATAAAAAGGGAATTTTTTCACGAACTGATGAAGTGGACTATGTGAATGTGCAGATGGGATTGTATGATCTAGGTGCGGGGGTTGAAAACCAGCCTATTATACAATTGCCCAATAAGTTGCTTCGCGTAAAACCCTTGAGAGAGAGTTATCGTTCTACTGCTATTTCTGGGTTGCCCCTTTTTTCTCCGTTAGAACACAACAAGAGCATCATAACACTATTGCCGTACGACAAAACACTCCTTCGGGTGGACACTCTGGACAACGAAATAGACTATGACAGTGAGGTGATCACCCCTTATTCCTATCAGATTTATATGGATAATTTGGGTATTCACTCCGATTTTACACTTTCTTCGCTATGTGGTTTATATCGGTTTTCCTACGACAAGGATAAATATGAAGCGAGTGAAGAAAAAAGCATATTGCTCGTGGCGGATTCTCTTTGTGAGTTCTCTGTAGATCAAGGGGGAGCTATTTCCGGAATATGCAAAGTTAGCCCGGAGCATTCAACTAAGGTTTATTTTTACATAGAGTGTGCCGAGGATTTGGTTCGATACGAACATATCCCTAATGTCCAGCTTCGCAATTCGGTCTGCGATGGGGAGCGAGCTCAAATTTTAAAAATGACTTATTCTGGAAATCTGAGCCGATTAAGGTTGCGCTACGCGATTTCTTTGATTAGCATAGAACAAGCAAAGAGAAACCTGGCTGGAGAAATGCAGAGCTATGAATATATTGCGGGAACAAAAGCTGCGCGAAATGAATGGCAGAAAGTATTGAGAAAAATACAAGTGGAGGGTGGAACAACAGCCGATATGACAAAGTTTTATACAGCCCTGTATCGATCTTATTTGTGGCCAATATCTATTGTTGAGAACAATCGTTACTATTCTCCGGTATTAGATAGTGTTCTTTCCGTTTCTCCCCAGCAGCAGATTTATGTTTTGGATAATACCCTCTATTCGTATGAAACCACACATCCGTTGCATCTTTTGTTGTCTCCAGATTTAGAACTACAAGTATTGGCATCCCACCTTAATCTACTTGACCAAGAGCAGGGGCAAGTGCATACCAATACGACCTTGTTTTCTCCTATTCAATACAATAAGTCTTCTTACTTACTTCAAATATTTCTTGATGCTCAAGCAAAAGGAATGTTGGATTTGGACAGCAGAAGAGGATTTGAGTACATCAAGAGCTATACTCTTGACCCGAGTATGGATGCTTCCAATTATGATTTATGGTGCTTGGGACGTTGGGCTTCCCTGTTGGGATTGGGCAGAGAAGCTGACAAATTTTTTAAGATGGCACAGAGTAAAGAACAACGAGGAGCCTTGCAGGCAGAAGATATTGAACATCTTTTAGCGAACAATGATGGGGCTACCTATCCGGCTGCAATATCTTATGTAGGTAAAGCCGATCGACTTCTAAGTGATTTTTATGGAAAAACTAATATAACTCCGGACTTTTTTGCTTACCTCTTTTCTTATACAATGGCGGGTAGACCCAAGCAAGCTCAAAAGAATGTGCGTATCATCATAGACCGTTATTTCAGCTCTTTCTACTTAGGAGTTCCGGGAGAAGATCGTTATGGGGCACTAAGTTCTTCGTTGGTATTTGCTATGATGGGAATCTACCCTATAGCTCCTGGATTTAATGCTTACATCATAGGTGCTCCTGTTTTTTCCAAAATAAAGATAGATATGGGAAGTGGGCGTCATTTTGAAATTATGGCACCGGGAGCCTCTTCGACCAATAAGTATGTGGTAAACTCGGTTCTAAATGGTCGTCCATTGCATCAGTGCTGGTTCAAGCACAGCGATATTGCACAAGGAGGCAAGATTCTAATTACCCTAACAGATCACTGATTACGGCTTTTTTGTGGTATACAAATAAGAATAAGTACAACCTACGAAAACAGCTCCGCCTAAAATATTTCCAAGAACAGCTGGAGTAAGATTGTTCCAAAGTAGAGCAGTCCAAGACACATCGGCTCCGTACATTATTCCGGTTGGAATAAAGAACATATTGGCAATTGAGTGTTCGAAGCCGATGGCTACGAATGCCATAATGGGCCACCATAGTCCGACCAATTTCCCAATCATAGACTTGGAGGATAGAGCCAACCATACCGCCAAACAAACCAACCAATTGGCACCTATTCCCCTAAAAAAAACAACAAACCAAGGCATTGATGTTTTGTACGTCGCAACCTGCTTGATGTAGGCGGTGTAGGGATCTTGTCCCAATAAATCGGTTTGAAAGGCTAAGAAGTAGTCAAATAACAAAGCCCCAATACAGTTTGCAACGAAAACAAATCCCCAATTCAAGAAAAGGTATCCAATTGGAATTTTTCTCTTTACTACAGCTGGGATTAGCATAGCCGTATTTCCTGTAAATAATTCAGCACCAACCAATACGACAAAAATCAAACCAATCGGAAAGACCATTGCTCCCAGAAGTCGAGGTATGATAGGGTTTGAGGTTCCTATACCGGTGATAGTTCCGGCAGACAAAGTGGCTGCCAACAAACCACCTAAGGCTATATACCCTCCGGCAAGAAGCCCTAAAATAAATAATTTGTAATAGGGCGTTTGTCGCTTTTTGATACCAATCTGAATGGCCTGGTCAATGACGTCGTAGGGTGTGTTCATCCTTGTATTTTCCAATGGTTATTTCGCAAAGATAAGGTATGCTTTCTGAATACTCGAACTTTCTATAGGATGTATTGAGGAGGCTTAGTTCTCATAAGAGAATGTTTTGTTGTGAAATTTTGTCACATTCTGTGTGATTGTTTTCCCCTTATTTTATTGTAGAAGTCACAAGTCCTTTGAACAAGGTTTGATCCGGGAGGCAAAGAGGCTGTTTTTTATGTTTTCTGCTAATTGGTGAATAGTTCCCTATTTTTTGTCAATTTACAGGGAATTAATTTCTGGTAATTCCCTACTAATTTTTGTTCTGTCCAAGAAGAAAACCTTTAGTAGGGAACTATTTCCTTTTTCGGTAGGATAGGGAGAAAAAATAGGGTGTTGGGCATTTTTTTCTGTTTAGAGATTAGGGCAATGTAGCTCCGATAGCTGAGGTTTGATAAAATAATAGGTTTGCAAAATAGTCTTTATTTTATTTACTTTGTGCGGCGGATGTATAACGTTTCAATTTAGATAAACGAGTAATTTTGCCTATCGAAACACTGCTACTCTGTATATAACCAAAAAAGAATAGCTCGATGACCTATTTGGAAAAAGAGTCGGATGACCGACTAGTGTTTCTCTTTGTTGATGGAAACAATGAGGCTTTTGATGTTTTGTTAAGTCGTTATGAGGCTGTTGTACACGACTATATCTATTTGCTTTTGGGCGATGCCGACTTGACCGATGATTTGTTTCAAGATACCTTTATAAAAGTTTTGTCTTTGCTGAAAGGGGGGAGGTATGTTGCCTGCGGTAAATTTAAGTCGTGGCTTAACAAAATTGCTCATAATGTAGTTATGGATTATTTCCGTAAGCAACAGACAAAGTCTATCATTCATACTTGTCCCATAAACGACCAAATGATGAGCAGTGAGTTGGTCGATGATGGCAACAGTATAGGTGACATTATGCAAAAAGAGCAGCAGATGCTTTCTTTGTATCGTCAGATAGATTGTTTGCCCGAGGAGCAGCGAGAGGTGGTACGTCTGCGAATTGAGAATAATTTGAGTTTTCGTGAAATTGCTGAAAGAACAGGAGTGAGCATCAATACAGCTTTAGGGCGTATGCGGTATGCTATGATGTCATTGCGCAAAACGGTTTCTTCTTTCTAACTTCTTTTCTTTCAGAAGGTGTTATGTACGAAATAATTTCTGTGGCTTGGAATTAGAGAAGCTCGCTTTTCTTTCTTTGTAACTTCCTCTCCTCTCCTTTCCATCGAACGTTGCTGGTGATCTATTTTTGAGGAGGTAAAAACTATGGGTTGTCATCCATAAAACGTACCTTTGTGAGTATGAATGTGGATATTTTGCAAATAAAGCAACGGTTTGGAATCATTGGCAAGAGTGCGGCCTTGGAGCAAGCCATATCGGTGGCTGCCCAGGTCGCCCCTACTGATATGTCAGTGTTGGTGATGGGAGAGAGTGGCGTTGGAAAAGAGTTTTTTCCACAAATCATTCATCATTATAGCCTTCGTAAGCACAATGCCTATATTGCAGTCAATTGTGGTGCAATTCCAGAGGGAACTATCGACTCTGAGTTATTCGGGCACAGAAAGGGTTCCTTTACTGGAGCCTTGTCGGATCGGAAAGGTTATTTCGAAGAGGCTGATGGGGGGACCATCTTTTTGGATGAAGTGGGAGAACTCCCTTTGGCAACACAGGCTCGTCTTCTCAGGGTGTTGGAAAACGGGGAATTTATTCCGGTTGGGGCTAGCAAAGCACAAAAGACCAATGTTCGAGTGGTTGCGGCAACCAATGTTGACGTGAGGGAAGCCGTTCGAAGGGGTAAGTTTAGAGAAGATCTTTACTTTCGACTCAATATGGTGTCGATTCACGTTCCGCCGCTTAGAGAGCGCAGTGAAGACATTGTTTTGCTTTTTCGAATGTTTGCGGCCCAGAGTGCGGAAAGGTACCGTATGCCTCAGTTGGAACTAATGGATGATGCTCGTTCTCTGCTGAAAGAGTACACTTGGCCGGGGAATATCAGAGAGTTACGAAATGTTGCCGAACAGATAAGTGTTTTGGAGAACGATAGAAAGATAACTTCAGAAATTTTGTCCCGATACATAAAGCCCGGTGATGTGAAAGATTTGCATCCGGTAGTTTTGAGTCCGTCAGCATCGACATTGGAAGATAGGTCATTTGCTTCGGAACGGGAGATATTGTATCAAATTTTGTTTGATATGAGGCGAGATATAACGGAGTTGCGTCAAGCAGTGGCGGAGTTGTCGCAGGGGAAAGGGACGCCTCCTGCTATGTATCATAATATGCCGGCGACTGCGACAGTCCCTCATTCGCATACTTTAGAAACCTCTTCCAATGCTTCTTTAGTGGCTCCTTTTGTCAGTCGTTCGCCTATGCGGGAATCTATTGAGGAACATCGTCTTGTAGAAACAACGGATGCCGTGGAGGAGCTGAAAAATGAATTGATAAATCCGGAAGAACCGATTTCAATTGAAGAGGCGGAAAAACGTCTTATTTTAGCAGCAATCAACAGAAACAAGGGCAACAGAAAACAGGCAGCCGAAGAGTTACGGATTTCAGAGAGAACACTTTATCGCAGGTTAAAGGAGTATGGAATCGAAGATTAGTATTTGGAGGAAAGCCATAATAAGCCCTTTTTACCTTGGGGGCTTGGTGGCTGTTCTTTGTTGTTTTTCTAGTTGCTCTATTAGTGGCTATAAATTTAATGGAGCAACTATTGATTACGATAAGATAAAAACAATTACAATAGAAGATATTCCCAATCAAGCTCCGTTGGTATATCCTCCTTTGTCTCAAATGATTTCCGAAGAGTTGAGAAATACGTTTAGACGTCAAACTCGATTAGAAGAAGTGGATCAAAGTGGCGATATCGTTTTGGAGGGTGCCATTGTTGGGTACGATCTCATCCCAGTGGCTGTACAGGAAGATGCTTTTTCGGCTCTCACTAAATTTACAATAACGGTGCAAATCAGTTATTTCAATAGTGTGGATAGCGACAAAAGTTTTCAAAACCGAGTATTTTCGGCATCAACCGAGTTTGATAGTGGACAAATATTTAGTGATGTACAAGATGCTTTGGCTAAGGAGCTTTTGGGTGATATTGTAAAGCAAATTTTTAATGCAACCGTTGAAGATTGGTAACTGATGACTATAGATGATCTAAATCGTTTAGTGGCTCATCCGGAGGAGTTGGGGGCGCACACATTAGACCCAATAGAGAAGTTGTTGCAGGCATATCCGTATGCTCATACAATAGTTTTTTTGTACTTGTACAATTTGGCTTTATTAAAGGATGTTCGCTTTTCTTCAGAGCTTAAAAAATGGGCAGCATTACTACCGAATAGAGAGAAGTTATACTTTTTGGTGGAGATGAGGGTTCCTTATAGCCGATTTTCAGAAGAGGAGCAAACGGATTCTTTTTCTTTGATTGATAAATTTTTGTCCGGATTGGAAGAGGAAGGAGGAGTATTCGATAGTGAACTCTCTTTTGAATCCATTGCCGCCACCGGAGATTATTTTTCGATCAAGGAGGGAGACTCTTTTGAAAATCTACATTTGGGAGATAATGAGACCGCTACCACTTTTTCTGCTCAACCTTTTTGGGACAAAAAGGTGAACTCTCAAGTGGAAAATCGGCAAGATGTTGCCGCATTCAATACGGGTGACTCCCTCTTTACGGAAACCTTAGCGGGAATATATATCAAACAAGGTAGGTATGACAAAGCATACCAGATGTTAGAGGCCTTGCAACAAAACAATTCGGAGCAAAGGCAATATTTCGCTTTGCAGATGAATTTTTTGAGAAAGCTCATAGAGAACGATAAGCACAATAATTCATAATAAAAGGGGCATTGAGCCATAGTTACTCAAAAAATAAATAATGAATTCGAAAGATAAATTAGACTCACTCTCTTACTTCCACGCCAAACCTAATAATTGGAATTGCGCTCAGTCTATACAGAAGGGTTTTCAAGACTATACCGGCTTGACAGATCAGGAAATAGAAGAAAAATTTCGCACCAAAGGCGGAGGGCGAGCAGAAGGGGGAATTTGCGGGGCTCTTTATTCTGCAGAACAGATCTTGGAGGCTAAGGGAATTCTCTCTTCATCTGTACGGGAAGATTTTTTGAAAAAAGCAGGGAGTACAACTTGCCTCCAGTTGAAACAAGAATTGCATTTCCCTTGTTCTTCTTGTGTCCTTTTGGCAGAAGAGTTGTTAGCGGAAAAATTGAACAATTATAAACCTCAAGAATAGGGCGTAGATTCGGAAATAAATCTTGTCTATTTTTTGTACATTTGTGCGGATAAGAATAATTGTAGCATATGAAATTTACTGTATCTTGCGCTGAGCTGACAACTTTGTTGCAGCACGTGGTTAGGGGGATCCCTTCTGGAAGTATATCCCTCCCGATTTTGTCCCAATTTCTCATAGAGATTAAGGATGGAGTTTTGAAAGCTACGGGGGCCGATAAAACATTGCGCGTTAGTGGGTCTATAGCTCTTATTTCTTCGGATGGAGATAAGTCGTTTACGGTTACTCCCGGTAATATATTGGAGTACGTTAGAGCTCTACCAGAGCAACCTTTGGTATGCGAAATAATAGCCGATGAGAATTATGAGAAAATGATTATATCTCACCAAGGAGGTTTTTCAGAGTTTGCCATATCGGATTCCGCTCTATATCCCTCTGGATTTGAGTCGGACAATAAAGATTCAGGAGAAGAAACTTCGCCTCGTTCTCTGTCTGTTATTAGTGATACCCTCTTGATGGGAATTGCTTCGACTTTGCCTGCTGTATCCACAGATGCGAATAGACCTATTATGACGGGGATTTATTTCGATGTAACGGATAGCGGGCTTGTTTTGGTCAGCACGGATAGTAAGGTATTGACTAAATTTGTCGACAAAGATGCAAAAATATCGATGGAGCAGTCGGATGCTGTTTACCACAAGGTAAATGGCTTCTCTCTCATAGCCAAAACTTGTTCTCTGCTGAAATCTCTTTTATCTGCTTTTCCCGGTGAGGAGGTTATGGTAGAGTACACCAATGTAAAGGCTCGTTTTACTTTTGGTTCTTATGAGGTGGTTAGTTTGCTGAATATTGGAGTTTTTCCCAATTATAATTCTGTCATCCCCAACAATCCGTACAAATTAACGGTGGATAAGGCCGAGTTACAAATTGCTTTGAGACGCATTGGGCGCTCTTTCAGTGCTAGTTCGCTTGTTATCGTGTTACTCGTTTTCAAAGACGATATAATCAATCTTTCTTCCCACAGTATGGACTTGTCCGTAAAATCCGAGGAAATTGTTTCTGCCGATATGCCTTCTGAATTGACGGGGATGAAAATTTGTTTTGATGGTAAAACGCTTGCAACTCAATTGTCTGTTTTTCCATCAAAAACCGTTGATATTTACTTGGCAGATCAAACACGTGCCGCATTTATAGCTCCGTCCGAAAGCGATCTTAATGTTGAGTTGTGTTCGATTGTCTTACCTCTAAAAATGATAGGAGAAGTATGAACCTAAGTCTTGTGCGTCCGATTGTCTTTTTTGATCTGGAAACAACAGGGTTGGATTTTGTCAATGATCGTATTATAGAGCTATCTATCCTTAAGGTATACCCGGATGGAAAGGAAGAGGTGATAACTCGGCTAATAAATCCGGAGCGACATATTCCGGAGGAGAGTACGGCTATTCACGGTATCAAAGACGAGGACGTAAAAGATGCGCCCACTTTTCGACAAATAGCTAAAAGTTTGGCTCAGAAACTTATCGGCTGTGATTTGGCAGGGTACAATTCGGCCAAGTTCGATGTGCCTATGCTTGGGGAAGAGTTTTTGCGAGCTGGTGTGGATATTGATTTGAGTTCCTTCAGACACATAGATGTGCAAAATATCTTCCACAAAATGGAGCGCAGAACCTTAGAGGCAGCTTATAAGTTTTATTGTGATAGAGACCTAAAGGATGCACACTCGGCAGAAGCAGACACGCGGGCTACTTATGAAGTACTGAAAGCTCAATTGGATCGTTATGAAGATGATTTGCAGAACGATGTACAATTCTTATCCGAATTTTCTCGAAATGGGAGAAATGTAGATTTGGCTGGAAGAATAGTTCTCGATGATAAAAATGTGCCTGTCATCAATTTTGGTAAATACAAGGGGAAATCTGTTGTCGAAGTACTATCTTCAGATACGGGCTATTATGGCTGGATAATGCAATCAGATTTTCCTTTGGAGACAAAAAGGCAGTTCACTCGTATTAAGTTGGAAATGGCCAAATAGTATCAGTAATGTCGTTAGAGGGAAAGAAAATCGTATTGGGTATTTGTGGTGGAATTGCTGCTTACAAGAGTGCTTCCTTGTTGCGACTTCTTATAAAAAAAGGGGCTGATGTGCAGGTGGTAATGACTCCAGCAGCAAAAGAATTTATCACCCCTCTTACACTGGCAACATTGTCTCGTAAACCTGTCGTTAGTGAATTTTTCGACAGACGTGACGGGACTTGGAATAGCCACGTAGACTTGGGTGTATGGGCAGATTTGATGTTGATAGCACCGGCAACGGCATCTTCTTTGGGAAAAATGGCTCACGGAATAGCAGATAATATGTTGATAACTACTTATTTGTCTATGAAGGCTCCTGTTATGGTTGTTCCCTCAATGGATTTGGATATGTATGCTCATATCTCTACTCAAGATAATCTGCATCGTTTACGAGATTCTGGGGTGATGGTAATGGAGCCGGAAAGCGGTTTTTTGGCAAGTGGCTTGGAGGGAAAAGGGCGTATGCCGGAACCCGAAAACATCATCGCCGAAGTGGAGACTTTTTTTGTATCTAAGGAGGAAGAGAGTGGGGTTTGGAAGAATCGTAAAGTTCTTGTAACAGCTGGACCAACTTACGAAATGATGGATGATGTGCGTTTTTTGGGAAACCACTCTTCTGGATTTATGGGGATTTGTATTGCTAATAGTTTTGCATACCGAGGTGCTGAAGTTCACTTATGCTTGGGACCAACGCATCTAAAACCAAGCTCTTCTGTGATCGTTCATCCTGTTGTGTCTGCAGTGGAGATGATGGAAACCAGTCAAACTCTATTTGCAGAATGCGATGTTGCTATTTTTGCAGCTGCTGTAGCTGATTTTAGACCAACTCAGTGTGTGAAAGGAAAAACAAAAAGGAGTCAGTCTGGTAATACTATAACGTTGGAATTGGTTCAAAACCCGGATATTGCTGCTACTTTGGGAGCCCAAAAGACAGATAATCAGTATTTGGTCGGTTTTGCCTTGGAAACATCTCCCAATATAGAAGAGGCTCGGAGAAAACTACGAGACAAACATTTAGATGCTATTGTCTTGAATTCTTTATCTGACCAAGGAGCCGGTTTTGGAGTTCCTACCAACAAAGTAACCATTATAGATTCTTCAAGGGAGACGGCGTTTCCTTTGGAGACAAAACAACGAGTGGCGGAAAATATTGTGGCATACGTATCAAAGCACTTGTCTAATTAATGGAGATGAGGATGTAGCTCCCATAGGTTATGATGCGATTTGTTTTTCTTCTTTTCTTTTTTCTCCATAGTTTTTTTGCTTTCTGTGGATGGACGCAGGAGTTGAATGCTAGGGTTTCCATCAATGTGGAGCGTTTGGGAACAGTAGACCCTCAGTTGTTTTCTGATTTGGAAAGACAATTGACCGATCTTATAAACCTGAATAAATGGACAAGTACATCTTTTTCGCCTGTAGAGCGTATAGATTGTTCTTTTTCCCTAAACCTCCTAACGATGTCTGATAATGGGGAGTGTACAGCCGAGTTATATGTGACAGCACAACGCCCAGTGTATAATTCTTCGTACAGTACTCCTCTGGTTACATACAGAGACCAAGAGCTAAATTTTGTTTACCACCCGGGAACTTCCATAGAGTATAATTCAAATACATTGAACGATAATTTAGTCGCCACAGTTGTTTTTTATGTGTATTTTGTCCTGGCTGCAGATTTTGATAGTTTCTCCGAGCTGGGAGGAGACCTCATTAAGGGAAATATGCAACAGTTGGTGGGATTGGCACAGCAGAAGCAGGACTGGAAAGGGTGGCAGCCTTTTGAAAACGATTATAACCGGTATGCTATTTCAGAGGCTTATAATAATACGTCTCATACCGAGTTTAGAAAATTTTGGTATCTCTATCATAGACGAGGTTTGGACGAGTTAGTAGGAAATGTAAGACGGGGATACACCAACATATTGGAAGGGCTTCCTTTGTTGGAGGCGACGTGGAAGGTGCACTCAAGTTCGCCTTTGTTGAGGATGTTTTCTCAAATAAAGTTGGATGAATTGAGTAAAATCAGCCAAGAAGCACCATCTGATAAAAAAAATGAAGCCTATAAAATATTGAAGAAAATATTTCCTACTGACGAGAGTAAGTTCTTAGATCTTAAGAGATAGTTTCTATATAGTTACTTTATGCTACATAGTATTGTTATTCAAGACTTTATTCTCATAGGACACCTCGAGGCTTCTTTTGCTGATGGATTTGTAGCCATTACCGGAGAAACAGGAGCTGGTAAAAGTATATTTGTTGAGGCTATAGGCTTATTGGCAGGAAAAAGAGCCGATAGTTCGGATGTGCGCGTGGGGGCTACCAAGGCGATAATAGAAGGGGTCTTTGAAAACTTGAACTCTGCCGCAAAGGAGTTATTGGAAAGAGAGGATTTATTATCGTTTGGAGAAGACGTCAAGGAGTGTATCGTACGCAGGGAAATACTCGCTTCTGGAAGAGGGCGTGTTTTTGTTAATGATACTCCCGTCTCATTGTCCTTTCTCCAAGAGTTATCATCCTTTTTAATTGATGTTCATTCTCAGCATCACAACTTGTTGTTAAGGGAATCAAAGTTTCAAACGGAAGTTGTTGATTCAATGCTTTCGTCGCAAAAAAATAGAACTTTGTACGCACAGTTGTATGGAAAAATGGTTGCTGCACAGAGTGAATACCTGAGTCTTGTAAGTCAGAGGGAGGTTGCCGAACACGAATATGAATACAACTTACTGCGTTATAACGAGCTTGTTGCCTTTGATATGGGATCCGAAACGCAAGAATCTCTTGAGCAGGAGGAAAGAGAACTTTTATATGCGCAAGATATCACTGACGCCCTACAGGTATCTGTATTCAATATTTCGGGAGGAGAGCAATCGATTCTTTCTTTGTTACACTCTGTGGAGCGAGAAGTGGAGCAAGCTGCTCGGTACAAGGGAGATCTTTCCATATATATAGAACGTATATCTTCTGTTCAAATTGAACTTAGAGACATTGAAACCGACTTAGAGCACATCCTTCGTCACACTTCATCAGATCCCAACCGTTTGGAGCAGGTAAGCAGCAAGTTATCTTCGTTGAATTCTTTGTATAAGAAGTTTAATGTCTCTTCTTGGACTCAATTGGTCGCCTTGAAAGAAGATTTGGAGAGGAGGATTTCAACTGTATCTACAGGACGTGAATTATTGAAAGAAAAGGAAGAGGAATTAGCCTCTCTACGTAATGAATTATACAAAGTAGGGCAAAGTCTATC
Source organism: Bacteroidota bacterium (assembly GCA_023396255.1). Classification (GTDB taxonomy): domain Bacteria; phylum Bacteroidota; class Bacteroidia; order Bacteroidales; family Porphyromonadaceae; genus Porphyromonas. Next base: position 36,867 of record JAEWWU010000014.1, read on the forward strand.
TCAAGAACGGAAAGAAATAGCTGCTGTTATATCGGATAAGATACTTTCTTCTCTTCGTTCTTTAGGGATGCCTTATGCTCGGTTTGAAGTATTGGTAGAGGAGAGGGGGCAGCTGTCTGTTTCCGGATTGGATAGGGTTACTTTCCTTTTTTCGGCCAACCCGGATATGGCATTGGCACCAATGGCGGATGTTGCATCAGGAGGAGAAATGTCTCGTTTGATGCTTTCGATTAAATCATTGGTTAAAGTGGAAGAAGAGCAGCCTTGTATAATATTTGATGAGATAGATACTGGTATATCTGGTATCGTAGCCAACAGGATGGGGCAGATAATGCAAGCGATGGGGCAAGAGCGCCAGCTTCTAGTAATCACTCATCTGCCTCAGATTGCGGCAAAATCATCCCAGCATTTTTTCATTTATAAAGAGCAGGAAAACCAAACTCATACACATTTGAGGGAACTTTCTAAGGAAGAACGAATCAAAGAAATAGCACGATTGCAAAGTGGGGAGAATACTTCTCCTGTCGCCCTTGCAGCAGCTGAAGAATTATTGAAACAATGATAAAGCAAAAAATGATATACGGTATACACGCCGTAGCGGAAGCCTTGGATGCCGCCGTTGATTTGGATAAAATCTATGTAAAAAAAAGGAGTGATAATTTGGAGCTTATGGCTATTGCCAAGCAAGCCCGATTGCACTCCATTCCCCTCTTCGAAGTTCCCAATGAACGTTTAGATCGTTTTACGAGGGGAAGTCATCAAGGTGTTGTTGCTCTACTTTCTCCGGTGACTTATTCTCGGTTAGATTTGCTTATTCCCTCCCTTTTTGAGGAAGGACGTTTGCCCTTTGTCGTTGTTCTTGATGGTATAACAGATGTTCGCAATTTTGGCGCTATTGCTCGAACTTGCGAGTGTGCCGGAGTGGATGCTATTGTGATTCCGGACAAGGGGAGTGTCTCTGTTTCTGCAGATGCTGTAAATGCTTCGGCTGGTGCTTTGATGCGTATTCCTGTCTGTAGGGAACGTAATCTCGTAGCAACGTGTAGATATTTGTCAGAGAGTGGTTTAGCTCTTGTTGGAGCTTCGGAAAAGTCAAGTGTTCAATTTACTAAAACGAACCTTACCGGTCCCATAGCTCTTGTAATGGGTGCTGAGGATAGAGGAATATCCCCAGCAGTGTTAAGACAGTTGGGGCAAGTTGTTGCTATTCCTCAAAGTGGTAGTGTCGGATCTCTAAACGTATCCGTAGCGTGTGGCATCATTCTGTACGAAATTATTCGCCAGAGAGAATCTTTTTAGTAGATATATTTTTATTATTAGTAATAGATATGAGTAAGAAAGTTATTTCAACGACCAATGCTCCCGCAGCAATTGGTCCGTACAGTCAGGCAATCGTGAGTGGTAATATGTTGATAACCTCCGGTCAGTTAGGTTTGGATCCTACTTCTGGGAATTTTGTGGGAGAGGACGTTACCAGTCAAACAGAGCAAGTATTCAAAAACCTCAAAGCGATCTTGGATGAGGCTGGATATACGTTTGATGATATTATTAAAACTACTTGTTTCTTGGCTGATATGGCAGATTTTGCTGCTATGAATGCCGTTTACGAAAAGAATTTTAGTGGAGCCTTCCCAGCACGTAGTGCTGTTGCTGTAAAAACACTTCCCAAGAATGGCTTGGTTGAAATAGAAGTTATTGCAGTTAAGTAACTATGATCAGTTACATAAATTTTACCTCCTCTCGTTTCAAAAGAAATGAGAGGAGGCTATTTTGTTTAGAAATCAAACGTTTTTTAGATAATAAGGTGTAAGTATTTTGCAAAGGCTATTCAATTAGGGCGAGAATAACACAGAGCATAACAACCCAATGAGGGAGTTGAAAGAACTTTTATTTTTAGGTGTAATTTAGGTGCTACTATAGAGTTGTTGTAGCTTTGGTAAAAGAGAGAAATCACTCGAATTCATAGAAGAGTTTTTTTGAGATAGTGTGAGTATGTTGCTTGATTACTATGCTTTGGTTTCGGCTGCCTGTTTTTTGGGAGCACCTAATCATACTGGTATACTGTAAATCTCTTTTTCTTTCGGTTACTTATCCTCCCCATTTTTCTTAATACCTTTCCCAAAATTGTTCTGAACGTGTTTTTCGAATTTCTTGTTTCTTGGTTATTTTTTTTGTGCATTTTATCAGATATTGAATCTTGTATTGTTCAGTAGAATAATCAAAAACAGCCAACAAAAGTCTTTTCTTGACGGAATAGTAAGCCTTAATTGACAAATAACTACTACCTTTGCAGCATTGTTGAAATAAATGCACACAGTAGAAGAACCCTAAACAAATAATAATAAATCCAAAATGAACTTATTACAAGACATTGTTGCTCGTGCGGCTGCCAACAAGCAGCGCATAGTTCTACCCGAAGGTACAGAGCCTCGGACTCTGCAAGCTGCAGATCAGTTGATAGCGGACGGTGTAGTGAATGTTATTCTTGTCGGTAATCCTGCCGAAATAAAAGCGAAAGCCTCTGAACTTAATCTTAATAGCATCGATAGAGCAGAGATCATAGACCCGCAAAATCACGCCAAAAAAGAGCAGTATAGAGATCTTCTATTGGAATTGCGTAAGTCCAAAGGATTGACACAAGAAGAAGCTGATAAACTCGTTGTTGATCCTCTGTACTTGGCTTGTTTGATGATAAAATCGGGAGATGCTGATGGAGAGGTTGCCGGAGCACAAAATACGACTGGCAATGTGCTGCGTCCTGCCTTGCAGATCATAAAGACCCAAAAAGGACTTAGCTGTGTAAGTGGTGCGTTCCTCCTTTTTACGCAAGCTAAAGAATACGGAAAAGACGGATTGCTCATTGTTGCAGACTGCGCTGTAACTCCTAATCCAACAGCAGACGAAATGGCACAGATAGCAGTAGCTTCTGCAACAACGGCTCGTGCCATAGCAAATATAGAACCTCGCATTGCTATGTTGAGTTACTCAACTAAAGGTTCGGCAAAGGGAGAGTTGGTAGACAAGGTCGTAGAAGCGACCCGATTGGCTAAAGAAAAAGCTCCCGAGTTGATGATTGATGGAGAAATGCAGGCAGATGCAGCTCTGGTTGCTTCTGTTGGAAAACTCAAAGCTCCGGATAGTGAAGTTGCTGGTCAAGCCAACGTTTTGGTATTCCCATCTTTGGAAGTTGGAAACATTGCTTACAAATTGGTACAACGCTTGGGTAATGCACAGGCAGTAGGTCCAATTTTGCAAGGAATGGCCGCTCCGGTAAATGACTTGAGTAGAGGCTGTTCTGTAGATGATATTTACAATTTGGTAGCCATAACAGCAAATCAAGCAATCGCTGCAAAGAAATAATAAAGAATACAATAAATATAGTATTATGATCGTATTAGTTCTCAATTGCGGGAGTTCTTCTGTAAAATATAAATTGTACGATATGCCTTCTGCTTCTGTTTTGGCGCAGGGTGGTGTAGAAAAACTTGGATTAGAGGGTTCTTTCTTGAAATTCAAGCTTCCTAATGGAGAGAAAGTTGTTTTGGAAAAAGATATGCCAGAGCATACTGTCGCCATTGAATTTATCTTAAATGTCCTTACTGGAAAAGAATATGGTTGCATCGAAAGTGTAGACAAAATAGAAGCTGTTGGACATCGTTTGGTACACGGAGGAGATAAATTCAACCAAAGCGTATTGATTGATCAAGAAGTTATCAATAAGGTAGTTGAATGTACGGATTTAGCTCCTCTACACAATCCATCAACATTAAAGGGGGTTGAGGCTATCACTAAATTACTTCCTAAAGTTCCTCAAGTAGGAGTGTTTGACACAGCCTTCCATCAATCTATGCCGGATTATGCATTTATGTATGCTCTTCCTTATGAGTACTACACAAAGTATGGGGTGCGTCGTTATGGTTTTCACGGGACAAGCCACCGCTATGTGAGTAAAAGAGCTTGCGAAATATTGGGTGTAGACTATGATAAGGTCCGTATTATAACGGCCCATATCGGTAATGGAGCTTCTATGGCTGCTGTAAAGTATGGAAAGAGCATAGATACGTCTACCGGTTTGACTCCTACTGAGGGGTTGATTATGGGTACACGCAGTGGAGATGTTGATCCTGGAGCATTGGCTTACATTGTAGGAAAAGAGAATCTAAATGGAGAACAATTCTCAAACCTTGTAAACAAGAAAAGCGGTATTTTGGGTATAAGTGGTGTTTCTTCCGATATGCGCGAAATAGAATCTGCTATTGCAGAGGGAAATAAGCGTGCTTCTTTGGCTTTAGAAATGTACGACTATCGCATCAAAAAGTATGTTGGAGCTTATGCTGCTGCAATGGGCGGTGTTGATATCATTGTATTTACTGGAGGGGTTGGAGAAAACCAAACCACAACTCGCGAGTATGTATGTCGTGATATGGAATTTATGGGGGTAAAGATAGACAATGAACTAAATGCCAAGACGCGAGGAGAAGAAATTGTCTTGAGTACTCCAGATAGCAAAGTAAAGGTATTGGTGGTTCCAACAGATGAGGAATATCTCATTGCTTCTGATACAATGGATATTGTGAATAAGTAATTTCTTTGTCTTTGAACTACTCGTATTTGTAGAATATTCTGAAATAATATACTAGAATAACAACAAATTATAATGAGAGGAGAAAGGCTGTGAATGGGTATAACAACTTGTTCACAGCCTTTTAAGCTATATAGTTTATAAGCTAAGTATATGCTCTCTTCGAAAAAAGTACGGGATTTAGATAAATAACGCAATCCCAGCAATTCCTATCATCTACTACCGTAAACGTTAATTAAACGTTTGGCCGATGTGGTCGCTTTTTCGTGAGACAAAAAAAGATCTTCTGTATTGGGGGTGGCTATAAAGAGATCTTCTTGCATTATATCCTCGATAAGTCGAGGGATTGTAGGGAAAGAAATCTGTGAATTGCGGAATGCAGAGTTGGCTATTTCGTTGGCAGCATTAAGAATACAGGGCATATTGCCACCGAGTTGTATTGCCTCGTATGCCAACCGCAGGCAAGGAAATCGGTTAAAATCTGGAGTTAAAAAGGAAAAATCAGTTGCGAAGAAATTGGTCCGAGTATATCTGTTAGGTATTCTTTGGCAGTATCCAAGGGCATAAGATATGGGTAAACGCATATCGGGCTCTCCAATCTGAGCCTTCACCACACCATCTTTGAATTGAACCATAGAATGTATGTAGCTTTGCGGATGGATAATCACTTGTACCTGCTTTGGCTCCACAGCAAAAAGATGACAAGCTTCTATCATCTCTAACCCCTTGTTCATTAGCGTGGCAGAATCGATGGTTATTTTGGCTCCCATGTTCCACTTTGGATGCTTTAGGGCTTGTTCGGGTGTTATAGATTGCATATCTGCTGCCGAGATGTGCAAAAATGGCCCTCCTGATCCAGTTAGTAAAATTTGCTCAATAGGATTTCCTTCTTCTCCGACCAAGCACTGATATATAGCTGAATGTTCAGAATCGACGGGAATAATTTTTACATTCTTGTCTTGTGCAGATTTCATAATAAGGTCTCCGGCAACAACAAGAGTTTCTTTGTTGGCTAAAGCTATGTCTTTGCCGGCCTCAATAGCCGATAGGGTAGACCTCAATCCGGCAAAACCAACCATTGCTGCCAATACCATATCAACTTCGGGCAAGGCAACAATACCGTCTACAGCTTTCAATCCCGAATGGACTTGTACTGGCAGTTGATGGAGTTTTTCTTTAACCTCTTCATATAAAGAAGGATCTGTGATAACTATATGCTCCGGTAAAAACCTATGAGCCAGATCGACAAGTTTGGCAACGTTGTTGTGCGCTGTGAGGGCAAAAGCTCTTAGTTGGTCCAGGTGTTCAGAAATAACGTCTAAAGCCTGTGTACCAATGGAACCGGTAGCTCCCAATATAGCTATTTGTTTGGGTTTCATAACGACAATAATCCGTTGGGAATAGTAACAGAGATTACCTGTTTCTCTGCTTCGATATATTTTATAAGAGATTCATTGACAGGAATTAAGATGACCTTCCCCGTCTTATTCTCTACTTCAAAGAGAACATTGTCGGTGGTGTCATTTACATCTATAACGAATCCGATTGAGCAACTCTCTTGGTCCAATAATTCAAAACCGATGAAATGTTTCCAAGTAAAACGAATATCTCTATGTTCTAAATATTCTATGGGAGCATATAGAGGGGAATGCACGTAAAATGAGGCTTTGTCGAGAGTGTCAATATCGTTGAAAGAGACTAAAAAACTTCCATTATTTGTTTCTCGAATGTTTTTCAAAAAAAAGGGTACAGGTAATCCATCTATTTCAACGAATAGGAACCGGTCTCCTTTTTCAAAGAAACCTAGTGGATTTATAGTAAAATGCGCCACCAACTCCCCTCTGATTCCGTGCGTCTTTCCTGTACTACCTACAAGAACCAGAGATGGATAACGATATAAATTCTGAGAAGAAATAGTGGAAGGAGAATTCAAGTTCTTGCCCATATTATTTTATACGAGTTATGCGTGCTCCTATGGCATTGAGCCTCGCATCAATTTGCTCATACCCTCTATCTATCTGCTCTACATTATTGATGACGCTGGTTCCGGTTGCATTCATAGCGGCAATCAACATAGCAATCCCAGCTCTGATATCTGGAGATACCATATTGGCTGCCCGCAGCCGGTTCTTTCCTCCATTACCGATAACACAGGCTCTATGCGGATCACACAAAATTATTTGCGCCCCCATATCGATCAATTTATCAACAAAAAATAGGCGACTCTCAAACATTTTTTGGTGAATTAACACACTACCATTTGCTTGAGTTGCCACAATAAGAAAAACGCTTAGCAAATCGGGGGTAAGTCCGGGCCACGGAGCATCGGAAATGGTCAGTATAGACCCATCCATAAAGGTATCTATGCTATAAGACTCCAAAGCAGGAATGAATAAGTCGTCACCTTGTTCTACTAAATGAATCCCCATCTTTCGAAACATATTTGGGATAATTCCAAGGTGTTTCATTCCCACATCTTTGAGCGTTATGCAAGAGTGCGTCATTGCAGCCATTCCGATAAAACTACCAACTTCAATCATATCGGGAAGAATTGTGTGAGTACACCCCTTCAACTCCTTTACTCCTCTAATCGTGAGTAGGTTAGAGCCTATTCCACCAATTTGTGCTCCCATTGAATTGAGCATAGAGCACAACTGCTGTAAGTAAGGCTCGCAAGCAGCATTATAAATCGTTGTTGTCCCTTTGGCAAAAACCGCAGCCATAATAATATTGGCAGTTCCGGTAACAGAAGCTTCTTCGAGCAACATATAGGTTCCTTTGAGGTTTTTTCCATCAAGGTCAAAGGCTCCAATATCTTGTCGGTAAGAATATGAGGCTCCCAAAGCAGCCATTCCAATGATATGTGTGTCCAATCGTCTGCGCCCAATTTTATCTCCCCCCGGTTTTGGAAAAACGGTATGTCCAAAACGTCCCATAAGAGGACCAACCAGCAAAACAGATCCCCTTAGGGCATTACATTTGGCTATGAACTCAGGGCTGTCGATGTATTTAACATCAACATTTGCCGCACAGAAAGTATAGTCGTTAGGAGCGACTTTTTCAACAATCACTCCAAGGCATCGTAAAAGATCTATCAGGTTATTGACATCCAGTATATTAGGGACGTTATTGATTCGGACAGTTTGTTCTGTCAACAGAGTCGCAGCGACAACTTGCAGAGCTTCGTTTTTTGCTCCTTGAGGTACAATAACTCCATTCAAAGAGTGTCCTCCTTCTACTACAAAAGATGCCATAATGTTTTAGTGTTTTATCCGTAGAAAAATTATTTCTTCTTCTTTTTCTGGTTTTGTTTGTTTTTGTTCTTAGAAGCCACAACTCCGGGAAAAGTGCCCGAAGATGTCGTTAGCTTATGCTCTGATTCTCTCAGCTCTAAAACACCGTTTGACAGTTCGTAAAGCTCCTTAAAAATGGTATAATCATCAACATTCTTCCCATTCCAAGCCATATAGGATCTCTTCATCTGATTGGCTATGAGGAGTGTAAAATAGTCTCGTCCTTCTCCCTCCGGCATAGCTGAAATTTGTTCTATTGCCTGTTGTATGATATGACCATAATGGCGATAGATGATGTCATTTTCTGGATAACTTATATGCTCCGGCTTGGAGGTAAGAGTTTCGGAGCGAACTATTTCTACGGGATAATCAATGTCCAGTTCGAATTTTGCCATTATGGCTAAGTGATCCCACAACGTTTTGTTGTTGTCTTCGGGGCTTTTGCGCTCCGGAAACATACCACCAATGATTCCTATAATGGTTTGTGCACAAATATTTCTTTCCTTTCTATCCTGTATATTTTTGCACAGTTCGACCATATTTTGCACGTTACGACCATATTCCGGTATTGGCAAAGGATCCAGCGTACTGTTGTATTTCATAAATATCTATATCGTTTTTAGAGGGACTCTAAATTTTTCTTTTTTAGTTGCATTTTTAGTTCCAAGGTTTGCTTTTCGTAACCAGGTTTATTCATAAGGGCAAACATATTATTCTTGTAGGCCTCGACCCCAGGTTGATCGAAAGGATTAACCCCAAGAAGATATCCTCCTATGGCAACCGCCATTTCAAAGAAGTAGATCAATCCGCCTATTGTGTACTCTGAGATTGAGTCAATGGTAATCCTAAAAACAGGTACTCCTCCATCTTGATGAGCGATAAATGTCCCCAAAGAGGCTAATCGATTGATTTGACTAATTCGTTTCTCGGCTAAAAAGTTCAGACCATCCAAATTGCTTTCTTCATAGGGAATACGAACCTCTTTCCGAGGATTACTAACCAATAGGATGGTTTCGAAAATCGTTCTTTCACTCTCTTGAATCCATTGCCCCAAAGAGTGTAGGTCTGAGGTGAAATTGACCGTTGCCGGAAAAATTCCACGTCGCTCTTTTCCTTCACTCTCTCCAAATAACTGTTTCCACCATTCTTCCAGATCGGATAGAGAGGATGTATAATTCCCTAGTATTTCTATTTTTCTCCCTTGCTTATAAAGGAGATAACGCAACCACGCGTAGCGTGCTGCCTCATTCAGCTTTGGGGATATTCGGGGAGAAACTTTCTCTGCCATATTTCGCGCCCCAGCAAGGAGACTTTTTATATCGTATCCTGCAATGGCAATCGGGAGTAAGCCCACCGGAGATAAGACGGAAAAACGCCCTCCCACATTACTAGGAATAACAAAGGATGCGTACCCCTCTGTATTTACCATAGTACGCAAAATCCCCTTTGTCTCATCAGTAATGGCAACGATCAAGTGTCTAGCTCTTTCTGTTCCAACTTGTTTTATGAGCAATGCTTTCAACAAGCGAAAAGCTATGGCAGGCTCAGTGGTTGTCCCACTTTTGGAAATATTGATGATTCCGAATGGCTTGTTCGAAAGGAAGTGTAGTAGCCCTGCGATGTAGTCTTCATCCAAGTTATTCCCAGCAAAAAGAATCTCTGTTTTTCCCTCATTACAAGCCCAAGGAGTTTCTAAAGCGCTGATTATAGCCTTGGTTCCCAAATAACTACCTCCAATACCAATACAGACTACGTATTTGCACTCGTTTTTGAAATATTCTGCCGTTTCTTGGAGTACTTGCAAATCCGCCGTTGTCGGATAGGGCAGATCCATCCAACCCGTAAATTCGCCTCCCAAACCGCTTTTGTTTTTTAACTGATCAAGTGCAGTTTGTAATTGTGGCGACTGATAATCTATCAGGTCAGAGAAGAAAGACTCTACTCCGGTTGTATCGAGAGAAAAGTAGTGCATAAAGTTTTATTTGAAATATTGAGTTAATGCATTAACCGCCTCGGCCACATCTCTCTTTTCGTACAATATTTCGTAGACTGTATCCATAATGGGCATATTAACCCTATAACGAGTTGTATTAACCTCCCGAACACACTTGGCTCCGTAATACCCTTCTGCAATCATAGACATTTCCATTTGAGCAGCTTTTACACTATAACCTTTACCGATCATATTCCCAAAAGTGCGGTTACGACTGTACTGGGAATACGCTGTAACAAGCAGGTCTCCCAAATAAACTGAGTCCGTTATTTCGCGTTCTATGAGGTGCACCGTATTGACAAAGCTATTCATTTCGGCAATGGCATTGGATATCAATACACTTTGGAAATTGTCTCCATAGTTCTGACCATTGCAGATTCCTGCCGCTATGGCATAAATATTCTTGAGAACAGAGGAATACTCTATCCCAGCCACGTCTACTGATGTTGTGCAACTTATGTAGTCGTTTCGCAAGACTTCTGCGAAAGCTTTTGCTTGATTGATGTCGGCACAACCCACAGTAAGGTAGGAACGTCTATTTTTAGCGACTTCTTCTGCGTGACAAGGACCAGCTACAACACCGATCAACTCTGTCGGATGATTAAACTCCTCTTTGAGATACTCCGAAACGAGCATATTGTCATCCGGAACAATCCCTTTTATGGCATTGACAACAAAGCAGTTTTTTATTGATGACTTGTTTACTTTTTTCAGGTAAGACTTGATAAAAGGAGAAGGTGTTACTAATATGACCGTGTCACATGCCCTAAAAAAAGAATTGACGTGACCTTCACTAAAGAAATTGATTCGCGAAACATCAAACTCAACCCCAGAGAGATAAGAGGGATTGTGTCCTGTCATTTTAAAGCCATTGACCTGTCCTTCCCGTCTCACATACCAATTGAGAGCCGGTTGTGACTCCAAGACGATCTTGGCTAAAGCCGTAGCCCAACTGCCACTACCCAGAATTCCAATTCGACCTATCTCTTTCATATTTCTATATAAACTATACACTCACAGAGTGCCTTGATATGCTATCTGTTTGCTGCCTTTTCTACCCATTCAGAGATTACATCAAGTTGAGGAACTTTTAGCCCGAGTTTGTACTTCCTATTGATGTCCATTAATGACTGAGAAATTTTCCCTGGTTTCTCGCCAACAAGCGAATCTACTGTCAACCAACCACCTTTTTGCAGCAAGGGAACCCACTCTTCGCCTATTTCACAGGCTGCGTAGGCTTCTTTTTTGTCTCTTCTAATTACCGGTTCCGGTTTCATTTGAGGAAAGAGCAACACTTCTTGAATACTTTCCTGACCAGTTAATAGCATCACCAATCGATCCATACCAATTCCCATCCCACTTGTAGGGGGCATTCCGTATTCCAGAGCTCTTAGGAAATCTTGATCGATATACATAGCTTCCTCATCTCCTTTTTCGCTCAAACGCAACTGCTCCTCGAATCGCTCTCGTTGGTCTATAGGGTCGTTTAGCTCGGAATAAGCGTTGGCTAATTCTTTACCATTAACCATCAATTCAAAGCGCTCCGTAAGTTCCGGATTGGTTCTGTGGGTTTTGGTTAATGGAGACATTGCTTTGGGGTAATCTGTTATAAAGGTTGGTTGGATATAGTTTTTCTCCGATGTTTCTCCAAAAATTTCATCAATCAACTTTCCCTTACCCATCGATGGGGCTGTTGCGATGTTCAATTTTTTGCAAACTTCTCGCAACTCGTCTTCTTCCATACCGGAAATATCGATTCCGGTATTCTCTTTGATGGCATCTATCATTGAGATGCGTTTGTACGGAGGCGTAAAATCAATTTCCCTGTCTCCAACCTTTACTTTGGAAGTGCCTAAGACTTGCATACAAATATAATAGAGCATCTGTTCTGTAAAGCTCATCATCCAATTGTAGTCCTTGTAGGCTACGTAGATTTCCATAGCAGTAAATTCAGGATTATGAGTTCTATCCATACCTTCGTTTCGGAAGTTTCTACTAAACTCATATACTCCGTCAAAGCCGCCAACGATGAGCCGTTTCAAATAAAGCTCGTTCGCAATACGCAGATAAAGCGGAATATCTAAGGTGTTGTGGTGTGTTATAAAGGGACGGGCAGCTGCTCCTCCGGGAATGGGTTGTAGTACGGGGGTATCTACCTCCATATATCCACGCTCATTGAAGAAAGAGCGCATAGCATTGAATATTTGGGTTCTTTTGACAAAAATATCCTTAACGCTATCATTCACTATTAGATCAACGTATCTGCGGCGATATCTTTGCTCTGGATCCTTAAAACCGTCAAAAACGTTATCCTCCTTAACTTTTACAATGGGTAACGGACGCAAAGATTTGCTTAAGAGGGTTAAACTTTGTGCGTGAATAGATATTTCACCCGTTTGAGTTCTAAATACAAAGCCTTCTACACCGATAAAGTCACCTATATCCGTATTCTTTTTGAACAGTAAATTGTATAAATCCTTGTTATCAGTCGGGCAGAGATCATCTCGAGTGATGTATATCTGAATACGTCCCGTAGAGTCTTTCAGTTCCACAAACGATGCTTTCCCCATAATGCGTCGCCCCATTATTCGACCGGCGACACACACTTGCCGAGCAGGAGTTGAAGTATCATCGAATTTGTCTATTATTTCCTTGGCATATCCGGTTACAACAAATTCTTTTGCAGGATAAGGATCAACACCTAAGGCACGTATCTCTTCCAAACTATTGCGTCTGGCAATCTCTTGGTCACTAAGTTCTAATAAATTCATCTTGTACAGATAGCAGATGGGACTCTATATTTATAATATGTATTCAAGCACAAAAATAAGGATTAAAAAGGTTTGTACAAAACTTTTTGAGGCCATACTCTGCTTAGCTTGACCATTTGTAGAGAGATTTTCTGAAGGAGTTCCCCCGCCAATGTAGAAAGGATGCTTTTGTGAAATATTTTCTTGGAAGAAAAAAATGAAATCAAGGAAGTATCAAAAATTTTGAGGGAAGTAATGAAATTTAATTCCCTACTAATTTGGACTGTACTCCTCGTAGAGAAACGGAACTGATGGAGCTGGTTTTAAGCCTACTCTAACTGGAATAAATCGCTCATAATGCTGTCTGCAACAATCAAACCTTGACGAGTTAGTCTGAGGTGATTGTCTTGTATGCTTAATGAGCCATTGTCGCAAAAAATTTGCGAAGAGGAGAGAAGACGATTCAAGCCTTTCTTTCCAAATCGACTTTCGAAGAGAATCAAATCAACACCCTCTCTTTTTCTCAATGCTAACATTATGCTTTCGTTGTATTTATCCAAGAGCGATAATTCTTCTTCAAATTCGATGGGGAGTATTCCCTGTTGAAGATCATCTAAATATTTATCAAGACTTCGTTTATTGGCATATCGGAAATTGCCGTCGTACCCATTTGCAGAAGTCCCTAAACCCAAATAGGGAGTTTCTTCCCAATAGGAAGAGTTATGCAACGAGGTATATCCCGATAGAGCAAAGTTCGATAGTTCGTAGTGTTCGTATCCCGCTCTGGTAAGTTTATCAATGAGCAGATTGTACTGTTCGACATATAGAGAATCTTCCACGGAGAGAATCTTTTTTGTGCGTAGCATATCGAACAAAGGTGTTCTCTTCTCATAGGTCAATCCATACGCTGAAATATGGGTACATCCGAGACTCAGAGCTTGATCGATATTTTTCTCCCACTGAGCTAAAGAGCTTCCTGGAAGAGCAAAAATAAGATCGATGCTGATGTTTTTTATTCCACCACTATGCAGTAGATCTACAGCTTCTATGGCTTTAGCTGCTGTATGTCTCCTTCTTAGGAAGAGTAATTCATTGTCGTTAAAACTCTGTACTCCCATACTAACTCTGTTAAAGCCTAAAGTTACCAAATGGGCAACTTTGTCTTGAGTGATATCTTCGGGATTTACCTCTATCGTTCTCTCCCTAAAGGTCGCATTAGGCAAGAAAAAGTCAATGTTTTGGCATAATCGCTCCAAGTTCAGAGAAGAAAGTGTAGAGGGAGTGCCTCCTCCCAAGTACAAAGTATTCCAAGAGGTTTGATGTTTCCAAACGGGTTGCCGCAATCGTAACCCAAACTCCTTGAAAAGAGCTTCAATGTATACATCTTGACGCTGATCATTGACCAAAGAGTAGAAGTCACAGTAGATACATTTAGAGTGACAGAAAGGGATGTGAATATACACTCCTGCCATAGGGGTAATTGAGAGCAAAAAAAGTTAATTGAGACTGTTTGCTTCCACAGATTGGACAAAATACAATTGAGCAGTAGAAACAGGTCCTGCTACATTATGTCTGTTTACTGCCTCAACACAAAATTCCACAAGCTTATTGGAAGGAAGTAAGTACAGATCTACTTCGTAATGGCATTGATTAATACCTGTCGCCAAAAGAGAGAAACGCTCTTCTCCTTCTTGCGTATATACCCTATAATAGAGATTATAAGTAGCCTCGTCTGTTTGTTGTAACGGCATTTCCCACGATAAAAGCAACTTTTTCTGTGGGGTACTTATAATTTGTAATAGGCGAGGGGTTAATGGAGGGCTGTTGTAAGAGGAGGGAAAGGAGATATTAACAGATGGTGTGGAGAATGAAGAGCGTAAATAGGAATGTAAAGAGTTCGTCTTCTTTGATGGCCGAATATTTTCTTCTCGATAAAAGCATATTCCGGAGAAGCCCATCTTGCGAATATGTTCAATTTGTCTTTTTATGTCCATTACATTCCAATTGGATCCATCTTCCAATCTGTAAGCTCCTATTCCGGGAACAACGTGCCCTAAGGGAGCTATTTCTTGATGCCAATTTTCTAAAAAGGGATCGAAGTGTTCATTTCGATAGTACATCATAGGTACGATGAAATCTACAGCTCCTGCCAAAAACCACGCCTTTGGATCTTGGGCAACAGATTCGAAACAAGTCCAACCTATATTGGGATACTGAGGCAAAACACGATATTTTCCTAAAGTTGCTGCCGACACTTGAATAAATGGCCACGCTTCGTGGGTTTCATCATAAACACACTCTAATAGCTTAGTGATGTTATCTCTTCTCCAATCAGCTATATTATTGAATTTCTTTCCATAACGCTTATAGGTGTCAGCATCCGGAAAGCGATTCGAATTGTCTGGATAGCGGATATAGTCGAGGTGTATTCCATCTATGTCATAGGAGGCAACTAATTCACGAGCCAAAGAGGCAATATAGTTGCGCGCTTGCGGAAGTCCTGGATTGAGATACCATTCGTTGTCAAATTTGATACACCAATTTCGGTGTTTTCCCCATATCCCCTTAGATCCTAAGGTTTGTACCTGCTTGTCGTTACCTAGAGGAAATGTGACTATCCACGCGTGGCACGCCATTCCCCTTTTATGGCACTCTTCTACGGCAATTTGCAGAGGATCATACTCGTAAGAGGGGTAGACGGATTTTCCTCCAGTCATTACCCGTGCAATAGGTTCGATGGTACTCCTATATATCACATCTCCCCTATGCCGTACTTGTAGAAATACAGTGTTGTAGTTTTCTTTGTATAATCGGTCGATAAGGGCGACTAGTTCTCTTTTCTGTTTTTCTTGATTTTGGATGCTATTGGCGGGAGTTTTGGGCCAATCTAACCCGTAGATAGAAGTTAGCCAAACTCCTCGCATTTCTCTCGGAGGGAGATTTTTCTTCGCATTTATTTGAAAAGAGGTTAAGGCCTCTTCTTTTTCGTAGGGAGTTGTTCCTAAAATCGGCTTTTGAGGGATAAAGGGAGGTCTGACCTGTTTTTTGGTTCCACAAGAGATCAATAGAGCAAACGAGAAAAAAACGCTCCACAAGAAATGTATTGATTGGCGCATTTGTTCCCGTTTATGCGAGGTAGTGAATATTGTCAATCAATCGAACCTCTCCACAGTAGCAAGTAATACAACCAACCGGATCCGAGGAGCTGCTCCAAGATGAAATGGGAGTAAGTGTTTCGGCATCTACAATTTCATAATACTCCGGTCGTAGGTGGGGTGTATTGGCTAAGGTATTAAGAACAAACAGTCGTACTTCTTCGGGAGTATGTTCACGTATCATTTGTTTACTCTCTATCAAAGTCTTATAAATGATAGGGGCGTAAGATTGAGAATCGGCTGAGAGGCGTTTGTTTCTACTGCTAAGAGCGAGCCCGCTCTCCTCCCTAATGATGGGACACGAATGGATCTGTATGGTAAGCTGCAGTTGTTTTACCATAGAGCGAACTATAGCTATTTGTTGAAAGTCCTTTTCTCCAAAAAAAGCCCCTTCTGGGGCAACAATGGCAAAAAGTCGGCTTACGACTTGAGCAACCCCATTGAAATGACCGGGGCGGTGGGCACCTTCCATAATTTCTCCAATAACTCCAAAATCAAAAACTCGTTGGTCCGGTTGAGGATATATTTCCTCTATAGAAGGCATAAAAACATATTCACATCCAGAGCGTTGCAATGCTTCTAAATCTTCGTTGGGAGTTCTCGGATAGGTTTCCAGATCTTTGGCATCATTGAATTGAGTGGGGTTGACAAAGATACTTACAACACAAATATCGTAATGGGCAAGGCACTGTTTTACAAGGCTAAGGTGACCTTCGTGCAGAGCCCCCATAGTAGGTACAAAGCCTATAGTTTTTCCATTATTACGCTCCTGTTGTAATACTTCTTGTAACTGAGAAACCGTATTGAAAACCTTCATATTTTATGTTGTTTTGTGTTCGTAATTCTTTTTTTGTTATTGTCAATTAGGGTAATAGCAAACAAGCATCTCCATAACTCAAAAAACGATATTCATTTTCTAAAGCATAGGTATATACTTTGCGCCAATCCTGGCCAATCAATGCAGCAATGAGAAGTAAAAGAGTACTCTGCGGTTGGTGAAAATTGGTAATTAGTCCATCTATCATTCTATACCGATACCCGGGTATAATAATGAGAGAGGTAGTAAAATTGAGTTCCTCCATTTTTTCTTTTTGTAGGTAAGATAGAATGGTGTGTAGAGCCTCTTCTCTGGATAAATCGGTATAGAAAGAGGTATAAGGGATCCACTGATCTATATGTGGCAGTTTATCGGAATTCTCTTTCACTTGTGTGGGGTTTACCATCTGGCTTGCCAACCAAAAAAGACTTTCCAAGGTTCGAACAGAGGTGGTTCCAATGGGAATAATAGGTTTTCCTTGAGCCTTGAGCAAAGCCTCAACGGTTGTAGTAGATACAGTACAAAACTCCTTGTGCATTATATGGTCATTTACCAATTCTGTCTTTACAGGAAGAAAAGTACCAGCACCTACGTGCAGAGTTATGTCCGAAATAGAGTGACCTTGAGTTAGTAAGTTTTTTAGTGAATCTTCCGTAAAGTGAAGCCCCGCCGTGGGAGCTGCTACTGACCCCAATTTATGGGCATACACAGTTTGGTAATCCAATAGGTCTGTCTCTGAAGTTTTTCTCTTAAGGTAAGGAGGAATTGGAAGTTCGCCCAAAGCCTCAAGAAGGATTCCAAAAGAAATATTGTGATTATCCCAAGAGAAATCCACTCTATCAGAATAAAGTGGCGAGCGTTGTGCTCTCAATTCTGTAGTTGTACCGTCTTTTAGTTGTACCGTAGTGCTTAATGTTGTCTCTTTCCACCGGCGAGCGTTTCCTATCAAGCAGACCCAAGAACAAGCTCCAGTAGCGGTAAGGTTTTCTTCATAAATAGACGGAGAGGCCGGTTCCAAACAAAAAATTTCGATAGAAGCACCTGTGGAACGAAAAAAATGCAACCGAGCTTTTATTACTCTTGTATTGTTGCGCACTAAAAAGGATGAGGGTGGCAATAGCTGGGGCAGAGAGCCAAATGTCCTGTCTTCAGTTTCTCCTTTTTTATAGCAAAGCAGTTTGCATTGGTCGCGTTGCGACAAAGGATATTTGGCAATACGTTCTTCCGAAAGGGAATAGTCGTAGTCCTTTATGTCTATTTGAGGGATTGGTGTCATTGGCATTGTTCCAAAATGGCCTTAATTTTGCGTTTAGCGAAGACAAAAGTACAAAAACCTATATACTCCTCACAAAGGTACTTTTATCGTCCGATGGACTGAATTTTTCGTCTAACTTCGTTGGAAACTTCTAAAAACATATACCCCGGAGACTGTTGATCTATTCGAATGCTATCTGAAGAATATCGATCTGCGGCATAGCGCAACGAAGAATCGAAAGTTATGCGAGACATCTCATTTTGAGATTTTCCTACCAAAGTAGAGTCGAGTTTCTCATCGGGGAAATAATCATCCATATTGATGTTTCCAATCATAGAGGTTTCTAAAAACAACTTGTGATTGTGTTGTTTGTCGGTGTAAAATCCCACAAACATATGCCCCGGCATCAAGACTAAAATCGGATCTATATTAACTGCGCGCATCAGCGAAGCAAAAAGAACCGAACCATCCACACAGTTGATTTGAGACGTAGAAAGGGCATCCTCAAGTGTTCTTACTCGTTGAGCAAACACTACATTACTGCCCAAACTACTATTGGATATGGAGCTGTATTTGAATTGTCTTCGTTGGAGAACATTCCACAAAGCATATACCTGACGAACAACCATTGTAGAGTCTTTTTGGTATCCCTGAAAACGGTTTACCAACCTTGTGTTGAGAGCCTCCCGAAGAATTTTATCTATGAGAGGATTATCTTCGTTTACATAGGCTGCAAAAAAGAGAGGTGTATTGACAAATGCTCCACGCTTTCCGTCCACCACTTTGTAGTACCCATACATACACTCATTTATGCTTCGCATAGAAAAGGTGCGCACACGAAGCGAAGATGTACGATCGTCCACTGTAACAGTAGCAACAATGCTCATAGGGGTTGCTTGTTGATTATTCCTCAGTGCATCATATTTCCAGACCATTTCGGGATAAACAGTGTAGATTTTTCTTCCCTTGGGCAAGATAAATTCAGATATGGAATGACTGGAAAATGGAGTTTCTGCTATTTCTACTCTAATTCGTGAATTGTGCGATTTTGAGCGCAAACGAATACCAATTCCCGACTTAGGGTTGCCGATGTAATTACTATCGGATGGAATCACGACCAATTCATCTGTTGTGGCAAGAGAAATAATGGAAGAGGGGAATATGTTCCCGGCCAACTCATCCATAATCTCGAATTCGGCAGGTGACTGATTGCTCCGATAAATCCAATAGCCAATAAGCCCCAAGATTAAAAAGGCAAAAAAGATGATCATCTCTTTCATCCCA
The DNA here is from genome assembly GCA_023396255.1 of Bacteroidota bacterium. Lineage (GTDB taxonomy): Bacteria > Bacteroidota > Bacteroidia > Bacteroidales > Porphyromonadaceae > Porphyromonas. Next base: position 55,996 of record JAEWWU010000014.1, read on the forward strand.
AGTTTTACGTATAAACGTATCATAGAAGGATCTTTTCTGAAAGACTTGTGGAATATATTAGGGGATTGTCTTTTTACTTTATGTCCCAAAGTTCTTCTAAAGGACGACGACGTTTGGGGGTGATGGAGAGCTGGTTGGTATCGTTAGGGGCTCTTTCCCCCAATGCAACTGCAAAAACCGTTTGGAACTTGTCTTGCCCCAGAAGCAAGTCATACCCCTCTCTATCTATTCCTTCCATAGGAGTAGAGTCTATCCCCATAGAGGCACAAGCGCTAAGCAATACTCCTAAGGCAATATAGGCTTGATGAGTCATCCAATTCTTTACATATTCTTCTCCGCGAGGGAGCAACTGTTCTCTGTAATAACTTTCGATGGTCATCCCCTTTACCCTCTCTTTCTCAAAGTCTTCAATGCTACGATAAACTCCAAAAACAATCAGATGGCTGCATCTCTGTATCTTTTCCTTGTTGTGTTGAGAAACTTCGGATAGTTGGTTTTTGAGACTTTCATCTCCAACTAAAATGAAGTGCCAAGGCTGAGAATTTATAGAGGATGGAGAAAGACGTAAAATTTCTTGGAGAGTATTTAGTTGAGAGTCGGATAATTTGAATCCTTGTTGGTAAGACTTTGTTGTATATCGTTTTTGAAAAATTTCGAGAAAAGACATAATAGGTCAATCTGTAAATGAACAATTTATTTTTTTAGAAGGACATATCCCCGAAAGACGAGAAAGGCAGAGAATATACCGACCACATCGGCTGCGAAATCCCACCAATCTCCCGTTCGGTAGGTTAACACAGATTGTAGTAGTTCCGTTAGTGCAGCAAACACAAACATAAACAGAAGCTTGTCCCAAGAATGAAGCTTGGTGTGATAACTCTGGTTGAAAGAACGGAGGTATTCGAACAATAAAACTCCAGACAACATAAAGAACATCACCATATGTGTCCATTTGTCGGCAAAAGAAACTTTTACTTCAATTCGAGGTACAGGAATCAAGCAAAGAACAAGAATTCCGATCATTCCTAATATAGAAATGGGGTAGTGAGATAGGATTTTTCTCATAAAAACAAGCTGACGAGAAATTTTTACCGGGCTATTGTTTGATCGACAGAGAGAGTTAGCATCTCTTCCGGAACCACTCGTCTGACCAATTTGGAGATAAGTTCTTTGAGACTATTGCGCACAAAATCTGCTCGATAGGCCAATCTGATCTCTCTGACGGGGCGTGGCTTAGCAAAGGGGCGAATCAATTTTTTTTGTTCTAGAGAAAGTGTTGATAGGGCTAAGGCCGGGATAAAAGTTGATCCTTGCCCAGATTCAACTAAATGCATAAAGGCTTGTAAGCTTCCTTGAGCATAATTAACTCGCCTATTGTTTAAGTCCTTAAGTTGGCAGAATCTAATCAACTGATCTCTGAAACAATGCCCTTCATCCAAAAGCCACAATCGTTGGGGATCGACCAGAGAACTCCGCACAAGAGGTTGCTCAAATATTTTTTCGTTCCGAGAAACATAACCCAAAAACTCTTCATAAAAGAGTAGTCTGTCTTCTAACCCCTCTGTTTGAGCTTCGGAGGCTATAATTGCCATATCTATACTGCAATTACTCAAGGCCTCCAAACACCTACTTGTAGTAAGTTCGACAAACTCTATATCAACTTGCTTGAATTGATCGCCCATAGAGGGAATCATTCGAGGAACCAAGAATGGTGCAATAGTCGGTAGAACCCCTACAACAATCTTTCCCGATATCTCGTCTTTCTCTTCTCTTATTATATCCGTTACTTTTCTTGCCTCAGACAAAATGTGCTGTGCTTGAGCAATTATTTTTTTCCCAATTGCCGTGGGTATAACCGGCTGATGAGAGCGGTCAAAGAGGGTAACGCCCAACTCCTCCTCCAATCTTTGTATCATAGTACTTAGCGTGGGTTGTGTTACGTTACACATCTCGGCTGCTTTGGCAAATCGACGATGGGTGTCCAATGCGACCAAATATTCTAATTGCTGTAGAGTCATAATTACTTACGAATTTAATCTCGAGGGACTAATTTTTCTTTTTTGAACTTTTTCTTATCACCTGATACACAATTATCAGTACAACCAAAGCTAATATGGTATAACCAATTTCTTTACTGTACACACTGACCATTTCTATAGCCTTTTGTGGGGTATTTATTCCAGGAATTTTCGATACACTGTAACCGAGCAATGCTAAAATAGTATTCCAAATTCCTGCACCTAAGGTCGTATAGATTAGAAAAGACTTTAGGGGCATACGGGCCAACCCTGCCGGAATAGAAATTAACTGACGTATGCCAGGAATTAAGCGACCTACCAAAGTTGATACGGCCCCTTTGTGACGAAAATATTCTTCTGCTTTGTCTAATTTTTCCGGACTGATAAGCAAAAATTTTCCTACTCCACTCTGTGCTATCTTGTAAATAAGAGGGCGTCCCAACCATAAAGAAAGGTAATAGTTGAAAAGAGCTCCCAAATCTGCGCCAATAGTGGCAACAAGAACGATGAGAAAAAGATTGAGCTGCTTCCCCGTAGCAGCCATATATGCAGCCGGAGGCACTACAATTTCGCTCGGAAAGGGGATAAACGAGCTCTCAATAATCATAAGTAGAGTAACTACCCAATAATTGAGATGCTCTAAATACCATTGTAATATAGATTCAATCATAAACGGAATGCTTATTCTTGTTTATTGATTTTGCTCCAAGAATCTTTGAGAGAAACAGTTCTGTTAAATACTAAATGTTCTTGCGTAGAGTCTAAATCAACAACAAAATATCCGATCCGCTGGAATTGGTACCGATCACCAATCCGTGCTTTCTCAAGATATTTTTCCACCTTAGCTGTACATACAGAGAGGGAATTAGGATTGATAAGCTCTTCCAAACTTTTATCTGTCTCTGCTGATGGATCTTCTGCCCAAAAGAGCCGATCATACAGTCTGACTTCAGCATCCACACTGTGCTGAGCAGAAACCCAATGAATAGTCCCTTTTACTTTTTTGTTGCTTCCTTCTAACCCGGAGCGAGTTTCAGGATCATAGGTTGCGTATACCTCCAAAACATTACCGAATTCATCCTTTTTGCAACCCGTACATTTAATTATGTAGGCTCCTTTGAGACGTGTTTCATTTCCCGGAACTAAACGGAAAAATTTCTTGGGAGCATTTTCCATAAAGTCCTCACGTTCTATGTACAACTCTCTGGAGAAGGTTTGGGTGTGAGTCCCCTCTTCTGGTACTTCGGGATTGTTGATCATAACGAAATCTTCTGTTTGAGTTTGTGGATAATTCGTCAAAATCAATTTAATAGGGTCTAACACAGCAGATACTCGAGGAGAAGTTCGGTTAAGGTCTTCTCGAACGGCGTGTTCTAGAAGAGAAACATCAATCATTCCATCATATTTGGTGTAACCTATGCTTTTTATGAAATTACGAATAGATTGCGGGGTATATCCTCTGCGGCGATACCCACAAATAGTAGGCATTCGAGGGTCATCCCAGCCTCTTACCAAGCCGTCTTTTACTAATTGAAGCAACTTTCGCTTACTCATCATAGTATAGGTAAGATTAAGCCGATTAAATTCGTATTGCCTCGGCCTATATTCGTTGTTTGAAGGTTTAAGAAGGTCTATGAAATAATCATATAAAGGACGATGCGGAACAAATTCCAATGTACAAATGGAATGAGTAACTCCTTCAAAGAAATCGCTTTGTCCGTGAGCAAAATCATACATTGGATAAACTTTCCACTGAGTTCCGGTACGATGATGTGGATGGTTTATTATTCTGTATATGATTGGATCCCTAAAGTGCATATTTGAGGAGGACATATCTATTTTGGCCCGAAGGGTCATACTACCTTCGGGAACCTCCCCAGCATTCATCTTCCTGAACAATTCCAAGCTCTCTTCGATAGGTCTATTGCGATAGGGACTTTCTTGTCCGGGAACTGTTGGAGTTCCTTTTTGTTGAGATATTTGTTCTGCGCTTTGTTCGTCTACGTACGCGTGTCCTTCTTTTATAAGTCGTTCTGCAAATTCGTACAACTGAGAAAAATAATCACTCGCATAGTACACGTTTTCCCAACAAAATCCCAACCACTCAATGTCTTGTTTGATGGCATCTACATACTCTACGTCTTCCTTTGTTGGATTGGTGTCATCGAAGCGAAGGTTACAGACTCCTCCAAATTTCTCAGCAATTCCGAAATCCATACATATAGCTTTTGCATGCCCTATATGCAAGTAGCCATTGGGTTCGGGCGGAAATCTTGTTTGCAGACGCCCATCATTTTTACCTTCAAAAAGGTCATTAGCTACAATTTGTTCAATAAAGTTGAGACTTTTTTTCTCGTCTGTCTCTACAGGCATATTTTGCTCTTTCATATTTGGTCTGAGTACTTAGTAATCTTTGCAACTTATTTCATTTTGTACCGAAGAATGAGTTATCAGCACATCGATATCCCTCTCTCCTAGACACAAAGATACATAAAAAGTTCCCTCACAATATGCTTAGAGGCAAGGGGTTTTGTACAGAAGAACAACAAAAAGCAAAGGGAAAACGTCTCTCGACGCCTCCCCTTTTTTTAACCTTAAAATCTAATACCATGAAAAACACGGCACAAATGTACATATAATTTTGAATTATTATCTAATTATTGAATTTTTATTCAGTTAACTTTCCTCTTAAGAAAAGAGGGATTTATAATGATATTCGCCTCTATGAGTTGATATAGAAAGCTAATAATCAACAGATATCTGATGCATAGAATTTTTCTAGTAGTTGCTGCTCTAAACTATCGCTACATAGAAGAAATATTCAGCCAGGAAAAAATCAACCTATCAGAGTATAAGAGCCGGTTACGTACTACTATAGATTATTTTTAGTATTTTAGCAACGAATCAACAAGAGAACTTCTACGTGGAAAAAAGACTTTTACAACTGGAATATTTGATTGGAGCGGTCTCTTTGCGGAGTTTGTGGCGACAAATAAGCACTCCTGCAGGTTTGGAAACTTGGTTGGCAGAGCGAGTAACCAATAACATTGGTAGATTGGAATATACCTTTCATTGGAGCAAAGGGCACGAAGAAATAGCCGATATTGTGGAGTGCGTGGAGAATAGTTCTATAACTTTTCATTGGCAGCACGAAGAAAGCAAAGACTACTACCTTAAATTCTCCATCCAAAGTGAAGAGCTGACTAGAGCCTTCACCTTACAGGTGTCGGATTTTACAACCGAAGAGGATCAAGACAACACCAAGTTGTTTTGGGATATGGTAATTGTGGAGCTGAAAAAATCTTTGGGAGCAGAACTTTGACTTTTGTCCTTAACAAATCGAAGGCACATTGATTTTGGAGCGAAAAACTTCCCTCTCAAGAAGATTTTTTTAGTTGGTAAAGGATTATCTTTGCCTGCGTATGAAAGATTTTATTAAAACTGTATCCGAGTCGGAGAATGCTGTGCTTGTCGGTCTTATAACACCCGATATTAGTGAACTAAAGAGCAAGGAATATTTGGATGAACTGAAATTCTTGGCTCTGACAGCTGGTTTAACCACTCAAAAGTGTTTTACTCAGCGTCTAGAGGCTCCCAATTCAACCTCCTTTATAGGTAGTGGGAAACTTTTAGAAATCGCAGATTATATAGCAGCTCACGAAGTTGGGGTGGTGATTTTCGATGATGAGTTGTCCCCAAAACAGTTACGTAACATAGAAAAAGCTCTAGGAGTTAGAATATTGGACCGCACCGGTTTGATCTTGGATATTTTTGCAACGAGAGCCCAAACTCTTCACGCTAAAACGCAAGTGGAAATGGCTCAATATCAGTATATGCTTCCTCGATTAACTCGCTTGTGGACTCACTTGGAGAGACAAAGAGGAGGGGTTGGTATGCGAGGTCCTGGAGAGACTCAGTTGGAAACAGACAAGCGTATCATTCTCGATAAAATATCCAAACTGAAGAAACAACTTGCACAAATTGATAATCAAAAATTTCAACAGCGACAGAATAGGGGAAAAATGGTTCGTGTTTCATTGGTAGGCTATACCAATGTTGGAAAAAGCACGTTAATGAACCTTTTTGCCAAAAGTAACGTGTTGGCTGAAAATAAGCTTTTTGCCACATTGGATACAACTGTTCGCAAGGTTATTATTCACAATCTTCCTTTTCTTTTGAGTGACACGGTGGGCTTTATACGCAAACTTCCGTCTCAGTTGGTGGAGTCCTTTAAAAGCACCTTAGACGAGGTGAGAGAATCTGATCTGATTTTACACGTGGTAGATGTCTCTCATCCCGAGTTCGAGGAACAGATAGAAGTAGTGCAGCAAACTCTGCAAAGTATAGGTATTCCCAACGATAGGCCTACAATTATGCTTTTCAATAAGATTGACAAATATACCCACGAGTGGGAATTTGTCTCAGAACAAGATTTAGAAAAAAATGACGAAATAGAAAGCAATCCTTACGCTATTGAGCGAGATCCCTATGGAACAGATCCCAATTATCGCCGTGTTGTGTCTCCACAAGAATTGCAAGCATCTTGGATGGCTCGTTTAGGTGATGACTGTATGTTTGTTTCGGCGCATACCGGAGCTGGAATTTCTCAATTTAAACGAGCTTTATACAACAAGGTTAAGGAAATACACATAGCAAGATACCCATACAACGATTTTCTTTTCGAAACCTATGAAGATTTGGAGTGATACATCGTTTTATTTCAAAAAACTTTTAACTTTGCAGAAAAGGTTTCATTTATTAAAAAATACATTATGACTGGAATTGGTTACTTTAAGAGAGGTTTGACGACGTGGACTTGCAAGGGGCGTGCACGGAGAAGAGAGTATTGGTATTTTGTGCTGTTCAATGGTATTATTTCCTACCTCTTAATGCTGTTAGGCATATTTATCTTTGGAAGTCCCGTGGCCGCTTATGCAGAAGCTTTGCAGCTAGGGGGAAATCCTGTATCAGCTATGGTGGATCTTTATACATCTCCAGCCTATTTACCTCTTTGGATCTATACGCTGATTGTTTTGGTTCCTCAAATCTGCCTTACTATTCGTCGTCTGCACGACACCAACCGTGGTGGATGGTGGATTTTTGTAGGGTTAATACCTTTTATCGGTGGAATTGTTTTGCTTGTTTTTATGCTTTTGGACAGTAATCCGTATGAAAATAAGTACGGCAATAGTCCGAAATTGACTGCTGATGAAGAGGTTCTCTGATCATTAGAGAATATTCTTGAGATATACGATTGGGGTGCTGTTCCTAAGTGAATGGCACCCTATGTTTTTGACTTAGTCTCGCTGTTATTTGGTTTGATATATGTTCAAACAAATGAGGATACTTTACATTTTTCATTTGGTTTAATGCTCGGTATTGGTAAGACTTATTCCAAATTTACACCCACAAAAGATATTTTTTCTTGGACAGAATAAAAATTAGTAGGGAATTACTGAAAAATAATTCCCTCAAATACAGAGTTCTTGATCTGTTGAAAATGAGCCCAAGTAGGGAAAATTTCAAGAAAATTGATCTCGTCTTTGTAGTGAATCCGTAAGGTGAAATTTCTTTTTTACATAGGTAGCCACCGATATTTGAATATTTTGTCTTGTGAAACATTTCACCAACCTTGTGTCGTTTCCAAAATAACTTTTCAGAAATTTTTCGTTGAGAAAATTTCATAGAAAAGCTGAACAAGAGTGTTCTTTTTATCTATTTCAGCTTGTACGAAAAGAGTTTATAAGGAATTATTTTGTAGCCTAAAATGATTAACTTTGCCACTATGAAGCAGTATATAGATTTACTTAACAAAATCCTTAGAGAAGGGGCAGTTCGCACGGATCGAACAGGTGTTGGCACAATCGGTGTTTTCGGCCACCAAATGCGCTTTGACTTAAGGAATGGATTTCCTTTATTGACCACGAAAAAACTACACCTAAAGAGTATCATATATGAACTGCTTTGGTTCCTCAACGGAGATACCAACGTTCGATATTTGCAAGAAAACGGTGTTTCTATTTGGGACGAATGGGCCGATTCAAATGGGGATTTAGGCCCTGTTTACGGAGCGCAATGGCGTTCGTGGCCAGATTATAAAACAGGGGAGACAATTGATCAGATGACCAAGTTAGTAGAGCAAATACGTAGCACTCCGGACAGTCGTCGCCTAATGGTTAGTGCGTGGAACGTTGCCGATATCGACCAAATGAAACTTCCCCCTTGTCACTGTTTAATGCAGTTTTATGTGCAAGACGGAGTTTTGAGTTTGCAATTGTATCAACGCAGTGCTGATGTTTTCTTGGGCGTTCCCTTTAACATTGCATCGTATGCTCTTTTGTTGCAAATGGTTGCCCAAGTAACAGGGTTAGTTGCAGGAGAATTTATTCACACGCTGGGAGATGCACATCTTTATCGAAATCATTTGGAACAGGCTAAGTTGCAATTGACAAGAATTCCCAAGGAGCTGCCTTCTGTGAAAATATCTCAAAGACAGCAAGATTTGTTTCATTTTCAGTACGAAGATTTTACTCTACAAGGCTATACTCCTTATCCTCATATACCGGCACCTGTTGCTGTTTAGTCTTTAATTATTATGATACTTTCTATAATTGTAGCCGTTGCCGAAAATAATGCTATTGGAGCAGGCAACGATTTATTGTGGCACTTGCCCGATGATCTCAAAAGATTTGCGACAACAACCACCGGGCATACCATTATTATGGGTCGAAATACGTTTCTCTCATTGCCCAAGGGAGCTCTTCCTAATAGACGGAACATAGTAGTTTCCACACGGGAAACTCATCTACCTGGGGCTGAGGTGTATCCTTCTGTAGAAGAGGCTATAAGTGCGGTCCAAAATGATGGAGAAGTATTCATTATAGGAGGGGCGAAGCTCTATTCTTCTACCCTTAAGAGGGCGCACAAACTTTATTTCACACGAGTACATCATTCTTTTGAGGAAGCCGATACTTTTTTCCCTCCAGTTGCGTGGGATGAGTGGCAGGAAGTAGAAAAAAAAGAATTTGAAAAAGACGAACGTAATCGGTTTGCAACCACTTTACATATTTACCAAAGAATAGCATTATCCAATGAATAAGCCTTCTATACCTAAAGGAACGAGGGATTTTGGTCCCGTAGAAATGCAACGACGCAATTATATTTTCGATACCATAAAATCGGTTTATGATCTCTATGGTTTTATGCCCATTGAGACGCCAGCTATGGAAAATTTATCAACTCTTACAGGTAAATATGGAGAGGAGGGAGACAAACTCTTGTTCAAAATATTGAATTCGGGAGATTATTTGGGAAAACTAACAGAGCAAGAACGCCTCAATGGATCTTCCAAGGAATTAGCCTCAAAGATTAGTGAGAAAGGATTACGCTACGATCTTACAGTACCGTTTGCTCGATTTGTGGTGATGCATCGAAATGAATTGACATTCCCTTTCAAACGCTATCAAATACAACCAGTATGGAGAGCTGATCGTCCTCAAAAAGGGCGTTACAGAGAATTTTATCAGTGCGATGCAGATACTGTGGGAACGGATTCTTTGCTGCCGGAAGTTGAGTTTGCCTGCATTATAAACGAAGTTTTTAGCCGTTTTGATATTCGTACAACTCTTCACATTAACAATCGAAAAATTTTGGCAGGAATTGCTGAGGTGATAGGCGCTCCCGAAAAACTTGTGGATTTGACCATCGCAATTGATAAGTTAGATAAGGTTGATTTTTCGGTGGTGGAAGAAGAACTAAGAAATAGAGGCTTTGAGTCAGATGCCGTGGAGCAACTACGTGTAATTCTCAACTTAACAGGAAGCAACACGGATAAACTCAATCATTTGAGAGAAGTGTTGACGTCCTCGGAAACAGGACTTAAAGGAATAGAAGAGCTGTGCTTTGTTTTGGAGCATATTCCTTATGAAACATTCACAACAGAGGTGCTCTTCAATCCTTCTCTGGCACGAGGATTGGATTATTACACTGGAGCTATATTAGAAGTAAAAGCCAATGATGTAGCTATTGGAAGTATTGCCGGAGGTGGAAGGTACGATAATTTGACCGGAGTTTTTGGGCTGGACAATATGTCTGGGGTTGGAATATCGTTTGGAGCAGATCGTATCTATGATGTACTATTAGGATTGGACAAATATCCGAATGTATCACAAAAGAAAAGAAAAGTTCTTTTTGTCAATTTCGGATTAGACGAAGTAGGGGTGTTATTCCCCGTAGTGCAACAGTTGCGTTCTCGAGAAGTTTCTGTGGAGATATATCCGGAATCGGCTCGAATAAAAAAACAGATGAGCTACGCAGATAGTTTGCAATTTACCGACGTGGTTTTGGCCGGGAGTGAAGAGCTGAAGAATAATTCAGTAGCTGTGAAAAATATGCAAACAGGTGAGCAGAAGACTATGACTATACAGCAGTTGTTGGAGTTTCTTGCCCCGCAGAACTGAACCGAGGCTACCGTCTATCTTGTTATTTTTGTAAGGAAGTAAACTATGAGTCAATCTGAGGTAGGTGCTATTTATCCTCTGCTTGATAAAATATCACTGCCCTCTGATCTGAGAGGGCTTTCTAAAGATCAGTTACCACAGCTCTGTCAAGAAATTAGAGATTTCTTGTTGGATGTTTTGAGCAGACAACCGGGGCACTTAGGTTCCAGCCTAGGAGCGGTGGAGTTGACTGTTGCTTTGCATTATGTATACCAAACGCCCTATGATCGTATTGTTTGGGATGTCGGTCATCAGGCTTACGCTCATAAGATTATTACTGGTAGAAAGAAAATGTTTTCTTCTCTGCGCTCTTGGGGAGGGTTATCTGGGTTTCCTTTCCCGGACGAAAGTGTCTATGATACGTTTCCTGCCGGTCACGCTTCTAATTCAATTTCCGGAGCTTTGGGTATGGCAGTAGCTTCTCATTTGAAGAAAGAAAACAGGCACGTTGTAGCTGTTATTGGGGATGGCTCTATGACGGGAGGATTGGCTTTTGAGGGACTGAATAATGCTTCTTCCCAGCCTAATGACCTTTTGATCATTCTCAACGACAATAATATGTCGATCGATGCCAATGTCGGAGGGCTCAACAAGTATATGGTGGACCTAAATACCAGTAAGACATACAATGCCGTGAGGTATGATATTTATAAGGGGCTGAAAAAAATTAATCTCCTTGACGATGGTAACCGACGCAGTATACTGCGCCTTAACAATAGTCTAAAGTCGTTTTTTTCCAATAATCAGAGTGGTTTTTTTGATGGTTTTGGGATTAGATATTTTGGGCCAATTGATGGGAATGATTCTGTCCGATTGGTTGATGTCCTTCGTCGGATAAAGGATCTAAAAGGTCCCAAGATTTTGCATATTCGAACCGTAAAAGGTAAAGGATATAAGCCGGCAGAGTTAAGCCCAACCATTTGGCATGCTCCAGGCAAGTTTGATGTGGCAACGGGCAAACGTATCGAGGGCAATTCGGTAGGTGGGCTCACTAAATTTCAGACTGTTTTTGGCGAGACAGCAACGGAGTTGGCTCGCTCTGATGAACGTATTGTTGGTATAACTCCGGCTATGCCTTCGGGATGTTCTCTAAATATAATGATGAGAGAGTTCCCAAAACGCTCATTTGATGTGGGGATTGCCGAAGAGCACGCTGTTACATTTGCAGCCGGATTAGCCAAAGAGGGGTTAATTCCGTTGTGTAATATTTATTCCTCGTTTGCTCAACGGGCTTTTGATCAGATTGTTCACGATGTTGCCTTACCCTGCTATCACGTTGTTTTTTGTTTAGATAGATCCGGTTTGGTTGGAGAAGATGGAGCCACTCATCAAGGTTTTTTAGATATGGCAGTACTCCGTACAGTACCCAACTTAGTTTTGTCTGCTCCGATGGACGAACACTATTTGCGTCATCTTATGTATACTGCTTGTTTTGGGCAAGATGCACCTATGGTGATACGCTATCCCAGAGGTACGGGCTCTCAAGAGGAGTGGAGAACAGAGCCCCAAATATTAGAAGTTGGGAAAGGTCGTTGTTTGGAAAGAGGAGATTCTAAGGTGGCTTTAGTTACGATAGGAGTGCCTGGCGTTACAGCTCAAGCTGTGGTAAGGAGGATGAAAGAGGAGGGTGTTCCCGTACCTGGACATTACGATATGATTTTCGTAAAACCTATTGATGTAGAATTGCTTGCATTCATCTGTAAAACATACCAACATATCGTGACAATAGAAGATGGAGCCGTCAATGGGGGCTTTGGTAGTTTAGTCTTAGAACAAGTTCATTCTTTGGGCTATCAAGGAACAGTTACACGTTTGGGAATTCCCGATTTCTTTGTCCCTCACGGTACGGTTCTAGAACAACAAAAGTGTTGTGGCTTGGACGAAGATACAGTTTATAAAGTAGTAAAAGAAAAGAATTTGGATCTTTAGCCGTAAGGACACAAAGTATTCTGAAAATATCGTAGTGTATGAAAATTATCATTGCCGGAGCCGGAGAAGTGGGAACACATTTAGCTCGCAATCTAGCCGGAGAGGAGCAACAAGATATAACACTGATGGATCCGGATTGCAACGTGATCAACAATTTCAAGCGCCGGAGTGAAATATTTAGTGTTGTTGCCAATCCGACTGTATTGAGTGACTTACAAGTCTGCCAAGTAGATAGTGCAGACCTATTCGTTAGCGTTATGCCTGATGAAAGTAATAACCTCCTGGCTTGTATGATGGCTTCCAGATTGGGGGCAAAGAATACTATTGCTCGCATTAACAATCATCTTTATTTGGGAGAAGAGTACAAACATTTCTTTGAACAATTGGGAGTTAATCGGTTAATTTATCCGGAAGAATTGGCCGCTCGAGAAATTGCAGACAGCCTAAAACATCCGTGGGCAAGGGTCTATTTAGAATTGCTTAATGGGGCTTTTGTCCTTGTCGGAGTTAAGGTTCGTGATGGTAGTCGAATGGTTGGGAAGCCTCTTAGCTTTTTTAAGGAGGAAGGAGAAAAAAGAGTGCACGTGGTTGCCATTAAGCGATTTGACAAGACTATCATTCCCCGAGGAACAACACGTGTAGAATCTGGAGACGTGGTCTTCTTTATCTGTTTGAGCAAGGATATAGAAATTGTACGTGAATTAACAGATAAACCACGTCGTAAAGTCAGTAACATAGTCATATTGGGGGGGAGTTTAATAGCTATGAGAGCAATAGAAAAAGTTCCATCCAATATCCATTTTCAGTTGGTTGAAAAAGATCCCGAAAGAATTGCAAGTATAGAGAACCTCATACCCCGCAACGTAGATATTTATGAGGGAGATGGTCGCGATTTGTCTGTCTTGGAAGAGTTACATATGGACAAGGAGACTGTTTTCGTTGCTTTAACCGAAAATTCAGAAACTAACATATTGGCTTGTTTGGCGGCAAAACGCTTTGAGGTCTGCAAAACAATAGCCAAAGAGGAAAACATAGACTACATCCCTTTGGCGGAGAAATTGGATATTGGCACCATTATCAATAAGAAACTAATTGCTGCCGGATATATTTATAGAGCTTTATTAGGATCTGATACAAAAAATGTGAAGAGTCTTTCTATTGCTCGTGCTGATGTGGCTGAACTGCAAGCCAAAACAGGCTCCCCCATAACACAAAAACCGGTTAAAGACTTAGACCTCCCTGAAGGTATTACTTTGGGCGGAGTGGTTCGTAATGGAATACCTTATATGATAGATGGAGATACCATTTTACAGCCCTACGATAATGTAATAGTTTTTTGTACAGGAGTTCCAATGAACAAGCTACATCGTTGGTTTTCATCTCATTAAGCACAGTATGTCTTCTATTCTAAAGTTTATCAACTTCAATTTTATTGCCAAAGTAGTTGGGGCAATGTGTTTGATAGAATGCATCTTTATCGCTATTTGTATTGTTTTTTCCTTGGCTTATGGCGAATCTGATTTTACACCCTTTTTGTATACTTTTTTTGCATTTGCATTAGTTGGGGTGATTTTGACTTATGTTGGACGCCACAACTCATCCTTGCAACCAGGTAAAAGGGAAGCAATGTTGGGAGTAACTCTTACTTGGCTTACTCTCTCTACCATAGGGATGTGCCCTTTCATTATCGGAGGATATACCGGAGGAATGAGGGCTTTCTTTGAAACCATTTCTGGATTTACAACCACGGGGTTCACTGTGTTCAGTGATGTAGAGAGCCTTCCTCATGGAATTCTTCTGTGGAGAAGCATTACTCAATGGCAAGGGGGGATTGGAATAGTAGTCTTTACAATAGCCTTATTGCCCATATTGGGTTCTGGTGCGGGATTGCTTTATGATGCAGAAACAACAGGAGTAGAACACGAACGCTTTTTGCCTCGTATAACATCGGCAGCTTTACGACTTTGGTTAGTGTATTTGGTGCTTACGATTATTTTGATTTTACTTCTTTGTTTGGGTGGAATGGATTGGTTTGAGTCTATTTGTCACGCTTTTTCCGGGATTTCGACTGGTGGATTTTCTACTCGAAATGGTAGTATTGGAGTTTTTGATAGTTTCTATATTGAAGTTGTCTTGTGTGTCTTTATGTTTATAGCCAGCTTAGATTTTACCGTGTTGTATTTTGCTTCTGTCGGCAAGATGAAGCGCCTTTTCAAAGATGAACAATTTAGGTGGTTTTTGGGGATTACTATATTTTTTACGGTAGTGACAGCTTTTTGGCTATTTCACATAGGAGTATACTCCGATCTGTCTGAATCTTTTCGTAGAGCTGTTTTTCAGGTGTTCTCTTTCATAAGTACAACGGGTTATATTACAGCTGATGTTAATCTATGGATGTCCTTTTTCTGGTTTTGTGCACTTTTTATTTGTCTTATTTGTGGTTGTGCCGGCTCCACATCAGGAGGGATTAAAGTAAGCCGTTTCATTATCCTGATCAAGAATCTGAGGAGTGAGTTTAAAAGAAGAACACGAACATCAATTGTAACTTCTGTAAAGTTAGATGGTGTAGCCTTGAGAAAAGAATTGGTGGCACAAGTATTAGCCTTCTTCTTTTTATACTTGGTGTTAATTGTCTTAGGAGCTGCCTTGCTTACTCTTTCTGGAAATGATTTTGTTACAGCCATAGCAACATCTGTTGCTGCCATTGGCAATGTGGGAGCTTGTTTTGGCGGATATTCGTCGGGGTTTGAATATGCTTCAACTTGGGATTTGAGTATTGTCTCTTTTCTTATGTTGGCAGGGCGTCTTGAGGTTTTTACTGTTGTTAGTCTCTTTTCTGCTGCGTTTTGGAAACGTTGATATTTTTCAAAATATCCAAATAAAAAGGTCACATTGGTGGCAATAATCTGATATTGTTTACCTTTGCAGAATAGATATTACGTGATTGTGGTGGCATTTTTAATTTTCGATAAAGATGTATAGAACATTTACTTGTGGCGAACTCAGAGAAAACCACATAGGACAAACAGTTGTTTTGTCCGGTTGGATAAGTAAAATAAGGCGTTTGGGGGGTATGACTTTTGTTGATTTGCGAGATCGATACGGAATTACACAATTGGTGATATCAGCCGAGAAACAAACAATGGTTCAGAACCTTGGTCGTGAATGGGTTATACAAGCAACCGGAAAGGTACAGCAACGTAGCAGCGTAAATGAAAAGATACCAACGGGAAATATCGAGGTCATCGTGGAAGTATTGACGGTCCTCAACTCATCTGCAATTCCTCCTTTTACCATAGAAGAAAATAGCGATGGAGGAGACGATCTTCGTATGAAGTATCGCTATTTGGATTTGCGTCGTACTCCGGTGATGAATAATATTATTCTACGCCATAGAATGGCAATGGAAGTCAGACGGTATTTGGATGCACAAGGTTTTTTAGAGATAGAAACCCCTATGCTTATAGGATCTACCCCCGAGGGAGCGAGGGATTTTGTTGTTCCTAGTCGTATGAACCCTGGACAGTTTTATGCATTGCCACAATCTCCACAGACATTCAAGCAATTGCTTATGGTAGCGGGTATGGATCGCTATTTTCAAATTGTAAAATGTTTTAGAGACGAAGATCTAAGAGCAGACCGTCAGCCGGAGTTTACACAAATAGACTGCGAAATGAGTTTCGTGGAGCAAGAAGATGTTTTATCTCTTTTTGAAGGTTTAGTTCAACATCTATTTGCTGAAATAAAAGGAGAAAGTATCACAACACCGCTTCGCCGGATGACTTGGCAAGAAGCAATGGAACATTATGGATCAGATAAACCTGATTTACGAGCAGGGATGATCATCCACGAAATAACAAAACTACTGCAAGGCAATGGGTTCACTCTTATAGATGATGCTTCGTACATTGGAGGAATTGTCATAGAGGGAGGAGCTTCTTACTCTCGTAAACAAATAGATGCTTATACGGATTTTGTAAAACGTCCTCAAGTCGGTGCTGGAGGGTTAGTTTGGGTTAAATATCAAGAAGATGGTTCTTTCAAAAGCAGCATAGACAAATACTACAAGACAGAAGAACTCAAGAGGGTGGCGGAGGAGTCCGGTATGAACCCCGGAGACTTGATGTTGATTCTTTTAGGAAAGAAAATGGCAACTTTAAAGCGACTCGGCACCTTACGTCTCAAGATTATGGATGACTTAGGGCTAATGGATACCAATCGCTTTGAGTGCTTGTGGGTAGTAGATTTCCCTCTCCTGGAGTGGGATGAGGAAACGCAACGATTCTACGCTATGCATCACCCCTTTACTGCTCCCAAACCGGAAGATATTCCCTTGTTGGACAAATCTCCTGGAGAAGCACGTGCCAATGCATATGACTTAGTCATCAATGGAGTTGAAGTCGGAGGAGGTTCCATTCGAATACATAACTCGGAGTTACAAGAGAAGATGTTTACGTTGCTCGGATTTACTCCGGAAAAAGCTCGAGAACAGTTTGGATTCTTGATGAATGCATTTACCTATGGAGCTCCCCCTCACGGTGGAGTAGCTTTTGGATTGGATCGCTGGGTTTCGATAATGGCGGGCTTGGATAGCATCAGAGATTGTATTGCTTTCCCAAAAAATAATTCAGGAAGAGATGTTATGATCAATGCTCCGGCTGCTATAGAGGACGAACAACTAAATGAATTGTTTTTACAGGTAAAACTTCCTTGTAGAAAAGGAGAAGGACATTTTGAGTTACAATAATATATGCATACAGTTGGCGATGTAATTCGTATTATTGAGAGCTCCTATCCTCTATGCTATCAAGAGCCTTACGACAATAGTGGTTTGCAGGTAGGGCAAATGGGGGAAAAGGTTACCGGAATTATGTTGTCTGTAGAGACAACGGAAGCTGTTTTGGAGGAATGTGTCGATAAAGGATGTAATTTTTTACTATCACATCATCCCATTCTTTTCAAGCCTCTCAAGCGAGTGACGATGTGTACCTACCAAGAACGGTGCCTTGCTTTCGCAATTAAGCACAACATTGCCATCTATGCTTTGCATACAAGTGCTGATAATATTCTGCAAGGAATCAATTTCTTTGTTGCTAACAAGGTCGGGATGCAAATAGACGGTAGACGTCCTCTTTGTCCTGCAAAGGGGGGGGCTTATAAGTTGCAGGTCTATGTCCCCAAAACTCATCAGAAAATTGTGAGAGAAGCTCTGCATCAAGAGGGTATAGGTGTTTCTGGAAAATATTCTTCGTGTTCATTTTCCTCTGAAGGTGTAGGGCGCTTTATTCCTCGGAAAGGAGCCTCTCCTTTTATAGGAAAAGAGATTGGAGTGATGGAACAGGTATCAGAAGTTTGTGTCTCAATGCTCGTAGAACAACACTTGTTGAGTGCAGCACTAGGCACAATTAAAAGAGTGCATCCTTATGAGGAGCCTGCTTATGAAATCATTCCTCTTCTAGGCCAAAGTGTACAGGTCGGGAGTGGTTTATTAGGATTCTTGCCCGCCCCTGTACCTGTTAACTCTTTTTTGAATCAACTCAAAGAGACATTCAATACTTCCGTTGTTGCTCATTCTGAAATAACACAAAAAATGATCAGTTCCGTTGCTATTTGTGGAGGCAGTGGGGGACCTTTTTTAGAACAAGCCATTGCTGCAGGAGCTGATGCATATGTAACAGGGGAAGCAAAGTATAATGATTTCTTAGATGCTCAAGGCCGAATCAATCTTGTCGTTTTGGGGCATCATACAAGCGAGCAAGTTGCTATAGACTTGTTTGAGCAATTATTGCACCAAATCACCCAGGAAGTCAGCCTTTATAAGTCACAGAGAGATATCAATCCAGTAAGATTTTTATAACGATACACAAAATATGGTAAAAGAAAAGTATAACCAAGAGGAAGAACAAACAGTAGAAGAAAAGCTCATAGCATTGCGGACATTACAAGAAACTCTCTCGGAGATCGATAAAATAAAAACTCTTCGAGGAGAACTTCCTTTAGAAGTAAAGGATCTGGAAGATGACATCGTTGGGCTCGAGACTCGTTTGTTGAACTATACGGCTTCTTCGAAGACTTTGACTCAGTCTATTGCTGCAGAAAAGATTAAGATAACAGAAGCCAATGAACAATTGACTAAATACAAAAGTCAGATGGAAATTGTTCGAAACAACAGGGAATACGATAACCTTACAAGAGAAGTTGAGTATCAAGAATTGGAAATTCAACTGGCAGAAAAAAGAATCAAGGAATTCAATGCGGAACTCCAAACTCGCAAAGCGGACATTGCCATTATTAAGGAGCAATTGGAACAACGAAAAAAGGATTTTGAAGAGAAAAAGGCTGATCTTGATGTTATTGTAGCAGAAACAAGAGCGGAAGAAGAGAAACTAAGAGAACACTCTCAGATTTTGGAACAAAAAATAGAGGCTCGCTTACTAACGGCTTTTAAGAGAATTCGTAAGGGAGCTTTCAATGGATTGGCTGTTGTGCCCATCGAAAGAGATGCTTGTGGTGGTTGTTTTAATAAAATACCGCCCCAGAAGCAGTTAGACGTAAAATTGCACAAGAAAATAATTGTGTGCGAATATTGTGGTCGCATAATGATAGATCCGGAAATGGGTATACCTGTAGAATAATAATTTAAACTTATATCAAGGACTTATCTATCGAATACATAGTTCAAACAAAGAAGCACAAGGCTGTATGAGTAAGAAGCAAAAAAATACGCCTCTTGTGCATCGGGTGCGAGCAACCATAAAACACTATGGATTGTTGCAATCGATTGACGATTGCGTAATTGTTGGAATCAGTGGAGGGGCAGACTCGTGTGCTCTTCTGCTGGTTTTACACTTATTGGGATATAAACTAATTGCAGCACATTGCAACTTCTCATTGAGAGAGCGAGAGAGCGATGAAGATGCTCTGTTTGTCCGTCGATTGTGTGAAGAGCTGGGTATTCCCCTAGAAATAGTTGTTTGGGATACCCAAAAAGAAGCAAAGAAGAGAGGTTGTTCGATAGAGGTTGCAGCAAGAGACCTTCGGTACGATTTTTTTGAACAGCTGTACATTCAACATAATGCACAAGCAATAGCTGTTGCTCACCACGCGGGAGACAATGTAGAGACGATGTTACAACATCTATCTGCAGGCTGTGGTATCCGGGGATTGCGAGGTATGTTGTATAAGAGGGGGAACGTAATCAGACCTCTTTTAGAGGTGTCTTCCTATGACTTAAAACAATTTCTTGAACAAATCGGAGTAAAGTATCGAATAGATTCGACAAACGAAGATGTCACCATAGAGCGAAATTTTGTTCGCCATCGTCTATGTCCTTTATTCGAGGAATTGAATCCGTCTTTCATCAGATCGTCAGTGCAAACTCTGAAAATTTTACGAGAGTTGGAGCAGATATATCTCCATTACATAAATGCTCATTTACCATTGTTTATCCAAGGCAATGACATTGATTTGGAGGAGATAAGTAAGAGTCAAGCTCCCCTTTCTATCTTGTATGAAATTCTCTCTCCATTGGGTTTTAATAATATTCAGATAGAGAAAGTTTTGGCTTCCTTTATCGCAAAAAGCAAAGGAGAAAAAGATTCAATCTTCACTTCTAAAACTCATTTCTTAATTAGAAAAGGAGCATCTTTGCATATGGAAAAGATAGACCAAGAAGAAAGTGATCGTACTATTTTTTCCGTTGAGATAAAGAGGATTGTAACAGAACAGTATGAAAAGGAAGCCCTTCCGATTACTTTTGAGTTACTACGTAAGTGTCCTTCTTTTAAGTATTTTGGGAAAAACGCTATTCTTTTGGATTGGGATAAATTGATGCAAGGCAATGTGGAGACTTTTATCTGGCGATCTGTGTTTTCCGATGATGTTTTTGCTCCTTTTGGGATGAATGGTAGACATAAAACTGTGGGTAAGATGCTCCACGATGCCAAAATTCCTTCTTTTCTTAGGAAAAGGCAAAAGGTACTCTGTACAAATACTGGAGAATTATTGTGGCTTCCGGGAATTGCTTCTTCAAATTTCTTTACTGTAACGGAAAAAACAACCCAGTTTTTGGTTGTCTCTTTGAATCATTCCGACGAAAGTGATTAGTTTGCTGTTTTATAATTTCTTATACTATTAGGTATGGGGTTAGGTGGGTTGATGCTGTCTCATCGTTATTGTCCGGACGGAATGACGTTAGAGGAGTGGCAAATAGCGTTGCGCAAACAGGTCGCCAAAGAAAAAACTTTTTTAGTTGAGCATCTGGATGAGAGTCGTATTTGGGGTGATTACTCCGTTCTGAGTGGAAGAAATCGTTATCGAGTGTCTTTCAGTGGAGTTTGCAGCGAAAGCAACTTTTGTTCTTGCCTTGATTTCAGAACTAATGGATTAGGTACTTGCAAACACATTGAAGCTGTTTCTTTAAAGCTTTCCAAAGAAATAGAAGGATATCCTTGGGCAGGTTTATCATTTAGCCCGAGTTACTCTTTTATATACGTTAGCTACAAAGAACAACGCTCTATTAAGCTCTTCGTAGGAAATAACAGAAGAGAAGAAATTACATTATGGGGGAAGAAGTATTTTGATGAAGATAGCACTCTTTTGCCTCATTTCTATAAAGATATAGCAAATGTATATCGAGAGGGAAAACAAATTAGTCCCGATTTCGTTTGTCGTGATGATGTATACGACACCATAGAAAATTATTTATCCGAATCCAATTGGAACAGTTTGGTCATACAAAACAATCCTTCCGGACGTTGTACTACCATTCCTGAATTGGGTCCTCCTTCCGCCAATATCCAGCAATCCATTTATGACATATTACTCCGTGGATACGGATTTATAGTGTCCCCGATGAGTCAAACATTCCGTTTCCGAATCTTATCCTTGTTGTCATACGTTCTTAATTATGATAAAGGGAGAGGGCTGATTGTTTGTAATTCGACCGATAATATTTCCGATTGGCGAACTCTTATTCAGAGATATATTGCCTCGGAATATACAATAGAAATCGTTTCAACAGAGCAAATCGCCACATTGCAAAAGAGAATATCAGGACTCTACTCTTTTGTATACGTGGAGGAGGCCCATTTTTTGAGTGAATGGAAAGATCCAACCTCTCTGGCTATCAAAAAGCTAGCTATCAAGCATCTTTATATTCATTTAAGTTCAATTGCTAGTCTTACCCCAATGCAATTTTCTTCGATAGCACAGCATATTTCTCCCTATATAGTAGGTCCCTTATATCTATTCATCAAAAACAGCCGTTCTGTATTCCCTCTGAATAATGATGGAAGCAACTTACCCCAAACGGTAAAGCCATTTGTATTCTTCTTTAACGAAAGTGAACTAAGTGACCGAGATTCTTTGTCCTCATTGACTGATAATAGTACGGACGAAGTCGAGGTTAGAGAAACTCTCTCGAAGCTAAGAAATATCCTCGCAGAGCCCAAGAAGGTACAAATATTACAACGACTATTGACGAAAATCATAGACGAATGAATTTAATTGAATCCATTCAAAATTTGAATGCAGCTCAGCAAGAAGCTGTTATGTATGATGGAGGACCTGCCTTAATTATAGCTGGAGCCGGGTCTGGTAAAACCCGAGTAATAACCCACAAATTGGCCCTACTGATAGAGCAAGGATACAATCCAGAAAAGTTATACGCCTTAACTTTTACAAATAAAGCTGCCAGAGAAATGAGGGAGCGAGTGGTTGGTATGATAGATCCATCTAAGGCTTATCAGATCAAAATGGGTACTTTCCACTCCATCTTTGCTCGTCTATTGCGGACTTACGCTTCTTTATTAGGGTACAACAAAGATTTTTCCATCTTAGATACCTCGGATAGTAAATCTCTTGTTCGCAAAATTGTTTCGGATCTAAAATTGGAAGATAAGACCTATACAACCAAACGAGTCTTGAATAGAATCTCATCGGCTAAGAATAATTTAGTTTCTCCAGAGATGTATGCTTCAGACAAGCAATTATTGCATCAAGATAATGCAGACCATTTTGGAGCTATGCATAAGATTTATGCCGTTTATTGTGCCCGATGCCGGCAGAATAATGCTATGGACTTCGATGATTTACTTTTCAAGTTCAATGTATTGCTTAGAGATTATCCGGAAGTTTTGAGCGAATGTCAGTCCAATATAGATTACCTATTGATTGACGAATACCAAGACACCAACTTATCCCAATTCACATTGATCCGTAAGCTAGTGTCACATAACGGACGAATTTTTGCTGTGGGGGATGATGCTCAAAGTATTTATGCATTCAGAGGAGCCAACATTGACAATATACTGGGGTTTTCTTCAATTTTTCCTTCTGCTAAGATCTTTAGACTGGAACAGAATTATAGATCAACACAAAACATAGTCAATATTGCCAATGGATTGATTGCTCATAATCAACGCCGCATCCCTAAGGAACTTTACTCTCTGAAGGAGGCTGGAGATTTGGTTGAACTAAACGAACACGATAGTGCTTATTCGGAGGCTGATTATGTAGTACGCTTTATCTCTCGCAACCATCTCTTGGATGGGATTCCTTATGCAAGGCAAGCTGTTTTGTACAGGACCAATGCCCAAAGTCGTATTCTGGAAGATGCTCTACGCCGTGCTTCTATTCCTTACACTATTTATGGCGGTACCTCTTTTTATTCAAGGCAAGAAATTAAACAGGCAATGGCTTTTGTGCAGGTATTGGTTAATCCATACAATAACGAAGCTCTTATACGCACTCTCTCTTTTCCCAAGAAAGGAATTGGGGAAAAAACCATTGAGAAACTCTTGCTATTAGCTTCGGAGAATAATCTCTCCCTTTATAATGTGATGGAGTCTGTCGCTATGGGGACTTTTTCTCACATCTTTTCAACTTCGGTTGCTAGTAAGCTGAGAAAACATTTGGAAACCATTGCAACAATGGCCAATTATCCGAATAATGTAGAAAACAACTCTCTACCAACGCTTAGTGGATGGATTGAGTACATCCTACGTCTTTCCGGTGTTGCTCAAGTTTATGCTCAAGATAGTAGTGTAGAGAGCCAAGCAAGACTAGACAATCTTAAAGAATTGGTTTCTGGAGCAGGTGATTTTGAAGAGCAATATAGACAGGACTACTCTAACCAAGACACGGCAACCCCTTCTTTAGCTCTGAATCATCTGTCCTTGTTTGTACAAAGTGTTTCCTTATTGACAGATCAAGATACCCAACAGCAAGTAGATAGTGTACAGCTGATGACTATTCACGCAGCCAAAGGGTTGGAGTTTGAAAGCGTAATTATTTGTGGCATAGAAGAAACCATATTGCCCTCTTCTATGAGTTTGGAACAAACAGCAGTAGAGGAAGAGCGTCGCTTGCTTTATGTTGCTATAACAAGAGCAGAGAAAATATGCAGTCTCAACTACGCACGGATGCGTCGGAGAAATGGACGAGATGAATTGATGCTTCCCAGCCGTTTTATCAGAGAGTTAGATTCCAAGCTACTTCGAGAAAAAACAACCTCTTCGGGGATATACTACAATGCATTGCGACAAAACCTCGAAACAAGACAAGAAAATACAGCCATTAATAAGAAGCAAGAATCAAAATTTTCCGGAAAAAAATCTTATATCGGAACTTATGAGAAGAATACCTTAGAGCAGTTCACTGTTTCTCATCTTTCCCTGCCAAATGGCGACTTTTTTTCCATTGGAGACCAAGTTGAGCACAAAACTTTTGGCAAAGGAGTTATACAAGAACTATTCGATGACGACTGTAACAGCAGGGTTACTGTTTTGTTCGAAGACAATGTCACTCGCAAACTCCTATTACGCTTTGCACATCTCAAAAAAGAAAATTGAACCTTAATTCCGCAACACTATAATTTAACTTTATTTATAAGTTCCTGAGCAACAAAAAGTTGCCCAGGATTTTGCCATGTCAGAATTTTCACTTATCTTAGTGTTGCAATTAGAAAACAAGCGAAA
>JAEWWU010000011.1 GCA_023396255.1 Bacteroidota bacterium
CGCTCGCAAAGAACTCGATAAGCCGATTGCACTGAGAGGAGCAATCGTTCCAACTTGCCATTCGTTGCCACTGCTTCACGGCTTTTGCCGTTCAGTCTGCTCTCACGAGCATTCCATAGCTTGGGGTTGCACGAGAGCTTACAACTGAATTGGGCGATGGTTCGTCCGTAAGTTATACGCCCCATAATCGGAGCCTGTCTCGACTTGTCCAATCCGCTCTTTTTCAGGTAGAGCAACACCTTCATTTTGTCTGTTTGCATACGCTTCTTTTTTATGGGCAAAATTACCCGTTACCGAAGCGTTCTCAGCTACGCAAAACATTGTGTCACAATGCATCAGCACCGTAATTACAGAAAGATGAGTTACCGAACACTCTTCTTTCGGTTACCTTCTCCTACCTCTTCGTTACCATTCGAGGAATAGACTAACGATTTGGTAACGGAACTTCTGCATAAATCCACATCTTCTGCTCTTTTACCCCTTATGCAAACCATAGAGATATACTGCAAATCCCTCTCATTTCCACTTACTTAACTCCCATCCTCTCTCTAATGCCCTTTACTCTAATAGTTGCATAAACAAAAGAAATAATATGTCCAAAGTATTTTTCTTTTTGTCCGAGAAAATTTTCTTTTTCAGGGAATTATTTACAAATAACAATCTGCACCTTCCAGCAAAGCCGTGAGGAAAATTTTCAAAATAGGGAACTAATGAAAAAATACCCTACTACATTCAACCCTCAACAGCTCAATATCACCCCAAATAGTCTTATTCGACGGAGTAAAAACGCGCATTAAAATTTGTTTATACAGCTATTGATCAGCAACTTACAAGAAATGCATCATCAAATAAAGACACAATAGAGAAGAAAATTCCACCCAAAGTGCCACTCGGTCGGAAATTTCGCCTCCTCCACTACGCTATAACTCTTATCTTATTAACAATTAAGCATCCATATCTTCTCCTCCGTCTCTTGCCTTTTCAATTTACATAAATATAAATAACTATCTGTAATTCAATTTATTACAATGCAGAAAACTATTCTATTCTCCCAAAATAATCCTACAAAACCTCACATTACACAGTAAAAGAGACTGTTTACACCCAAATAGAACCATAAATAATTTGCACCTATTGGTATTCTTGTCTGAATAATTCACAAATTAGAACCTATTTTTGAACTTCACGAAAAAAAAACCGCCTCATTTTGAAATTTCGGAAAAAAGATGTTATTTTGCAGTTACAGATGGCAATAGTAGTAATAAAAGGGTTGATCTCCGCATATAAGTAAATGAACAAGCGCATAACGAGCATTATCATCTTTATTCTTGTCGCGATTATGATTGTCTCAATCTTGACGCAGACCTCCTATTTAAGGAGTGCTCACAGGATGCGCAATGAACAATTTTCCAAACTGGCTCACTCTGCAATGAACGAAGTGGCCAAGTTGGTGGAGAAAGATGAGATGCGACGGGTGCTCACCAACGGTATATTGCTATCGGATATTGGCTTGTCGCTTCCTCAAGACCAAAAGCAAAGAGATACATTGATCAACTATTTCGGGGAAAGTATTTGGGACAATCTTTCCGGGGATTACGCCACTTGCCCACCGTGGGCCAAAGAGCAACCCGACAATTTAAGTAACCCCACTACCGCTTTGCACCAGCAAGATTTCATTCTTTTCAATGCCTACTTCTATCACAGGGAGTTATTGGAAGAGTTGGCTCTCAACGCCGTAATGGAGATAGAAGACAGGCCCCTATTACAGCGATTCGACACTCGCTTTCTTACCCGTTCCATAGAGCGAGAGTTGGCAAAGCTCGACATCAACGACCCTTTCATTTATCGGATATTCGATCAGCAACAGCAATTGATTTACTCCTACGGAGACTTCTCTAAATACGATGAAGAGAAGTTATTTTCCGTACGACAATCTTTTTTTGTAGATCACCGCAATACAACCCCTACCCCAACCTCATTCGTTCAGGTTTACTTTCCAAGTCACTACCGATATATGAATGCGGCTCAATATGCTACCAGTACCTTTATTACAATTGGCATCTTGGTAATTCTGTGCTTAATCGCGGTCATAATGCTCTTCAAGCAACAACAGTTTCTACAATCTCGGAGAGATTTTTCCAATAATATGACCCACGAATTGAAGACCCCCATCAGCTCTATCAAATTGGCTTGGGAAATGCTCAACGATCCGGTCATAGAGGCCTCACCTGCCAACAAAGAGAGACTTCTCAAAGTGATCGAAGTGGAAACTCGAAGGCTCTCTATGATTGTGGAAAAGGTCTTGCAATTCTCATTGGTGGATGGGCGTAAGATAAAGTTTCATCCGGAAGAGTTGGATGCCTTAGAATTGCTCCTGGAAATTGCCGGGGTATACACTTTCAAAGTGGAAGAAATAGGAGGAGAACTCGACCTCAATCTGGAAGCAGAAAACAATTGGATTTTTGCCGATAAGATGAATCTGCAAAATGTAATCTTCAATCTATTGGACAATGCCGTTAAGTATCGCAAACCAGATATCCCTCTTAAACTTACTTTAAGTACTTATAACCATAACAATAAGTTGATCATTTGCGTGGAAGACAACGGCATTGGTATTGCCAAAGAAGATCGCAAACGCATCTTCGACCAATTCTATCGAGTACACACCGGAGAGTTGCACGATGTAAAAGGCTTTGGGTTGGGGCTTGCCTATGTTTTGGGAGTAGTCAAAGAGATGAAAGGTTCTGTACGAGCTGAGGGGAAATTGGGGGTTGGTACCAAGATGATTATAGAGTTGCCCAACCACGAAATGGAAGGGTGATGCTCTTCCTATAGAATCATTAAACTTTTCTTACAAAAGTTATCTAAAATAACAGGAAAATATAATAACCAAATAAAATAGAAAGATTATGAGTGAAAAGACAAAAATCTTCTTTTGCGAAGACGACGAGAGTTTAGGAATGATGCTCAAAGAGTATTTGGAAGCAAAAGGTTACGAAACAGACCTCTTTACAGATGGAGAAGAAGGCATACAACACTTCTCCGCCAAAGACTATGATATCTGCCTTTTAGATGTTATGATGCCTCGCAAGGATGGGTTTACTCTTGCTCAAGAAATCAGAGAAATCAACTCTGAAGTTCCCATCATCTTTGTTACGGCAATGAACCAAAAAGAGGATGTTATCAAAGGGTTTAACCTTGGGGGAGACGACTACATCACCAAACCATTTAGCATCCAAGAGCTGCAAATGCGTATCGAAGCCATCTTGCGCCGCGTTAATAAGCGTCAAGCCGAAATCAAGCCTTATTATCAGTTGGGGCGTTACTTCTTCGATACACAACAACAAACCTTGTCTATCAATAACAAGGTTACTCGCTTAACGACAAAAGAGAGTGAGCTATTGGCTCTCTTGTGCGCCAATGCCAATCAAACCTTGGAACGCAACCACGCGCTGAAAACAATCTGGGTAGACGATAATTACTTCAATGCTCGAAGTATGGACGTATATGTAACCAAACTTAGAAAGCTGCTCAAAGAAGACCCTCAATTGGAAATCAAAAATGTCCACGGAAAAGGATATCGCCTCAATACCCCGATGGCAGAGATCACAGATGATATGATCGAAAAGGTTTAAGCCCTTTTCCTACAATTGATTATACAGTAACAAAGCACCTCGAGGGACTAATTTTTCTTCGAGGTGTTTTTTTTACAAATCCCCTCCATCCAACAATTAAATCAAATACTCACTCCCACTTCCTCCAAAGAAATAGACAGGAGCAAAGATTCTTTAGGGAAGCAATAAAATTATGTCAGTATCAACTGCCTTTTTGTCCTCTCCAAACCGATGCAACTACTTGATAAATTAGTGGCATATTTTTTGCCCCTTGATGGCGTATGGAAATGACTTATTCATCCGAACTCAAAGAAGCCCTCATCAATGTGAGCAAGTTTGCCCTGCAAAGAGGCACAATGGAGCTTACTCCCGACCATTTGCTATTGGCTGTATTGTGGAGTAGAGAGTCTCTCGTGGAAAACTTTTTTGCAGGGCAGGAAGTAGAGTTGTCCGCTCTATCGAACCAACTTTATGCACTCATTACGTCTCAAACGGAGTCGGAGACTAATGGCGACAAGGTCTCACTTCCAAGCCTTAGTTTATCGGCTCGGAAAGCATTGGCCCGAGCAGCCGTGTACTGCGCCTTGAGCGATAGTTCTACCATCAAGTCAGTCCATTTGCTCCTCTCTTTATTCAAGGAGAGCTCTTTATTATTGAACAATTTTTTTATGGAAAAAAAGATCACCTTTGATACACTAAAAGAATATTATGCCGCTCATAGCGAAGTCTCCATAGAGGCCCTATCAACGGAAGCTCCTATCGTTTCCGGATTGGAGCAAGAAGATTTTGATGAACAAGGCAGCCTTCCATCGGACCAGTCCTCTAACAAAGAAAGCAGTTCTTCGAGTGGGAAAAATCTAACAGCAACCCAAGCTCCATCTTCCTCGACTCCGGCTCTCGACTCCTTTGGAGTGGATATAACCCGCTTGGCTGAAGAAGGAAAGCTCGACCCTATGGTTGGTCGGGAGGTAGAAATTGAACGATTGATACAAATCCTCAGCCGCAGGAAGAAGAACAATCCGGTTTTAATCGGCGAGCCCGGTGTAGGGAAAAGTGCCATCGTTGAGGGGCTTGCACAGAGGATTGTAGATAAGAAAGTCAATCGCACCCTCTTTGATAAACGCATCATAAGTTTGGATTTAGCCCTGTTAGTTGCCGGAGCCAAGTATAGAGGGCAGTTTGAAGAACGCCTCAAGGCTTTAATGAAAGAGGTCAGGGAAAACAAGAACATCATTTTGTTCTTAGATGAGTTGCACACCATTGTTGGAGCCGGCTCAGCAGAAGGATCTCTGGATACAGCCAACATCATCAAGCCGGCATTGGCTCGCGGAGAAATGCAGTGCATTGGTGCCACCACATTGGACGAATACCGCAAAAGTATAGAGAAGGATGGGGCTTTGGAGCGCAGATTTCAGAAGATTGTGGTAGCTCCATCCACCAAAGAAGAAACTCTTGACATATTGGAACGTCTCAAAGATAAATACGAGGAATTTCACGGAGTAACCTATACAAAAGAGGCGATTAAGGCAGCGGTGGAGCTAACGGATCGCTATGTTTCGGACCGTACCTTTCCCGACAAGGCAATAGATGTCATTGACGAGGCTGGAGCGGGGGTACATATTCGAGGAATATCGGTGCCTCTTGAATTGGAACTGCTAGAAAAACGGCTTGCTGAAGTTAGAGAACAAAAACTTTTGGCAGTAAAGGCTCAAAACTATGAATTGGCAGCTTCATTCAGAGATAAAGAAAGGGGAGTTGAATCCGATATTGCTGCGGCGCAAAAAGCGTGGCAAGAAAGTCTCAAAACACACAGAGAAAACGTCACGGAGGGAGATGTGGCCAAGATAGTAGCAATGATGACCGGAGTGCCTTCCGAACGCATAGCTGCCATAGAAAATGAAAAACTGCGGACTATGGCACAAGAGCTCAAGAGGCAAGTGATTGGTCAAGACAAAGCCATAGATAAAGTTGTCAAAGCCATTCAACGCAACCGCCTTGGGCTAAGAGACGAAAAACGCCCCATCGGGACCTTTATGTTTATCGGCTCTACGGGAGTGGGCAAAACCTACTTGGCTAAGAAACTTGCCGAACAACTTTTCAACGACGAGAAAGCCATCATTCGGGTCGATATGAGCGAATATATGGAGAAGTTCTCCGTCAGTCGTTTGGTAGGAGCCCCCCCAGGATATGTAGGATACGAAGAAGGTGGACAACTAACCGAACAGGTTCGCCGCAAACCTTACTCGGTTATTTTGCTCGATGAAATAGAAAAGGCACACCCCGATGTTTACAACATTTTGCTGCAAGTATTGGATGAGGGGACTCTGACCGATAGTTACGGACGTCGTGTAGACTTCAAAAACACCGTTATCATCATCACCGGAAATGTGGGCACTCGTCGACTCAAAGAGTTTGGGCACGGGCTCGGATACAGAACGGAGAGTGGACTATCCGGAACAGAAGTAGAGGACCTGCTTTTTAAAGAACTGAGAAAACAATTTAGTCCGGAGTTTCTCAACCGTTTGGACGATGTACTGGTTTTTGAGCAACTCTCCAAAGAAGACATTCTCCGCATAGTAGATATTGAACTGCAGCCCTTATTACTTCGGGTACAAAAGCAAGGTTATGCGCTACAAATATCTCCCGAGGCCAAAGAGCTATTAGCAGAAAAGGGATACGATGTACAATATGGAGCACGCCCTCTAAGACGAACCCTACAACAAGAAGTAGAGAACGCCCTGACTGATCTAATTTTAGATGGAGAAATACAAATAGGAAACTCCGTGGCTTTGCAGGTTGTAGAAGGGGCACTTAAGATGACGATTGAAAAGTAAATCAAATATTGAACAAAGAACAATATGGCAACAACAGGTAAGATAGGGGTAACCAGCGAAAATATTTTCCCCGTTATCAAAAAATTCTTGTACAGTGAACACGACATCTTTTTGAGAGAGTTGGTTTCCAACGCTGTAGATGCAACCACCAAACTCAATGCTCTCATAGCCAGAGGAACCTCCGTAGGCAATACGGATGACCTCAAAATAGAAGTCGTTGCCGATGCGACTGCCGGAACTCTCACTATCAAGGATAAAGGAATTGGGATGACTTCCGAAGAAGTAGACCGTTACATCAATCAAATAGCATTTTCCGGAGCAGAAGAATTTTTGGAAAAATACAAAGATGCTTCGGCCAATATTATCGGGCACTTCGGATTGGGTTTCTATTCCGCCTTTATGGTGGCAAACAAGGTAGAGATAAACACGCTTTCCTACCAATCCGATGCGACCCCTGTACATTGGGTTTGTGACGGATCTCCCAACTATGAAATGACAACGGGCACAAAGGAGCAACGGGGAACTGAAATTGTTCTACACTTAGATGAAGAAAGTAAACAGTTTCTAGAACGAGAGAAAGTGGCCGCCATCCTCGATAAATACTGCAAGTATCTACCCATACCCATTCAATTTGGGAAAAAACAGGAATGGAAAGAAGGTAAAATGCAGGACACTGAAGAAGACAACATCATCAATAACACTCATCCTCTTTGGTGCGAAAAACCAAGCGAACTCACAGAAGAGCAATACAAAGACTTTTACAAAGAGTTGTATCCTATGTCAGATGAACCGCTCTTTTGGATTCACCTCAATGTAGACTATCCGTTCAACCTAACAGGCATTCTCTACTTCCCCAAAGTACACAATAACATAGAGTTACAAAAGAATCGTATCAAACTCTTCTGCAACCAGGTGTACGTTACCGATGAGGTAGAAGGAATTGTGCCCGAATATCTCACACTGCTGCACGGGGTTTTAGATTCGCCCGACATTCCACTCAATGTTTCTCGTTCCTATCTGCAAGGAGATCCAAATGTGGCTAAGATCAGCAGTCACATAACGAAAAAGGTTGCAGATCGGTTGGACGATTTGTTCAAAAATAACCGCACGGCATTCGAAGAGAAATGGGAGCATCTCAAAGTATTCATCCAATACGGAATTCTCACCGATGAGAAATTTTATGACAGAGCACAAAAATTCCTTCTCTTAACAGATGTAGACGGCAAAAACTACACGGCAGAAGAATACAGAACGCTGGTCTCTTCCGAACAAACAGATAAGAACGACCAATTGGTTATTCTCTACGCAACCGACAAAGCCGAACAATATTCCTACATCAAAGCAGCACAAGACAAAGGGTACAATGTATTACTTATGAACGGTATGCTAGACACACCCTTTATGAATCACGTAGAACAGAAATGGGAAAAAACTCGCTTTGTACGTGTAGATAGCGACACTATTGAGCATCTCGTAGAGAAGCAAGACTCAGCTGCACAAGAAGCTGCACAAGAAACCATTCATTTGGTGAGAGAGATGTTTGCTCACGTCCTACCAACCGATAAAGACAAACACTTTTCTATTGTAGCTCGCCCTATGGGTGCAGACGGCAAAGCAGCCATTGTAACACAGGACGAATGGATGAGGCGTATGAAAGAAATGGCACATATGCAAGCCGGTATGGGATTCTATGGAGCAATGCCCAATAGCTACAATATTGTGGTAAATACAGAGCACCCCTTAGTACAAAAGCTATTGGCCGACGAGGCAGAACTCCTTGAACCCTCTTTAAAAGAAGAGCGACAAAAATTAGAATCCGCTAAGAAAAGAATCTCAGAACTCGAAAATGCAACACAAGGCAAAAAAGAGGAAGAGATTAACCTTGCAGACAAGAATCTGCTCAAGGAAAAAAGAGAAGAAAGTTCTGCTCTACAAAAGAGTATTGATGAAAAGATACACTCCTATGCGACAGGAAAGCCTATCATCAAGCAAATTACCGATTTGGCTTTACTATCTAACGGCCTCTTACAAGGAGCCGACTTGGATCTCTTTATAACAAGGAGCCTATCCCTACTACAAGAATAAGCATTCTACACAGGTCAGCTCTAAATTGACCGAAAGCGAAAGGCTGTGCCGTTTCTACGACACAGCCTTTTTTATACAAAAAGTTTATCCTCGAAATTTTTGACAACACACAGAAGCCCTCATCAAACTGGTGAAAGGTCATTACATTCTCCATTTCTGAGATCTTATATAAAGTTCGACTTCATAAAATCGATCCAAACTTGGTACACCTAGCCCCCATTCCCCATAGCCTTCAATCCCGTAACTTTATGGTTAGTTATAACAAAAGCAATGGAGGACGAAAAGCGTTTCCAGTTGTAAGCAGCTTTCGATTCTGTAACTTTGTGATTAGTTACACACCTGGTGCATTACCTCCCGCGCTCTGTATTAGTTGTAAGTAGCTTTCAATCCCGTAACTTTGTGATTAGTTACAATTGTGATAGTAAAGATATAGAATTAGCAGACGATACTTTAATTAACACAGAACTAAAGGCTCAATAGTATGGATAAAAAGCAAGAATTAATCAAACAGTGTAGGTATTACAAGGGCGAAAAAAACAATCCATTTGAGGCAGAACTTCAACGGTACGAGGTTGATAAATCTAAATTACCACCGCCCGAGTGTATGAAAACAGAATACAAAGGAATAAGACAAGAGGAGGTTATGAATCTTCAAATGGCAATATCTTTTTGGGAATATGAACGAGCTTGGACGTGTATATCTGCAGATGATTCATACAAAGACTACATTAACAAACAAATAGAAACTTACAATCTACATATAGCACCAGAATTTAGACGAGAAGACAATGTCCCGATATCACTAAAGAGTATATTATTTAATCGTTTTGCTCACTGGCATAGTGGATATGGAGATGTTATTTCTGATTTTATAGAATGGTATAAACACTATTGAGAAACAGTTTCTATATCAATAAAATTGTGCTATAACAACAGATTCGCTACATTAGCTTACTGGATTTTTACGCTCGTCGGGACGGGTGGTCCCGCCCCTTGGCGCTGGCCGCTCCCCGACCGATGAGTTTGAAAGCGTAAAATAATCT
>JAEWWU010000007.1 GCA_023396255.1 Bacteroidota bacterium
AACGATTTGGTAACGGAACTTCTGCATAAATCCACATCTTCTGCTCTTTTACCCCTTATGCAAACCATAGAGATATACTGCAAATCCCTCTCATTTCCATCTACTTACCTTCAATCCTCGCCCTAATACCCTTTCCTCGAATAGTTCCCTAAAAATAAATGATTGAAAAAGAGCCTAAACTAAAATAGACTGTACAGAGAGAAAAAAGAGAGTCGGGATACTTACCTAGATCTCCCAAAAATACCTTTACAACAAAAGAATCTCAGACAGAAGGACCTCTATTCCAAAATAAAAATTACCTTTGTGGAGAAATCACCTTCTTGTGGAGGAATGTGGATGGATTTGATAAGCTTGCAACCACGAACAAAAATGCTAAAAACTTACCTTTCCGTTGATCGTTATTCTTTACGAATCAATGGGGTTGTCGATAGCCTTTCCGGGTTGCCCTGTCTAAATATCTAACCAAAGCGTTTTGTATCTGCATCCATACAACCAAACAAGGAAGTGGTGGGTTTATAAAAGTACAATGAACAGATCATAGAAATAAGGTTTATGAATTATTTTTTTACATCGGAATCCGTTTCCGAAGGACATCCCGATAAGGTTGCCGATCAAATATCAGACGCCATTCTCGACCAATTATTGGCAGGAGATCGCAATTCCAGAGTAGCTTGTGAAACATTGGTTACAACCGGACAAGTAGTTGTTGCCGGAGAAGTTAGCAGTAATTCTTATGTAGACATCGATAAAACTGTCCGAAATGTAATAAGCAAAATTGGGTACAATCGCTCTGATTATGGATTTGAAGCCAACAGCTGCGGAATACTGTCGGCTATACACGGACAAAGCGTTGATATAAGCCGAGGAGTTCAAAGGGATAAACCCGAAGAGCAGGGAGCAGGAGACCAAGGTATGATGTTTGGATTTGCTACCAATGAGACAAACTCATATATGCCTCTTCCAATAGCCTTGGCGCACTCTTTATTGAGGGAATTAGCCACAATTCGCAAAACGAAACCCACCTTAATGCCCTATTTGCGCCCCGATGCCAAGAGTCAAGTTACCGTTGAATACGATCCAAACGGACAAGCCGTGCGAATAGCCTCGATTGTAATAAGCACCCAACACGATGATTTTATCCGCCCCAAAAACAACTCTGCGGAAGAAGTAGAAAAAGCTGATAAAGCTATGCAAGAACAGATACGAAAAGATATAGAACGGTATCTCTTCCCAACTGTTTTGCAACAATACCAGGAGCAATTACCCTCCTTGTCAATCGAAGGGATCAAACTTTTCGTTAATCCGACCGGAAAATTTGTCATCGGAGGGCCACACGGAGACACCGGACTCACCGGAAGAAAAATTATCGTAGACACATATGGAGGAATGGCCTCGCACGGGGGAGGAGCTTTTTCCGGAAAAGACCCCTCAAAGGTAGATAGAAGTGCAGCTTATGCCGCACGACACATAGCCAAAAATATGGTTGCGGCTGGCGTTGCTGATGAAATTTTAATTCAATTGTCCTATGCTATAGGGGTGGCAGAACCTATGAGTGTATACGTCCGCACCAAAGGTTCCAAGGTTTCTATGAGCGATGGCGAAATTGCGACACAGATTTCAAAAATATTCGACCTACGTCCTTATGCCATAGAACAAAGACTCAAGTTGCGCAATCCTATTTTCGAGGAAACAGCAGCCTATGGGCACTTTGGTCGTGAGCCTCAAACAGTGAAAAAACAATTCTTCTTCAATCACAAGGAGCCTTTGTCAATTGAGGTTGAATTGTTCACCTGGGAAAAATTAGATTACGTAGACCCAATTCGCCAAGCCTTGAACATAAAATAATCGAAAGCTATACTTCCTTTTGAGATTGTTTTCTCCCTATATAATTCAATATATCAAAAAGATAAACTATCTTTGCGCAGATTTTTTATAGAGTATTTATACATAATGTCTCACTCACTAGATTG
Source organism: Bacteroidota bacterium (assembly GCA_023396255.1). Lineage (GTDB taxonomy): Bacteria > Bacteroidota > Bacteroidia > Bacteroidales > Porphyromonadaceae > Porphyromonas. The sequence continues at coordinate 1,971 of JAEWWU010000007.1, forward strand.
CATTAGTAAAAACAGATGAGTAAATTAAACAACATTCAGCCTCTCGATGAATTTAATTGGGAGGAGTTTGAATCTGGACAGTCCTTTGGTTCAGAGGTTCGTAAACAACAAGAAGCAGCCTACGATGAAACTCTTAGCGCCATCAAAGAAAACGATGTGGCTATGGGACGTGTTATGTCTATCAACAAACGCGAAGTTATCGTAAACGTAGGTGGCAAGAGCGAAGGCTCTATCAACTCCAACGAGTTCCGCTACAACCCCAACCTCAAGGTTGGCGATGAAGTAGAGGTATTTATCGAAAGCCAAGAAGACCGCAATGGTCAGTTGATCCTCTCTCACCGCAAGGCTCGCGCTGCCCGTGCGTGGGAACGTGTAAACGAAGCATTGGAGAAAGACGAAGTGGTTATGGGCTTTATCAAAGGACGTACACGTGGTGGTATGATCGTTGATGTATTCGGCATAGAAGCTTTCTTGCCCGGATCTCAAATTGATGTAAGACCGATCCGTGACTACGATGCTTTTGTTGAAAAAACAATGGAATTCAAGATTGTAAAAATCAATCAAGAGTTCAAGAATGTTGTAGTTTCTCACAAAGTGCTCATCGAAGCCGAATTGGAACAACAAAAGAAAGACATCATCTCAAAACTCGAAAAGGGACAAGTGCTCGAAGGCGTTGTCAAAAACGTTACTTCTTACGGGGCTTTTGTCGATTTGGGCGGAGTGGATGGTCTTATCCACATAACAGACCTCTCTTGGGGGCGTGTTGCTCACCCAAGCGAAGTTGTTGCTTTGGATGAAAAGATCAATGTTGTTATTCTCGATTTTGACGAAGAAAAGAAACGCATTGCCCTTGGTCTCAAACAATTGACTCCGCATCCTTGGGATTCTCTCGATGCCAACATTGCAGTAGGAGACAAAATCAAAGGAAAAGTTACGGTAATGGCGGATTATGGAGCCTTTGTAGAGGTCGCTCCTGGCGTAGAGGGTCTTATCCACGTATCTGAAATGTCTTGGACCCAGCACCTACGTAGTGCTCAAGACTTCCTCAAGGTAGGCGAAGAAATCGAAGCAGTTGTTCTTACCTTGGACCGTGAAGAACGTAAAATGAGCTTAGGTCTCAAACAATTAAAACCAGATCCTTGGACCAATATCGAAGAACGCTTCCCCATTGGCTCTAAACACACAGCCAAAGTTCGCAACTTCACTAACTTCGGAGTATTCGTTGAAATAGAAGAAGGCATCGATGGTCTTATCCACATTTCAGATTTGTCTTGGACTAAGAAGGTAAAACATCCAAGTGACTTTACATCTGTGGGAGCCTCTATCGAAGTAGTGGTCCTCGAAATAGACAAAGAAAACCGTCGTTTGAGTTTGGGTCACAAGCAACTCGAAGAAAATCCTTGGGATGTATTTGAGAGCGTATTCACCGTTGGTTCTGTTCACCCCGGAACTATCGTAGAGATGATGGATAAAGGTGCTGTTGTATCACTCCCCTACGGTATCGAAGGGTTTGCAACTCCTAAACACCTTGTGAAAGAGGATGGGACATCTGCCGCTGCCGAAGAAAAGCTTGACTTCAAAGTTATCGAGTTCAATAAAGAAGCTCGTCGCATAATTGTTTCTCACAGCCGTATTCACGAAGATGAACAACGCAATGCTCGTAGAGAAGCTGCTGCCGAAGAGAAAAAAGCTGCTGCACAACATAGCGAAGAAGCTGCTGCCCCGACAGCAACCCAAGCTATAGAAAAAGCCACTTTGGGAGACTTGGACGAGTTAGCTGCTCTTAAAGAACGTTTGGAAAACAAAGCATAAGAGCCACCAACAAATAAAAATTTTTCCTTAGTCAGTAAAAAAGGAAAGGAGAAAACTCATAAAAACAACAAGTTCACAGCTATAAGACTGTGGACTTGTTGTTTTTTATCCCCATCCTTGTACACTTCACTCGGTAAACTCCATACAACAAACTTATTATTTGGGGTTCCTCCACATTCCTAAAGACCTCTTTTCACTGCCCAACTATCAAAACGAATACAATTTATATATGAAAAAAAGAATTCTGCTGTTTCTTCCCGCTATAATAGAACTTATCACGCTATTGACCATAACTATTTCCTATCCTACAATACCCAAAGAAATCCCCTCCTTTTGGAAATTATCGAGAAATACAAACTCTTGGAGTGATAAGTCATCTATTTGGGTTGCCTTTGCCTTGATGACAATTTGTTCCGTTATGATGTACATACAATACAAATACATTGGTCATAAAAGGGATAAATTGAAAATTTCAAATTCAACCCACATAGAAAATTATAACAAACTATCCACCAAGCAACAGTTGATATTATGTCTAAATCAGTTTCTTAGTCTCTCTTTCTTTCTGATCATACTATTAACTATCCGAGGTTCTTCTCTGGTCGGGTGGGTTTTCTTCCTACAGTTTATTGTATTGCATTCCATTATTATTATTTTCTTGATAGGGTTGGCTCGTTTTGTAAAATCAAAAAAGAAAGATAACTCAAGGAAAAACGCAAATAGGAGGTAGGGAGTAACAACATCCAAAAACTAGAATAAAAAACTCCACAGAACCTACACTCCTTTTTTCAGATAATACGATGTAATAAAGCCTCGAACAACAATTATTTCCTCGATAATAAAACCTGGAATTTACAGTGTATAAGATCATTTACAACCATCCAAGCCTCACAATCTATTATCTACTTAAAAGAAACAGTTCAGAAATCATTTCTCATTAGGCAGTACCGATGCACCTAATACTCGCCTTTTCAGACAAACCATTTAATATGCATATAGACACCTTAACAAAAAGAGCATAAAAAAGAGGAACAAGGTATACTTGCTCCTCTTCTTCGTGATCAAGCCGGGATTCGAACCCGGGACCCACTGCTTAGAAGGCAGTTGCTCTATCCAGCTGAGCTACTCGACCAACGGGGATACACCCCCTTCTTTCCAGTGCAAAGGTACTATAAATCTACCATCTATGCAATAACACAAAAGATGAGATCCACAGTTTTCCCTACGCAATGGTATATTATCAGAAAGAGACCTCCTGATCAACCTCTGTCGGATTGACAATCGAAACCCCGAAAGAAATACCCGCAGGCTCCTTATACTCTGAAACATCTTTGCTAAAATCAGGAACCGAAGCAAGCCCCAAATGATCGATACGCTTGACTTCTATATTGTAACTAAAATTACGAACCAATCCATAAGTAGCATACTCTGAACTCCTCCCCGAAAGCTTGTGGCGCATTGGAACAATGTAATAGTTATAACATTGTTCATAAAAACTCACACCACCAATACTAAATGCCTTCAGTTCTTGCCCATTTTCCCTCCAAATAGGAGCTGCTAGAAGATGTTTTCGCGCAACAGCAGCAAAAGACTCTGGAAATCCTTTGGGTAACAAAGGATTAACATCTCCTGCTTTAAGAGCTTTAAGGTATCGGAGTAGTTCTGCTCCAGTTGTGTAATACCCTTCGAAAGAAGCCCATCCCTGCTGTGGATCAAAAGCAGGGTCTCCTTGCGATAAAATGGATGGGAACAGACGAAAAGCCACAATCAGTCGAGGTATAAAGAGACTATATTTTTGGTGTTCAACGTCAATTGTTGTTTCTTGGTCGTACACATATACAGAACGCAAATTGGCCTGAGACTTACTCTCTGGTAAAGAAATAAGATTAGAAACACTTGTCAAAGCTCCGGAGAGATAATAGCGATGTTTTTCGGCTAATGAGATAAAATTCTTTTTCTGAGACTGTTCCACTTCTTGATATCCGGGGCTATAAGCATACCTATCTACCGGATTGGAATGATCATTTGCTGTTTCCATAACCATTTCGGGAAGAGTAAGAGGAGCCATTTGCCTCATTATATAAAGCCCCTTAGAACGCCCAGAAATACAATAAAATCCTCTCCGTTCTGGAACTAATGTAAAAGAAGCTGGTATCTGCGGTTGTCCGTAAACTAGAATCCGAGACAGACAAGAAGCCAAAGGAACGTTAATTTGAGAAAGGTTTCCCTGCTCAAATTGCCCTTTTTCTATTTTTATTGGCCCTTGATCGTTACTCATCATAATAGCTTCCGTTTGGTTTTCTCCCTCTTTGGATAGAATACACCAATTCTTTCTCCCCCCAGAAATAACTTGAGCATCAGCAAATCTACTCCACAAAGTTCCCGGAGAAGAGCACTTTTCGATAATAAAATGAGGAGCATTGGCCACCACAACTAAACTATAGTTATCCACCGGCAAACGCAATGTTATGGGAGTAGAGAAATCCTCTCCGGAAATATGCTCCGAGTAAAGAAGTTTATCTTCGGATCCCGTTCCGGAGAAAAAGAAAAAAGAGAGTCGTTTAATGGTTTTCATCGGGTCGGCAACCCCTCCTTCCCTCAACTCTACAGTGGATTGTGGACGAACAGATATCATTAATGTACCAACTTCTTTTTTCTTATTCGAATGCCCATAGGTTTTCATCCAATCTGTCTGCTTACACCCACAGACCATCAAGAAAAACAAACAAAAAAGCTTACTTATCGGCTTCAGCCTCTTTTCCATATCACTTGTTATATAGTATTTTTATCATCTCTACCACCCTCATAATTCGCTCATCGGTGAGAATAGAGCCACTGGGCAGACAAAGCCCCATATCAAATAACTCTTCGGCAACAGAAGAACCGTAATAAGGAGCAGATGCAAACACGGGCTGCAAGTGCATAGGCTTCCAGAGAGGACGACTTTCTATATTATGAGCATCTAAGAAAAGACGTAAATCTTCTCGGTCAAAGCCACATATATGCTTATCGATCAAGATACAAGTCAGCCAATAGTTGGAATAAAAATGCTCACTCGGAGCCTCCATCACTGTAATACCGACTAAGTCTTGTAATTCTCGTTTATATAAATCGTGAATAGCCCTACGACGCTCAATGTGACTGTTCAAAACCAACATCTGTCCCCTACCAATACCGGCACAAACATTACTCAATCGATAATTATACCCGATACAAGAATGTTGATAATGAGGAGCATTGTCTCTGGCCTGTGTTGCATAAAACATCACCCGTTGAGCAGTTTCTTGATCAGGGCAAACTAAAGCACCTCCACCAGAAGTAGTTATCATTTTGTTTCCATTGAACGATAGTACCCCGTATGTACCAAAAGTTCCACACTTACGCCCATCCAAAGAAGATCCAATAGCTTCCGCAGCATCCTCCACAACCGGAATATCGTATTCTTTCGCAACCTCCATTATCTCTTGCATCTTAGCAGGCATTCCGTAAAGATGAACCGGTATAATTGCCTTTGGCTTCCTCCCTGTAACTCGCAATCTGTCATCTATAGCTTGACGTAAAGCTTTGGGACACATATTCCACGTATCCAATTCGCTATCCACAAAAACAGGGGTTGCCCCCAAATAAGTTATTGGATTAGCTGAAGCCGCAAACGTAAAACTCTGACAAATAACTTCGTCTCCATGGGTAACCCCCAACAAAACCAAAGCCAAATGAATAGCCGCCGTTCCAGCACTCAAAGCAACTACCTTTTTATCTTGCCCAACAAAAGAGGCCAAGTCTGCTTCAAATCCATTGACATTGGGTCCCAAAGGCACCACCCAATTGGTATCGAATGCCTCTTTTATAAACCGTTGTTCCTCCCCTCCCATATGGGCGAGAGAGAGCCAAATTCTTTCATTTTCCATAAGAATATGTCTGTATTTATCTATCTGTTTTTTCTCCTATGCACAAATAATCAAAACTATCCGGAAGCTGTCCTTTTCCAAAAACATTGCGACCGTCAATCAGCAGTGCATTACTCACCAAACTGAGTATCTGTATCCAATTAGGCATTCTGAACTCTTTCCACTCAGTTACGTGAAAGATTGCATGAACCCCAACTACCGAATCGTATATATTTTGAGCATAAGCTACCGAATCCGATAACAAGGTTGCAGCGTTGTTCATCGCAACTGGATCATAAACAACTACAGAACAACCTGCTTTAAGTAAAGAATCTATAAGAACCAAAGAGGGAGCCTCCCGCATATCATCTGTCCCAGGCTTGAAAGAAAGTCCCCAAACAGCGACTTTTAATCCAGCGATATTCCCTTTGAAATATGTAAAAAATTTCTCGAACAAAATATTTTTCTGTCTATTGTTCACTTCTTCTACAGCTTGCAAAACACTCATTTCGTAGCCATTTTCCTTTGCGGTGTGGATAAGGGCTTGGATATCTTTTGGGAAACACGATCCTCCATAACCGCAACCCGGATAAAGGAACTTATTTCCTATACGAGAATCCATTCCCATCCCTTTACGAACCATAGAGACATCTGCCCCCACCCGCTCACATAGATTGGCCACATCATTCATAAAGCTAATCCGGGTAGCTAACATAGCATTAGCTGCATACTTAGTCATCTCGGCACTAGCTATATCCATAAATATCACCCTAAAGTTGTTCAACAACATCGGTTTGTAGAGTTGTGTAAGCAAACTTTTTGCACGCTCGCTATCTACCCCCACAACAACTCTATCAGGTTTCATAAAATCGTCTATGGCATCTCCCTCTTTCAGAAATTCAGGATTGGAGGCTACATCAAAAGGAATGTCTACACCTCGCTTCTGCTGTTCAAGGGCAATAACGCTGCGAACTCGCTCAGCTGTACCCACCGGAACTGTACTTTTATTAACGACAACCACATACTGATTTAATTGAGAGCCAATAGTATGTGCCACTTCTAAGACGTAGTCCAAATTTACTCCTCCATCTGCTCTCGGAGGTGTTCCCACTGCAATAAAGACTAACTGCACGTGTGGCAATACATCTTCTAAGCAAGAGGAAAAGGATAAGCGACCTGCTTGCGTGTTCCTAACCACCAAGTCTTCGAGTCCCGGCTCGTAAATAGGCACTTTACCATCTTTAAGTTGTTCTATTTTCCGTTTATCGGTGTCCACACAATGAACCCGTGCCCCCAACTCAGAAAAACACGCTCCACTCACAAGCCCAACATAGCCAACCCCAACAATAGCTATTTCCATATCTTATGAATGAGTTTTTTTTACTTCAACCAACCTATCACACTTTACAAAAATTCTCTGAGGTTGATAATTCAAATGCTCTGCCACATTTTTTTCACCTTTAAGCCATTGGCAATAGCATGCTACAGATCGAGCCCCTGCCTCATGAGAAAAGGGATATCCTCCCCCAAAACGGGGATTCAGTTCCAAAACATATAACACCCCATCTTGTTCCAACACATCACAATCTAAATTCCCAATATGGCGCAGGTGCTTCGAAATTGTCCTACCAATTTTTTCGAAGCGCTCATCTATCACACTAACAGCTTTATCCGTTTCCCCCGCTCTCATAGACAGTTTCTTCCGAACGAATGTTCCCACATAATTTCCTTCAAAATCGTTCAGAATATCCATTCCGTACTCCTTTCCTTTGACAAACTCTTGAAACAACAATGCCTCTTTTATATTCTCCTGACTTGCCGTTCTCAATATGGTTCGATTCAGTTTAATCTGCGCAAGTTGTTCTACCAGGAACAGTTCTTCTTCTGTTTCTGGAAAATCTATCCCAATAGAGGCGCTACCCCAACGAGGCTTTAAAACAAGAGGATACTTTCCTCCATTTCTTTGATATCTTTCTCTTGAAATAAAGGTTTTAGGAGTTTTTATCCCTATAGAAGACAAAAAATGAGCCGTTTTTAATTTGTCAAAAGTTATATCTATAACCCATTCTTTTGAAACCAACAATTTTGCTCCCATTTCTTCTATCTCTACTCTATGTTTAGATAAAATAGGGAGTTCTAGATCATTCAAAGAAATGACAGCATCAACTTGATATTCCTCAATTACAGAAAGCAAACTTGGAATATACTTTGGATCGTAGATAGAAGGTACACAAACCGAAATATCCGCCTCTTGCATTCCAGGGGCAAACCAATTCATATCTGTTGCAACTAAACAGTCCGTGGAAGACAAAAACTCTCGAAAATAGCCAAGAAGATAATTTCTCCGACCAACACACGTAAAAAGAATATTCATCTCATCAATCCTTTCCAAACGCGATTATCACACTGAGACATGTATTTATCAAATTCTTTTCTATTAAAATCAGTTTCTAGCATTCCATAATAAGAAAGATCAAAATATTGGTTATTCCGAAACCCCTCTGCTCTATGGACACCTTCTTCCCTAAAACCCACTCGTTCACATAGACGTTTTGAAATCTCATTGTCGAAATCTATGTATGTCCACTGTTTTCTTAGTCCCCAAGCATAAAACCCTGTACCACATTTTAAGGATAGAGACAAGGAGCCGAGTCCTTTTCCTTTTAAATCAGGATTCACGAAAGTATACGATCTCTTGCCATTCCATGAGTATCACGCTCTGTTAAACCATTCATAACCGCTAATTCTCCATCCACTTCGATAACGGTATCCAAACGGTTGGGATTGTTAGAAACTGAGTCAAACCATATTTGAGTTCTTTCTAAAGTGATTGGAAGATCGTAACGCATTGATTTCCAAATACGCTCATCATTCATCCATTTGACCCTTTCCTCAAGATCTCTTTCTTCTAATAATCGATATACTATCATTCTTTATTTTTTTTGTCGTTCTATATCTAGTGGTGTGGATGACGGGATTATGCTAATGTCCCTTCTGTTTATAACCTTCTTTAGTGTTACAAACAGAATTTTACAATCAAATAAAAAAGAATATTCCTTCACATAATAAACATCTTTCGACAACCTATCATCCCAGTTAAGATAGTTGCGCCCATTTACTTGTGCCCATCCAGATAGCCCCGGACGAACCAAATGTCGTAAACGCTCTTGTTCTGTATAATAGGGTAAATAACGAACCAAAAGAGGTCTAGGACCAATAAAAGACATATCTCCCTTGAGGACATTCCACAATTGAGGAAGCTCATCAATAGACGTTTTACGAATAAACCGACCTATTGGTGTAAGGCGCTGTGCATCGGGCAAAAGATTGCCATCAGCATCTCTCTCATCTGTCATACTCTTGAACTTATAAAGGCGAAAAATCTTTTCATCCTTCCCCGGTCTTTCTTGCGAAAAAAAAGCCCCTGCTCCTTTGTTGGCAAAATGCAGCCAAAGAGCAACAATCAACAAAAAAGGGCTCAAAAGGAGCAGAGCCAACAAAGAAAAAACAAAGTCCAGTAACCTCTTAATATATTTCCTATACATCCTTTCTATCTATTTTGCTAACAATACGATTATAAGCAACTTCCACTGAATAATTCTCCTGCATATATCGATATCCCATTTCTCCCATTTGGGGAATCTGCCCTCTATGAGAGAGGAAAAAGTTTATTTGCTCTGTAAAAGAATCTGTACTATAAGATGGAGCCCAACGACCAAATCCATTTTCCTGTGCAATTTGTCCCATATCTGTTACTGTGTCAGAAGCTATCAGAATAGGCATCTTACTCTGTAAATAGCCCAAAAGACGAGAAGGGAAGTTAGGAATGGTAAAACGATAATCCAAGAAAATAAGCCCTACATCACATGCAGAAAGGAGGGTATTGTATTCTTGCTGAGGAAGATAATCAATCAATAGAACATTCTTATCCCCCTTTTGTTGCACAAATTGTTCTATGAGGGGATACTCTGTCCCTTTTCCCACAATTACAAAAAAACAATCTGTTCTATCAATATTGTGAGATAATACCTCTAACAAAAATGGAATCCCCTGTGGTTTCCCTAAATTCCCCCCGTAAACAAAAACCAAGGCATCGCCAGGTATAGCATACAAATTTCGAATGGTTTGCCGATCCATTACAGTCTCTTGCAAGAATGTGTTTTCTTTTGACAAATCTATAGCATTCGGGCAAACTTCCACTCGGTCAGGATTCAAATAGGAATTATGCTGCAGGAGGTAGTCTACATTAGCTGGAGACATACACCCAATAGCATCCGAAGCCATATAAGTTTGTTTCTCCTTTTTCTTAAAAAACTTATACAACCTACTTGATGTTACCATCATACCCAAGTCCACAGCATTCTGGGGGAATACATCCTTAAGCATCAAATAAGATCGAGCTCCATAATACTCTTTTGCCCAGCCAATTAACCCACCCAGTGTTGGGGGAGGAGTAGCATATAGAATTAAGTCGAAATGTTCCTCTCTCCAATACTTTTTGATGGCTCTTTTGAACAAAAACTCCAACGAAAGATATGCAATCCCCTTTTCTACGCTCCCTGTCTGAAAAATATTCGGTGTCAAGATGTGTAAATGCCACCCACCTTGAAACTGCTCTATGTAAGTTCGTTTTTGCTCTTTTCTCTCCAAAGCCGAGGCAACAAAAACCCTGTGCCCCTCCACAACAAACTTATTTAAAAGATCGTTATAGATACCGGAGCCATTGGGTATTGTTATCTTGGAAATAGTCAAATACAACACATTCATACAAGTTTCTCCATCTATTTACGCCATACCATCCTATTCACTACCCCGGTGTAGCTTTGGATGATTTTAACCACTTTGGTAGAAACATTTTCATCCATATAGTTCGGGATCGGTAAACCGTGATCTCCATTGTTATTCATTTCTACAGCCATATCTACAGCCTGCAAAAGAGAATGTTCTTCAATACCGGCTAAGAAAAAAACACCCCTATCCAAAGCTTCCGGGCGTTCTGTACTAGTACGGATACAAATGGCAGGGAAAGGATTTCCAATAGATGTAAAAAACGAACTTTCTTCAGGTAGAGTTCCAGAATCCGAAACTACAGCATAAGCATTCATTTGCAGGCAATTATAATCGTGGAACCCCAATGGTTCGTGTTGAATAACTCGAGGGTCTAAAGCAAAACCACTCGAAAGTAAACGATTGCGAGAGCGTGGATGACAAGAATAGAGGATTGGCATATTGTATTTCTGGGCCATCTTATTAATCGCCTTAAAGAGGGATACAAAATTTTTCTCCGTATCTATATTTTCTTCACGATGAGCTGAAAGAAGAATATAATTCCCTTTCTCCAATCCCAACCGTTGGTGTATATCCGAGGCTTCTATTGCCGGTAAATTTTGATGCAACACCTCTGCCATAGGAGACCCTGTTACATAGGTTCGCTCCTTGGCAACTCCAGAAGCATTGAGATAACGGCGTGCGTGTTCCGAGTAGCACAAATTTACATCCGAAATAATATCAACAATACGTCTATTAGTTTCTTCCGGTAGACATTCATCAAAACACCTATTCCCCGCCTCCATATGAAAAATAGGAATATGAAGTCTCTTGGCTCCAATTACAGAAAGACAAGAGTTGGTATCGCCCAAAACCAATACTGCATCAGGGTTTATTTGCAGCATTAATTTGTAGCTGGCATTAATGATATTACCCATTGTTGCTCCCAAATCATCCCCAACGGCATTCAAATAAACATCCGGATCTCGCAACTGCAAATCTCTAAAAAACACCCCATTAAGGTTATAATCATAGTTCTGGCCCGTATGAGCCAAAATAGTATCGAAGTAGATTCGGCACTTATTTATTACCGCAGCCAAACGAATTATTTCAGGACGAGTACCCACAATAATGAGCAACTTTAGCTTTCCATCGTTTGCAAAGCTAACTCGACTATAATCAAGATTCAAATCCATACAATTACTCTTTTATTTTCTCGAAATAGGTATCGGGGGACTCCGGGTCAAAAACTTCATTGACCCACATAATTGTAACCATATCTGTATCTCCCAAATTTTCAATATTATGAGTATATCCGACCGGAATATCTACGACTTCCAACTTATCTCCAGATACGAAATACTCATAAACCTGCTCCTCCCCTATTTTACGAAAACGGATCACACCCCTTCCACTAACCACCAAAAACTTCTCATTTTTGGTATGATGCCAATGCTCTCCTTTTGTTATATGAGGTTTGGATATATTGACGGAAACTTGTCCTCTATCCCCACTTTTGAGAAATTCGGTAAAAGAGCCTCTTTGATCTACATTCATTTTTAGTGGATAAGAGAAGGCATCAGTAGGTAAATAACTCAAATAGGTGGAATAAAGTTTTTTTGTAAAAGCATCCGAAAGATCCGGGATTTGCAAAGAAGATCGAGATTCTTTGAACAAATGCAACATCTCAGCGATATCTCCCAACAAAACAGAATGAACCGTGGGAACCACACAGTACTCTCCTTCTTTGTGCTCCTGCCCTACCAATGTGGCAATCAATTCTTCCACAACATCATCTATATACACCAAATTGAGCCGGGCCTCAGGATCATTGATTTGAATGGGTAAATTATGAGCTATATTGTGACAAAAAGTAGCAACTACACTATTGTAATTAGGTCTACACCATTTTCCAAAAACATTGGGAAATCGATAAATAAGAACCGAAGAATTCATTTCCCGAGCATAAGAAAAAAGGAGTTCTTCTCCAGCCTTCTTTGAAAGTCCATATGGATTATCTAACTCCGCTTGTATAGAAGAAGACAGTACAATCGGAGCCCTATTGTTGTATTTCCTAAGAGTATTGAGCAACAGAGAAGTAAAACCAAAATTGCCCTCCATATACTCAGAAACTTTTTGCGGCCTATTAACCCCTGCCAAGTGAAATATGAAATCTGCTTTTGCACAGTAATTCTCCAAACACTGGAAATCCGTATCCATATCATACGGATAAATTTCTATGGTCTTGGGGAAAGAAAATGGAAGATTGTTTCTCTTCCCATCTCTAATGTTCTCTAACTCAGCAATTAAATTTTTTCCAATAAATCCCCTGGCTCCGGTAATTAAGATCTTCATTCCTTATTCGCTTTTTATTTCCGTACCCTTATCTTTTTTCTGTAAGCCCAAATCTTCTTTTATAAAACGAAGTTTGAGGAGAAGTTGTTTCATCCCTTCGACATCCAAACGAGCCGTATTGTGAGAATGGTAGTCCTCTATCTCGGATATTTCTTGATCTCCTTCAGTGAAGAATTTATCATAGTTGAGATCTCTATTGTCACAAGGAATACGATAATAATTCCCCATATCTATAGCTTTAGCCATTTCTTCCCGTGTAACAAGTGTCTCGTAAAGCTTTTCTCCGTGACGCGTACCTATCGTTTTTATAGGTGTGTTGGAATTGTACAATTCACGGAGAGCTTGTGCCAAAACAGATAATGTTGCTGCCGGGGCTTTTTGCACAAACAAATCGCCATTAGTTCCGTTTTCAAAAGCATAGAGAACCAGGTCAACAGCATCTTCCAATGTCATCATATAACGAGTCATATTAGGATCTGTTATTGTAATTGGATTGCCTGACTTAATTTGGTCTACCCACAAAGGAATTACAGAGCCACGAGATGCCATCACATTACCATAACGAGTGCAACAAATAGTTGTCGGTGCATCCGCACCAAGAGAACGCCCCTTCGCAATAGCCACCTTTTCCATCATTGCCTTAGATATTCCCATAGCATTGATCGGATAGGCTGCCTTGTCAGTGGAGAGAACCACCACATTTTTTACCCCATTAGCAATGGCTGATTCCAATACATTGTCCGTTCCTATTACATTTGTTTGCACAGCCTGCATTGGAAAGAATTCACAACTGGGCACTTGTTTGAGTGCTGCTGCTGCAAAAACATAATCTACGCCTCTCATTGCTTCATCAACAGACTGCCGATCTCTGACATTGCCAATGTAGAATTTCACTTTGGAATTCTGCAATCTATGGCGCATATCGTCTTGTTTTTTTTCGTCTCGAGAAAAAATTCGGATCTCTTTGATATCCGTATCTAAAAATCGTTTCAAGACAGCATTGCCAAACGAGCCAGTTCCCCCAGTTATTAGAAGTGTTTTATTTGAAAATGAATCAATACTCATAGAAAAATAATTAGATCCTTAATTAATTGTCATATATCTCCATCAAACGCTCTACGGCATTCTCCACCAAAAAAGTTTGAGAGACCAAATTCTGTAAATCGATTTCCGATAACACACGAGCAAAACTCCCTCTTTTGTATGTCCTACAACCAGTTGGACGGCTCACAACATCTGTTACAAATGTAGGCAACCCCAAAAACAAAGACTCTTTCACCGAAACGGAATCTCCATCTGTCGTAGTGTTGCGAATAGAGGCACTACACAGAGACATCACCTTGTAGTATGAGTGCTCCCCTTCTATAATGTAGATATTAGGTGGCAATGACCTGGCTTGTTCCTGTACGTATTGAGCATACGTCCTTGATGGATCTGACAAAACGAAGGCCACTTGGGGGTTACGCTCAAAAGCATCAAATAGCTCCCAAATGCCATACAATTCCTCCCCATTGCCATCCACAACCAACTTGTAAGCATTGGAACAAAAAACTACTCCGTATTGTTTTTTTAGAGTCTGAATACAATTTTCAGCCTCTAAAGGCAAATATTCGCGTTCCAAGCGAGGAGGGATAAAAGAAGAAATCATTTCGGCTGACTTATTGATCTTCTCCGCCAAAGAAAGACTTTTTTGGTTCAGCAAAACCGGTTTCTTGGACCAGGCAACCGCCCTGCATTCTAACCAATTGCCAAGATACCCCCTCTGTATTCCAAAATCTCTATGAATGGTCAGTATGGAATAAGTTTTAGTAAGCCAACAGACGCACACAAACCACAGCATCACCCACACATTAGAAGCATGTAAATGCGCTTTTTGATATCTAGGTAAAACAAAAGGTAATCTCATCAAATTGCCCCAAGTCAGAGCCATAAAGCATCTCTTATACTTACCATCACAAGCCTCCAATAATCGTGAAGTGTGAATGGTAACTCCTCCTATTGGAGGAGGGGTTCTTCCAATAATAAGTATTCTATATGGTCTAGTCATATACGTTTACTCGCATAACAATTTTCTGTGCTGCTCAATTTGCTCCGGAGAAAATCTCATCTTGAGAACTTTTGCCGGAACCCCTCCCACAATAGCATAGGGAGGTACATCTTTGAGAACTAAAGAGCCTGCAGCAACAATGGCTCCCTCTCCAATTGTAACCCCTTTGAGAACTATGCTTCTTGCCCCAATCCACACATCTTTCTTCACCACAATGGGGAGATCATTCTCTGGAAGCTTTTCCTTTACATCGTACATATATTTTCCCAAAACGGCAACATTGTGATCTCCTCCAACAAATATAACATCCGGACCAAACATCACTTTACTTCCAATTGTGATGGTGCTTTCTGATGACAGCAACATAGCTCTGGGTCCAATATAAACATCGTCTCCTACACTTATGTTTTCATACGAAAAGGTAGAGGAACAGGGGAAATAACAAACATTTCGCCCACAACTGGCAAAACGCCCCTTATACAAAACCATAAGAGTACGTTCAATAGCCTTTTTCCAAAAGGTGTGCAAGTAGGATAAACTTCTTAGAATCATAATAAGATACTCCAATCTACATTTGTATAAAGGGTCGGATATAAGAAGGGGGTAAGTATACAAAAAAAGACCAATAAAATAGATAAAAAGAGCCTATTCTGAAAATAGGTATGCATAAATAGAGGAATTAATAGTCCCATCCCCACATAATCGGAAAAACGACTCAACCGACCAGCTACATGAGGATTTCCCCAAAACGCTAAGTTGATTACAGCTCCGTACAGCACAATAGAAAACAATAAATCAACGAAGTAACTATCTTGCACCTCCTCAGAAAACAATAATCGCAGTTTTCCTCCCAATATTTTCTTACGTTGTAGCAAATAGGAGCAAAGTAGAGGATATAGAAAAACGGACAAGAGAGCAGTTAAACGAAATCCAGAAGAAACCTCTTCTAATTCTTCAAAATAGACCATTTTACTACTTATAATGGAAGCCGATGGCAAAAAACTCAACCAAGACGCCACACTATTGGAAAATGTGGACATGTAACGCAGAAAAATAAAGAGGGCTACAGAAGAAATTATCCACCACAATGCATACCGCCCCACAACCAAGCTCCGCTTCCTATGCAGAACCGTGGCAGAAGCCAGTAAAAGGGAAGCGAAAAGCAAAAATTGAGAATGCATAAGAAAAGAAAAAATCAAGAGCAATGAGGCTCCAATATATTTCCTTTTACAAAAGAAAAGAAAGCTTCCAAAAAGAAAAACAAACGAAATAGAGGACCGGGGAGACCAATAAAATAAGGTTGGGAAAATTACCGGCATAAACATCAACCACCAATCATATTTTACTTCCGCAAGGGTTTTCCTCAAAAAAAAGGAACAAAGACCAACACAGAGGGCAAAATTAATTGCCAGAAAATAAGAGAAAGAAACCCCTGTACTCACTTTCCAAAAAGCAATATAAGCCATAAAAAGAGGCTCCGCATCCAAATAAGTTTGCGAGGTAAACCACGGATAACTATTCGTTACATAGGCATTATCATAGGCATCCTTATAAGCTTCGTAATCGGAAAGAGTTGACGGATTTTTGATCAAGAATACAACCCCCAAGAGGATAAATAACCAATACATCCACCTCTTGTTAAAAAAAGAACCTAAAGCAAGAGCTATCGAAATCAGATAGTAAACGATCATAAGAGTTCGCTATTATAGACTTTCAAATGCTTTTGAGAGCAGATCTTTATCGAAAAGAGATTTTCATAAACAGACCTCGCTTTTTGGCTCACCATACTTTTTTCTTCACAAGACAAACTCAACCCTCTCTTCAGAGCCACCACAATATCCGAAACGTCCGTACCGCTGCTCAAGATGCCACTGACCCCATCGGTAATCATACTTCTAATACCACCAACAGGAGAACAAATACAAACTCGCCCAGCAGACAGAGCCTCTATTATTGTTATAGGCATTCCCTCAATCAGCGAACATAAACAGAAGTAGTCTGCCAATAGGAGATAGTCTGCTACATTATCTTTTACGCCTACGCAATGAATTCTTTCTGGACATATTTGCTGTACTTTTTCCAAAATACCCTCGTCTCCGGTTTTAACCCGACCAATAAGAACCATACAAATATCTTGCCCTTCGCGAACCAAAGTCTCCACAGCTTGTGCTATAGCCAATTGATTTTTCACAACGCTAATGTTGGCCACACAGACAAAAACCTTAGTTTGTCTGGTTTTGCGGTAGATATTATCAAAATCGGCAGCAACCATCGAGAATTTATCTGAAGTTTTTAATTCATTTCTGCCATTGAAAATCAAAAAATCCTCGGAACATTTATAAACAGATCGAAAAGATCGTTGACTCTCGTTCGAAATTGTGATAGGATGCACGTGCATCTTCTTATAAAAAAATTGTCTCACCCTACGTTGTCTGTCGGACGGACAATCAAGTAAAGCATCACTATGTATCGTATGAAACATCTTAAATTGATGAGGAAGCAAAAGAGATAGGTAGCTATACTCCAATGCGTTTAGGTGAGCATGCACTACATCGGGTTTTATTCTTCTCAAGATTTTGGCCACTCGCCACAATGTCACTACATCAAAACCAGACCTTTTCCCCAGCGTATAAAGATTAACCCTCTCACTCAACTCTTTAGGTAAAAACATTTTATCATTATCCACATCGAACAAAGTCACCACTGAAACTTGTTCTGTTTTTGACAACTCGTTGGATAAATCAACCAAAAAGCGCTCAGCTCCTCCTTCTGTTAGGATAGGTATTATTTGTACTATATGCATATTTCCTACTTATGGTTGCTACGAGAATTCCTCAAATCGACTACAATTTTACGAAATTCCGCTAATGTTTTTCTGTCACAAAAATAGTATAAAACAAACAACAGAAAGCTCCCCAATAAAATTTGCAGTATGAGCATTTCAATCCAAGGGAGAGTTGTTAAAGTTAATAACCACACAACGCTCGCCGCTATGGAAGAAAACAAAAGAGGCCTTGTAATATCTCTCAACTGAGAAAATAGCGAATAGTCTATAGTTTTTCCCGCGCAAAACATATTCAGCAATAATGACAGCCACATAGAAAAAACGCTCCCTATCAACATTGCCTCAATGTTCGTAAACATCCCTATGACAAGTGGAATTGTTGCCACAATTTGTTTTAAGATCTCCAATTTCAAAATCAGACCAGCCATCCCCTTTACTTGAAGAATATTAGAATTTAGTACGTAAAGGGGGTGAGCCATTCCATAAAAACATAGGATCTGTAAATAACCTACAGCAGGAAGCCACTTTTCTCCAATTAAGACAATAAGCAGAGGTTTTGCCATAGCTGCCAATCCCAAAAGAAGAGCTGAAGAAAAAATCGTTGAAAAAACTACAGTCTTTCGAAAAAAAAGAAAAAGATCGGCTTGATTACTTTGGACGGCACTAAGAGAAGGGTAAGTTACTCTTTGTATTACGAATGTTAAGTTGGTAGACAAAGCCTCTCTGAACTGTAGGGCTCGGGTATATTGTCCCAAGGTTTCCTTTGTGTAGAACTTTCCTATAACAAACTGATACACATTTTGATAAATAGTATATGTTAATCCGGAGAGTAAAAGTTTGAATCCGAAGCTAAAAAGTTCCTTAAAGCTATTCCAAGAATATATCCATTGAGGCAACCATCGATTAAACAACCACAAAAAAAGAGTATTACAAAACTGACGACTCAGTTGCTGCCCCACTAAAGCCCAAACACCATATCCACACAAAGCCATCCCAATCCCCACAGCAGCAGATACCAATGAAGCTATTATAGAAACTTTAGCTTGTGTCTTAAAATCGATAGCCTTCACCAATTTGGTTTTCTGTATAATGGCCAATGCATTAAATATCAGAATAAGAGATATTACTCTGAGGGTCGGTACCAATATGGGCAATTCAAAAAAACGAGCTATCGCTGGAGATGAAAAAAACAAAATCAGATACATCACTCCCCCCAATACTACGTTGACGTAGAAAACGGTATTATAGTCAATTTCATTCGCATCCTTTTTTCTAATCAGTGCATTAGAAAATCCACTGTCAACAATGGAATTAGATACAGCTATCAAAATAGTAAGAATACCAATCACTCCAAACTCTGCCGGAGATAAAATACGGGCCAGTATAATACCAACAATAAAAGTAATTCCAGAGCCGGAAATGTTATCCACAATGCTCCACCCAATCCCTTTTACAGCCTTGTTTTTTATGGAATCACTCATACTGCCTCGAAACACTCGTTATAGCGTAGCATAAACGTTTCTAATAATCAAGGTAATCTCTGCTTGTAACGCTGTCCAACCACTCTTGATTGTCTAAATACCAACGAACTGTTCTTTCAAGTCCTTCTTCAAACTGTAGTGAGGGAGTCCATCCCAGCTCCTTCTGTATCTTGGAAGCATCTATAGCATAACGCAGGTCGTGCCCTGCCCGATCTGTCACATAAGTTATTAAAGAATCCGAAGTTCCTTGAGGACGGCCCAAGAATTTATCTGTTATTCGGATAAGGTCTTTGATCAAATCTATATTTTTCCACTCATTAAAACCTCCTATGTTGTAGGTATCTCCGACACATCCCTTGTGAAAAACAATATCTATGGCTCGAGCATGATCCTCTACATAAAGCCAATCACGCACGTTTTCTCCCCTACCATACACAGGCAAAGGCCTATTATGACAAATATTATTAATAAATAGGGGAATCAGTTTTTCGGGGTGTTGATATGCTCCATAATTATTGCTACAATTAGATATGACTGTAGGCAAACCATAGGTATCGTGGTAAGCACGCACAAAATGGTCACTGCTGGCTTTACTTGCCGAATAAGGTGAGTGGGGATCGTATTTTGTTTGCTCAGTAAATAAGGTCTTGTCAAACCCCAAAGCTCCGTACACCTCATCTGTAGAAATGTGGTAAAAAAGTTTCCCTGATCGATTACCAGCCCAAACCTCCTTAGCCGTTTGCAAAAGAGCCAAAGTTCCCATCACATTGGTTTGAGCGAAAGCAAATGGATTTTTTATGGAACGATCTACGTGACTCTCTGCAGCCAAATGGATCACCCCATCTATAGCATAATCAACAAAAACATCTCTCAAATTCTGTATATCGCAAACATCCCCCTTAATAAAAACATAATTGGGGGCATCTTCAATGTCTTTCAAATTTGATAAATTGCCCGCATAGGTCAATTTATCAAAGTTTATAATTCGATATTGCGGATACTTCTTGACCAGCAACCGGACTACGTGAGACCCAATAAACCCCGCTCCTCCCGTAACCAAAATATGACGCTCCATACGTATCACCCTATCATATTTCTTATTATAACTCATTAAGCTGGCTATTCCTCCAATAGACGAAGCAAATACTTTCCATATTGGTTCTGAAACATTGGTTGCGCCATTTGTAATATGCGCTCTTTTGTAATCCACCCATTTTTGTAGCCGATTTCCTCTAAGCAGGCTATTTTGAGTCCTTGACGTTTTTCTACCACTTCTACGAAAGTAGAGGCTTCACTCAAAGATTCGTGCGTTCCTGTATCTAACCAAACAAAACCACGCCCCAAGAGTGAAACATCCAGTTTTTTTTCTTTTAGAAACAACTCATTAACAGAAGTTATTTCTAATTCTCCTCTTGCCGATGGCTTTATTTTTTTTGCAATTTCAACGACTTTATTCGGATAAAAATAAAGTCCCACTACAGCATAGTTAGATTTTGGGTATTGGGGTTTTTCTTCAATGCTAAGGACATTACCCTGAGAATCGAGTTCTGCAACCCCATATCGCTCCGGATCCATAACCCAATAGCCGAAAACCGTTGCTTTCTGTTCTTCGGAAGCTCTTTGGACTGCTTTTTGTAGCATTGAACTAAATCCTTGTCCATAGAAAATATTATCCCCCAAAACCAAACAGACAGATTCTTCTCCGATAAACTCCTCTCCAATTATAAAAGCTTGTGCCAATCCATCTGGAGAGGGTTGCTCAGCATACTGCAATTGAATACCAAAATCACTACCATCACCTAAAAGTCTCTGAAATCCGGGTAAATCTTGAGGTGTAGAAATAATTAGGATATCTCTTATTCCGGCCAGCATCAACACCGATAGAGGATAATAAACCATAGGCTTGTCATAAACAGGAAGTAATTGCTTACTGATACCTCGCGTTATGGGATAAAGCCTCGTTCCAGACCCTCCTGCCAAGACAATGCCTTTCATAGTATTTTGTTTTTCTGTTCAATTGTACAATCCTTTGGCAACTAAAAATACAAATTGCGTCGGGATTGTTTCTTCTTATTTCCACCAAAAAAAGTAACGGGTTGGAAGAAATACTTACTGATACAGTATCTTCCACCCCATTGTTAATCAAAGATTTAAAATTTCCACCTTCTCTACTACCGCCTGAGGCGTAAAGCCAAACTTCTCATCCAGAACAGTATAAGGAGCAGAAAAACCAAAACTTTCCAATCCATGAATACAACTCAAATCTCCCACGAGTCCCAAAAGATTAACAGGGAGCCCCGCAGTTAGACCAAAGCGAATAATTCCATCCGGTAAAACATCCTTCTGATAACTTTCTGGCTGATTTCTGAATAACCCTTCAGATTGTACAGAAACTACTCTCACTCGTTTTCCCTTCTCTCGCAACAAGGTTGCAGCTCCCTCAAGAGTAGACACTTCTGAGCCGGAAGCTATTAAGACCACCTGTGGATCTCCCGAACAAGATACAACATAGGCTCCTCTTTGAGCTTGAAGAGCTCTATCATAAGGCGAGGTAAACAGACTCCGATCCGTTGGTAAATCGGTTATATTCTGTCTAGAAAGAATTAGTGCCGTAGGGGTGTGTTTATTTTCCATCGCCATTTTCCAAGCTACAGTAGTTTCGTGAACATCCGCCGGACGCAAAACCAACATAGATCGTTGGCCCGAATGATTATGCAAATGCTCCATCAAGCGAATTTGTGCCTCTTGCTCTACCGGCTCGTGCGTAGGTCCATCTTCTCCTACACGGAAAGCATCGTGCGACCACACAAAAGTGACAGGCAGTTCCATAAGAGCAGCCATACGCACCACAGGTTTCATATAGTCCGAAAAAACAAAGAATGTTCCGCAAGCGACACGAATTCCCCCATGTATAGCCATACCCACACAAAGGGCCGCCATTGTAAGTTCAGAAACTCCGGCTTGTAAAAATTTTCCCGAAAAATCACCCTTAGCTAAAGATTTCGTTTTTTTCAAGAAACCGTCTGTCTTATCTGAGTTAGAAAGGTCTGCAGAAGAAACAATCATATTTTCAACGTTCTCAGCCAATACAGAAAGAACGGCTGCACTGGCAGAACGAGTGGCTTGATTCTCTTTCTGCACGATGGATGCCCAATCAATGGTTGGTAATTCTCCTGCAAACCATTCCTCAAAATGCTTGTATTGCTCCGGATGCTCTTGAGCAAAACTTTTCTGTTCTTCTCTCAAATGTGCCACATCCTTTCTTAACTGCTCTTTTCGTGCAGCATACAATGCCGCAACATCCTTATATACAGAAAATGGGGTATCCGGATCTGCCCCCAAGAGTTCAAGAGTTTTAGCAACATCCACTCCGGCCTTAGATAAGGGTTGCCCGTGGGTAGGAATGGTATTTTTCAAGGTTTTACCATCACTGTCCACGGCCCTGTAAGCCATTACCGTATGCCCTATGATAAGAGAAGGTTGTCCTTGGTGAGCAATTGCCTCATCCAATGCAGACCTTATGGCATCTGCATCTGTCGCATCTATCTCTAAAACATACCACCCCCAAGCTCGATACTTCATCGCAATGTCTTCACAATCGACCTCTGCTACTGTTGTAGAAAGTTGTATGTCGTTGGCATCGTAAAACATTACTAAATTATCCAACCCCAAATGACCAGCTATACGGCCTGCTCCAGCTGAAATTTCTTCTTGAATTCCCCCATCGGAGATATAAGCAAAAATGCGCTGAGGCATAAGTATTTCACCCAAACGATGTTGAAGAAACTTAGCTGCGATAGCTGCCCCAACCGCATACGTATGCCCTTGTCCCAAAGGACCACTCGTGTTCTCTATCATCCGCTTGGGATCTCTTTCCGGGTGCCCCGGTGTTGCACTACCCCAAGAACGAAAAGCCGCCAACTCCTGCGTATCAAAGAAACCGCACAAAGCAAGTTGAGCATAAAGCATAGGAGACATATGACCCGGATCCAAAAAGAAACGATCCCGCCAAGGTGCAGAAGGACAATCAGGGTCATAACGGAGATATTCCAAGAAAAGTGTGTTAATAAAGTCCGCCCCCCCTAAGGCTCCCCCGGGATGTCCACTATTTGCCTGCTCCACCATAGAGAGTGCTAAAGCTCTGATATTATCGGCACAACGTTCCAATTGCTGTTTATTCGGTTTCATTGTTAATGTTATCTGTTGTGGTTACTGTCCGCAAAGGTAACCAAAACAAAGCAACGGACAATTTTTTCAAAGAAATCTTTCTCTTTGAAAAAACAAGAATCCACAGCAAACAAAAAGATCGCCTCGTAACTAATGTTACGAGGCGATCTCCCCTTATTTTACAGTTCTCCGACAGGTAAAGGTGAAAGATGATTATTACATCATTCCACCACCCATACCGCCCATTCCGCCCATAGCAGCGGCAGCGGCATCTGCCTTTTCGTCCTTAATCTCTGCAATTACGCACTCTGTAGTCAAGAACATTCCTGCAATAGAAGCTGCATTTTCTAATGCTACTCGAGAAACCTTAGCGGGGTCTATTACTCCTGACTCGTAAAGATTTTCGTATTTATCTGTACGAGCATTGTAACCGAAATCCCCCTTACCATCACGCACTCGTTGTACAACGACGGCTCCCTCCTTTCCAGCATTAGCTACTATTTGACGAAGGGGTTCTTCAATTGCTCTTTTTACAATTTCAATACCAGTCGTCTCATCATCGGTCTCTCCGACCATATTCTCCAAGGCCTCTATAGCTCTAATGTAAGCAGTTCCACCACCAGGCACTGTACCCTCTTCTACGGCAGCACGAGTTGCACTTAGAGCATCATCTACTCTATCTTTCTTCTCTTTCATTTCCACTTCGCTACCTGCTCCAACATAGAGAACAGCTACACCACCAGCCAATTTAGCAAGACGTTCCTGAAGTTTCTCGCGATCGTAATCTGAAGTGGTAATTTCTATTTGATGACGTATTTGAGATACCCGTTCTTCAATGGCACTCTTCTCTCCACTACCATTTACAATCGTAGTATTTTCCTTATCCACAGTCACTTTCTCTGCTCGTCCAAGCATTTCTACTGTAGCGTTCTCTAATGTAAGGCCCATCTCTTCGCTAATTACAGTACCCCCTGTGAGAATTGCAATATCTTCTAACATTGCCTTACGACGATCTCCAAATCCGGGGGCCTTGACTGCGCAAATCTTAAGACCACCACGCAAGCGATTCACCACCAAAGTAGCCAACGCCTCACTATCTATATCTTCAGCAATAATCAAAAGAGGACGACCTGTCTGCAAGGTACTTTCCAATAGAGGAAGAATATCTTTGATAGCAGAAATCTTTTTGTCATAAATAAGGACATAAGGATTCTCCATCTGACATTCCATCTTTTCTGTATTGGTCACAAAATAGGGCGAAATGTATCCACGATCAAACTGCATCCCCTCTACGATTTCCACGGTCGTATCCAAGCCTTTAGCTTCTTCTACTGTAATTACGCCTTCCTTGTTTACCTTTTTCATAGCCTCGGCGATGAGTTTTCCTATTTCTTCATCTCCATTGGCTGAAATTTTTGCAACGTGCTCTATCTTTCCAAAGTCATCTCCAATTGCTTGAGCCTGTTGAGCTATATTCTCAACAATGGCCTTAACCGCCTTATCTATACCCCTTTTTATCTCCATCGGATTAGCTCCAGAGGTAATGTTCTTGAGTCCCACATTGATGATGCTTTGAGCCAACACTGTAGCCGTTGTTGTACCATCCCCTGCATCATCGTTGGTCTTTGATGCTACTTCACGAACCAACTGTGCTCCCATATTTTCGAACGGATCAGACAATTCTACTTCCTTGGCTACAGAAACCCCATCTTTAGTAATATGAGGAGCTCCATATGAGCGACTCAAGATCACATTACGGCCCTTAGGCCCCAACGTTACCTTTACTGCATTAGTCAACGAATCTACCCCTCTTTTGAGGAGATCTCTAGCTTCTACATCGAATTTAATATCTTTTGCCATAGCTTTTATTTCTTTTTTCAGGTTACAATTTTCTATTAGATGATTGCCAAAACGTCATTCTGTCGCATAATGAGCAATTTTTCTCCTTCTATCTCTATCTCAGTTCCGGCATATTTTCCGTACAAAACAATATCTCCAACTTTGAGAACCATTTCTTCTTCTTTTGTTCCAGAGCCAACAGCCAAAACTTCTCCCTTGAGAGGTTTTTCTTTTGCTGAATCGGGAATAATAATACCTCCTACACTCTTTGTTTCCGCAGCTGCGGGGCGAACCAAAACTCGGTCTGCCAATGGCTTAATGTTCATAGCTTTTTCTATTTTACAATTATAATTTGTTCTATTTAGCTGTACACCAAGAACCTTTCTTAGCATACGATCTTTTGCAAGCAATTCTTATGCCAACAAAATCACAGAAAGCTTTTCACTATTCTTTTGACAAAATAGATCAAAAAAACTGACATTCTGACAAAACAGTTTCCTACAATGATTCATTCTTTCACATAGAAAATACAATTCAATCCTCTTTGTCCATTTATCTGACAGAACAATCTTTTGAGTTACAAATTTTCAATTCTTCCAAATGCTACTTAAAAATGCTATTTCATTGTGAATGGATTGTGTTTTTTCTAATTACACAGTACAGTTTGGAGAATATTTCCCTACGAGTAACATATTTATATTACCTTCGTGGCAATAAACGTGGATAAAGATCCTCTTGAATAGCACATATTAGGTATAATATAAGGTCTTGAATTGACTGAATTTTGTTTGAAGAATGAATAAGATTGTAGCCAAAGAGTATTTCTCTGAACGAGTTGCTCGGTTAGAAGTAGAAGCCCCGCTCATCGCAAAAGCACGCAGAGCAGGGCACTTTGTTATTGTGCGTACCGATGCACACAGTGAACGTATACCCCTTACCATTGCCGGTGCCGATTTACAGAGAGGAACCATCACCTTAGTGGTGCAAGGTGTTGGTAAATCTTCTCAGAAGCTAATTGCCCTCAACGAAGGAGATTATATCCACGATGTTGTTGGTCCCCTTGGCAAGGCCACAGATGTGCACAAAGTTGGAACCGTTGTATGCGCCGGAGGAGGTGTGGGTGTTGCCCCTCTGCTTCCTATTGTGGAAGCTTTTCACAAAGCAGGCAATAGGGTTATCGTTATTTTGGCAGCTCGTACCAAAGACCTTATTATATTGGAAAAAGAGATGAAAGCCGTAAGCGATGAAGTTATCATTATGACAGACGACGGATCCTACGGACAAAAGGGGCTGGTAACGGAAGGTGTAGAACAAGTCATCCAAAGAGAAAAGGTCGATCTGTGTGTTACAATAGGTCCCGCCATTATGATGAAGTTTGTTGCAATGCTTACCCAAAAGTACAATTTGCCAACGATGGCATCTCTTAACACCATAATGGTTGATGGGACCGGAATGTGCGGAGCTTGCCGAATAACCGTGGATGGAAAAACTCGCTTCGTTTGCGTAGATGGACCCGAATTTGACGCCCACAAGGTGGATTTTGACGAGATGTTGATGAGATTAAGCTCTTTCAAAAATTTAGAATAAGACGATGGACAAGCTACAAGTAATAAAAGAACGACGCTCACTCCAATGGAGAGAAGATCTACGCAAAAGTATGCCTAACAAAGAGCGTATGCAGATTGATCGTGTACGTATGAACGAATTGGATGCAACAGAACGTGCCAAAAGCCTAGTAGACGAAGTAAATCAAGGCTTAACCAAAGAGCAAGCTGTTGCCGAAGCTCGTCGTTGCTTAGACTGCCCCACCCCGTCTTGTATGACTGGATGTCCCGTAGAGATCAATATACCCACATTTATTAAACAAATAGAAACAGAACAATTCAAAGAGGCAGCGCAAACAATTAGGGAAACGAGCTCTCTACCCGGAGTATGCGGTCGTGTTTGTCCCCAGGAAAAACAGTGTGAAAGCCAATGTGTATACACAAAGAGTAAGAAAGAGGCCGTCGCAATCGGTTATCTAGAGCGTTTTGTGGCTGATTACGAACGGGAGAATAACCTATTTGTAATGCCAGAAATAGCTTCTTCCAATGGTCATAAAGTAGCTGTAGTTGGTAGTGGTCCTGCCGGACTTTCATTTGCTGGAGATATGATTAAACTCGGTTATGAAGTCACTGTTTTTGAAGCTCTACACGAAATAGGAGGAGTACTCAAATATGGAATACCCGAATATCGTCTACCAAACAATGTGGTGGAAGCTGAAATAAACACCCTCAAGCAAATGGGAGTAAAGTTTGAGACTAATGTTATTGTTGGGCGTACCATTGCATTTGACGAACTAAAAGAAGATGGATACGATGCTCTCTTTGTTGGAAGTGGCGCCGGATTACCCAACTTTATGGGAATACCCGGAGAAAATCTTGTTGGGGTGATGTCTTCTAACGAATATCTCACCCGGGTAAACCTTATGGGGGCAGGAATGGACGGCAGCGAAACCCCCATATTCAAGGGAAAAAGTGTTGCTGTTATCGGAGGTGGAAATACGGCAATGGACTCTGTGCGCACAGCCCGCAGACTGGGAGCGGAAAGAGCTATGATCATTTATAGGCGCTCCGAAGATGAAATGCCTGCGCGAGCCGAAGAGGTAAAACACGCCAAAGAAGAAGGTGTAGAATTCTTAACGCTACACAATCCCATTGAATACAGAGGTGATGAAAAAGGACGAGTATCTTCGGTCATTTTGCAGAAAATGCAACTAGGCGAACCAGGTGCCGACGGACGCCGTCGTCCAGAACCTATCCCGGGGGGCATAGAAGAAATTGCCGTGGATGAGGTTGTAGTAAGTATAGGCGTGTCTCCCAATCCTCTTATTCCTCGTTCTATTGAAGGATTAGAAGTTTCTCCAAAAGGGACTATCGTTGTTAATGAAAACAACCAAAGCTCCATTAGCGAAATTTTTGCTGGAGGAGATATTGTTCGAGGTGGAGCTACTGTAATCTTAGCAATGGGCGATGGACGTAAAGCGGCATCAGCGATGCATCTATATCTTTCTCAACAAAAATAAAGTCGGTGTGGGGTAAGAGGCTTCCAAAGGAGCGATAATGGTAACTCTGTTTGGTGTACTTACCCCCACACATATTCTGATGGTATAGCGTAGTTTGTTGAAGACAATCTGTTCTTTTTTCTGCCCTTTTTGAGCTGACAAAAAGTTTAGGGCTGATTTTTCGTTTTGAGAGAAATCAGCCCTTTATTACGAAGGGATTCGTTCGCAATCTTTCACATAAGGGGAATAGGAAGCACATCTAAGGCCCGTAATACAAAGCATATTTCTCCTGCTGTAGACATAGAAATCCTATGTAACACTGAATAATTTAATTACCTTTGTCGGCAACATTTGCTTGAACAGATGAGTCATTTAACGATAAACAAAGATCTCAATAATCTGCTTGGAAAAAAACAACGAGCTGTTATCATCACCCACAAGCATCCGGATGGAGATGCAGTAGGAAGTGCTTTGGGATTTATGCTTTGGTTACAGCAAAGTGGAATTCAGTGTATCTCTGTAATAAATAGCGACCCTATCCCTCGTACTTTGCAGTGGTTACCAGGGGCCTCTCAGTGGGTCTCTTTATCGGACAATGGCACAAAATCCGTTGAGGATATTCTTGCTCTATCTGATCTCATATTTTATTTAGACTTCAATGCCTCTTACCGTATGGGGAGGGAATTGCAGAATTTGATCAGCCTACATCTGCAACAGAAAAAGAACTGCGCTGTAGTTATTATTGACCACCACCCTGACCCCGAAGAAGGCAACGACCTCACAATCTCCGAACCTTTTAGAAGCGCTACTGCTGAAGTCTTATGCGGATTGGTTGGGTTGCCCGACACGAAAATCTCTTCCATAACCCCGGAAATAGCCACTTGTTGGCTTGCTGCAATCTGCACTGACACGGGACTCTTTGCGCACAATGCATCTAGAGGGGAGCTGTATACTATCGTCGGACAATTGATTGAGTGTGGCGGGGACAAGGAAGCCATTGTTCAAAACATATTCCACAATGACAAAATAGAACGTCAACAGCTCTTGGGTTATATTCTCAATAAGAAGATAGAGTATTTTCCCCATCTAAAGACAGCCCTGTTTATGCTCTCTTTAGAAGAACTTTCTCAATTTGATATGCAAGAGTCTGATATGGATGGTCTGGTCAATTTTCCTTTATCTGCTGAGACTATTGAGATTGCTGCATTTATACGAGAAAATGAAACCGATGGAATCAAAATCTCTCTCCGTTCTGAAAAAGATTGGCCCGTGAATATTGTGGCAAAAGAAGGATTTGGAGGGGGTGGTCACAAAAACGCTGCAGGAGCAGAATTTTCGGGTACTCTGCTCGAAGCTCGGAGCATCTTGTTACAACAAATAGAAAATTTATTCAACAAATAATTGACGGTAAGGGCATTATACACAGATATCACCATGAAGAAAATAATTTTTGTCGTACTATTAGTGACTTCAATGCTGCCGGAAGTGGGAATATTAACTTCTTGCAAAAAGAAAGACAGTGTAAAATCTTTGACCCAAATGGTTCGAGATGAAAAAAAGTTTATTTCCTCCTATATCGCAACCCATAATCTTTTCGTGCAAGAAATTACAGAGGGACAAACAGATTTTACCCCCAATGTATTTTACAAATTCTCCAATGGAGTATATATGAATGTATTGGACAAGGGGGGACAATTGCCCACTCCTGAAAAAACCAAAGTAATCCTTCGATTCAAAGGGCACTTTTTCAATCCAAATCCCATAAATGTATTTGATAATTTATCCAAGGGGCACTACCAAGATACCGAAATATTGTATGTAGACCGCTATAATCGTGGAGCTTTGCACTACGAACTTATAAATCCAGCACCGGGAGAGTCGCTCAATGAATTAGTTTGTGAAGGAATAGCCTTTCCACTTAGCATTGTTGGGGATGGTGCCCGTGTTCAACTAATTATTCCTTTTTTGGTTGGTCCAGAAAAAGCTTACAAAGTAGGATATCCTATGTTTTGTGAAGAAGTTAGATACGAGTTTATCAGAGAGTAAATAATAATTTTTCAATATAAAAACGTCTAAGATGTCCATCGTTAAATCAATCTCTGGGATTAGAGGTACCATAGGAGGGAGCATACAAGAAGGCTTGAATCCTGTCAGTATAGTTCAGTTTACTTGTGGGTATGCCTTGCTTACTCGCAAGGAGAGTGAGCATAAGAATAGACCTCTCATTGTTGTTGGAAGGGACGCTCGAATAAGTGGAGAGATGGTCAAAAATATCGTTGTAGGTACGCTACAAAGTATGGGTTGTGATGTTATAGATATCGGATTGGCAACAACACCCACTACAGAGATGGCCGTTATTGAAAGTGAAGCCGATGGAGGTATTGTTATAACAGCTTCTCACAATCCAAAAAATTGGAACGCCCTCAAACTACTAACCCGAAAAGGCGAATTTTTGTCGGCCTCACAAGGTGCAGAAGTACTACAATTGGCCTCTCAAGAAAATATTTCCTTTGTTCCTGTTGAAGAGATGGGCATTGTAAAAGAAAGCGACTTCCTATCGAAACATATCAAGGCTATTTTAGAACTAGAAGAGGTTGATATTGAAGCAATCAAGGCTGCCAATTTTACAGTTTCCTATGATGCCATCAACTCTGTTGGTGCAATTGCTCTTCCCCCTTTACTAAAGGCCTTAGGTGTACAACAAGTGCATGCCATCAACGATATTCCCAATGGGAATTTTGCCCACAATCCAGAACCTCTTCCTTTGCATTTGACCGATTTGTGCAACACTGTGCGTAAGACTCAATCTCACGTGGGCTTTTCTGTTGATCCTGATGTAGATCGGCTTGCCATTATAGACGAGAAAGGAAACTTTTTTGGGGAAGAATACACCCTCGTTGCAGTTGCCGACTACCTGTTGTCTTACCACGGGGGGGGAAATACTGTTTCTAATATGAGTTCCACGCGAGCTCTAAGAGATGTAACAGAACAACACGGGGGCTTGTACACTTCTGCTGCCGTTGGTGAAGTAAATGTTGTTACTGCTATACATCAAACCAATGCTCTTATCGGGGGAGAAGGTAATGGAGGAGTTATCTTCCCAAAATTGCACTCTGGTCGCGATGCTCTATTGGGAATAGCTCTATTCCTAACTCACTTAGCAAAAAGTAAAGTATCTACGAGCCAACTGCGCACAAGATACCCTAACTACGAGATGTGTAAAGAACGGATAGAGTTAAATCCACAAGTAGATACCTCAAATCTTTTTGATCAACTCAAAGAAAAAGTTGCGGCTCTCAACCCCAATACCATCGATGGTGTTAAAATCGACTTTGTCGATTCTTGGGTACAGATTCGCTCCAGCAACACAGAGCCAATTGTGCGCATCTATACAGAAGCCCCTACACAACAGCAAGCTCAAGAATTAGCATCCGAGTACAAAAATATCGTACAGCAGTTAGTAAATAACCAACGTTAAATCCTCTTTGCTATAGTGGCACGAAAAAAAGAAAAACCATTGATAGAGGGGGTTCGAATTGAACAGTTGGCTGCCGAGGGAAGAGCAATAGCTCACGTAAATGAGTGTGTTCTGTTCGTTCCATATGCCGCACCCGGAGATGTCTGTACGGTGCAGGTAACCAAAAAAAGAAGTAGCTATATGGAAGGGCGAATTGTTGAAATAACTCAATACGCACCCGATAGATCTATTCCTCGGTGTAAGCATTTTTCTCTTTGCGGAGGATGCAAATGGCAACACATTCCCTATGCAAGACAAATACAAGCCAAAGACATACAAGTCAAAGATGCTCTGAGACGACTGGGGCACATTGCTGTAGACGAGTATGAGACAATTGTGGGATACGATTTAGACAATCCCTACAACTACAGGAATAAGTTAGAGTTTACCTTTAGTAATAGGAAATGGTTCACCAACGAAGAATTACGGCAACTTCCGGAAAATGCCTCCGATGAACAGCTGTATGGTTTGGGGTTCCATATGCCAGGGCTATTTGACAAGGTTCTAAACATTGACGAATGCCATTTGGGAGCTCCTATCGCCAACGAGGTGCGCAATTTTGTTCGTAGTTATTGTTTGGCCTCAATCGAAAAATACCCGTTCTATGATCTTCGTAAACAAGAAGGAATGATGCGCACCCTTATGATACGCAACACCACATTGGGGGATTTGATGGTATTTATCGCTTTTGCTCAAGACAATAAAGATAGCCGAGAAGCTTTATTAAATGCACTGTTAGAACAATTTCCTCAAATTACCTCTCTATTTTACGTGATCAATACCAAACTAAATGACTCCCTTACCGATTTAACACCCATCCTATACTACGGCAAAGAGGTCATTTACGAACAAATGGGCCCACTCACCTACCGAATCGGTCCGAAATCTTTTTACCAAACCAATAGCAAACAGGCTATTAGGTTGTATGACAAGGTGGTTGAGTTTGCTGACTTGCAACCCCACGAAGTTGTTTATGACCTGTACACCGGAGCCGGAACAATTGCCAACTACATAGCTCATTCTGCCAAGAGGGTCATTGGAATTGAGTATGTAGAAGAGGCTGTGCAAGATGCCTACCAAAATAGAGATCTCAATGGGATTGCCAATACGGAATTCTTCGCTGGAGATATGAAAGATGTACTCAATGAAGAATTTATCGCCCAACACGGATCTCCAGATGTTATCATAACCGATCCTCCTCGAGCAGGAATGCACCAAGATGTTATAGAGGTCATTCTCAAGTCTGCACCCAAACGAATCGTATACGTTAGTTGTAATCCGGCAACACAAGCTCGGGATTTATCTTTACTTACAGCTAGTAAAGAATATAAAGTTACTCGTTCGTGTGCTGTAGATATGTTTCCACATACTCATCACATAGAAAATGTGGCTCTACTTGTTCGCAGGCAGGAAGAGCACTCTTCATCGCCACTTTCGCAACAGCCGAGGTGAGTGAAATACCTTTCTCTTCCATTGACAAAAGACAAGAATATAGTTAGGGAGGGACAGAGCAAATATATTTATGAAATTTTTCAACAATCATTGGCTACCTGTTTTTCTTAGTTTTATTTCCATACCAGTCCTGTCTGCAATTTTATTGATGTGTACAGCTATGAGGCCATACGCAAGCGCAGCAGCCGATACTTTGGAAGATGATTCTCTCAACATCAAAGTTTCCTCCCTTGATAGCGTGGAGGTTGCAGTGCAAAAAAATTTCATACAGCAACCCAGCTTCACAGACACCCTTGTTCAAAAGCCCCCAAAACCAATCTCCCCTTACGATGACCTCTTTCGCCAAGAAGCTGAAGCCATTGGCTGGGATTGGTACATTTTAGCGGCCATAGGATATCACGAATCAAAATTTCACGCCCACGTTGTTGGTCCCGGTGGAGCTAGTGGCGTAATGGGAATTATGCCGGCAACGGGAAGACGCTTCGGATACAATCGAAAACAACTTCTTGTTCCTGCCAATAACATCAGAGCCGGAGCCAAAACTCTTCAAATTTTTGAAAACAAATACAAACAAATTTCGGACAAAGAGCAACGCATTAAATTTGCCTTGGCGGCTTATGCTTCTGGAGAGAGGCACCTTAGCGATGCACAGCGATTGGCTGCAAAATATGGCAAAGACGACAAAATTTGGGACAATAATGTAGAGGATTATGCTGCATTATTGTCCCAACCCAAATACTACAAAGATCCTGTGGTTAAGTATGGGCGATTTAGAGGAGCTGTGGTTATCCGTTTCATAAAGGACATAGAAAATTTAGCCGACAAATTCCGCAAACAACACGGCATAGCTCCCAAATAAGAAATTTGTTCTCTGAAATTGACACAAATATAGATAGTCCGAGCAATGCTTCAGTTAGATCACATAAGTAAAAGATTTGGAGATATAGAAATCCTTGATAATGTAACTTTTTCTCTGCAAGATGGGGACAAAATAGGATTGGTTGGAGTTAACGGTTCCGGAAAAAGCACTCTCTTAAAAATTATTATGGGAGAATTGGAACCATCCGAAGGGACTATTACAAGAAGAAGAGATCTTCGCATATCTTATCTCCCTCAAAAGCCATATTTTCCCCCACAAACAACTGTATTACAGGCTTGCTTTTCCCCATTCGATCCGTTGACGCAATTAGTCGGTAGCTGGGAAGAGGCTGTCGCCCTCAATAACTCGGTCCGTATGGACGAATTACTCCCACAGATGGAAGCGCAGCAGGCTTGGGATTATGAGCGGAAAGCTAGTGAAATACTTCACAAATTAAGGATAACCAATACCTCCCTAATTGTTGATTCCCTTTCCGGTGGTGAACAAAAACGAGTATCTCTTGCCGGTATCTTGATCACTCAACCAGATGTAATCATTTTGGATGAACCCACCAACCACCTAGATGTTGAAGTCATTGAGTGGTTAGAGGGTTACTTGTCTCGAAATAAGATGACCCTTCTTTTAGTTACACACGATCGGTACTTCTTGGACAATATATGTACTCGCATCTTGGAAATAGACCACGCACAAGTATATGGCTATGAGGGGAACTATGAGTCTTTTTTAGAAAAAAGACAACAACGCATAGAGAATGAAGTTGTCTTGGGGGAAAAAATGAAAAACCTTTATAACCGAGAATTAGAATGGATAAGGAGGCAGCCGCAAGCAAGGGGAGGCAAACAAAAAGCCCGTAAACAAGCTTTTGACTCTCTGCAAAGCGATCTTCAGAGTAACATAAAATTGCATCGCGAGACCACTACTATCTCTCCTATCGGAAGCGGTGGATACATTGGCAACAAAATTATTGAAATAGAGAATCTGAGCAAAAGTTACAACCAAGTTCCCCTCATTAACTGTTTCTCCTACATTTTTTCGAGAAAAGATCGTATAGGGATTATAGGGTCTAATGGAACAGGAAAAACAACATTCCTGAATCTCATTCAAGGTCTCATTCCACCAGACAAGGGAACCATAGAAGTAGGGAGTACCGTTCGTTTTGGATACTACGCACAAATAACTCCACAGTGGGATACCACCAAACGAGTAATTGACGTTGTTACAGACATCGCCGAACACATAACAGAAGCTCAAACAGGACAGACAATTACAGCTTCGCAACTTCTCAAGAGATTTCTATTCGATGCCAAACGGCAATACACTCCATTAGAAAAGCTTAGCGGAGGGGAGTTGCGTCGACTCTTCCTTTGTACTGTATTGATGGGAAATCCAAACTTTCTTATTCTGGACGAACCCACCAATGATCTTGATATTGTTACTCTAAGTGTTTTAGAGGACTATTTAATCAACTTTTCTGGATGTGTATTGATCGTTTCTCACGATCGTTTTTTTATGGATCGAATTGTGAACCATCTCTTTGTTTTTGGATTAGAAGATGGGAAAATAAAAGACTTCCCTGGCACATTTACCCAGTACAGAGAACACCTAAAGGCTCTTGAGCAAACAACAGGGAACAAACCATTACCCGACCATCATTCAGAAAAGAAACAACAAACCTCAACAAGTACAAAGCCCAAAAATAAACGTTCATACAAAGAGGAACAAGAATACCTACAATTGGGCTCTGACATAGAAGCAATGGAAAAGGAAGTTACTTCATTGGAAAAGCAAATGTCCTCGGGTAGTCTGAACGGGGACGAATTAGTCTCTTTTGGAGATCGCATCCGTTTGTTGCTAAGTGAAATTGAACAAAAAACCGACAGATGGTTGGAATTGGGTGAGATAGGAGAATGAAAAAAGACAATAAGAATTTATTTTCTTTACTGACCTTCCTATCCAGGAGAATGCGCCCTTACAAAAGGACGGAAGCCAGCAAAGTACACTCCCTAATTCGATTGGCTATACCGGCCATAGCCTTGAGTGTAGCTGTTATGCTCATTACTGTCTCTGTCGTAAGTGGGTTCAAGGGAGGAGTGCGCAATCTGATTCGAGTTGTAGGGGGAGATATCGTTCTTAATGAATTTGGCAAAGTATTCAACGATGTAGAGAGTAGGCTCAAAGCTCCCTATGATATGATTAGCGCCATAGAACAACTTCCTCGTGTTGGTGGAGTTCGGACCGTAGTGCAATCGGCTGGTATTGTAAAGACTAAAGACTCTTATCAAGGAGTAAGCATCATAGGTCTACAAACTCCTTGGCAAAGGGAATCTTTTTCCGCCCTGCTACAAGAGGGGACTCTACCCTATTTTTCTTCACAAGATACAGTCTCCAATCCCATTGTACTGCCAGCCTCACTGGCTCAATCTCTATCTCTTAAGATTGGAGACAGAGTGAACTTATACATTCTATCCCCACAAATCAAACTACGAACATTTACGCTGACCGGGTTACTTGACCTTTCAGGAACCACGCAGCCGTTGGCCCTTGTGCCTCAATCTACCCTACGCAAAGTTCTATGTCTTTCTCCCGATATCTATTCTCGTTTGGAGATATTTTCTCAAGAAGAGGAAAACGTAGAAGCAGCTGTAGAAAGTATAACAACTCTACTCCGAGATAGCCGTTATGTAGAAAATCAAACAATCGGCTTAAACACCGCCAAGGAGTTACACGTAAATGTATACGATTGGATTGCTATGTTAGATTCCAATGCAATTATTCTGCTTTCTCTTATGGGGTTGGTTTGCTCCTTTACTTTAATCAACTGCCTTCTTATTCTCATTCTGGATCGAACCTATACCATTGCAATCCTAAAAGCTTTAGGGATGAAAGATGGTGCGGTGATGAAACTATTCATTGTCATCTCCACTCAAATTATTGGAACCGGTCTATTGTGGGGAAACTTTTTGGCCTTTATTTTATGTTTCCTACAACAACAGTTTCATCTGTTACGGTTAGACTCTGCCATTTATTACCTTGCCTACGTTCCTGTTGAGATAAATCCTATTCATTGGCTTTTGGTTAATCTGGGAGCATTTACCTTGTGTATGTTGATGCTACTTCTTCCCGTCGGAATTATTGCTCACATAACTCCTTCCAAAAGCATAAAGTTTGAATAAATCAGAATTTTTTCTAAAACACTTGTATTCTAATAGTTCCTTTCCTCTGTTCAATTCCAAAAGAAAGAGCTAGTAAGGACCGAGTAGATAAATGACAAAACATCGGCTTTACAAGTTAGTGTGAGCTTATCATTAGCAGTTTCCCAACGAACATTTCAAGCTACCGATCTCCGAGAATTTACGTCGATCCCCAAAGGTTTCACTTCCCAACTCATTATTGAACTAGATAGTTCCCTGCAAATCAATGATTTTGAGGGAATTATTTTTCAATAATTCCCTCAAAATTTTCGTTACTTCCCTGAAAATGAAAAACTCTTCCAAGATATTTTTATATTCCAAGAACAACTTTATAGCTGCATAAGTAAAGCCACTCTTCTCTACCCTACAACTTTCGTGGTTCCATATGACCTAAAACTGGTCGATTGCTATGTATTATTATTGTACTTGGCAGATAATCAAGTTCTTCCAAATGTTGATCTAACAACAAATTCCACGTGCCATAACTTATAATCAAGAGGTCATACCCTCTCATATTCTGCCCCAGCATAGCCGGTTCCAATAAAGAAAAGTTTTCTTGAGGTATTTGAAAACAAATGGAGCAACTTGCTTCTTTTTCCGATAAGAGCGGCAACACACTTAAGGAAGCCTTGTTGATTGATTGTACATTGTAAGCATAAGGCAACAGTTTGAGATCAGCCTCATTATAAATGGGAAGAAGAACTTTATGGGGAGTTTTGTTTGACCGATTGATATATATACCCACCGAGCATTCGGTCAGAGAGACAAAACTACTCATCTTATCTTGGAACATATGTTTAGCACTCAAGAGAGCCTCGGGCGAAGATATAGAAAACCTTCGCCAACGTTTTTGCAAATGTTTGTGATAAGAGATCAATTCTTTGTCTGTCAAATTGCCAGATAAATTCAGCCCAGCACCAACAAGAAGGAAATCGTACTGCCCCCTGTTGGCCGTACGTATAATCTCGTCCGAGGGGCTGTTAGACACCCTATGCAGA
The DNA here is from genome assembly GCA_023396255.1 of Bacteroidota bacterium. Classification (GTDB taxonomy): domain Bacteria; phylum Bacteroidota; class Bacteroidia; order Bacteroidales; family Porphyromonadaceae; genus Porphyromonas. The sequence continues at coordinate 40,192 of JAEWWU010000007.1, forward strand.
GTTTGCGCTTGTATCTTATATCTGGCAGCCTCTTGCAGAACTGGAGAGAAATTTTCCTGATAAAAATTTTCTTCATCAATCGGATTTACACCGCTGTTCATCGTAATATGCAGCAAAGATAAATCCGTATGGTCTCTCTTGGTATGAAACATTTGGTGTGCCAAACGCATCAGATGGATTCCTGTATCAGGTCGCCCAAAAGAAATTAGAACCTTCAACTTGGGGATAGACACAGCAGCATTACGTTTTTTAGAAATACGAGAATGAATAAAATCGATCAGCTGCATCAATGGTGTTGTCATAAAAGTAGTCACCAAGGTCATCAGCACTAAGATTGCAAAAATAACCGGGGGCAATACTCCCAAATCAAGCCCAATTCTCAACACAACCAATTCCATTAATCCGCGTGTATTCATCAAAACGCCCAAGTAAAGACTTTCCTTTTTGTCTACATTACAAACACGGGCATAGAGATAGGTACCCCCTATTTTCCCAATAATGGCAACCACCGTAAACAAGACAAATAGCAACCACAATGATCCACTATTTATAAGCCCAAGATGTGTTTGTAAACCCGAACTAACAAAGAAAAGAGGGAGAAAAAGAGTCAGCGATACATCTTCTACCTTCTCATTGATAACCCCTCTAAAACGTAAATCTTCGGGCATAATCAATCCCAACAGAAAAGCTCCGATCAAAGCGTGCATACTGAGAATATCCGTGAGATACGAACTAATAAGCAGCAATGTAAATATAATGCCGACAATGGATCGACTAACCACCTCTTTTCTATTGTATAGCTGTCCTATAAGGTTGAACAGAGGACGAACCACAAAAAACATAAACAAGAGGTAAACGGTAAGGAACAGCATATTAAAAAGTGCACCCGAGAAATTGCCACTTTGTGTAACAGCCATAACAGCTGCCAACATTAACCAAGCAACAATGTCTCCTGCTGCTGCCGTACTGAGAGCTAATTTCCCTAAAGGAGAGCGACCCATACCCCGCTCTTGTATTATGCGGGCCAAAACCGGGAATGCGGTTATACTCATTGCAATACCACAAAACAGAGTAAAAGGGACAAAAGGAACTGTAAAAAGATTATTCTTGTAAACAAGAGCAGATAAAACCATTCCCAACAGAAATGGAATAAAAATTCCTGCTTGACTAATAACCAAAGCCTGTCTTGCCTGCACTTTTATATCCTTGATACGCAGCTCCATTCCAATGGTAAACATAAAAAGGATCAAACCAAATTGGCTCAATAGCTCCAAATTTGGCAAACTTTTTTGAGGGAACAACCATTCCATTGCTTCTGGCCACAACCAACCCAAAAGACTGGGACCTAAGAGTATCCCCGCCACAATTTCTCCAATCACAGTGGGCTGTTTTAGCTTCTTAAAGATCCACCCAACAAAGCGAACAGCGGTCAAGATTACAATAATCTGCAAAAGTAAAATACCAATGGAAGTGTGCATATGATGCTGCACTGTTGTCAAAAACGTGTCAAAAGGACTCTGACGCACCAACCCAAGAGGAGTACTTCGATCCAATATTGGAGCTACTACTCCTCCGATTAACCACAGAGAAGTCACAAAAACCACTAACAGCAGGAAGAATAAAAAGGAAGAGCGACGGTGTTGCTTATCTTTCATAGGCATACTTTATATTGCAGATTTCCGTAGGGAATAGGAACTAAACACTGTTTTCCGACTTTCTATTCCTCGTCCTGGGAAAAGTCGTCCTTTTGAGGCTTAACATTCCCAACCATTGCTCCATTGTTCCCTACCGCTTTTCTCAAAGTTAAGGAAAATCATATAACAAACAGTAATTTTGCACAACATATAACCGCTAAAATTTCAACTTCACTTTATGAAGCGTAAACTATCCATTCCGGAGATGCATCGGCTAACCATAGATGAATACAAGGACTGCCAGAAACTTCCCATTATCTTGGTTTTGGATAACATCCGAAGTATGAATAACATCGGATCTATGTTCAGAACAGCCGATGCCTTTAGATTAGAGCAATTATATTTGTGTGGCATTACGGCGACCCCTCCTCACACTATGATTCACAAAACCGCTCTGGGGGCAGAAGAGAGTGTTGATTGGACTTATTTCTCTGATATTCAAGATGCTATTACTTACTTGAAAGAAAAAAAATACACTATATGTGCCTTGGAACAAGCCTCCGAAAGCGTTTTTCCTCAAAGTTTGCATTCTCACATAAGTCAAGAAATAAAGGGAATTGCTCTGATTGTCGGCAACGAAGTACACGGTGTTAGCGATTGTGTTATGTCTTTGATAGACCACTGTATAGAGATTCCACAATATGGAACCAAACATTCTCTCAACGTAAGTGTTGCCACAGGGATAGCGCTATACGAACTGGTGAAACCTTTTCTCCCCCTAATTTCCTAAAAAACAAGTTCAGCCCAAAAGTTTGTACAGGGGGGCTAAAAATTGGTCGAACGTTGTATTGATTCGACTCGGGTTTAGGGTGCCTTTTTGTGCAGACGAGAGATTATTTCTCTTACTGTAAAGGAAATTCAAGACCTCTGCGAACTCTCTTTCATCTGAGGGGGAAAACAACTCTTCTTCCGTGGATATTAAAGTTTTGGCTCCGGCAATTCGGCTACAAGCCACTGGAATCCCCAATACAAGAGCTTCAAAAACAACCGCTCCAAAAGGTTCGTACAAGCTGGGAAGAATAAAAGCATTGCCCAACAAATAATGAGCATAGAGCTCCAATCCCTCTTGTTTTCCTGCCAAAATAACCTTGTGAGATATATTGAGTCGCAAAATTTCTGCCTTTAATTCACCCTCAAGATCTCCATTACCTACTACGAGCAACTTGGCTTGGGGTATATGGGAGAATTGTTCAGCGAAAAGAGAGATCAAAGTTGATACATTTTTGACCTTGGTCAAGCGTCCGACAAAGAGCAAAACCCAATCGGAGTTAGACAAATTATAACTTTGCATCAACTGATAGGCTATGGGGAAAGCCCTTAATGATTCGGCTCGGACAAATTTTTCGTCTTGCACAATAGGAAGGTAGCAAAGTCCGTCCCTTTTTCCATTTCCTAAAAGCGTTGCATAAGAAGTCAAAGCCTCTGAATCACAAAATACAACTCCGTCTACAACTCTCATTAACCTTCTCTTAAATGAAGATTGCCAAGAAGAACTTTGCACCGTTTGCTGTGCCATCGTTAGATTATCATCACACAAAACAACGATGCGAGGTCTGTGCTTCAAAAGCTTGGATACAACAAACAAAAGGACTGTAATGAGATTGAACTCACTACACAGCACCACATCATAATGTCCTCTGAAGAGTATAGAAATCACCTGCAAACGTAGATTGGCAATTCCCCCCCATCCCTTACGTAATACGCGATGAGGAAATAACTTTCGTCTGTATAGTTTTTCCTTGCTAAAACTCTGCTCCAAAGCGTCCTCATACTCTACATAGAAATCCATATCGTAAGATTTGGACAAAGAGTTGAACACGTCTATACGATAGGGAGCCAAAGCTCGATGAATAACTAATAGTCTCTTCTGAGTAGCCACCCAATTATCTATTTCTATTTATGATGTGCTGATAACGATTATACACTTCCTCCACAACATCCTCCCAAGGTTGAGAAAGAGACTTCCCTGCCACCAAGGAAACAGTACGAAGCAACTCTTTTTGGCTCAGTATTTCAGCAATACGATCTACAAAATCTTCTTCGGAGGGAGCTGTCAGGAAACCACTACAATTGTCCTCTATCACGTTTGCCGACACACTTCCCTCTATGAGTAAAGAAGGAGTATTCAATGAGGCTGCCTCTCGGAGAACCAAAGGTGCACAATCCGTCAAAGAGGGGAAAAGCAATAAATCAGCAGCGGCATAGTAAGATGCCAATTTTTCTTGTGAATAGATCATTCCCGTAAAAAATGTATTTTCCTGCAAATGTCGGATACGCACTTGCTCTCTAAAGCTATCCAAATCGGCACCATCCCCCACAAAAACCATTTTAAAAGGTATTCTCTCTCGTAATTGCGCCAGACATTCAATCAGGAAAGAGATATTTTTCTCGTAAATCAACTGCCCAACAAACAACAATAAGGGAGTTTCTGGTTCCACTCCGAGAGCCACTCGTCTCTCTTGACGCAAAGCCTCAGCGTGAGAAACATTACAAAAATCGCAACCATCGGTTACAATCTCTATATTTCGTCCCCTAAAACCGCAGTCAATCAATAAATCGGCAACTCCTGCGTGAGGAACCCATACCTCATCGGCGGATTCATAAAAGGAAACGATATTTCTGATTGCGTAGTCTGCTATGGTCGTACTGTGAAAAAACTGACGAAACTCTTCCCTAAAGTTAGAATGGAAAGAGGCCACAAAGGGTATTTTTTTCTTTATAGAAATACTTCTTGCCAATTTTCCCGTAATAAAAGGGCTATGGGCGTGAACCAAAGAAAGCGGCAAATTCTTTATAGCATTAAAAGAGTTTGTTGGTATTTGTGCTATTCCCAATTTATAGGGCTTACTCACAGGGAGCCCCATACATCTGTAGCTGTATACCTCGAAGGGTTCTGCATAATTTACTTCCGAGATCTTCGGAGTTATTGCACACACCGAATGTCCTTTCTGAGAGAGATGAAAAGCATAATTATACGCAATACGCGCTATTCCATCTACTGCGGGTGGAAAAGTATCGTTAAATATCCCAATCATACTTACCCAAGTTGCACAACTTCACAAAGATGAATTAGAGAGCTGTACGGCATCATACACAATAGACCACAAGAATGGTGCTACCCCGGCTTCCAACAAATCGGCTTTATCTTCTTTCATTTTTTCTTTCCATACCTCCTTATTTCCTAATTCAATGCTCTTTTGGTAACTCTGCACAGCTTGTTGCGTATCGTTCATTCCCAAAAAGATATGTCCTCTGTTCAACCAATCTGTTGTAGTCGAAGTTGCAAGGGCTACTAACCGAGAGTTATATTGTAAAGCTTGTTCATATTGTTGGTCCAATAACAAACACCAACTCAGGAGCCTATAAAGACTTAATTTACCGAACTCTTTTTGCACGGTAAATTCATACTGGTACAGTGTTCTAAGGGCATCCTTGTATTGCTTCTTCCCAATCTGAATAGTTGCAATGGACAGAAGTTCTTCATTGTCCGATGAGGACGACGATAAAGATAATTGACCAATCCGCCGGTATACCTCAAGAGCCTCATCCAAACGATTACTTTTTCTATAGCAATAAGCCATCTGCTTCATCACCGAAATACGAGAACCTCCTATCAAATCACAAAGAAGGAAGTTTTTGATTGCTTCATCGTAATTACCGAGCATCATATAGTTATAACCAATGGAAGAATAAATGGCGGGATCTTGCTTCTTAAAGGTCGATAACTGATTCAACATATCTATAGCTTGAGGATAAAACCCGTATTTGGAGAAAGAGTAGGCGGCTGCTTCTAACACACTTTCTCGCTCTACATAAGGACGAATAAGAGGTAGCTCTCGAAGAAATTCTCCATCTTGAAAAGGATTGGGTACAAAAAAACGCTTCCCAGAATAAAGTTCGTAGAAACGGAAAAGATTTTCCACGTACTTTTTTGCAGCAAGAACCTGTTCTTGTCGAGGTGACGGAATACCCTTTTCTTGACTTTCTTCCACAAAGTGTTGCATCTGCTCTACAAGAGGATTTCCTTGAAAAGCCACCATACCACTCCACGTTTGCATAAGGGAGTATAAGTCCGAATCGCACATTCTTTGCTCAAAAATGGGTAATAAAACTTCGAACACTTGCTTATTATGCTCATAGGTTGCTGCTGTAGAATAGTGCGATGGATCGAATGGAAGAAACCAATGAGATAGATCTTCGAAAAAGGGAAATTGCTTTAGATTTTTGAAATGAAAAAAAACCATATCTATGCCTTCCTCCTCCATTTGAGAAAGTTGTTGCATCTCTTCTTCCAACTTCTGAAATTCTTTGTCTTCTTCGTGCGAAGAAATCAAGTTGAACAGTTCCTCGTCTGACACCCCATTGCCCTCTGACAAAGGGGAAAAATCGTTTTGGTAGTGTTCCTGCATTTGCTGAAGAATGTGTCCAGATTTCTCACCCAAAGAATCTGCCACCTTATCACTCTTTAGAGCTAACACATATTGTACAAAAAGGGCTCGTAGGAGTTCTTCCAACGGATAAACATCATTGGCCAATTGCAGCAAAGGGGTAAGTTCTTCCTCAAACAGGGGCAAGCGATCCCGATAAAGAGAAGCCACCATAATCAATGCCCACACCAAACGAATTCGATAAGCCACACTCACCTCGATTGAAGAAAGTTCTCGAAGAATAAAACGAATCTTACCCAAATCCCAACACTCGTGAAAAGACAGAGTAATGGCAGCGCACAATGACAGTCGAATAGTTTCAGGCAGTTGTGCCATAAGCAGCATCTCCTGATCGGACAAACTGCGAGTAGTCCAAAGAGCTTCGAACAATTGCTCCACCAAACCATCGTAAAACTTTCTATTCTCTACTATGAGGTTCTTTTTTTCCAACAACTCGGTCGATAGTTCGGTAATCGATGCCGATTCTACGCTCTCTCTTACATTTATAATCTGATAATATCGACCACCATTATCTCGTCTATTTTTCCTAAAGCGTATCCGATCTGCGATTTCCAAAAGAGTTTTCTGTAGGTAGACAATAACCCTCTTTTGTTCTTTATCCGGCGTACCTTGAGCAATGTAATAGGCAAACTGTTTATAAAGAGAGACTACATTCTCCAAATCTGAAATCAACAAAGCATCTTTCAGCTCTTCACATTCTTTTTTCAAATGCACTATTACATCGTATAATTCGTACTCTTTTATAGCTTTGGCAAAGTTGTACTCCATTTTCGATATTTTCTGTTCTTTCATCCTGAACCTGTCTTCATCCCTGCAAATGTAGTTGTTTTTTACCCAGCGCAAATAAAAAGGAGACACATAGAAAAATAATTTCCTATGTGCCTCTCTATACATTAAGGGAACAAGGTATAGAAGCCTTGTTTAGAAACTATTTCTATCCTCAATCAAACCTTTCGGCGAGAACGATATACGCGTTTGGGTAAGCGTTCCAATTTCTCAATGCGCACAATTGGAGACTCGTACTTGGGCCAAAAAACTTCTTTTTCCGCGGGACGAATGAAAGCAATTGGGTCACCCTTACGAACAGTTTCGCCCTGCCTAACACATACCTCAATCAATTTGCCCGTGAAATTGCTTTCTATAGGCTGAATCTGACCAAAAGAAGTTTGAATAAAACAAAGAGGCTGACCAGTTACATATTCGGATCCGGCGACTGGAGTCATAGACCCTTCGATGGGATCCACTTCCCACAGAACGGTTCCGGCAATAGGGGCTGGTATTTCGTGGGTTCCGGCACGCATAGCTTTCTTAATGTCGCTGTCATCAAAGCCCTGCTTAGCCAAAGCCGCAGCTTTAGCACTTTCGAGATCAGTGTTGAAGCGCTCACGAGCTGCTCCACTCTTAAAGTCTCTATATTGGCGGTCGTGCATAGCCAGTTCGAATAGTTCTTCATCATCTTGCCCACAATCCCAGCCATTGTCAGCCATCTCTTTACGATACTCGTCCAAAGCATCCGGATAGAACTGTTGAGGATCTTCGGTAGAGAACTCATATCCCTTTTCTTTTGCCAAAGCTACTATTTCCGGATCCAATTCTCCGGGCAGATGTCCTGCCTTGCCCAAAATCATATTCCACGTATTTTGGTCAATAGCTTGCCAACGTCCTTCTCCTCGAACCATATTGTACACATTCATCAATGCTATGTTCTTTACATACTGGCTAAACGGTGTCACCAGCGGAGGGTAACCAACACGTGGCCAAACGTAAGCTACTTCATCAAAGAGCTTAACCAACAAATCATCTATGGATAGCTCCGGCTTATTGTTGCCCTTGAGGTACATATTTATGCCCGAATGTACTCCCTTGAGATCTGCCATCATAGATCCCATCATCCCCCCGGGCAATCCGCAACCTACTAATAAAGAAGAGGTTTCTTTATTAGTTGAACTCATAAAGTAGCCCAAAAAGTCATCGATAAAGCTCTGCGTCAAAGCTCGAGCTTTCATATAGGCACTCATATTGATTTCCGGAACATCAAACCCTGCATCGAAAAGCATTTCTCTTATAGTAATCACATCCGGGTGAATCTTGCCCCAAGATATGGGCTCCATTGCCACGTCTATGATATCGGCTCCGTTCTCACAAACTTCCAACATCGAAGCCACCGAAAAGCCCGGTCCCGAGTGCCCGTGATATTGAATTATAGTATCGGGATGTTGCGTTTTTATCGCTTTAACCAATTGACCCAAGAAACGAGGACGACCAATGCCCGCCATATCCTTAAGGCAGATTTCATTGGCCCCTGCCTCTATCAGGGTGTGTGCCAACTTGGAATAATAGTCCACTGTATGTATTGGAGAATAAGTAATACAAAGAGTGGCTTGAGCGATCATTCCGGCTTCTTTGGCATATTTTATGGAGGGAATTATGTTGCGAGCATCATTTAGCCCGTCAAAAATACGAGTAATATCTACTCCTTGCGCCTTCTTTACCTTGTACATAAGGCGTCGTACATCAGCGGGAACGGGATACATTCGCAATCCATTAAGCCCACGGTCCAACATATGGGTCTGTATTCCTGCTTTATTGAACTCTTTCGTAAAAGCCCTTACCGCTTCATTGGGATTTTCTCCGGCAAGAAGTTTCACTTGTTCAAAAGCACCTCCATTCGTTTCCACACGGGCAAAACACCCCATTTCAACAATCACGGGGGCAATAGATGCCAACTGAGTTGCTGTGGGTTGATATTTTCCAGAAGACTGCCACATATCTCTGTAGACAAGGCTGAATTTAATTTGCTTCTTTTTTGTTGCCATAATGTTTGTTTTTGGTTTGTAATCCTCTATACCCAAATAATCGTTTGCGACAAATATCGGCTGCCCCGCAGGATACCAACGTTTTATCGTTCGGCAAATATAGCAAAAGCAAATAGTATTTGCCACTATTAAGAAATATGCAAGACTTTTCGTTAAACATTAAAGAAAATTTCCATCAATTTTTCCTCAATTCATCATTTCTTTGAAACAGGAAAAGAAGCCCTCCCCTTAAACCGAAATACCCCTCCCAAAAAGTTTTTGGAAAGGGTATTAGAAACGATCAAACCGGCTTAGAGTTCTATTCTACTCATTCTTTTTTACCTTTATTTTTTTCGTAAGCCCGATTGAGGTATTCTATTACATCATCCGTTATATCATATTTGGCATCATAAAGGAGGACATTTTCGATTCCTATGTCTGTAAGGATGAGATCAAACTTTTTCTCTTTATTATACTCAGCCAAAGATTCTTGAATCTCTTTATATAACTGATCGTTGGCCTTTTTAGACTCTTGCATAAACTGATCGGCAAGACGCTGCTCTAAAACCTGACCCTCTTGTTGCATCTTGAGCAAACGTTGCTGCTCCTGCTCCGCTGCCGTTTGAGACACAAAACCTCCTCGTTGCAACTTCTCTTGAAAAGCGGCCATCCCTCTTTGAAAAGTAGTTACTTTACTTTCCAAGGTTGCTGCATTCCTCTTTGCTTGCTGCTCCAACTGCTCTGTTACATCAATGTAGTATTGATACTTGCTATACAAAGAATCCATATTAACGACAGCCACTCGCAAACCGCCTTGAGATAAAGATGCATCAGACGCAACTGTCTCTTTCGTATCCGATCCTTGTTTCTTTTGCGTGCACCCCCAAAAAGATCCCACACCCATCAATATGGTCGCAGCGACCAAAACTCTATTGAGTCTACTCTTTCCTATCATATTTTCCCTGATATTATATTTTGTTTTCTTTCATCAAGTCTCGAAGAGTCAATCGTTGCTCTTCCTCTCTTAGCATTTGATTGGCACAACGTATCCCTTTCTTGGACAAGGCTTTGTTTCCCTCTATGTGGGTATTGACAAAAGAGCCATTGCGCAATAATAAGAGCCTAACACCAAGCAATACCACAGCTACCGCTACAACTAACACAGATATAACAATTATCTTCATATTCTGTTCGTATTGATCGGGGCAAAGTTATGAATTTTGATCGATTCCTCTTGTTTGTACTTTAAAACAAACCCCGAATCTGTTTTTTGTTGACGATAGATCTTGTTCGCAAAGAAAAGAAGCTCTCCTACCCTTTCCAAGCAGCTTCCTCAACTACGTTATCGATAGTTCTGCAACAATCGGCAATTAGTTCCCTACTAATGTCCGATTAGTTCCCTACTTTTTGCCAATTAGTAGGGAATTAATTTTGAATAATTCCCTACTAATTTTCGTTCCGTCCAAGAAATTTTTTACCCGTAGGGAACTAATTTCCAATCTGTACACAAAAGCTCCATATACAAAAAAAAGAGAAGGTTTCTCCCTCTCTTTTATATCCACAAAGATTGCCTAACCGACAACGAATTAGCCCTAAACGATCAAAAAAGCACAGAAAACGAGATAAGGTATATGAACATCATCTTCAAAAAAAGTTCATTTTTCCATTTCTAAGAAACGGTTACATAACACCCTGAAAAGCCCCTACACTTTTTCGCTAAGGACAAATTCTTCCTTTTCGTAATTGATTATCATCATATACAAAAAACCTATCGCCATCACATACTCGGATATGTAGACGAATAAATCTACCGATAGCAGCAAAGCGAAAGCCAAAATGGCTACTACCGCCTCTCTTTTTCGCTGCCTTACCGCAGAAAAAGCATATACTCCGATAATATTCAACAAGAGAAGCAAACTGAGAATACCACCCTCTACAAAACATTGTACATATTGATTGTGAAAATGTTGAATAGGCTCTTCGGACACCACAGAGTGCAAAAAAGAGTGAGCTGTACCCAATCCCTGTCCACTCCAAAAAGACGTTTTATTGATCAAATTATTAGCAATTTCCACATATTGAAGTCTTTGACCGTCGAGAAAGAAAGATTTTAAGAAAAAAACACCGACGACACCGACAAGAGCACCCAATGATAGAGCAAAAATTTGTAGAACTCGGTTGCTGCGATAGGGCCAAAAAAGCTTGATGCCTAAGCAAACGATCAGAACAGGAAATAGAATCATTCCCAAGCGACTTTGCAAAATAAAGGAATAAAGGAGGTTGGACAACAAGGATGCAGCGATCAGACAGTAACGAGAGGATGGAAATGACTTCCTTGGGGAAGAGAAACCCAAAAAGATGGGAGGGATAGCCATTAGAAATGCCAAAAAGGTATAGTGATTGTGAGGAAAAACCTTTACAATAAAATGAGGACTAAGCGCCCCCAAGGAGCCGGGAAAGTACAGTTTGTCAAAAGTAAAACACGCACCCCAAGAACAAGGCATCATACTACAAGCCTCTACATACAAAACAACAATAGTAAAAGTATAGAGCAACCCAATCCACAAAGCATAGTACATAATTCGTACCACAATCCTTTCACTAAGGGGAGAAAGTAATCCGACTATTGCAACAATTCCGATCCACAATTCTAGCCGAAAATATTTCCACGAGGCCGTCAAAGTCGGAGTCCATAAAAGAGTAAAAGCTTCAAACAAGACATAAAGCCAGCAGGCAATCAACAAAAGTTTATTTCGCTTGAAAGGTTTCTCTCTGTTTTTTTTATACCTCACAATCGCGTTAATAATCACGGCCAAGGCAAAAAAAGACACCAAAAACTCTGCAATACCAGTCAGAGCAGCAGCATAGGCTACAGCACTAAATAAAATAATACACCAATCAAAAATCGGAAAGGTCTCCCTCAATCGATTCTTTTGCCAAAGAAGAAATAACAGCAAAGGCAAAGCTACACCAAAAACAAAATAGATATATGGGCGATAAAAGAAGGCAAATGAACGCCCGTTCAACTGCAGATACTCCGAATCTCCCCGCCACACCAATGAAACCAAAATCGGCACAAAAAAGGGAAAGATCAACAAAAAATCCTTCTTCTCTCTACAAAAAGATGAGCAAAATGTTTTCATACAAGAGAAATGTTCGGAGCCAATGTACCTTTTCCCAAGTTGATAGGAGCAATCTCTCTCTCTATGGCATCATACAATTGGTTATCTATAAATTGTTGCAATGTATATGCTCCTCCCTCTACCAAAAGAGAATGAATTCCTCTCTGGTAGAGATAGTATAAGAGTTCGTGAATTCCTTCGTGGGGTAAAAGATGCAACAAGTGAGTATTTTGCAATCCATCTACCCAACTATCGTAAGTTGAATCGTGAACAACCAATAGTGTCAGATAACTGTCATTGAGCAAATGTGATGTGCGACCTAATTTGCGCTTTCCACACAAAACAACCCTCAAAGGCTGACGTCCCCACCAAAAGCGATTGGTGAGTTGAGGGTTATCTGTCAAAGCTGTTCCATTTCCGACCAAAACAGCATCGTGATAGGCCCGGAGACGGTGTACTTCTCGCAAACGAAGAGAAGAGCTCAAAAGAACGGAATGCCGCTCTCCCTCAATCTCTTTATCTATATATCCATCTCGGCTCTGTGCCCACTTGAGCGTTACAAAAGGTCGATGATGCACGTGAGCAGTTATAAAAAAACGATTGAGCCAACGTGCCTCCTCCTCACAGACACCACACTCAACCTCTATGCCACGCTCCCTCAAGTATCGTATTCCACGACCTCGGACTTGTTCAAAAGGATCCTCCATTGCAACAACCACACGCTTCGGACGCTTTTGAGCAATCAATTCGCAACAAGGAGGCGTTTTCCCATAATGAGAACACGGCTCCAAACTGACATACAAAGTAGAATGGGAAATAAGGTTGTGATCTTGTTCCGAAATGGAACTAAAGGCCAATACTTCGGCGTGTGGGAGACCTGCTCTATGGTGATAGCCTTGACCTATTATTCTATCTTTGTGAACAATTATGGCACCAACCATCGGATTTGGGGAGGTATGACCTTGTGCCATACGGGCCAAATCCAAGCAACGTCTCATATATAGTATGTCTCTGCTCATAACTAAAAACAAGCAATGATTTCGTTATCTTCTTCATCTACGCTGGAGCAAGCTATGCGTACCGTAGAAACCAACCTCCTTTCTCAGTATTCGTCGCAAGAAGCCAAAAGTATTGCTCGTCGAATAGTGATGCACTATACCCAGTCTTCTTTTACCCAGCTGATGCTACGTTGCAAAGATACTCTTTTATCGGAACGGCAAGCCAAAGATTTAATTCACTCCATAGAGGCACTACAAAAAGGCATCCCGATGCAATATGTCATAGGTGAGGTTGAGTTTGGGCCACTCACGCTTTCCGTAGCTCCCGGTGTTCTTATTCCTCGCCCAGAAACCGAAGAGTTGTGCACATTAGTTGTGGAAGACCTACAGCGGCAACCAACAATCCTTCCAAGAAATATTGCAGATATAGGTACCGGCTCCGGATGCATTGCCCTATATTTGGCTTATTATCTCAGACAAGATCGCATTTTTGCTATAGAAAAAGAGAACAACGCAATACAAATAGCTCGCATCAATATAGAACGTTGTAGCACAAAGGATCATTTTTCTCCTCCTGTTTTAGTTCAAAATGATCTTTTGGCATTATCCCGATCGCCATCAAAAGAACCTTGGGAATACATTGACGTTATAGTGAGTAATCCCCCATACATTCCCCTTAGAGAGAAAGAGTTTATTGAAGATCACGTACTTAACCACGAGCCCCATTCAGCCCTATTTGTTCCGGATAGTGATCCTCTTCTCTTTTATAAAGCGTTGCTCAATTTTGCTCTTTATCACTCCTCCAAGAAGGGGGTTTCTATCTATTGCGAAACCCATCATCAGTATGCCTGTGATGTTGCAAATATTTTTAGGGGAAACCCCAAAGTTCAAGATATTGAGGTAAGAAAAGATTTTAGCGGAAAAGAACGATTTGTAATTGCGCACTTGAGGTAGAAAGAACCCTTGTCTATAATTACGAGAAAGGGCTACAACCTCCCATACTTGTGGGAAACCCTCTTTCTATCTATCTTTGCGCATCAAGGACTTACTAATATTCTGCATTAGACCGAAACAAAGTAAATATGAGTTTTCTTCGTAAACACCCACTCCTTGCTACGCTTGTACTTATACCGGCTATTTCTGTGGCTATTGTACTAGTGATTATGCTTGGATTGGGTATTTTCACCCGACACAATCAGTCCGTCAAGGTACCCAAGGTATACGGACTCCCCTTTGAGCAAGTTTGTAAAATTTTAGACGAAAATAACCTACGTTATGAGGTGGTAGACTCCGTCTATGCAGATGGTATAGCTCCTGGAACAGTATTGGAAATTACCCCAAAAGAGGGCAGCGAAATAAAACCCAATCGACTGGTTTTTCTAACAATGAAGGCTTTTTATCCCAAACAGGTAGTAATTCCGGATGTTAGCAACGTATCGGAACGGCAAGCTAAAGCTGTGTTGGGGAGTTTGGGATTCCCAAATATACACATTCAATATACTCAAGGAAGCCACGACGACTTGGTGCAATATGTAAAGCTACGTAGCGGAAAAGCCGTAAAACCGGGCACTCGTTTGTTTCTCAACACCCCACTCATTGTTGTAGTTAGCCAATCTTCCGAGGGGAACCATCAAGAGGACGAGGTTTTTGGGGATGATTTTGGATTACCCTCGGCATCTGATTCAATCTCCAACAAGAGAAATACCGCCCCGACTGGAAATGGAGATTTGGACGACGACGAATCTTGGTGGTGATTTTTTTATTTCCGATGCAACAATCCAATCAGTGGAAAAGGGAGGTTGTTTCTCTTCCTCAACAAGATACGAACTACGCATCCCCCTTAGAACAGAAAGAAGATTTTTGGGAAGAAGAGGCAGTGGACGTTGATATTGCCCTTTTTTCAGATCCCGAAGCCGATTCGACTGACAGCCTACACGAACACTACCGTGTTGTAGCAGACCCGGGGCAGTCTCCACTAAGGGTTGATAAGTTTTTGATCAATAGGATGCAACACACCTCTCGCAACCGCATACAGCAGGCAGCGGAAGCCGGAGGCATCTTCGTTAATGGGCGTGCCGTTAAGAGTAGTTTTAAGATTCGCGCCAACGATGTAATTACGCTAAAGCTCAAGCATCCACCAAGAGAGTACACTATTGTTCCGGAAAATATCCCTTTGGAAATAGTTTACGAAGACGAATTTCTCCTGGTCGTAAATAAACCGGCGGGTATGGTTGTACATCCTGGAAATGGCAACTATTCCGGCACCTTGGTACACGCTCTGGCTTATTATCTGAAAGACGATTCTCAATACGACCCTAATGCTCCAACAGTGGGGCTTGTACACCGCATAGACAAAGATACCAGTGGACTCCTGCTGGTTGCAAAACGTCCTCACATAAAGACCCACTTGGCAAAGCAATTTTTCAACAAAACAACTGGTCGAGAGTATGTTGCCTTGGCTTGGGGGAGAATATCTCCTTCGGAAGGACGTATAGAAGGGAATATAACAAGAGACCCTTCGGACAGGACTAGAATGACCGTTATACCTCCACAAGATGAAATGGGGAAAAGGGCCGTAACTCACTACAAAGTGCTAGAACCATTGGGCTTTGTTTCTTTCATAGAATGTCGCTTGGAAACCGGCCGTACCCATCAAATACGTGCTCATATGCGTAGTTTGGGGCATCCTCTTTTTGCAGATGAGAAGTATGGAGGTACTCAAATAGTACACGGCAATAGGACAGCCAAGTATCTGCAATTTGTTCGTAACTGCTTGGAGATATGTCCTCGTCAAGCCCTGCACGCCCAAACTCTCAGATTCGAACATCCTGTAACCCATCAAGAAATATCGCTTGTTGCCCCCATTCCACAAGATATGCAATTACTTTTGGAAAAATGGCGTAAATATGTGCAAGAAGCCAATCAAACCAATTCATAGCTAATGAAAAATATGCCTAAGCGGAACATAGCCGTTGTTTGTGGCGGCTATTCCGGAGAATATGAAGTTTCTCTCCGAAGCGCAGATAATGTCATTGAAAATATTCTTTTAGCCGGATACAACACTTACAAAGTTGTAATCGAAAAAGATCGGTGGTTTTCCCCTCAAGGAACAAACAACTTACCCATCGATAAATCTGATTTCTCTGTTATTCTCCCGGATCAAAGCCGGTTGAAATTGGACTATGCCTACATTACCATTCACGGGACCCCCGGAGAAGATGGAGTATTGCAAGGTTATTTCGATATGTTGGGAGTTCCCTACAATACAGGAGGGATGCTTTGTGAATCTCTCACTTTTAATAAAGAGGTGTGCAACCGCTATTTGTCTTCGTTTGGAATCAGAATAGCCCCTTCTTGCTGCTTACGCCACATTACAGAGCAAGAAATTTTTAGAGAAGAAATAGAAGCTTTAGGATTGCCTGTTTTTGTAAAACCCAATGTAGGAGGATCGAGTATTGCAACAACAAAGGTTATCCTCCCCGAACAACTTGCTCCCGCCATAAAGACAGCTTTCTCCGAAGGGAAAGAAGTTCTCATTGAACGATTTATACAGGGAATAGAGGTAACTTGTGGTTGTTTGGTTTTACCCAATAAAACGATTCCCCTTCCCGTAACAGAAGTCGTAGCTCATAGCGATTTTTTTGACTATGATGCCAAGTATAATGGATTGTCGGATGAAATTACCCCAGCACGACTCCCAGAACCTCTCTACGTAGAAATTCAACAATTAACTGCGCATATAGCCAAATGGATTAGGGCACAAGGACTCATCCGGGTAGACTACATAATAGAGCAGGACGGGCACCCCACCCTCTTAGAAGTAAACACAACTCCGGGAATGACAGCCACAAGTTTTATTCCACAACAAGTTGCAGCCGCTCAAATGAGCCTAAAAGATATTTTTGCACAGATTATAGAAAGCCATTCTTCATTATGATGACCACTAACACTCCCACAGACCGCTTTCAAGATATTCGTCCTTTTTTAGATCACGAAGTAGAAGCAACCATAGCCCACTTAGTGGAAAACCCTTCTTTTAAAACCGCTATAACTCGATTTACAAAGGATGAGAAAGAGGCTCAAAACTTGATCAACAGAACCAAACAGTGCCAAACAATCAATGAATTTAAGCAGAATATCACCTACCGTATAGCTTGGGATATTGCAAAAAAAACGACTTTCTCTCTCAGTCTATCTGGTCGTAGTCGATTGGAAAACAATAACCCATCTACCTTCATCTCCAATCATCGAGACATTATTCTCGATTCGGCTTTCCTAAGTATTCTTCTTGCGGATGCACAATATGATCTTCCTCGTATTGCAATTGGAGACAACTTGGTTTCTCAAAAATGGATAGAATGTTTGGTAAAACTCAACGACAGTTTCTTGGTCAGAAGAAACCTACCCATACGTCAATTGGCAGAAGCGGCAACAACTCTGTCAGATTACATCCACTACACCATTGAACAAGACAAACTTTCCGTTTGGATCGCACAGCGAGAAGGGAGAGCCAAGGACTCCAACGACACCACACAACCGGCTGTCCTAAAGATGCTCACCAGAGGAGGCAATGAGTCTCTCCCCCCCATACAAAAACTTCGTCTGCTAAATATTGTTCCCACATCCATTAGCTATGAATACGACCCTTGCGATTGGCTCAAAACCCACGAACTTCTGCACAAGAAACTAAACGATGGAAAATACACTAAAGCCGTACACGAAGATGAATTTAATATGTTACAAGGCATATTGGGGCAAAAAGGACGTGTACATATTACGTTGGGAACCCCTCTCAACCAACTACTACCCAGCAACATTGAGCAACTCTCTCCATCCGAAGTTTTCCCACAGATTGCTAAACTTATAGACAAAGAAATACATCGCCATTATCGTTTATATCCAGGCAACTACATTGCTTGGGATTGGTTGCACAATAATCCCGAACACCAAACGACACACTACGGTTTTGAAGAAAAAAAATCTTTCGAAAAATACATTCAACAACGAGTAGCTATGGCTCTGTCTTTCAATCCCTCTCAACCCAAGACAGATATAACTAAAGAGTTTTTGGGAGAAAATCTTACCAAGCACCCTCACTACCCTACAGCACTCTCCATCATACTAGGGATGTATGCACAACCAGCAATCAATCATTCCATAGCTCTTAGGAGTGTATAGAACCAAAAAAAATTCCGATTTTCCGCTCAATAATCTGTGAGAGGGTCTATGAATCAAGAATTAGACAGTTATCGCACCATTGGCGAAAGACAAGAAACAGAACTGAATATAAAACGTAGTCGTTTTATTGCTTACGCCATACCCATACGCGATGCCTCTGAAGCCTTACAAGAAGTTGCAAGCCTGCGTAAAATCCATTACAGTGCTACTCACGTTTGTTGGGCATACGCCTTAGATCCTTACTTCAAAGATTTCCGAATAAATGATGATGGCGAACCCAGTGGTACTGCGGGGAGACCCATTTTGGGGAGACTTATCTCTCTGAATATAACTGCAACTCTAATCGTTGTTGTTCGCTACTTTGGTGGGGTGAAATTGGGCACAGGCGGATTAATCGAAGCATACAAAAGCACAGCCCAAACAGTCTTGGAACAATGTTCCCTTAAAGCGGTTATCACCACACAACATTTGAAGATTGAGTTTCCGCCCCACCTCGTGGGAGAAGTTATGAGAATAATCAAGGTACACAATGCAAACATCACTCACCAAGACTATACCACAGGATATCGATTAGAGGTAGCCCTTCGTGCGTCCCAAATGCCCAACCTACAACAAGCTCTCGGCGAATTATACGAGGTTAAATTCATAAGTCCAAAAGATGTAGAGTTATGATACAGGAGAAAGAATTGTTGGAGGCTTGGCAAATAAGTGGATTAACAGATCAGATGCCCAAATCCTCTGTTGTAGAAATGCTGCAAAGGGCAAATCATCGCATCCGCAATATAAAAAAAGGCACCTTATATGCCCTTGCCGGTGACAGGGTCACCTCTCTACAAATTGTAATATCAGGAGAATTGAATGCCGAGATGGTCGGAAATTCGGGAAAACAAATTCTTATAGATACCCTTGACAAGGGGCGTATTTTAGCCCCGGCACTCATCTACACACCAAAAAATGTCCTTCCAGTGACACTCACTGCAGATAAAGACACGGTTATATACAGTGTCTCCAGTGATGAATTTAGGCAGATGATGCACCTAAACCCTATTCTAATGGGGAATTTTTTCAAAATTGTAGGTAATACGACCTCCTTCCTTACTAGCAAGATTCGACAACTTTCTCTGAAAAGTTTACAAGGAAAAATAGGAGAATATTTGCTAAATCTGCATAAAGAGACCCCAAAAGAAGATAATACAGTGACCATAGATTGTTCTTGGAAAGAGTTAGCAGGCCGATTTGGGGTCAATAGACAATCCTTGGCTCGAAGTTTAGCTCAAATGCAAGAAGGTGGACTCATAACTGTTCGGGGTAAAAATATCAAGTTACACGAATTTCAAAAACTGAGAAATTTGCCGTAATTCTACAGTCAAGTGTATTGCAGATTTCATAATTTATATTACCTTTGCAGCGTTAAGAAGGAGGGATTCACCTCGCTGGTGAGGCACTTCTTGCGGGTCCTATAGCTCAGTTGGTTAGAGCACCTGACTCATAATCAGGGAGTCCTTGGTTCAAGCCCAAGTGGGACCACGAAAAGGTCATCTGAGATCTGTTCTCAGTGACCTTTTTTACTTTCATTCCTTCTAACGAAATAATTACTCTTCCACCAGGAACTGCTCGCGTAGCCACAGTAAAACCTCTTGAGCTATGGTTGTGGGAATCTGTGCATACTCCGTAACATTCCCTGTTCGAGCTGGTTGAAAAAGATGATTAAGCCCGGAAAACAATTTAACTTTGGCTTGAGGGCAATATCTCATCACTAAAGATGCATTGTGTGGCAAAACCTGTTTATCTAATTCCCCTTGCAAAACCCAAACCGGACATTGTACTTTTTGCAAATATCTCTCCGGATGCTCTTTGATCAAACTATGAAATCCAGGAGACAAAACCTGCTGAATCATTAGAGACACTTGTTTTGACAATTCGGGTTCTACCAATCCCAAAGCAAACATCTCTTTTCTCAAATAATCGGAAAGCTGTTTTTCTAATATCTCCTTGTTTTTCAAAGTAGGTTGCTTTTTCACAAAAGAATAAACGTAACGATTAATAGATTCGTTCTTCCGCAATAGTTCTTGAGGTAATCCGGCCAACTCACCCAGAGCATTGTTTTGCTCTATCAATAATTCATCCAATGGCAATATCGGAGCTGCTAGCAACACCACTCCGGCTATTTTATCATCCTGTGTTGCCAACATAGAAGCAATTAAACCTCCCTCACTGTGCCCAAGAAGAAATACTTGAGAAGCATCTACATCCGGGAGGCTTCGTAAATATTCCACTCCACAAGCTGCATCTTGCATAAGATCTTGGATGGTTGCTTCAAAATATTTTCCTGAACTTTTTCCTGTACCCCTATCATCGTAGCGAAGTACAATGTATCCGGCTTTTGTCAAACAGTCAGCCAATTGTTCAAAAGGTTTATGTCCGGCAATGGTTTCGTCTCTATCCTGTGCCCCACTACCACTGATAAGTAAAAAAGCCGGCAACTTGTCCTTCAATTTTTGCTTTGGTTTTGTTACAGTACCTGCCAAAGTTCCCACTACTCCATTATAAAAGCACTCATTCTGCAAATACGATGAAGAAGTGCGCTGCCTTTGCCATTTGGTTAATAATTGGCGAGAAAATACAGATCGTTTTAGAACTAATGGAATAGACATTCCATTTTGTTCAAATTTACCCTCCAAAACATCGGATTCCTTCAGATAAGTAGCGTTATAAGAAAGATTCAGATCTTTCTGAATTATAATAAGTTGCAAACCATCTACTTTTACTGAGGTAACGGGGATATCCATTACTCCTTGATCGGGACTATCCAATGTGGCACTCCAGACATCATTCTCAGATTTTGTCAGATTTATTGACAAGGAAAGGTCTATTGTAGGAGAAACCTTGAGCACACCGGACCAATATCCCTCTAAATTTTGAGCATTTGCAACTGATATACCACTAAGAGCAAATGCAAGAATATAAACGAAATGTTTCATAATCAGTTCTTTTAAAGAATATTCTTATTATAACCTTAAAAAGTAGTCCAAGAAGGAGCAAAACGAATCATCAAACTCAACGTATGAGACTTATACGCAAAGGTGATGTTGATAGGATTATAGGAGTTTTAAAGGATGAAGCCACAATGCCCCTCAAAAACCATCCTCTTTCCAAATCTCACATATGGGGCAAAAGAGTGTCCATAAGCTGAGTTTGAGGAGGAGAAAAGGGCCACAAATAGCCTCTCACAAAAGGAGAAAAAAAGACAACGCTACCCAAGATCCTGATCATTGCACCTACACACTTATGATTTATGCAAAATATAAACGAGAGAACTTGCCAAATTCTTATTCCTCAAAGAAGCATACAAAGACCTTAACCCAAGCCCAATACCTCTACAAAAAGCCATACCCGACCGGGTGTTCTTCCTATTTTGTTCCGAAAGGATAGAGACATAAAAGGCATCCAAATACATCGGATGTACGGAGGAAAGGGCAAATCCATATCTACTAACCAAGGCGGAAAGTGTATTGAAAGAAAAATGCCACAAATGACGAGGTACGTCATAGGCTGCCCACATTCTCTTGTAATGGCGAGCATCAAAAGAGGCACTATTGGGCAAAGCCAATACAAGGGCTCCTCCCGGTTTCAACATTTGATAAAAAGCCGACAAATGAGCATCTAAATCTGGAATGTGTTCTAAAACGTGCCACAACGTAATGACTTGAAAAGCATCTTTTTCATACACTTTTGGCAAAGCTGATATATGAGCAAAAGACCTATCTAGACCTATGCGTTGTGCCACCAAAGCACGGGCATCATCGTCAACCTCTACAGCAACAACATCGCAGTCCAATCTTCTTATTTGATCGGCAAAGTACCCTGTACCAGCACCGACATCTAAAAGAGAGGACGGCAACATCCCTCCCAAAGATCGCTCAACCCACGAAATTTTCTGTTTAAGCATCCTGTTTCTCGCCAAACGAAACAAAGTGCTGGTCACACCTCTAGAGGTATCGCTATGGGGCATATAGTTCTTGGATTTATAATAGGCTCCCAAATTTTCTGCATTAGGAGGATTGCCTGTTTGTATAAAACCACAGTCCACACAACGATGCAAGGAGAATTCTTCTCCGGAAACCAAGTAATCTTTACATCGCCCCAGTACTCTAAAACGAAAACCACCACACACAGGACAAGGGCTGTGTGTAGTGGTTACTAATGTATCTGTTGATATCAAAGACATATCAGAGGTCTGTTATTGATTCATCTTTATTTCGTTTGCATCTTTTATATTATGCTTTTTTGCGACGTTCTTCTTGGCTTCATTCCACCAAAAATCCAATTCCCCAATTGAATACTCTGCAACTGCTTTTCCCTGTGCTAGAGCTTGCTGCTCTACGTAATTGAAACGAGTTATAAACTTCTTATTAGTTAACTCCAAAGCATTATCTGGATTAACACCATAAAGACGCGCTGCATTGATAAGACTAAAAAAGAGATCTCCAAACTCTTCTTCGATACGCTGCTCTGACAAAGAACCAGCATTCAGCTCTACCTCCAACTCTGCAATCTCTTCCTTTACTTTTTGCCACACATCTTCTCGCCTATTCCAATCAAAACCAACGGCCCTTGCTTTATCTTGAATACGGTAGGCTTTTACAACCGATGGCAAAGATACCGGAACTCCAGAAAGAACTGTCTTATTTCCGTCTTTTTCTTTCTGCTTAATTCGTTCCCAAGATTGCTCTACTTCCAAGGCATTATCGGCAACCGTTGTTCCATAGATATGCGGATGACGATAAATAAGCTTATTGCACAAACGATTACAAACATCGGAAAGATCAAAATAACCCTTCTCTTCCGCTATACGCGCATAAAAAAGGACGTGCAACAAAACATCCCCCAACTCCTTGCTCAAATTGGATATATCTTGTGCAAGGATAGCATCACTAAGTTCATATACCTCCTCTATCGTATTAGCTCTAAGAGATTCCATTGTCTGCTCTTTATCCCACGGACAATGGGTTCTAAGAGTGTACAAAACATCCAATATACGAGCAATGGCTTCTATTTTGTCTGTTGTTGAGATCATACTTAAAGAAATAGTTTGAACCTAGTGATGCAAGAAATATAAGAATTACTTCTTCTTGCGTTTAGCGAATTCTTGCAAACCGCCTTTCAAGAATTTCTTGTACTTCTCAATATCGGTATCGTGAGCATACGAAGAAGAGAGAGGTTTGCCATCAGCATCTAAAGCTACGTAATAAGGTTGAGCATTAGCAGCAAATTTACTACGTTGTAGATAACTCCACTTATCTCCCACTGTACGCAATTTACGAGTTGTTCCATTTTCTTGAACTTCAATAACTTCTGGCAATGGAGTTTTATCATCAACCATCAAGGTTACCAAGATGTAGTCATCCTCCAACATTCCCTTTACTTGGGAATCAATCCACACAGAATTTTCCATTTCTCGACAGTTAACACAACCAAATCCAGAGAAATCGACCAAAACGGGCTTTCCTGTTTGACGAGCATGTGTTAAAGCTGCATCATAATCTGAGAACTTAGCGTGAACCTCTCCATCGTAAAGATTAAAGTCTTGAGTGTTGAGAGGTGGAGCAAATGCACTTATAGCTTTCAGAGGTGCACCCCACAAACCAGGAATCATATAGATGGCAAAAGAGAAAGATATAATAGCCATAAAAAGACGAGCAACCCCTGTTTTTTGAGATGGAGTATCGTGTGGCAAAGTCAATTTACCCAATAGATACACACCCAACAAGAAGAAAATAACAATCCAGAGAGCCAAGAAAGTTTCACGGTCTAAGATTCCCCATCCATAAGCCAAGTCGGCAACTGAAAGGAACTTAAGAGAGAGAGCTAATTCCAAAAATCCGAGGACAACCTTCACCGAATTGAGCCAGCCACCACTCTTGGGCATAGACTGCAGCATATTCGGGAAAATAGCAAACAAAGTAAAAGGTAAAGCAAGTGCCACTGAAAAACCAAACATTCCAACGGCCGGTCCCAATATAGAACCACTAGTAGCAGCCTGCACAAGCAATGTACCAATAATAGGACCTGTACAAGAGAATGAAACAAGTACCAAAGTAAAGGCCATAAAGAAGATACTCAATATCCCCGTAGTACTATCGGCTTTGCTATCCAACTTGTTAGTCCACTTCGCAGGCAAGACCAATTCAAAAGCTCCAAAGAAAGACACAGCAAAGAGAACCAAAAGGGCAAAGAAGATAACATTAAAGACAGCATTCGTCGCCAGCTTATTGAGAGCTCCTGCGCCAAAGATACCCGTTATAAGCAATCCCATCGTCAAATAGATAATCACAATGGAAAGACCATAAATCACGGCTTCCTTAATAGCATCTTTACGGCTCTTTGTTCTTTTGAGGAAGAAACTTACAGTCATCGGGATCATCGGCCAAACACAAGGAGTCAGTAATGCAACCAATCCACCTAAAAACCCGTAAACAAAGATTAACCACAAGGAAGAGTTGGACTGCTGTTGATTGCGGTCTCCATAATATTTCAAATCTTCTATTACAGGTGCCCAAGTATCTGTTACCCCCAAAGCAGCACCAACAGAAACCTCTGCATTCTCAGCTGTGGCTGCAAGGGTATCGGTCACGGCATTTTCTCCATCCTCATTACCCTGCTCCTCAGCAGAGACTTGAGCGGCTGCCATACTTTTGAGATGTTTAGATGTAAACTTAAAATCGTAGTCAAGTTGAACACAATTATCCTCACAAGCTTGACCTTTTAAGTATCCTTCATAGACAAACTTTGCGGGGTCAGTAACTTCTATCTTTTGGCTAAAAGTAACGCTGTTTGAATAATGGCGAACCTCTATATTGAAAATATCGTCCATTTCCTTATGAGGAGCTTTATTAGCGACAAAATCGCCCACCAAACGAGCACCAACTAACTTATCAACATTAAACACCAACGGATTTGGCCCTCCTGCCGGGAGGTTTTGGTCATACAAGTGCCACCCCGGCTTAATCTTTGCCGTAATCTTTATTGTCTTAATGGGAGTACCACTGTCCTCCAAAGAAGAAGTCCATACCACCACATTGTCGGAAATCTGAGCCTTTGCCAAATTGGTAAAAGCTCCGGCAGTGAGAGTAATGATTAGGGCTAAAACACCCCACAATGAGATAATCTTGTTCATTTCTTTAACTTAACTATATATCATATATTAATCCATAAATCCTACTTTACTTCTCTCAATCTCCAAACTTCGGAGTACCAAAAGATGCTTTTTGTGCTCTGGTCAAGCGCATCTGGAGCAATTTGTCCATTGCATCTGGAATAGGTTCTTCAAACAGTAAAACCTTTTGGGTTATAGGATTACAAAACCTAATCTTCGTAGCCCTCAGAGCTAAGGTTCCTGTTCCCATTAGGGCGTCTTTACATCTCCTATCCCCGACCAAAGGACACCCCATCGCGGCTAAGCTAGAACGAATGGCATTATTCCGAGTTTGCAAAGAAATCTCCAACTTGGACAAATAACCTGCACTTTTGCCAATTACCTTATATTTTGCTTTAAAGGGGGCTTTTTTTCCACCTAACTTTCCTGCTTTAGTACCTTTCAGTTGCGTTTTTTTCGTTTCTACTTGTTCCAAAAAGCCTTGTTCCAAAGAAAGACTTCCCTTAACGACAGCAGAAAAAACATTTTCACTCATAAAGATCTTCCAATCATTCAAAATTTGCTGCTGTAATTCTCTCTGACGAGCCAAAACTACAAACCCAGCTGTATCCTTATCTAATCTATTCAACAGAAAAATCTTTTCCCTTGGATTATAATCCTTAAGATGTTTTGCCACGAGTCTAAACAATGTACGCTCTGCCTCTTTACTAACAGAAACAGTAGGTATTCCGGCTTCTTTGTAGACAACAAAAAAGAACTCATCACTATATACTTCGCGTACCAAAGGATGATTTAACTTCGGCGAAAATCCTAAAGAATGCACTTCCACTAATCCTTCCCCCGGAACAATTGCATCAAACTGAGAGCAAGGAATCCCATTAACTGTAACACATCTATCTCTAAGCTTTTGCTTGATCGTATTACGACTCAACCCTAATTTTCCAGAAAGAAGAAGAGACAAAAGTTCTCCCTCCTGCGGAGCTACAAAAGAAAAAATTACTTCTCTAGCTACATTCTTCTTGTTCATTGTTTTCTGCCCCATTCAAGATGTTTTTTTCGAATAAATCCTGTTTATGGAAATATTACTGTAGATAAAAAGCACAGTCCCGAAAACAAGCAAAATAGACCACCAAGCTTGATGCATAATGCTTGCAACTCCACATAGTATAAACAAGACACCGGAGAAGAAAGCCATTCCCATAAGTCGTTTTTCCCTTAGGGTAAACGCAGACGCATCCACGAAAAGCCAAGAAACAGTGTAAGCACAAGCCCCTACGAGAAAAGCAGGAACCGCAAATCGCTCTACCACGTCAAGGACGCGCATAAACAAGGCTGCAACCATAACTAGGCAACCAGCCATATAAATTGCATCGCTGTAACGCTTTAAGGATTTCTTCCTCATCATTCCTCCTCTAACTTGTACTCTGTAGAGTCTACAATAAGAAAAACTAATTCCTCCGGAGCCTTCATTCCGTAATCTACACGTGCAATATGCTCCAAATCTTCGGCATTATCAGTTATATGCTTTAATTTCACACTATCCGCTTGATACCGTAGACGGGCATTCTTATACGTACGCTCCAACTGCCTAATGCGTCTAATGTGCCTAAAGTGATTCCATACAGAGGCCTCTCCAAAAACAAAAAACAGCATAAAACAAACCACTCCAGTCAGAACACAGAGACGCGAAACGGTAACTCGACTTCGATACTTAGAAAATTCCCTCTGGATACGCCCCTTTATCTCATCCAACATACCATTCCCTCTTTGCACAACATACAGCTACTTCTCGCTCCTTAAACACATTGCAAATATAACAACAAAATAGAAGTTTTCTATTATTGGTATTTTTCGGATTTCGGGAAGATTGATTCGATTTGTATTAAAAAACACCATTAGAAGAAAAATTTCAAAAATCAAAGAAGCAATAAAATGATAGAAAAACTCGTTAAGCTACTAATAAAAAGAAATTACAAAGCCTCTTTTAATACTTTTCAAAAATAGAATCAATGCCCCAACGTTATCATCAACGGACCTCCAATTGCATTTTTTTGCCTAGAATACCTCAAATATGCAATACAAAAATTGCAAAACAAGATGATCCCATCTAAAAGGATGGACCTCTCCAATTTATTGAGTCCACTCTATCTCATTTATGCCAATCAGTATTCTCTTCTCATTTCTTACGAATCAGCGTTAGTCCATCTCTTATTGGCAAAATAATCTGTTCCACAGAATCATCCTCTGCCACCAACTGATTGAAACGATGGATAGCTGCACATTGTGCATCTTTCTCTCTTTCGGAAGACATTACAACTTTTCCACTCCAAAGAGTATTATCTGCGAGAATCACAGCCCCCTTAGATAAAGAGGGGACAATCATCCGATAATAATCAGGATACTCTCTTTTATCCGCATCTATATACACCAATTGAAATCGGTATTCTTGCAGCAAGGAAGGCAGAATTTCCAAAGCGGAGGCATAATGGAGAATAATTCTTTCCGCTGCTTGACTTTTTTGCACGAAGGGACTTATAAAATCAGCCAATTCTTCATTACACTCTATACTATGCAATCTAGCTTGTGGATGCTCCAATGCCTCAGCCAACACAATTGTGCTATAACCACTATATGCCCCTAACTCCAAGACATTGATGGGCGAAAGCATTTTACAGATTAGCCTCAATAAGAGTCCCTGCATATGTCCGCTCAGCATACGAGGCTGAAGCAGACGGAGATGAGCCGCCCTATCCAATTCTCTTAACAAATCAGATTCCAACTCTGAAAACTGCTTGGCATAAGCTATAATTTGATCTGAAAACATCTCACAAAATCATCTTCTATTCGTTGTTGTTACACTCTGTCTTATAAGGAATTGCTACATAAGGAAGAATTCCCGTCAAAGCTGCAATAGCCATTCCATAATTGGTGATGGGAATACCTTGGGAAATAGCACGGACAATTCTCGATTGAACCGCCTTCCGATTAAACATACAAGCTCCACAATGAATTATCAAATCGTATGAAGACAAATCATCTGGAAAATCCGCACCAGAACAAATATCAATTTGGATATCTTCTCCCAATTTTTGGCGAAGCATTTTAGGCAATTTTACCCTGCCAATATCTTCATTTCGAGGAGCATGCGTACAAGCCTCTGCAATCAAAATTCGCGATTTATCGCCCAAAGAATCTAAAAAATTAGCCCCTACGACAAAGAGATCCGAGTCGCCTTTATAAGAAGCAAATAGTACCGAAAAAGATGTTAAAAGAACCCCTTGAGGAAGCAACAGATATACCTCTTTGAATACTTGAGAATCTGTAATAATTAGCTTGGGAAGAACAGCTAAGGCAGCCAACGAATTTTGCAAAGATTGTGGAGTGCAAGAAACGACAACACAACCCTTATCCAACAACTCTCTTATCGTTTGTACTTGAGGCAATATGAGTCTTCCCTTGGGTGCTGAACTATCTTGAGGCATAACCAAAACAACAACATCTCCCGACTCAACCAAATTACCTGTTATTGTGCGCTCTTTTTCTCCTCGTGCAGAAACAATATCTGCAATAGACCTATATATCCGCTCTATATCCTCTGGATTATGAGCACTTACAATCAACGGGTCGGATTCCAACGTTTGAGTTAGCACTGCAAGCTCTTCTTTGCCATAAGAATAAAGATCTGCCTTGGTCAAAAGCACCAAAGTAGGAATCTCTTTCTCTCGTAAACACAACAGCCACTCTTTATCCGTTGCTTCCAAAGATTCGGAAAGCAATAATAATGCAATATCTACACGATCTAAACTTCGCAAAGAGACCTTCACCCGTTCCTCACCCAAGACTGTACAATCATCAAACCCCGGAGTATCTATAAAAACAACAGCTCCCACCTCCGGGACCTCCATAGCCTTAGAAACAGGATCTGTGGTTGTTCCCGGAACATCTGAAACCAAAGAAACAGTTTGTCTTGTAAGAGCATTTATTAATGTCGATTTACCACTATTAGTACGCCCATAAAGAGCTATATGTAAGCGATCCGACTGAGATGTCTTTTGATGCATAAAACTTAAAATCTAAAATCCCGCTCTCCATTTTGTATCCTCAAAAGATTACGTTCGGCAATAGCTCTGATTTTGGGATTAGGTATCTTATTCAGTTCCTCTTGTATCAACTTTTTTCCCAATCCAATTGTCTCCAAAGAAGCATAATCCTCCAAATACTCTTGTAAAGTCAATAGAGCATTTGGACCACAACAGTTGGCTATCTGCCCATTTTTCACAAGAGCCATAAATCGATCCCCGGTGCGCCCTTCTCGATAACAAGCTGTACAAAAGCTAGGAATATATCCAAGTTTCAATAGCCATTGATTTATTTCATCCAAAGTCCGTTGATCACTGAGTTCAAATTGAGAAGTACCCACCGAATTGGAGACTTGCTCCTCACTGTATCCCCCTACTGTTGTTTTGGAGCCTCCACTCAATTGCGATATTCCTACATCCAATATTCTTTCGCGAGAATGCACACTTTCCCTAGTAGAAACAATCATTCCCGCATAAGGAACTGATATACGTAAAACAGCCACAATTTTACGAAATACATCGTCGGAAATAGAATTTGAAAAATCTTTTGTATCTATGTCATCAGCAGGACAAATGCGAGGAACACTAATCGTATGAGGCCCTACTCCAAATCGGGCTTCCAAATGCTCGGCATGCATCAACATTCCCACCACATCATACTTATAGGTATTCAGTCCAAATAAAACTCCTATACCAACATCGTCTATTTTTCCCAGCATAGCTCTATCCATAGCCTCTGTGTGGTAAGCATAGTTGCTTTTCGGCCCTGTGGGATGTAAAGTCTCATAAGCTTCCTTGTGATAAGTTTCTTGGAATAAAATATAGGTACCTATACCGGCTTGGTGTAACCGTTCATAGTTTTCTACAGTTGTGGCCGCGATATTAACGTTTACTCGTCTTATGGCTCCGTTCCTATGTTTTATCTTATAAATGGTATCTATAGATTCTAGCAAATATTCCATTGTATTGACGGTTGGATGTTCGCCCATTTCCAATGCAAGCCGTTTATGCCCCATATCTTGAAGAGCAATAACTTCTTTCCGAATTTCATCTTGAGCTAACTTTCTTCGAGGAATAGTAACATTCTTCTTATGATAAGGACAATAAGTACAACCATTAACACAGTAATTGGACAAGTACAAAGGAGCGAAAAGAACTATCCTCTTGCCATAGATTTTTTCTTTTATTTGCCGTGCCAAATGATAAATCTGCTCCATCTGTTCCTCATCCGTACACTCGAGTAACACGGCGGCCTCACGATGCTCCAAGCCTTTACCAAAAGATGCTTTATTAAGAATTTCGTCAATTAAAAGATGATTGTTTCTATTTTCTTGAGCATAAGCCAATGTATCTTCTATCTCCTCGTGTGAAATAAATTCAGTTGCAATATTCGATAGTTTGTTATAAGCCATAATGTTCCCTGTACACTATTTGTACTCTATTGTTTTACGTACCGAGAAGTTTCCTATTAAACTTCCATCTTATCAGTTAGACAAGGATCATAATCTCCTCGCTCTAGACTTACCTCATAACCAATGCTACCAAGATCCTTTTTCAAAAGTTCCAATCCCTGAGCTGATTCACCCTGTTGATACGCTTTATTGTCATACAACTCATATTTCTTGCGCTGAATAGCCGGAGATAGGTTGGGCATAACGACATTGGCTCCTGCTAAAATTCCTTTTAGGCGCCCCTGTGTGTTGCCCAAGGACGCTAACGCTGTAGTAGAAGGGATTAACGCATTGGGATTCATCAACCGACAAATTGAAATCATCCTTATCGTTGTGTCTATACTCCCATTGGGTTGATTTGCAAAAGGGGTAGCATGGTGTGCAATAAACGGTCCAAGACCTATCATTTGAGGATGAAGATCTTGTATAAACAAAAGGTCCTCTACCAAATGATCTACAGTTTGCCCCGGGCTGCCCACCATAACACCAGTTCCCGTCTGAAAACCTATTTCTTTGAGCCAATATAGACATTGCTTACGATAAGCACCACTCATCTGCTGAGGGTGCAAGAGACCATAATGCTCCTCATTATAAGTTTCATGGCGCAATAAATACCTATTAGCTCCCGCTTGGAACAAGGCCAGATACTCTTCTTTGCTTTTTTCACCCAAAGAGAGTGTTATTGCACAATCTGGGTAAGTTACTCTAACTGTACCTATAACATCAACAAGCCACTGAATGTTCTGTGTTACATCCTCTCCCCCTTGAAACACAAACGTACGCATTCCTAAAGAATACCCTTCAGCACAACACTCTAAAATATCCTCCTTGGATAATCGATAACGTTCAGCCTCTTTATTTCCTCTACGGATTCCACAGTAAAAGCAGTTATTTCTACAATAATTACTAACTTCTACCAACCCTCTAATAAATATTTTACGCCCAAAAACGGACTGAGCTACCTCACAAGCAGCTTTTGTAAGAGATTGTACCTCTTCTGCCTGTGTGGTAGTCAGCAAATATTTATAACCCTCAGGTGGTAATGTGTTACTCGTCCTGAGACGATCAATCCATATTGGCATAGGTTTCTTCTACCTTCGCCAACTCTTTGACTAGTTGGCGACGACCGGCCATTATATCATTGTATGCGCTAGGTCCTGTAATACAACCACCCTCGCAGCACATAACCTCGATAAATTGTCCAGGAGCTTTTTTAGTTTTTGCATAGCTACGTAGAAGAGCAATATTCTTCTTATCCAAATTGCTCACCTCAATGCCAACAAATTTATCGGCTTCATCCTTTAGATAAGCCTTTACAGCCCCCATAACCCCTCCAGCTTGAGCAAATCCATGTGCTTCTCGAACCGATTTGAAAACAACCGAATAGTCTTTCACTTGTTGGAGGTCAATATCATATGCAGCAAAAATAGCACTTATCTCCTCAAAGGTCAGAATCATATCTACATTTTCGTCTCGACGAATCTCCATTCTTTTTCCTATGCACGGTCCAACGAATACAATCTTCGCATTCGGATGCTTGGCTCTAACAATCTTAGCTGTATAATACATAGGTGAACCCGAATCAGAAACGAATGGCTTCATCTCCGGGATATGCTTATTCACCAATTCAACCCAAGACGGACAACACGAAGTGGTCATAAATGGCTGTTCCCCAGCCTCCATCTTCTCTAACAATTCGTGAGCCTCATTAGAAACAGTATCCATCGCCCCTTGAGCAACTTCTACAACATCGGAAAAGCCAACCTCTTTAAGAGCTCCATACACCTGATCTATTGTAGTCTTAAACTGCCCTAAAACACTCGGTGCAGGAATCGCAATCACTTCTTCCCCTCTACGAATACTTTCCAAAACATCAAAAGTCTGGGATATTTCAAAGATAGCTCCAAATGGACACGCATTAAGACATTTGCCACAATATATACACTTACTCTCATCAATGTGTTCCACCCCGTGTTCATCTTTGCTTATAGCACCAACCGGACAAGCTTCTTCACAAGGAACTGGAATATACACAATGGCATGATAAGGGCAATTCTTGTGACACAACCCACAACTTATACAAGTATCGTGATCAATTTCAGCCTGACCATTCTTGTTAAATCGAATAGAATCTTTCGGGCAATTCATATAACAAGCACGGGCGACGCAACCTTTGCATAAATTGGACACCTCATAGTTGATTTTCACGCAAGAAGAGCAGGCCTCGTCTATAACACACATTATATTATCTTTCTCCGGAGCTTTACGATCAAGAGCCATACGAGCATACTTACTTAATGGATCAACCTCGTCTTTCTCATCATCCATATCATAACCCAAAAGAGGAAGACACTTGTATTTCAAAACTGCACGTTCTTTGTGATAACAACAACGCCCCAATACTTGAGCCTGATGCTTAGGACTTAACTCGATGGGCAAACGATCAACGTTTTCCACCAACTTGTTGTCTTTCCACATACGAACCAACTTCTCCAATAACTTGTGACGAACAATCATCACGTTGTTTGAGTATGCCATAATTTATATTCTTAGGATTGCAAATTTCACATTGCAAAGATAGCAAAAAAAACATTTCACAATAGCTATTCATAGGGATAAAAAAAGATCCGAAATACCTAATTGTTATTGTTTCCCACCAATCCAACTGAGTAAAAAAGTCATAAAATAGATTCTCATCCCCCTTTAATCTTATCTGGATTAGCATTCACAAAAGCTTTCCACGATGAAAGGCTTCTATCTGAAGTAGATAGGGGATTGCTACTTTGATAGTAATGACAGAGGGCTACTGCCAAAGCATCCGTTGCATCCAATGGATGTAGCTGCATATCCTCTTTTTTTATTTTGAGAGTATTGCGCAGCATAGCCGCAACTTGCTCTTTTGACGCCTGCCCTGTTCCCGTTATAGATTGCTTTACCTTGGTTGGAGAATACTCTGTTATTGGAATGTCTCTACTAAGGGCCGCAGCCATAGCAACTCCTTGAGCTCTTCCCAATTTTAACATTGATTGAATGTTTTTTCCATAGAAAGGGGCTTCCAATGCTACTTCATCCGGCAAAAATTCATCTATAACGCTAACGATACGCCTATATATATGCCCCAAACGTTGATAATGATTCTCCATTCGATCCAAAGCAACCACACCCATAGCCACCATACGAGGTATATTGCGACTCACACAAAGCAACCCATACCCCAAAACAATCGTACCAGGATCTATTCCCAAAATAATCCGCTCCTTTGCTCGACTCATTCCTTAACTAAACGATTAGGAAGCGAATTCAGCTAACTCTTGCTCTGCCTGTTCCCATCTTTCTATGGCTGCATTGAGTTCCTTTTGAAGTTTCCCATAACGATCGAAATCTTCTGCGTTGGCCTTTCCAGAGGCACAAATAATCTCTATATCAGCGCAACTCTTCTCCAATAGAGTGATCTCCTCCTCTGCTTCTTCTACTATTTTACGCAATCGACGCATTTGTTTATTTCGATCCTTCTGTCGTTGATACACCCCAAATGAAGAGGCTTCTCCATTATTGGGAAGAAGTTCTCTGTCTATCGATTGAAGATCTTCTGTTTTGGTTCTTAGAGAGTCCACGCCACTAGTTGATCGGCGGTACTCTAAATACTCAACAACACCTCCCATATATTCACGAATCTTTCCATAGGAAAATTCATACACTTTATCCACCAAGCCGTCCAAGAAGAATCGATCATGAGAAACTAAAACCACCGTTCCCTTAAACCTACGAATAGCTTCTTTTAGGACCTCCTTGGATCTAATGTCTAAGTGATTAGTGGGTTCATCTAAAATCAAAAGGTTAGCCGGTTTCAGAAGCAGTAACATTATCGCAACACGCGAACGCTCTCCTCCACTTAAAACCCTGATAGGTTTGTCGGCCAACTCTCCTCCAAACATAAAAGCCCCCAACAGGTCATTGATGTGCTCCCTAATAGGCCCCACAGCTGCTCTATCTATAGCCTCTCTTATCGTTTGAGCCTCAGGTAACTCTTGTGTCATATTCTGGGAAAAATAGGCTATCTGCGTTCCATAACCTATTTTGAGTCCCCCTTGATAATCCGTTATATCTTGGGTAAAACACTTTATAAGAGTAGATTTTCCCGATCCATTCTTCCCCAAAAAAGCGACCTTTTCCCCCCTGTGTATTGTCAAAGAGACATTGTTGAGAACCTCTTTCTCCCCATAAGATTTATAGAGATTTTCCACAATAACAGGAAAATCTCCACTACGATCTGCTTGAAGGAAACTGAAACTAATATGCTTTAAATCTTGAACATCTACCTCTATTCGGTCTATTTTATCTAATTGTTTGATACGGCTTTGCACTTGGGTACTTTTTGTCGCCTTATATCTAAAACGCTCTATAAAAGCTTCTGCCTCTTCTATTTTTTTTTGCTGATTTTCGTAAGCCTTGAGCTGCTGCTCCACTCGCTCCTTCCTTAAATCTAAATAATGACTATAGTTTGTCTTATAGTCATAGATCTGTCCCAACTCTATTTCTATTGTTCTCCGAGTTGTTGCATCTATAAAAGCTCTATCGTGAGAAACCAAAACAATAGCTACCGAATTGATCTGAAGATAACGTTCCAACCATTCTATGGACTCTATATCAAGATGGTTGGTAGGTTCGTCTAAAAGCAATATATCCGGTTTACTTAACAAGACTTTTGCTAATTCGATACGCATTCGCCATCCCCCACTAAACTCTGATGTCAAACGATCAAAATCAGTTCGTTCGAATCCCAATCCCAACAGAGTTTTTTCTATTTCCGCCAAATACGACCCTTTATGATAAACCTGTAACAGCTCTGTAAGATGAGAATAATGCTCTATAAGTTCCTTGTAAGCATCAGATTCGTAATCGGTACGCTGTGCCATCTCTTGAGTTATTAAGCTATACTCTTCTTCCAAGGAAAAGATTTCCGAAAAAACTTTTTTAACTTCCTCCAAAACTGTGAGTGTTTCGGAAAAAGTCATCACCTGAGGCAAATATCCAATTCGAATTTGTTTGGGTCGCTCTATACTTCCGGAGGTCGGTTGTTCTAAGCCTGCAAGCAACTTGAGCAGGGTACTCTTCCCTGCTCCATTCTTTCCGACCAATGCTATTCTATCTTTTGGAGTAATTACAAAGTTGATCGACTTAAACAACGTTTGCTTGCCAAAATCGACTGTAAGGTTTTGTACCGAGATCATTTGGTTTTGTGTACTCGTTTGATGATATTATAGGCTTGATAAAGTCCCCTCTCTCCTGCTATACTCAGATCCTCTGTTCCCTGCTGTATTTTTCCTATCGAAAGATAAAGCATTCCCCTATTGAAATAAGCATCTGCAGGGTTGGGAAGATGTTCAATAGCCCTTGTATAGTTCTCAATAGCTGTTTGCACCTCTCCTAACTGCTCATAAACTAGGGCCTTATTATAATAAACATAACCATTATTAGGCGACAAATCTAAAGCCCTGTCTAAATCGTCTAAAATCCACCTAAGAGAGGAATTGGTTCTCGAAGACAGCAAAGAAGCCCCCTCTTTCGATCTCCTTTCGGTCTCCCCTTTTGCTTCAGACATAAAACGGGCATAACTACGAGACAAATATGCCAAAGCAAAGCCATCATTCAAGGTAATACAATCCGTAAAGCACTCTATGGCACGTTCGTAATCTCTCAACAGTGAGTAATTTATTCCTAAACGAAAAAGAGAGTCTGGCTGAGTAATAGTAAACGACAAAGAGTCTACAACTTGGTTGTCTCGGGTTAGCAATGTGATTTCTGCCAATATTTGACGCAACTTTGTGCTATCTATGGGAACGCGATCTGTTGTCAAAATCAGTCGAGAAAGTTCTCTATTACGGAGATTATAAGCATCTAACTCTGCATTGTAATTATTTTTTGGCAAGAGGTTCTCGTTAGCATTGGCAAAATAAGAAATCATATAAGCCCTCAAAGGCTGTACCGAAACATCCTCGTTCTGAATTTCGCCCCTCACATTGCTTTGAATCGAAACGGTAATATCTCTATTACTCTCCAATAATTCATTATAAAGTTCCAAATCGGTCATTTTCTGTTCCGATTTGGTCGCTAAAGTTTGATCTGCTTTACGTGGAACAATTCGCTTATGTTCTATGTCATATGCATACCAATAATCTTTGTCTGCCCCTCGTTTATCTCCCAAAAGAGCCTTGGCTTCAGAGCGTTGATAATACCCGGTGACAAAGGCTGGGAAATGCGCCAAAAGTACATCGTAATCTGCAATTGCTTCACGCAACAAACCCAGCTCGTGCTTAAGAAGGGCCAAGTTGTATCTGACCACCATATTATTAGGATCTTTACGAGCCACCGCAGAAAAATCCTCAAGAGCCCCCTGAGAGTCTCCCACGTAATGTCTTAACAGGGCCCTATTATAGCGAGCTACCACATCTCGAGGAGATAATTCAACTGCATAGTTATAATCATCCAAAGCTCCTCTCAAATCATTATTCTTATAACGAGCCAAACCCCTATTTACATAATCGGATAGTTCATTGGGATTGATCTTTAGGGCTTGACTGAAAAAGGATATAGCTTGAGGATACTCAGCTCTCTGATAGGCAAGCATAGCTAGTATACGATAGGGCTCTACAAACGCACTATCAACCTTTAACCGTTCCTGCATCAAATGCTCTGCCCTAAGAGTATCTCCGCGAGATAGAGCTATTTCGGATTGTAAAACCCACCCTCTATGATGATTGGGATGTCTGCGTAATAGCTGTTGTACAGATGTATCTGCCGCCACATATTGTTTATCTGCAAAAAGAGCCCCTGCCAAATTGAAAGCCAAATCTGAATCATCGGGATTTATTTCAAGAGCGCGACGATAATCTTCTACAGCAAGGGAATTTTTATTCATCGATTGGCGAGAAACTCCCCTAATCATATAAGCACGGGTAATAAAGGGATTGCGCTCCAAAGCTTGTGTTGCATCAATCTCAGCTCCTGCATAATCTCCTAGAAAGAATTTTGCCAATGCTCTAAAGTAATAAGCATCTGCTTGTTCCGGGCGCAAAGAAACAACTTGGTTGAAATATTCTATAGCCACGACATAATCCTTGTAATGAAGGGCATTAGTTCCTATTTTGAGCACACGGTCCGCATCTATCTGCGCTATGCTCAAACAATAACTACAGAAAACAAACAATAAAGAAAAAACAATGGCCCGTTTTTGCCGACAGATCATAGATAAACCCTTACTTGCGTTTTACCGGAGCAACCACTATTGGATAATGGGTTCGCACCTTTCCCTTACTGATAGATAAAAGCTTTCCCCGAACGAGCTGTTTCCTTAGGGGGGACAATCTATCAACAAAAAGAAATCCTTCCAAATGATCGTACTCGTGCTGGATAACCCTCGCAGCAAATCCAGAAAAAGTTTCTCGGTGAGGTTGCCAATTTTCGTCCATATAGCTAATGGTTATAGCAGATGGACGCTCCACTTTTTCGTGAATTCCGGGTAAACTAAGACACCCCTCAACTTCAGAGCAAACATCATTTCCAAACTCCTCTATGTGAGCATTGATTAAAACAATATTAAGCTCTGCACACTCAGGAAATTCTTCCGCCAAGGGGCGTGCATCAATTACTATCAAGCGAATATTTTTCCCTATTTGTGGGGCTGCCAAGCCTATTCCATCCGACTCATACATCGATTGACGCATTTTTTCGATCAACTCCTTTAGATTCGGATAATCTTGAGTAATATCTTGACTTATTTCTCTTAAAACCGAATGCCCGTAAAGATATATAGGTAACATATAGTTTGTCTGTTTTATTATTGGGTAGTATATTGCAAACTGTCTAAATAAGACTGAAGAATAATAACAGCACTAACTTCATCAACTAATGCCTTATTTTGTCTCTTCATTTTGCCTATTCCGGACTCCCTTATGCTCCGTTGTGCCAACACGCTGGTAAAACGTTCGTCTTGCATCACAATCTTTTTGTCCGGATAGAGTTGCTTCAATTTTTGCACCAAAGGACGAATCTGCTCCATAGTTTCGCTCTCTTGATTATTCATCTGTTTGGGATAACCTATTACAAGGCAATCCACTGGCTCTCGACTAAAATAATCAGACAAAAAAGAGAGTAATGTATGAGTAGCTACAGTAGCCAAACCTCCCGGAACAATCCGCAAAATATCGGTCACTGCAATCCCCGTACGTTTACGTCCATAGTCTATAGCCAAAATACGTCCCATAGCCTTGCAAAGATAGTTTTTTACCCCTTAAAGACAAAAACAGGGAGGTATACTCCATTACAGAGCATACCTCCCAACTCAACACCGAAACATTGAGGAATCACCCCCAATACGTCTTTATTTCTTTTTGACAGATAAGCACGAAGAGTTCTTTTCGTGACCACAGCAAGCATCATCTTTATTATGATCGGATTCCGGCAAAGCGTCCGGATCCACAATCTCTATTTTATAGCCTAAGGACTCCAACTTTGTTGCTAACTTTTCCAAAGATGTTTTGGTCCGATCAAAAGCTAAGAAAATTACATTTTGCTCCACATCAATTCGAAGATCTTTCATTCCTCTCTCAAACTGAAGGGCTTTACGGACCTTATTTTCACAAGACTCACAATGCATTCTGGGTGAAGGGGACACATACACCTCTACGATCTTCTTTTGAGCAAAAGCCGCCACCGAACACAACAAGACGAGGACAAAGGCAAAAAAATTCTTTTTCATATCAATATATTTATAGTTATGCATAAAATTATTTCTATCAGTTATCAAAGAGATTGAAGCGAACCCCCAAATAAAGCATCATTCCCTCGGTAGGTCCCCAAACCATAGTAGAATCGAACTTTTTGGTCCAAGGATCTTGTGCTCCTATAATAGGATTGGGTTGCTTGAAGTTTGTCAAATTCTCACCTCCCAAGTATATAGACCATTTGGGGAAGAATCGAGTAATCTGAGCGCTCAACAAAGGATAAGCCCCGTAAGTGGGTTTCCAAGAAAGAACCTCTCCATCCATATAAGGCTTGGGCATACGTCCTCCTCCGTTAAGAGAAAGAGTTACATCAGCTTGCCACAAACGCAAAGGAGTTTTATAGGAAGCCGTTAAGAGGCCTTTGTAACGAGATGTAAGAGGTTCTGCAACTAAGGCTTCGTCTATGGTATTCTTTACATCGGTATATCTGAAGGCCGCAGTTAAATCGAAACCTCTAAAAAGATTGTAAGAAGCATCTACTTGTAAGGTGTGGGAATAAGATTTGCCATTAAGAGCATAAAAATGTAACTCGTGAGCATTCCGATCCATATCCACCACTAAACGATTTATAAAATTGGTAAAATAGTATTCCGCATTCAATTCCAAGATTTTCTCTTCAAACACCGGTATATCAAATCCTATACTGGCTCCATAATTCCAAGACTCTTCTTGCAAATTTTCGGCTCCCGGATGTATCACCATCGTTCTACCCGAAGCCAAAAGATGGTTATTTTCTGTCAAAACACCGTGAGTACGATACCCTTTACCGGCAGAAAGCTGCAGAGAAACCACAGAGGAGGGATTGTAACGAAGGTGAAAACGAGGAGTAACAAAAAATCCGTGCAAACTGCTGTAATCTGCTCGTACCCCTCCCATAATTACCAATTCGTGTATCGGAGTGTAAGTATACTGAACATAAGCCCCCGGAACAGATTCTGCATAACGAGACTTTATTGGAGCAACATCTACTTTTTGCTGCAACTGCACCGAATTATCATAGTGATCGTACTGCCAACTCAAACCCGATGAAATGGAATGATGTTCGACCAATTGAGACTCAAATAATAAAGAGGCATACAAATTGCTCTGTCCTACTCCAAATGTTTTAAACCCATAGTTAGCATTGTGTTGTAGCTTGGTCGCATTAAGGATAAGGGCCATATTGGTCCCATTCTCGTGGTTTATGATGTGTGCAATCTTGGCAAAAGCCTCACCTCTATGGGTCGTTATGCCTATTGTATACGGATTAACCAGCTCCTTTTGAGCGTGACCGTACTGACCGGCACGACGGCTTTCGTGCAGATAAGAAAGTCCACTCTGAAAAATGAGATGATCCGACTTATAGGTCCATCTGTTCATTACATTGTATTGGCGCTGCAAAGGCATATCGATAAAAGAATCGTGATTGCCATCGTGAGCTAAAGAACGATCTTCAACGTGAGTCAAAAGAGCGGTGCTCCACTTTTTACTACCAAATTGATAATTTCCCAAAAGGTTCAATTCTGTTTTAAGACCTTGATCCAAATAAATATTTCCCTCCAAAAAGCGATCTACATTAGGCTTTTTATACTCAATATTTATCTGACCAGTCATTGACTCAAACCCATTTTTTACGGAGGCTGCACCCTTGGATACTTGAATACTTTCGATCCACGATCCCGGAATATAGCCCAATGCAAACGGGGAAGATACGCCTCGAAAATTGGGATAGTTTTCTGTTTGCATCTGCACATATTTACCACTCAACCCCAACAATTTAATCTGTTTAGTTCCGGTGGCTGCATCCGTGGTAGAAACATCTACGGACGGATTAGTAGTAAAACTCTCTCCCAGGTTACAACAAGCTGCTCTTATTAGCTCATTTGTATTGATGTGCTCCCGATTTTCAACACTCACTCGAGCCTTTGAACGCCCTTTACGGTATCCCGTAACCTCCACGTCATCCATCATAATTGGATGCAACGTAATTGATAAATCTCCGGTCATTAGAGGAATATCAAGAGTATCCGACATATAACCAGAACAACTTACCACTAATTTATTGGAACGATCGGTACGATTGATGGAAAAAGCTCCATCCAAATCTGTTGTGGTATAAATGACTGTACCCAACCAGTAAATGTTGGCAGATATTACCGCCTCAGAAGAGTCATCGACCACACGACCCGATAGTTTCTTTTCTTCTTCTTGAGAATAAATTTTTGAAGCAAAAAGGAATAGTAGGGATAGGGATAAAAAGAGTTTCCCGATGTATTTATTGTTCATATAACTAGCTAACTGTATAATTTTTATTGATTTTGCATTAGATTGACTCTAAGTCAATACACAGAAATAACACCTGACCGATAGAAGTACACTAACCTCCCTAATCCCCAAAAAAGATCAAGGAAATCAGAACAAACTCAAATACAAATCAAATAATCAGAATACAAGAAAGCCCCAAAACAACACGCCCTGCCCTCACAAGAGGGGGAGGAGTTAGTTCTGACAATGAAGAAAAGAAAGATGAAAACGACGATGGTATCAAACCAAAGAAAGACCATATGGGCACCCAACAAGCAGCAACCTGCTCCGGGTTCAAAAGCTGCACACGCTCAGACGGAGTATAATTATCCAAAGCATAATGAGTTACCTCAACAGAGCATCCATCGTGTTCAGAATTTAAACAACTACAAAGATCCGGAGTGCAGCAACACGAGGCTTTGGAAGGATGTTCAAAAGATGATAAAGCTCGATGCTCCAAAGAATGTTCTTTTTGCAATTGAGCAGTTGTATGCAAACACAAACACTTGCAACAAGCCTCCACTGTTTCGAAGCCTGCTCCAAACAAGACCATTAACGCAGACAAAATCACGGAAACTAGTCTACTGTTGATTTTCTTTCTCAGCAAGTGCATAAATATGCCTCCATACATCATCGGGGGCAAAGATAGAAAAAGAATAGTAAAAATAAAAGGTGTGCGAGAAAGCTGTCTCTTCGCACACCTTCTTTGACTTATCGATAACAAGACCTTCTATCCACGCTTTATTACCTTTTGGGTAATCTTCCCTGCCTCTGTTTCTATTACTACGACATAAGTCCCTGCCGATAAATCTTGGGTTTCAATAGAATATGTTGCCTTACCTTCCAAAAGTCGAACCAAGACCCCATTGGCATCATACATCCTAACAGCCCTGACCAAATATGCATCATTTACAAATAGATAATCATCAAAAAACGCAGGATAAGCATAAATGTTCTTTGCTGCCAAAAGAGGCTTTTCTACATCAAGAGCATCGGGATAGTTATATACAGCCTCAATAGAATAGACGTCTCCCG
Organism: Bacteroidota bacterium; assembly: GCA_023396255.1. GTDB lineage: Bacteria > Bacteroidota > Bacteroidia > Bacteroidales > Porphyromonadaceae > Porphyromonas. Next base: position 83,214 of record JAEWWU010000007.1, read on the forward strand.
ATTGCCCGTCAGTATCTTCTACCGAACGCTTATTGGGGTCTTGAGTCGTTGTTAAAAGAGCTCCATTTTTATACACCCGATACCCTTTAACTGCAGGAAATTGGACAGGAGTACGAGAGTGAATCCAAGGCTCCTCTATCGGACTATGCAAAGCCTCTGCCCTATTAGTAAAAACCAATTCCATCGCCAAGTAACCTTCGCGAGTAACTTCGTTTTTATAAATATGAGTTACGTCGAAAATTTCTTCTGTACCGGCATTGCCATACCCCAAAATAAACGTTTTCAATCCATTCTGCTCATACTCGCTATCCTTGCTATCCAAAACAATCCGCATCCCGTAAGGAGTGGCAGGGCGCATCTGATACCCCACCCAAAGATTTTGCTTAGTATCTACTTTGAATGGTTTCTTTAGAAGTACTTTATGCATTTTTGAGGTTGAATTGGTCCCATCATTCGGAACTTTTACGCTTACAACCAAAGGGCTAACTCCTCTCTGATCCACCAACAAGTTTATTGTTTTATCCAATTGAGATGGTACAAAATTAATTTGAGATAGATACAAATCTTCTGCTCCAAACATCGCAGTACGCCACACATCGGTAATCCACAAACGAGAATAATTTTTATTAAGCATTCCCGAGGGTACCCCCACTGTGAGGTATGTATTATTCTCCGGACTGAATTTACTCACGACCTGAGCATTAACAACCGATTTCCAAGAGATTAAGTTGCCGGGATTACGAAACGATACAACAACATCCTCTTCCGCCACTTTGGTATTCAACTGACCAAGGTAAACTGAAGTGTAGATTGGTGCTGTAGCTTCCTCTTTATCTTGTGAAATATGATACCTGGGAACAACAGCATAGCGTACTCCACCCAACGCCTTCAATTCAGCTGTAATAGGTTCGGAGAACTTGGCTTCTGTAACATCTGCCAATACTTTATCTCCCCTAAATACCCGGTAAGAAATTTTATAGCCTTGTTCGTGCTTAGGAAGAGGCTCCCAAGACAACACAATAGTCTTGCCCTCTGTATCTATCGAAGAATTTATCGATTTTATATTTTCCAATGGCTTAAACCCATTGCGCCACGTTCCTTTTAAAACTTTCCCCTTGTTTTCTGGGTCCAAAAATTTGTTCATATGATACAAGTCACCCTTGTCCTTATACTTGTCCCAATGTGAACTAAGGCGACCGTACCAATTAAGACCACCACAAGCAACAGAGGCCCCTCCGGTCAATGTGCCTATCACCAATTTCTCCTTGTTAAAGATCGAAGATCCAGACGACCCTCCTTCAGTTGCTCCTTTTGTATAATTAAATGTGTAGTGATCATTTGCCCCCCCTCGGCTATCGACTGTCTTCCAAAAAGAGATATTTACCCCTCCATTGAAAAGTGCTATTTTTTTGCTGTCTGCAGCTGGGTGATGAATTCCAACTCCCTCATTGTGAATAGTTTCATTGGCATCGTAGCCATTGTAATAAACCCGATAATCTTCCGGAACCTCCTGATTCAATTCCAACAACATACCATCCGAATAACCACAAAAGGAGAGATAAGACCTAATTTTACACCCTGTCATCGTTTTCATATTGTGATCTGCAAACTCCCCATTAGAACAGCGCGGGCGTTCGTAATGAAAACCAAACAGCCATTGATCCATCTTATCCTGCGGAATCTCAAACTTTCCATTCCACTTTCCTATCGTCGGGGTTGTAGAGGCCTCTTCGCCCGAACAATGTGCAGCCGTCAAGATATAAGGCTTAAAGTCACCTTTAGAGTTATTCATCAAGTTACCTGAGCAAGCACTCTGCACCCACTCTCCTTCACTTTTAATCAACTGTATATAGGTTACAACACCTTCCTTCTCGGTTTGCCAAGCCGCTCCTTCTTCACAATTGATATTGATTTGGCAAGCAGTAGAGACATAGGGATCCGAAAAATCCAGTCCATATCCGGGACTATTGCTCCTAAACACAGAATGAAACATATATCCCAAAGACTCTACTTCTATCGAAGGGGCTTCTGTCCCCTCAGGAGCCTCATATTCCAACACTAAAGTTTTCCCCGGAACAGGTTCCGTTGCAAAGGCTCCGTGTTTAGGGTGCGTATCATTGGTATAAGCCCCTAGTAACGTGCGTTGATCTTGGTCGTATATGTACAATCGCCCCCCTTTAGGAATGTAAAAATCCTTGTAGTAAAGATTGACTGCTGCCGGTGCCCCTTCTGTTGCAATAATCAAACGATAAACATTAACCCCATTTACTGTTTGTATCAGTTGAGCATCACGACAGAAGTTATAGTCACACGAAATCAGTCGTCCTATTATTGCCGGTCGCCCCATACGGGCTGTTGCCCAAGAAGAAGAGGTCAACAGATCATCCACATTGAAATTGACCTCTACAATTTTTGGCATTATCCGAAAATTATCAGAAGCTGTTTTCTCCTGCAAAGAGGTAGCTGAAAAAGAAAGGGGAACTCCTCCAAAGGACCTTTGCGCCATAGAACTCCCTACGCTGACAGATGCTAAAGATGCAGCCAACAAAAAAGATTGTACTGTTTTTTTCACTGTATTGTTCATTTTATTTTGTCCACGAAAATCATTGGGAAGAACTTCGCTATACTAATTTAAACAGTTCTACTCCCATTAGTTAAATAACGGGGCGCAATTTACAAAAAAAAACACAATATGCGTTACAACAGAACTCTCTTGATCTTCCTCCTCTCAGCGAAAAAATAAGAGATTAAGAGTTTAGGGAATACCCTTTGACCAACAACCAATCTTGGATTGGATTGCAACAACACACTAAAAACTTCTCCAAAGTACGAACAGGACCTCTCTTGTTTTAAGAACCTACAAAAGAAACCTCTGACAGAAAATGAAAAATTTTTGCACAAAAAAAGAGAGCTTGTACATCCACAAACCCTCTTCGAGCCTCTTGCCGGACTCGAACCAGCGACCCCGAGATTACAAATCACGTGCTCTACCAACTGAGCTAAAGAGGCAAAGGTGAGCTACCTACATCGCGTCGCTACAACCGGCTACCCTTGCTGCGGTCAAGCCCTGGGGGGATCGCAAGGAGCTGACCGTGTAGCACTCACCCGGGCACAAAGGTACTACTTTTTTTTAATTCTGCAAGAGAAACCGAACTTTTTTCAGTGATGAGGGTGAATTAGGGGATGAATAACTCCCAGATAACTTCCGAATAGAATGAAGATAATTCCCACTACGATGTTGAACCAACGTTGAAAAGCCACTATCCTTCGCTCCAGCAACCGAGCCCGAGATAATCCAAAATGCAAGAATATGTATATGACAAGGACTGGAAGAACACTTACCAAGGAAAAGAGAAAGAAATAAAGCAATCCCCCCATTTGATTGGCTGCCAAGGGAACCATAACCCCGAAAAAAGCGACAGCGGTTACGGGACAGAAAACAACAGCCAACAGCATCCCCAAAAGGAAAGGAGCTAAGAACTGATTTTTACCCCTAAAGATTTTATTTGTTGTCTTTTCCTTGACGTGCAAATGAGGTATCGACAGACGGTGTCCCACCAAAAAAAAGGCTCCGATAACAATCAACAAAACGCCAACAATAACCTCTCCATAGACAAGAAAACTCTCTGACAAATGCAGTTGTTGAAATCCAAGCCGAAGGAGCAAAACGGAGACAACTCCTACAAGCATATAAGCGACCAATCGTCCCAATCCAAAGAGGAGTGTTCTGTAGAGAAATGTCGGATGCTGCGGTGTCTCTCTTGCAAAATAGAGGATGGCCGAAACATTTGTAGCCAAAGGACAAGGATTGGTTGCTACCAAAATCCCCATAAGTAAAGCGACAATAAGTGGCGTAGCTTCACCACTTGCTATTATGTGTTCTATGTGATGTATGTATTCGTGCACGGCAATTAGAGCAATAACTTGTTATTCTATACATATAACCAAAATGATCGGTCATTGTTTTTCTAAAATCCGGAGGCAAAGATACAGAATATTCTTTCGCATCGTTGCCCTCTTGTCGTTTGTAAAATTCAAACTCAATGGTTATATAATAATAAGGTGTAATCCTTAATAGAAAGATCCCTATATTGCTGGGAAGAAACTATATAGTCATACCAATTTTCCCGACAAAAAGCAGGGAATTATTGCATCATTTTGAGGGAATTAATTTTTGATAATTCCCTACTAGTTTTTCTTTTGTCCAACATAATTTTTCTTCATAGGGAACTAATTTCAGAACACACCAAAACATCTTTTCAAAAATCCGAGAAAATCTATACTACTACCCAAAAGATTGCCCTCAGTTAAAGCTCTTTTTCCCTCTCCAAAGCCGCCCCTTTGGGATTCAAGTACTCCTAAAAAGAGCAAAGGCCACAATGTATACAACCGCAACTTATTGTTAAGTTTTGCCCTCGTCACAAAGATTATCTGAAAGAATTCTTCTTCCACACCTCCCTTTTATTTTCAACTTAGCGAACTATTGGATTAGGCTCCGGAGGAAGAGAATAGCGTTTGTTACAAGCTTTTGAGAAACTTTTTGAGGAACCTATTTGTTGGATTATACAAAGAGTACAATTGCCAACCGCATTAAATATAGTATTTTTGTGCGCTACAAAGTAATTTTCCGGCTCAACAGCGGATTACTTGTACACAAATCAAAGAAGCAAACACGGACACAATGAACATAGAAAATAATTGGAGATCCTTTATGGATGACGTTTTAGACGAAAACGAATTTAATTCCCCTTTTCCGGTTTTTTCCGTAGCTCCGGATGGAGAATCGAAACACTATAAAATTCCCACAGGATCACTTCCCCTAATTGCGTTGAGGAACACAGTTCTGTTTCCTTCGGTGGCATCTCCTGTAGTCATAGGTAGAGAAGCTACTAAGAACCTGATTGCACAAATAGAACAGACCGGTGAATTGTTTGTCTGTGTAACTCAAAAAGACGCGGAAGTAGAAGATCCGTCTATGAAAGACTTGTACTCTGTGGGAACTCTGTGCGAATTGGTTAAAGTATTGGAAATGCCCAATGGTATGCTGACTGCCATCATACAGGCAATAACCCCTTTTAGAGTAGACAAAATCACCAGAAAGAAGCCCTTTATGCTGTGTAAAGGAGATATGGTTGCAGAAACTCTTCCTAAGAAAGACGATGAAGAGTTTTTTGTTTTGGCACAGACAATTAAAGAGCTAACCGTAAAGTCGATGTCTATGTTGGTAGAAGATGCCCCTGCTGAGATGATCGCAGCCATCAAATCCAACGAACGAATGCTCTATGCGCTCAACTTTGCAGCCGCCGGTATGCCCATCAAGGTGGCAGTTAAGCAAGATTTACTAGAAACTCTTGATCTGAAAGAGCGAGGATTCAAACTGTTACAGTTGATGCAACAAGAGATACGTCTTTTGGAGTTAAAAGCCAACATCCATTCCAAAACACGAGAGGAAATGGATCGGCAACAAAAGGAGTATTTCTTACAGCAACAGATGCGCACTATCCAGGAGGAGTTGGGTGGCAACATCAACGACATAGAGGTCGCAGAGCTACGCAACAGAGCAAAAACAATCTTATGGCCCAATGAGGAGATTAAGAATGTTTTTCATAAAGAACTTGACAAATTGGAACGCCTCCACCCCCAAAGCCCAGACTATTCGGTACAGATGCAGTATGTACAAACGGTAATAGACCTTCCTTGGGGTAAGTATAGTGAAGATATTTTCGATCTCAAACGAGCACAACGAATCTTAGACCGAGATCACTTTGGCTTGGAACAGGTAAAGGAGCGTATATTGGAGCACCTTGCTGTTCTCAAACTCAAACAAGATATGAAGTCTCCCATTCTATGTCTCTACGGCCCTCCCGGAGTGGGCAAAACGTCTCTGGGGAAGAGTATAGCCGAGAGTTTGGGACGAAAATACATCCGAATTTCGTTGGGTGGATTGCACGATGAGGCAGAGATCAGAGGACACCGACGCACTTACATAGGTGCTATGTGTGGTCGCATCATACAAGGTTTGAAAAAAGCAGGCACCTCGAATCCTGTGTTTATTTTGGACGAAATCGACAAAATTTCATCGGACTTCAAAGGAGACCCGGCCTCTGCCCTTTTGGAAGTTTTGGATCCTGAACAAAACAACACTTTCCACGACAACTACTTAGACATTGACTACGATTTGAGCAAAGTTCTCTTCATCGCTACGGCAAATACCCTAAGTACAGTTTCGCAGCCTCTCAGAGACCGTATGGAGCTAATACAAGTCAACGGATACATCATAGAAGAAAAAATGCAAATAGCAAAGAAATATCTAATTCCCAAAGAGCTCGAAGCACACGGTCTCAAAAAGGGGGATATTTCGTTTTCGCCACAAGCGATTGAACTTCTCATAGATGGGTACACAAGAGAAAGCGGTGTGCGCACTCTGCAAAAACAGATTGCCGCCGTGGTGCGTAAACAAGCCAAGAAAATAGCTTTTGAGGAAGAATACAACAAGAATATTACTCCCAAAGAGATAAAGAGCCTCCTCAAGGCCCCTATCTACAATAGAGACCAATGGCTCAATTTTGGTCTTCCCGGGGTTGTTACCGGATTGGCGTGGACCAGTGTGGGTGGAGAAATTCTTTTCATCGAAAGCTCTTTGCATCCGGGCAAAGACACCAAACTTACCCTAACAGGAAATTTAGGAGACGTAATGAAAGAGTCAGCTGTCATCGCATTGGATTACATAAAGGCTCACGCAGATCGGCTCAACATAGATCCTAAAATTATTGCCGGGAATGATGTCCACATACACGTTCCGGAGGGAGCCATTCCCAAAGATGGTCCCAGTGCGGGTATTACAATGGTGACCTCTCTGGTTTCTGCTTTTACTCAAAGTAAAGTAATCCCTCGTTTGGCAATGACCGGAGAAATAACACTCACGGGGCGAGTGTTACCCGTGGGGGGGATAAAAGAAAAAATTCTTGCGGCCAAGCGAGCCGGAGTAACACACATTATCCTAAGCAAAGAAAACGAAAAAGATATCCGAGAAATAGCTCCCCAATATGTTGTAGGGCTTACATTTCATTACGTTTCACAAGTTGAGGAAGTTCTCAAATTGGCCTTAGAACAGCCAACCTCTAAGACAAAGGAAACCTCTTCGGAAAAATAATTTCTTATGGATCCGGTAAAAACCCAGCAGCAATATAACCAAGCCGTTTTTGATTGCCGACAAATTTTCGAAAAAAAACTCCACGACTATGGGGCAGCTTGGCGCATCTTGAGAATTTCGTCGCTCACCGATCAACTTCTTATTAAAGCTCGGCGTATACGCAGCTTAGAAATAAAAGGAGAGCACCGTATCGGAGATGGGGTTCAGACCGAGTTTCAAGCCATTGTAAATTATTGCATCATAGGGCTTATACAATGGCAAATGGGATGGGTAGAAGAAGTCGATCTCACCCCTCAAGAAGCCTTGACAAAGTATGACAAAGTAGTACAATTGGCTTATCAGCTTATGGAAAATAAAAACCACGACTATGATGAGGCTTGGAGACAAATGCGGATTTCTTCTTACACCGACCTTATATTGACAAAACTGTTGCGGATTAAGCAAATCGAAGATCTAAATGAAAAGACTCTAATCTCTGAGGGAATTGATGCCAACTATATGGATATATTAAATTACGCTATCTTTGCCCTCATCAGATTGGAAGAAAGCAGCCACGGAAATGAGTAAGAAAGCCCTCAAACACTACTTGGCAGAGACCTCTCGGATTTTGCTATCCTTTACATTCCTTTTCTCGGGATTTGTCAAGGGAATAGATCCGTGGGGAACATCTATCAAGATCGGAGAATATTTAGAGGCTTTCGGACTGGGGGCTCTATCTTCTTTGTCTATGGTTGCCTCAATAGGATTGAGTAGTATCGAATTTATCTTAGGAGGATGGATTCTGATGGGATTTTGGCGCAAAAAGAGTGCTGTGGCAACCACAATCGTAATGATTGTAATGACTTTGCTAACTCTTCATTCTGCCATCTTCAACACAGTAGCGGATTGTGGTTGTTTTGGCGATGCCTTCAAATTGTCCAACTGGGAAACGTTCGGCAAAAACATAGTCTTACTTGTTTTTTCATTTTTCTTTCTCAAGGGGAATAGATACACTACTCCCATATTACAAAAAAAATGGATGTACGTGTTTACCTCTGTCTTTCTTTTGGGATGGGCTATTTTTATCTATTCCAATTTGGCACACTTGCCAATGATTGATTTTCGTCCTTTCAAAAAGGGAAAATCTCTAAGAGCTTTGGTATTACCGCCTGCCGATGCTCCGGAACCCATTATCGAATACGATTTTATTTACGAAAAGGATGGGAAAAGGGAAACTTTTTCTATGCACAACCTTCCGGACGAAAGTTGGACCTATGTGGATCGTGTGGAACACCTAATCTCACCCGGGTACCAGCCCCCAATCGAGGACTTCAGTATATTCCGAGATGATGAAGAAGTTACGCAAGAGCTTTTGGAGCTGCAGGGTTCTATGATTTGGGTGTTAAGTGCCAATTGGTCCGATGCATCACATACAGCCGCGCGGAGACTCAATAAGTTGCATTATTGGGCAAAAGAGAGTGGAGTTCGTTTCTATGGTATTTCAGCTTCTGTTGATGCAGAAAAAGGGGCTTGGAGAAATAGTAGCGGAGCCTCTTACCCTTTGCTTTTTGCGGATGCGGTTACCATAAAAACAATGGTTCGAGCAAATCCCTCGATAATGTTTATAAAAGATGGGGTTATTGTGGAAAAAATAAATGCCAACGACCTACCCGAAGAGGAGCAGATAGCCTCTTTCGCTAAAAACGTATTCCAAAGAGATGTGAACTCTATCATCCCCTCCGTGTATATAGAACGCTGGGTAGTGTTGTTTATTTGGTTGATCTGTTCCCTTGTTTTTTTAATCTTACAGATAGGGAAAGGTGAAGACAACCAAAACTCTCCTCTTTGGTCCAATGCAAACACGCAAGTGTAATCAACACAACTAAAAACATATTTTGCAATGAGACAGTTAGTAGTAGCAGGGAACTGGAAAATGAACAAAGACCTCTCAACCGGTCTTGATTTGGTAAAGAAACTAAAGGAAACGCTGTCTGCCACGCAGCATTCTTGCAAAGTGATCATAGCGCCCCCCTTTCCCCTCCTTTATCCCATTGGACAGTTACTCGAAAGCAGCAACATTTCACTGGCTGCACAAGATTGTGCGACACACGCAAGCGGAGCTTTCACAGGTGAAGTTTCTGCACAAATGCTTACTTCGTGCAGATGCTCCTATGTTATTTTAGGGCACTCTGAACGCAGACAATACTATGGAGAGAATTCTCTTTCACTGCAACAAAAGATTCAACAAGCTTTAGACAACAACCTATCCATCATATTTTGTGTAGGAGAAAATCAACAGGAGAGAGAATCTGAAAAACATTTCTCTGTTGTGGAAGAACAACTGATTTCTGCACTGAAAGACTTATCGGCAGAGCAAATGAACCATTTCATATTGGCTTATGAACCCGTTTGGGCCATTGGTACTGGTCTGACGGCAACCCCCTCACAGGCACAAGAGATGCACCGGTTTATTCGTTCAGTTGTCGAAAAACAATGGGGTGAGACAACCGCTCAAGAGATAACCATATTGTACGGAGGAAGTTGCAACCCGACGAATGCTTCGGAGTTATTCTCTTGTCCGGATGTTGATGGTGGTCTTATCGGAGGGGCTGCATTAGATGCCGAAAAGTTTGCTGCCATAATCAAAGCTCGTTGAGCAATAAGCCGACTTTTTTCTTTAAGTATGTCCTTGTCTGTCTTCTCTAACTCATAGATTTTACAAAGAATGGCAATAAACTATTTCAAAAAGAATTTGGGTGTAGTTCTTTCAGCTTTTTTATTTGTATTTCCGGTTCTTTCTGCTCAGGCACAAAGTCAAGAAGAACCGAGGTTATTACAAAAATACAATCCCATATTCGAGGAGCTTGCCAAACACCATCCGGATCAAGGTTTCGTACAAATATATCAGCCGGAACAGATTGCCGGATTAGTTGGAAAAGTACGTTCTATACAGAAAGTTGTTCAAGGAACAAAAGCCCAACAGACAACGACTGAAAATGGGAAGCTCGTAACCAAGCGCTGGGGATATAGAATACAGATCTACACTGGAAATCTCCCCAACTCCAAGGACGAAGCCTACCGCAGAGCTCGCTTAGTTGCTAACCTATTCCCGACGGAGGGTACCTATGTAGTGTACAATGCCCCCTTCTGGAGATTGGTGGTTGGTAATTATAGAACTCGGGAGGAGGCACACGAAAATCTTATTCGATTCAAAACGGCTCTGCCAAATATTTCTTCAGAGATATACATAGTCAAAGATAGGGTTCTATTGCCCTAATCAATACCAAAACAGATGAACAAACAAACACAGACAACAGATTTGCTTTACAATCCACAGGTGACAGAAGAGCTAAAATCGCACTACCGCTCTGTTCTCTCGGTATTAGGAGAAGATGTAGACCGAGAGGGATTGCTCAAAACCCCAGAACGAGTGGCAAAAGCGATGCAATTTTTAACCAAAGGGTATCGTGAAGATCCGGAGTCCATACTGCGTGCCGCCATCTTTGAGGAAGATTACAGGCAAATGGTTATTGTCAAAGACATTGATTTCTTTTCGATGTGCGAGCATCATATGTTGCCTTTTTTTGGGAAGGTTCACGTAGGATATATCCCCAATCGATACATCACGGGGTTAAGCAAAATTCCTCGAGTGGTAGATGTTTATGCACGTCGGTTGCAGGTGCAAGAAAGACTGACCACTCAAATCAAGGAATGCATCCAAAACACTCTCAATCCTCTTGGGGTTATTGTTGTTATAGAAGCCCAACATATGTGTATGCAGATGCGTGGAGTAGAAAAGCAAAACTCTCTGACCACAACAAGCGACTTTACCGGAGCCTTTGAAGAGGCACGCACCAGAGAGGAGTTTCTCAATCTCATAAAAAAATAGTTCAGCAAATACCTTAACGAGTCTATGATCTACAAATTCTCGATCTTATCCGATGAAATTGATAACTTCAAAAGGATTATTAAAATTGATGCAGAAAATACTTTTGAAGATCTCCACAAATTCATAACAAAGATTTTGAAGTACAATGAGGGAGCTTTTACAACTTTCTATACCTGCGACGATGAGTGGGGAAAAGAAACCGAAATCACTCCATTCGATATGGGTACATCTGCCGATGCTGACTCTTATACGATGGATCGGACTCGCCTCGAAGAACTCCTCGATGATCAAGGACAACGGCTTATTTACGTTTTCGATATGCTCACCGACCGGAGACTTTTTCTCATTCTTTCTGAGATTTCGTGCGGTTCTCTTGCTGCTCCCTCCCTTCTCGAAAGCATTGGGGAGGCTCCACAAGAGAGTCAAGAGGATGTCTTTATTCAACAATCCACAACGGCTCTCTCTGCTTCTGGAATAGGGTTGGACATAGACTCCGAATTCTATGGAGATACTCTTTACGATAGCGACGAATTGGCAGAATTAAGTGATGACTTGGAGGGATTTGGCGATGAAATTCTCTAATGAGATTGAGCTACAATAAACAATAGGCATAGGAGAATATCTTCCTGTGCCTAATTCTTTTTTCGCTTTTTCTTTCTTTTTACTCCAATTCGACAACCCCTCCTTCAATCCAGAAAACGTTGTGTACACTCCTAGACTAATTGTCTTATCCGGTCCTACTGGTGTAGGGAAAACAGCCCTAAGCATCGCTTTGGCAAAACACTTAGACTGCCCTATTATCTCCGCCGATTCTCGTCAGTTATACAAAGAAATTCCCATAGGCACAGCAGCCCCTACTCCTCAGGAACAATCCCTCTGTCTGCATTATATGGTGGGCAATAAGTCTATATTGGAGCCGTATAGTGCCGGACAGTTCGAAAACGATGTTCTTCAATTGCTCCAGGAATTATTTTCCAAGCACCCTTTCGTAGTTCTTTGCGGAGGATCTATGCTCTACATAGATGCCGTTTGTAGAGGAATAGACGATGTTCCAGATGCGGATCCGGAAATTAGAAAAACTCTTAACGAACGATACGCCCGTGAAGGACTTAGTGGAATCTTGACAGAACTCAAACTTGCAGATCCAGAATATTATCACCTTGTAGATCATAAAAACCCACAGCGAGTAATTCACGGGTTGGAGATATTTTTATCCTGTGGCACTCCCCTATCTCACTTCAGAACGGGGCTTGAGAAAAAACGGTTCTTTAAGATTCACCGATTTCAAATGGTTCGCAATCGGGAAGATTTGTATGCAAGAATCAATCTTAGAGTTATACAAATGATTCAAGAAGGATTGGAAGAAGAAGCCAAAGCTCTATTTCCATACCGACATCTCAATGCTCTTAACACAGTTGGATACAAAGAAATGTTTGCCTACTTGGAAAACAAGATAGACTTATCCGAAGCAATCCGCTTGATACAGCGCAATAGCCGCCATTATGCCAGAAAACAAATGACTTGGTTTCGCAAAGACGGCAGATACAAAGAGATAGATGCTTCTCTTACCCCGGAAAAACAGATTGCTGCTATAGCGGATTCTATTAAGAAAGTTGCCCCTATTTCGGAAATTTCCTCGCCCATTAAACCAGCGACTTTTGGGCACTGAAGGAAAAATTCTCTCTCGTATTCCGATTCTATTAATGTTATTGCTCCATCGTTACCTATGCCAAAGAGGGTTAATACTTTGATATCTGAACTTCTCTCCAAACCTGTACATTACAGACATCCACGAACAAGTCTGTTTTATACAAATCATTCTCTCCATAGTAGGTTAGCTGTGAGATAATAGCAAAGATTCTTCAACTTTATTCCACCGGAGACTGTCGCCTTTTGCAACAGTCTCTTATAGGTAAAAGTAACACTTTCTACAGAAGTAAAGAAAGGTAAAACCGCACTGAGAGATTCGACAAAGTGCACCAAGGGATGAAATCGTTTCTACCGAGAAATTTAACGGAGGATAGTTTTATGGGTACAGACGTTTGTAGGAGGGGTCGCCAAAACAAAAACGAATCCAATTTTTGAATTAAAAAAAGCGAAATTTGTCATATATTTTTGTATATTTGAGAGTAGTAGTTAAAAAGATCGATTCGTATGAACTCACAACCATCACTCCAACGAAGCCTTTTAGGCTTTTTCTTGCTATGCGCTTTTCAAATGCTCTCGTATGCTCAGCACACCGAACTCAATATTTACGGCGTGGTTAGCTCTGAGTCCAAAACTCCAACCAAAGAGTATTCGCCTCATAGGTTACAACAGCTCTCTATGGAGCATATGCAAAAGGGCAAGCCTCTCCAGATAAACCTTATATACAAAGACGATACACCGACGAAGATGGGGTGTAAAGAGGTGCTAGAGTATGCTGCCAGGATGTGGTGTGATAACTTAACCGTATCAGAGCAAACGAAAGGAATACTCAACATAGAAGTCTGCTTCTCAGACAAGATGCCCGAAAACTTAGCCTATGTTGCTACTCCTTTTTGCTCAAAAACAAAAGAAGCATTAGTACCAGACGCTGTCCTCTTTGCAATGGGAGAGAAAACAAGTTCACAACTACACGATGGAGTCTTTGGACGCATATATATAAACAGTAAACTTAATTGGTTTATAGAAGGCTCTGTCAATGAGACGATCTCGGAGCAACAGTATGACCTAAAGACGATATCGTTGCGTGCTATAGGAAATGTGTTGGGCTTCGCTTCGACTGTGGGGGCTTCAGTTTCATTTAAGTCTCGAGAAATTATTCAAGGTACAATACTTGATAGACATATATTGGGTCTCAATGGGCAGTCCCTTTTTGACCAAATAGATGGGAAGAAGCGAGAACAACTCTCTGATATATCTGGCAAAGACTTCTTTTGGACTGGAGACAAAGCCCTGCCCTTGTACAATCCTAAAGAGCTGTCTACAGAAAGCTTTATGTGCTTCTCTGATCAAGTCACAGGGCTATTCTCGGGACGGATTATGAAGGGGCAGACAGAGCACAGTATTGACCCAAACTCCTTGCAAGTAATGTGGGGCATCGGATGGAAACAGTATTCCGATAACAAGGTTAGTATTGAAGCAAAAGAAAAAAACAAGGGAGATATATTGGTCTATGGATCTAGCTGTACCCTCACATACAAGACTTCCTCTTCGCTTCCTATCTCACCCATCCAATGGAGTGTGTGTTATTTGGGAAAAGATGCCCAGTACCACGAGATCTGCCAAAGTAAGTCGCAAAACTTAACACTCCCTATACAATTCGATTTAAGTAAGGCATCTATCAATTCTTCGGGGCTTTATATGGTACGAGTTCGTCTGGAGGGTATTTCTCAAGGGTTAAAAATATCGGGTGACCAGATCTTTTACGTTTCTGCAGCTCCTGCTCCTATAAAAGTGACTTTCTCAGAGACAGACAGAGGAACTTATTTTGTTAGTGGAATTCTTAGTATTGAGAGTCTGGGAGCAGAAGAATTTCAGATTTGTGTAACAGACTATGAAGATGGTCATAAAAGAAAAGGACTCATAAAGCATCTTAATTATACTAGCTTTCGAGTTCATGCCTTAAGAAGCGATGGTTATACTGAAGTAAAAGTTAAAGCAACAAACAAGTTTGGATCTCAAGAGATCGAGGTGCCCATAATAGATTCGTACACTGGATCTGGTCATAACGAAGAAAAAGAGAGAGAGATAACAATAGCACAATACATATCCGATGAGTCTGGGTGCATAGAGGATATTGCTCTCAGCTTAATGAAGGGCGATTGGGGCAGAGAAATTCAGAAAAGCTATCAAGTGCAGCAACAGTATGTTTATGAAGGAGAAGTAGTAAAAACTGTTCTCTCAGAAAAAAAGGATGTAGAGCCTGAGACTTTTTTTTATGATGCTCAGCTTATCTATAAACTGTGTCCGAAAGAGCCTGATGACATTTATGTTACTCTACACTTATATAAAGACGGTGGAATTGTAGTCTCTTCTTCCCCCCACTCTGTCAGACAAGACAAGGTAGTTACTTCACTCTCTTCTCCTGTTACAGGGACTCTTGGATTTGATATCTTCTTGAGTTCACCCTCTTCCCTACGGATTGCGTTCCAAGACTTAGCAAGACACCAAGTCAGACTATACAACCTATATGGGGAATTGCTTTTCTCTGCTCCAGAAGTTCAAAAAGAAGTAACAATTCCTCTCTTGACAGAGCTAAGTACAACTCACTATGTACTCCAAATAGATAACGAAACAATAAAACTGTAATCTCTATGAAGACACTTATTCGCTTTATCGCTTTACTGTGGACATTCACTATGGTTTTTCCTCTTCGGGGGCAAACTGTTAGAAGTAACAGCTTTGAAATCCCATATGTCGAAACAGCTCCCATAAATCCTCTTAAGGAACCTGCTTCAGAGTTCAAATACCGAGAAGCATTAGGGATGGCAAGAATTATACCGGTCTTTGCTACCTCCTTCCCTACAGAGTATCGAGCTGCCGTTTCGTATGCCTGCCAGCTAATGGAAGAGAGGCTCCCTACATGTTACCCGATCTATGTAAATTTCAAAGAGAAAATTATGGGGAGCCAGGCCGTACGAGTCTTGGTTAATTACACCGAAATTCAGAGTTTCGATGGAACTCTCACGCATCTCTTAAATAACGCAACAATTAAGAGAGCTGAAACTTACACTCAGGATCCTATCTATCCGAAACCCCTGAAAATAGGGGAAGATTACCCCGATGGAGAGATAATCCTAAGCACAAAAGATATTTACTATAATGGTCTCATCCCCGAAGAATGTCCCAAAGATAAGTATGATTTGGTAACACTTGTTCTTCATTCCCTTGGTCGTATTCTTGGTATGGATATAACTGCTTATCCTGCGAACCAAAACTCTTTAGAGGAGTCTATCTCTCCTTTCATTGTTGTTGGTGATGTAACATCCTCTAATCCCAAAGGATTCAAAACAATTTCTTCTGCGCCTAACTATGCTTCAGCCATTCTTTATTCAAACTTAGCTCCAACGGAGTTTGATAAATTTTCGATAACACATAATCATTGGCACAACACATTCCATCAAGAGAGATATTAAGGATGGAGATTGGTATCGAATTGCGACATCTCAACAGCCAGTTATTATTTGCCCTTTAGGAGACAAGAATCGAAAATATAAACTGCACAGTGAATATGGCAAATATATGCCTCAATCGTTACGATTCTTTGCCATTGAGCCAGAAAATAGAGAGACACTACTTTTTCAACCGATAATCAAGAAAGGTGTTGCTATTCACCATATCGGTAGAGGGTTCATAGACGCTCTACTTGTTTCTGGCTGGGTTGAAAGCAATCCGTTTTTTATCGGAATTGGAAATGAGCAAAAAGAAGCGAACTCTGGCGTAAACAAAGAGTTTATGATCTTTCCAAAATCGAGCAGCCCTACGCGTGTTTTTTCTACAGATCCATACGTACTATCATCAACAGATGTAGGATACAACGCATATAGTTTCGATAAAAGAGGCACCATAAGCAAGCACGAGACCGGGCTTTATGTGCAAAGGAAGGATGGGAGAATGGAAAAAATATTCTCTTACGAACACAGCTACCAATTCCCAGGAAACTTAGATCAATTCTGTGGAGAGAACCCTATGACCTATTTTGCTGGGAGAAATATGGATGCGTATGCAAAAACAAGCGATGGTCTCATTAAGTTAATGAATGTTGGGTGTCTTGACAACACGAATATTCCTCAAACATACATACGCTATCTGTACGCTATGGTCGAGCCTGAAAGACCAAAATACACAATAGACGGGAACACGAATATCTTATGCTTTATGGAACGGTTCTTTAGTCAAGAAATGGAGGTTGTTGAGACGGAGTATCTGTTTGGAGAGCCTATATACACCACCTATCCCGTTTTGCCAGGAGAGTGCAATGTCCAACTCTCTTCAGAAGACTCAGATGTTACAATAGTTGCAAGAAATAAGGCAGGCGAGACAAAGACCTTCCTCAGACGATTTAAGACAGAAAAAGCTATTGCAGTAACCATTAATGGGAAAAACGTCACGATAAAATCAAAGATTCCCATCCATTCTTGTCAAGTTCGCTCCATAATGCCTGTAGAGGATGTCCAAGTAACCCGATCAGACCGATATACTTGTTCCGGGAAAATCAATAAAGAGGGTAAGTTTATTGCATTTGTTGTAGATTGTAACCACGATTTACACACAGCTCAGTTTATCGTTCAGTGAAAGGATATTGCAAGATGGAACACAATCTTGCAATCCTGTTGCTTTGTGCAACAGTCTCTGTTGAGTGAAAGTAAAAAATCCATCTGAAAATAATTAGGTTCTGAAAAATTCAGCATTGGAATCAGTAACTCCAATAATGAGATTTTGCACTAAACTGGCACTATCATATTCGAATTCGGTATCAAAAAAGTCGGGTTTTCGTATCGAATACCCGACTTTCCTATTCTAAAAAATATTCAATGGATTCTACTTACTTGATCACCTTACGGCTTGCCAACAGCGTATTCTGCATCAAAGAGACAATGGTCATAGGACCAACTCCCCCGGGAACAGGTGTAATAAAGGAGCACAAAGGCGCCACCTCATCAAACTTAACGTCTCCACAAAGAGCAAATCCGCTTTTCTTGGAAGGATCTGCCACCCTCGTGGTACCCACGTCTACTATAACAGCTCCCTTCTTCACCATATCGGCAGTTACAAAATTTGGACGCCCTAGAGCGGCTATTATAATGTCGGCACCCAAACAGATTTCCTTGATATTGGGGGTATAACTGTTACATACTGTTACAGTAGCATCACCCGGATTTCCTTTTTGCATCAAAAGAGAAGCAATTGGTTTTCCTACAATATTACTACGTCCCAAAACAACAACGTGCTTGCCACGAGTATCCACTTGATACCGACGCAGTAGTTCAATAATCCCCATAGGAGTTGCCGGAAGAAAACAGGGAAGCCCTACGCTCATACGCCCCACGTGTACGGGGCTAAAACCATCCACATCCTTGGAAATAGCCACGGTCTCTATTACCTTTTGTTCGTCAATATGTTTGGGGAGTGGAAGCTGCACAATGAAACCGTCTATATCAGGGTTATTGTTAAAAGCCTCTACCTGCTGCAACAGAGCATCTTCTGTAACATCCGGATCCAAACGAACCAATGTTGAGTCGAAGCCAACCTGCTCACAGGCTTTCACTTTCGAAGCCACATAAGTTTCACTGCCCCCATCGTGCCCAACCAATATAGCTGCCAAATGAGGTCGTTTTTTGCCTTGCTCTACCAAAGCCTGCACCTGTGCTTTTATTTCTTGTTTTATTTCTTCGGAAATTTTCTTTCCGTCCAAGATTTGAGTTTTTATTTTCATCTTTTTAGAGATTAGTAGGATTTAATTATTAATTAACGTTTCCGCTTTGCTGCCATTGCTTTCATAGCTCGCGGATTTTTTGAGTAAGACTGCACCGCCTTCATCATCTTGCGGGCTTGATCAAACTGCTGAATTAGTCTGTTCACTTCCACCACCGAGGTACCACTTCCATCTGCAATACGCTTACGCCTTTGTCCATTCAGAATCCCGGGATGCTCCCTCTCTTCCGGTGTCATAGAATAGATAATGGCCTCGATACTTTTGAAAGCATTATTGTCTATGTCCATATCCTTGATGGCCTTTCCAACCCCTGGAATCATCGAAGCCAATTCCTTGAGGTTTCCCATCTTTTTAATCTGCTGTATTTGCTTGAGAAAATCATTGAGGTCGAACTGATTCTTAGCAATTCTTGCTTCTAATCGCTGTGCCTCTTTTTCATCGTATTGCTGCTGTGCTCGCTCAACCAAAGAAACAACATCACCCATTCCCAAAATACGGTCTGCCATACGAGAAGGATGGAAGAGCATAATTGCTTCCATCTTTTCCCCTGTACCTATATACTTGATAGGCTTATTCACCACCGTACGGATAGAAAGTGCAGCCCCTCCTCGGGTATCACCGTCCAATTTGGTAAGAACAACCCCGTCGAAGTTTAGGCGGTTGTTAAACTCGGCAGCTGTATTGACGGCGTCTTGACCAGTCATAGAGTCCACCACGAAGAGAGTTTCGTTGGGAAGAACAGCCTGTTTAATATTGCTGATTTCCTGCATCATCTCTTCATCCACCGCCAAGCGCCCAGCTGTGTCTATAATGACAACATCCAATCCATTTTCTTTGGCATACTTAATACTATTGAGAGCAATCTGTACAGGGTTTTTACTTTCCAATTCACAGTAAATGGGCACTCCTATGCTTTCGGCCAAAACACGTAATTGTTCCACTGCAGCAGGACGATACACGTCACAAGCTACCAAAAGAGGATTGCGGGATTTTTGCGTTTTGAGCATATTGGCAATTTTCCCAGAAAAAGTGGTCTTTCCCGACCCTTGCAATCCAGACATAAGAATAATTGCCGGAGAAGCATTGAGATTGATATCCACAGCCTCTCCTCCCATCAACTCCGTCAACTCGTCGTGGACGATCTTTACCATCATTTCTCCGGGACGTACAGCAGTCAAAACATTGCGCCCAAGAGCCTTTTCTTTTACTGTATCTGTGAATGTTCGAGCTACTTTATAATTGACATCGGCATCCAAAAGAGCACGACGCACGTCTTTGAGAGTCTCGGCTACGTTTATTTCTGTGATACGCCCATCCCCCTTTAGGAGCTTAAAGGAGCGTTCCAATCGTTCACTTAGATTATCAAACATATTATTAGGCTGTTCTTAGAATGAGTTTAGTTGTTATTTGTCAATTTATTGGTGTTAGTATCTGGGAAAATAACCGTTGGGGAAAAGGTCTTAGCTTCCTCAAAATCCATCAGAGCATAAGAGATAATTATAACTACATCTTCGGGTTGTGCCCAACGAGCTGCAGGCCCATTGAGACAAATTACTCCGCTATCAGCTTTCCCTTCTATGATATAAGTTTCCAAGCGAGCCCCATTATTACAGTTTACCACTTGTACCTTTTCGCCAGGAATCATCCCTGCGGCCTTAATAAGAGTGCTGTCTATCGTTATACTACCTACGTAGTTTAGATTAGCTTCTGTTATATGCACTCGATGAATTTTTGATTTAAGAACTTCTATCAACATTATTTTTATGCTGCTCCTTTTGGTAAAACTCTTTTTCTATGTCTTTGGTTCAGAAAGAATCATCTCAAATCGATTACTTCTAGACCATTTGTTTCATAAGCTTTGTAGCGAAAATCGTCCACGTTCAATGTTTTTCTTTCTTTAATCTGCAAAATTTTGTAATAGGCAACAGCTCCCGACCAATGCACAGTTATGGAGAGGGGCATTTTGTTCTTACTGCTAAAATGGACTTGAAACGATTCTATACCTCCACCCTGCTTTTGGAATTCTTTCTTCAGAGTACCGCTACAAATCCACCCTCCCTTTGATTGCTCCAACTTGTTGAAAACAAAATTCTTGGACGGATTATCCAACAAAGACAATGGATTAGCCGTCCACAATAGATCTTGCTTTTGGGCATCGACAATAGTTAATGTCTGTTGTTCTTTATCAACGATACGTAGCAAAAAGCCATCATAAGCTTGATCTATATCCTTGTAAAAGAATCGGAAAAATTTGTCTCTCATCCAAATGGTTCCATTACCTTGCTCCACAACAGCCCCTTTGGAGTCTCTTATTTCTGCAGAAAAAGAGATACTCTTTCCTGTTTTGAGCATTCTTCCAAAGCTCAGAAACAAGTCCGCCGGGGTGGGTGTCTGTGCCGATGATAGGCATAGAGCTACACATAGAGAACAAAAAGAAGATATTACTAAACGCAAAGAAACTACACGATTCATAAGAATTTTTTTATTACCTGGTTCAACCTATCGACTCTAAGAGTCGCTCCAATGTCATCTCATCCTGAATTAACACCTGACGCGGCTTGCTACTGTCTTGAGGGGAGACAATCCCCACTGCCTCCAATTGATCCATAATACGCCCAGCTCTGTTATATCCAATATTGAATCTGCGTTGAATATTGGATGTAGAACCCTGTTGCGAGGAAACAACCATAAGAGCCACTTCTCGAAAAAGAGGATCCACCCCCTCTCCTGTCAAAAGTTCTTTGCCCTTCCCTGCAACATCCTCCACATACTCCGGCAACTCGTAGGGTTCTAAAGGAGATTCCTGCGTATGTATATGGGTAACAATTTCCTCTGTCTCCGGGGTATCAACAAGGGCACACTGCAGACGTTGCATTTCTCTTCCTTGGTAGAAGAGCATATCTCCCTTTCCGACCAACAAATTTGCCCCAACACCATCCAAGATGGTACGAGAATCGACCTGGGAAAATACCTTAAATGCAATTCGAGCAGGGAAATTGGCCTTAATTATACCGGTGATCACATCGGTAGACGGACGCTGGGTGGCTATGATCATATGGATGCCGGCTGCACGTGCTTTCTGTGCAATGCGTGCAATGGGACGCTCAACATCTTTACCTGATGTCATAATGAGATCGGCAAACTCATCCACAATAAGTACGATGTAAGGTAAGTATCGGTGTCCGTCCTGTACTTTAAGTTTATTCTCTTTGATCAGAGCATTATATTCTTTTATGTTACGGACCTTGGCCTCCGTAAGCAATCGATAACGGTTATCCATTTCCAAGCAGACAGAATTCAAAGTAGGTACCACTTTATTCATATCCGTAACAATACATTTATCTTCCCCTTCTAGTCTGGCCAAATACTGTTTATCAATTCCTTCGTAAATACTAAACTCCAACATTTTGGGGTCTATCAAGAGAAATTTAAGTTCGGATGGAAGCTTGCTATACAACAAAGACGTTATCATTACATTAAGCCCTACACTCTTACCTTGTCCAGTAGCACCAGCAATGAGAAGGTGTGGCATCTTAGCTAAATCGAACATAAAAACATCATCCGTAATCGTTCGCCCCATAGCAATAGGAAGCTCCATCTTGTTTTCTTGGAATTTCCAACTTGTGAGTAGCGATTTCATACTTACCACACGGGGCGTTCGATTGGGAACTTCAATCCCAATGGTTCCCTTTCCCGGAATGGGAGCTATGATACGAATTCCTCCATTCGACTTGATACTGAGAGCAATATCGTCTTCTAAACTGCGGATTCTTGAGATCTTTATTCCTGCTTCTGGGGCTACTTCATAAAGTGTTACCGTTGGTCCTACAGTAACCCGAACCGGAGTTACATTTATCTTGAAACTATGGAGAGCTTCTATGATCAAATTTTTGACCTCATTGATTTCCCCCATATCAATTTCTTGCTGCTGCTCATCCCTGCTTTCCAGCAAATCAATAGAAGGGAAAACATAGGCGTCCGGATAGTCCCTATTAAATCTAACACTACCGTTCCTGTTGATATCCATACTTACCGGCTGTGATCCCTGATCTCCTTTGGCCAAAACGACTTCGATGTTTCCTTCTTCCATCGGCAATAGATCGATGGTTTCGTGAGAAGGTTTGTTTTCCGAAATATTATCTTGGGCTAAAATAGAATTGGAGACTTCTGTCTTCTGCTCAGTGGTGCCCAGAACAGAATCCCCCCCTACCTCCAAATTCCCCATGTCTTTATCGTCGGGGAGGTCTTCAACATTTTGTTCTGAAACAGAGGTCTCTTTTACCAATTTTTCGGTCTTCTTCAACGTTGTTTCCTTATCCTTCGTTCTCTTTTCTCGAATCATCTTCCCGGGAGCTTTCACCCAAGAAAGACTCAAAAAAGAACGCATCGTATCTACCGCTTCTTTATGCACCACGGTGGCTATAATCCACGCACTACAAACGATAATGATGCACAATCCAACTAAGCCGATAGAGCCGCTTAGCACACGGACCCATTCGTCCCCGTATAATCCGCCCAAGCGAAAAGGAAATTCATATGCAATAACCGATGCCACCGTAGAAAAAGTCAAAGAAGCCCACAGGGCAGACACCGAGAAAAACACAAATCGCTTCACCAAATTGATTCTTCGAATAACCCCTATCGATTTTATAGCAATTGTTCCAAGATAAAAAATGAGGAAAAGAGAGCCAATACCAAGAAATTCATCAACTATTTTCTGTGCCAAATAGGCTCCATACACCTTGCCCCAATTACTAACGGGAGCCTTCATCAAAATAATTTCAGAAACAGATGCGTTGTTTATTACGCTTTGGTCTTTGTCTCCGACAAAAAAGAACGACACGATGGATACCGAAACAAATAGAGTAATTCCCAATAGGACCAACCCTATAATAGCCTTTAACCTACCGTGCCCGGAAACATCGGACAAATTGCTTTTTATCGTTCTAAAAAACTGTTTCACCGGATTTTTTTTAGAAGGGCTTCCCCCCTTAGTCATCCTTTTATTTTTTGAGGTGTTTGTTCGAGACATTTTTTATTCTGGGTCTTTTCGGTAGCCATTTACTCAATAATACAATGGAGAATTACACATCCCAACTAACGTGGATTTGAGCTCTGTTCCAACGAAACAGTCCAATGAGTCAATCCTCCCCAATTGTATCTGCAAAGGTAACGAATTCCGTTGTCTATACAATTTGTTAGGAACTAAGCAGAAGAAAAGAGAATTATCGCTTTTTTCACTTGGGAGAAAAACGTTATTCGTCATTCGCCTACAAATGCCTCATCCATATTATAAAAGGAAATTTTTGAGAACGAAGGCAATTCTTCGTTTAAAGAGTAGCATAAGAAAAAATGGGTAACAAACAGATTATCCCCGAAAATCTATAAACAGACCCCGAAACATCGCTCCAAAAATAAATCATAAGGTTTGAGCTCAAAATACCTTCTTTCCAAGCTGTTGCAAGGTTGTACAATCATAAAGTATTTAATACCTTTGTGGGAGATATTTAGAAAAGAGGGAGGTACTCCTTCTTTATAAGAAAAAGGCTTTGTAAAAGGGTCTAAACGAGAAGGTAAATACGATATTCAAAAATATAAATCACTTAAATTGGCTGACTATTATGAAGAAGCACAATTTTTCTGCCGGTCCCTCAATCTTGAATGAGGGAGTTATCAAAAACTCTGCAGACGCAGTTATCAATTTTGCAGGTACAGGGCTTTCTCTGCTTGAAGTATCTCACCGTGGTAAGGAGTTTACAGCTGTAATCGAAGAAGCTGCTCAGCTTTTCAAAGAACTCCTTGATATCCCTGTTGGATATGAAGTAGTTTTCCTCGGAGGAGGAGCCAGCCTACAATTCTATATGGCTCCGCTCAACTTGATGCATAAGAAGGCTGCCTATATCAATACAGGTACGTGGGCGACCAACGCTATCAAGCAAGCCGGATATGTGGCGAAAGTTTTTGGTGGAGAAGTAGAGGTATTGGCTTCAAGCGAAGATAAAAACTTCACCTATATACCTAAAAATTTCGCTATCCCCGAAGATGTAGACTATTTCCACTACACATCTAACAACACCATCTACGGATCTGAAATACGCAAAGATTTCGACTGCAAAGCTCGTCTTGTTTGCGATATGTCCAGTGACATTTTCAGTCGCCCCATAGACATCAGTAAGTATGACCTCATCTATGGAGGAGCACAGAAAAACTTAGCTCCTGCCGGTGTGACATTTGCGATTGTTCGCCAAGATGCCTTAGGACAGTTCGAACGCCCAATCCCAACGATGTTGGATTACAACACCCATATAAAGAAGGGATCTATGTTCAATACCCCTCCTGTATTCCCCATTTATGTTGCTTTGCAAACTCTTAAATGGTACAAAGAATTGGGTGGTATCAAGGTTTTGGAAAAACGTAACCTTGACAAGGCAGCTGTTCTTTATGATGAAATCGATCGTAACAAGTTGTTCCGTGGGACAGTTGCCACAGAAGACCGTTCTATTATGAATGTTTGCTTTGTAATGAATGAAGAGTACAAAGACCTCGAAGCCGAATTTGCGACTTTTGCTGCCGAACGAGGGATGAGTGGAATTAAAGGACACCGCTCTGTTGGTGGCTTCCGTGCCAGTCTTTACAATGCACTCGAAATGGACAGCGTAAAGGCTCTCGTGGATACAATGAAAGAATTTGAAAGCAAACACTAATTAAAAACAAACAGTCTATGCTCTGCTCCGGTTGTTTTCATTAATGGACTCCGGATCGCAGAGCATAGGTCTTTAATATGTAAAGGAAAAACGATTATGACAAAAGTTCTTATCGCCACAGAAAAACCCTTTGCAGCATCTGCAGTTCAGGGCATCAAAAGGATCTTGGATACCGAAGGATTTGAAACCATCCTACTCGAAAAGTATACTGAAAAGGGACAACTCCTCCAAGCTGTTACCGATGTAGATGCCATCATTATCCGTAGTGATGTTATAGATAAGGAAGTATTTGATGCTGCCAAGAATCTCAAGATAGTAGTGCGTGCCGGCGCAGGATATGACAATGTGGACCTTACCGAAGCCACATCTCACAATGTTTGTGTAATGAATACTCCCGGGCAAAATTCAAACGCTGTGGCCGAATTGGTTATGGGCTTACTGGTCTTCAATGCACGCAACCGCTTCAATGGGAAATCCGGTAGTGAACTCAAAGACAAGAAGATTGGAATCTTGGCTTACGGAAATGTTGGACGCAATGTGGCTCGCATAGCCAAAGGTTTTGGTATGGAAATCTATGCCTACGATGCCTTTGTTAAACCTGAGGCTATTAAAGAATCGGGAGCTGTTCCTGTTCTCTCTGTTGCCGAACTATTCGAAGTTTGCGATGTTGTTTCTCTCCACGCTCCAGCAACTCCGGAAACGGCCAAATCCATCAATTATGACCTTTTGAAAAAGATGCCTAAAGGTGGAATTGTTATCAACTCTGCTCGCAAAGAGATCATCGATGAAGAAGGTATTCTCAAAGCTCTTCAAGAAAGGACCGATCTCTCGTACATTACAGACATTATGCCTGCCAACCACGACCAGATGGTAGAAGCCCTAGGAGATCGCTATTTCTCTACCCCAAAGAAGATGGGAGCTCAAACAGCCGAAGCAAACAACAATGCCGGACTTGCAGCCGCACATCAAATTGTTGGCTTCATAAAGAACGGAGAAGAACGTTTCAGAGTAAACAAATAACTTCTCATTTACCAAATTCGATGGAAACAGAAAAGCCGGTCATACAGAAAAGACATTACATTGTTCACCTGAAGAGACCGGCTTTTTTCGACTGTACAAACCAACATAATAAGTAAATATATGGCAAGAATAAAACCTTTCAGAGGCTTTCGTCCTCCCGTAAATCTTGTAGAAAAAGTATCTTCACGCCCTTATGATGTGCTTAGTAGCGAAGAAGCTAGAGCCGAAGCTGAAGGCAATGAAATGTCTCTCTACCACATCATTAAGCCAGAAATAGACTTCCCAATCGGAACAGATGAACACGATGAGCGTGTCTACACCAAAGCTGCCGAAAACTTCAAAATGTTTAAGGATGAGGGTTGGTTGGTACAAGACAACAAAGAAAATTATTACGTCTATGCCCAGACAATGAATGGGAAAACTCAGTATGGTTTGGTTGTCGGTGCTTGGGTAGAAGATTATATGAACGGTGTTATCAAGAAGCACGAGCTAACTCGTCGTGACAAAGAGGAGGACCGTATGAAGCACGTACGCGTAAACAATGCCAATATGGAACCCGTTTTCTTTGCCTACCCTGAAAACAACGAATTGGATGGCATTGTGGCTCGTTATACCGCCGAAAAACCTATCTACGACTTCGTCGCTAATATTGATGGCTTTGGGCATAAATTTTGGATCATAGATCAAGAAGCCGACATCAAACGCATCACCGAGATATTTGCAACATTCGATGCTCTCTACATTGCAGATGGTCACCATCGCTCTGCTGCAGCTGCATTGGTAGGTGCTGAAAAAGCAAAAAATAACCCCAATCACAAAGGAGACGAAGAGTACAACTACTTTATGGCTGTATGCTTCCCAGCCAACCAACTCACAGTTATAGACTACAACCGAGTTGTAAAAGATCTTAATGGATTGAGCAAAGAAGATTTTCTAAACAAGCTACAAGAGAATTTTACTGTAGAACTCAAAGGGGCTGACACATATACTCCTGCAAAATTGCACAATTTTGCTCTCTACCTCGAGGGTGAGTGGTATTCTCTTACCGCAAAACCGGGCACCTACGACGACAACGACCCTATTGGAATTCTCGATGTGACCATTTCTTCAAATCTGATTTTGGACAATATTTTGGGCATCAAGGATCTTAGATCAGATAAGCGTATCGACTTTGTCGGAGGTATTCGCGGACTTGGTGAGCTCAAGAAACGAGTAGATAGCGGAGAAATGAAGGTTGCCTTGGCTCTCTATCCCGTAACTATGAAACAGATTATGGATATTGCAGATACGGGCAACATTATGCCTCCCAAGACTACTTGGTTCGAACCTAAGCTTCGTTCCGGTATCGTAGTACACGAATTGGTATAAAATTTATAGAAAGAAAAATATCCTTCTGTATAAGGTACTCTGCACAAAGGAATAGATTATTCTCTTTGTGCAGAGTTTTTTATTTTCAAAACAATCACTTAAAGAGTTAAAAAGTTTAACGCAAGGAATTTGATTCCTTAAAAATCAAGAAATCAACCTCTGGAGTCAAAAGACATTACAAGACATTTATTTCGACTTCAAACATAGCTTCCTTGCCTACTCAATTCTTTTCCTCAACATACGAAGTGCTTTGATGAAACTGCCCTCTAGCCTCTACTAAACAGCATCCAACATACGTAAGCCTTGAAACATTCCTGCTTCAAGGCTTACGCTCGCCACTTATTTGCTAGCAAAGATTGGTAAACTACTGTGCAAATGGCATTCTCTTTCTGCAATAAACTTTAGTTCACCACCACCGTTTGGCACACTGTTCTACCACTATGTAAACGAATCATTACAAAGTAAATCCCGGAAACCAATTGTTCCGTAGAAGGTATTATGGACTCAGACTCTGCTACCTTCTGCCCCTGTACATCGAAAACGCGAATAGTAGCAACCTCTTCTTGCCCGGCTAATTGCCATTGCTCTCCTCTACTGATGTCTGACGGATAAAGATATATCGGCTGCAAATTGGGTTGTTCCTGAAGAGAATTGATTTTTCCGTCCACATAAAGGTCAAAAAATCCCGAAACCAGCGTAGGGGGAAAATCTAAATCTGTATGCTCACCATCTGCATCTCCTCTGAAAGTTCCCGGGTCCACATTCAAAACCTGTTGTTCTCCCTCTTGCTCGGTGGCCCGATACCAACGTTTGAGCAAACGAGGAGAGATAAAGCCGTGCAAACAAGCTGTGCGCATATCGGATTGCAAACTTGGTATATTCTTATTGATCAAGGTTTTGGTCGATATGAAGCAAACATAACGATGTGCCTCTTTTTCAGAAATATTCTCAAGTCTTAGCTGTGGTTTATTGGCATTGGGAACCGGTTCCATAGTGGTCATATTATACCATTGATAGGTCTCATCTCCCAAAAGAGGTCCTCCATAAGAGGCATCTAAAGTGACAACATCTCCACTATTCTTACTGATTTTTTGTGTATTTGAGTATGGTTTCTGCATTCCAAAACGAAAATTCACGTTCTGATTTCGGGCAAAACTTGCCCACCCCTTATAATCGACAAAAGAATATCGATTATTTCGAACATCAAGATTATCAAAATCTTTGAGTTTCTTGTAGATAGTGGGGGTTTTGCCACTCAACTCGTTATTCGAAAGAGAGGCCTTGACCAAACTCTTGGAAGTGGACCATTCTTCGGGCAAAGTACCGGTCAATTGGTTATGACTAAAATCTATATCCCACAAAGCAGAACCAAGCTGTTTGGGCAAGGTTCCCGATAAATTGTTATGACTTAAATAAAGAGCTTCCAAAACATCTAATCCGGAAAGATCTTCGGGTATAGAACCTGTAAATTGATTATGACTTAATGCTATTCTATTCGCATTGTGCAACGACGTTATCCATTCGGGAAATTCTCCTGAAAATTTATTCTCAGAAAGATAGAATCGACCTATGGCATACTGATCCGACATATCTTTTGCCCCCAAATTGATACAGGCGCTCAAATCCGGTATCGTACCGGACAATCTATTAACCTGCACTGAGAATACCCGTAAATTGACACACTTTGCCAAAGATTCAGGAAGAACTCCTTCGAGCAAATTAAAAGAAAGATCCAAATACCACAGATGTGTACACTTGCCTATCTGATTCGGAATAGACCCCTTGAAACCGGAAAAACTCCCCTCAAAGTACTCCAATTTTGGGAAGCGAGACAAATCGGGTAATAGGGCATCTACGTGAGCAATGAGCTTTCCCTTGCCGTCTAAAACTATGAGATTGGAAAGATCTAGTATTTTTAGATTTTGTAGAGAATAAAACTCCGGCAATGTTCCGGTCCAAAGATTACTTCCCAACAATAATGCTTCCAATTTGATGAGGTTGTTAAATTCGGACGGAATTGTTCCCTCCAATCCATTGACCGATAGGTCTACAAAAACTAATTCCGGCAAATCCGTAAAGAAACTTTTCGGCAAAGAACCGGTAAGCCCCACCTTACTCAAAGAAATACCTACAACGTGATCATTTTCTATAATCACCCCAAACCAATCCTTTACGTTTCCCTTCAGATTCCACCGATAATCCGATACCCAGGTAGTCTCCCCTCCGGTTGCTTTATAAAAAGCCTCCAAAGCCATCCGCTCTTTTTGGGGAATAGACTGCGAGTGGGACTTCGTCACCCAACAGAATGCGCCTAAGAATGCGACAAAAAAGATATTCAAAATTTTTCTCATCTTTTGTACTCTTTTATTAAATTAAGGAGAAATCGAAGAAGAGTCTTGCTATTCTTCTCTTCTCCGGTTTGTTACAAAACTCTCCTATCGAGCTATAATAATCTTACATGACTTTCCATCCACTTTAATAACATAAAAACCATTCGGTAAAGCCACTTTATTTACTCCCTCATTGGCAGATCCTTTGTAGAGACAAAAACCAGAAAGATCTATTATTTCAAAACAAACAGCTTCAATCGATTCGTTATAAACGACACAATTTTCTCCATCTGAATACACACGTACCACTTGTGGTTGTTCTATCTCTTGTACAGTGACGAGAGATTTATCTACAACGATAGATGTAAAGCGACTCCAAACCTCTGCTTCCTGATATGCAGCTTTATGTTCCTCTGTTGGAATTCGAAGAGGGATATTCTTGTACACTTCCTCTGAAAAAATGGTTTCTTCCACAGCTGCTGGAGCAATGCCCAAACAAGCGATGCGAACTAAAGAAGAGCAGCCCAAAAAGGCGTATCCTTTTACCTCTTTCACCTCTTCGGGGAAAAGAATTTCGGCAACAGAGGCACAATTAAAGAAAGCTTGTTTCCCAATATCAGAGACCGCCTTCCCTAAAACAAGCTTCTGAACGCTTATACAATTGTTGAATGCAAAATCCGGAATAATTTCTACTCCATCCGGAATTACGATCTCGGTTAAAGACGAACAACCATCGAATGCACTTTCTTCTAAAACAGTAAGCGTTTGGGGTAAGGCAAAATTTTTGAGTGCTGCACATCTAAAGAATGCCTCTTCTCCGATAGAAGTAACCTCCTTGGGCATCTCTACTTCGCTCAAGTTGAAACATCCGCTGAAGAACGATGATGGTATTACTTTCAAGTTTTGGGGCAAAATCACTTTCTGAACGGTTGCACAACCTATTGTGGCTGTTTCAAAGGCATCTCCCTGTTGTTGTTGAATTCCGGAAAGGTCAATACTCCGCAAACGTGGCAAAAGAGAAAAAGCCTCCATATCCCCCTTCGTTAATATCCCCGAAAGCTTCACTCCAACAATGGCAAGGGGATTTTCTTTTTCCAAAATGGACTCCAAAGATTCCTTGTCAGATAAAGTGGCTTCTAATACTTTTCCCTCTTCTATTTTCTTTAAATTTTCCCAACCATTGGCTTTTGCATATCTCTCTTTGCTCCCCTCCGGAACGTAGAGAACAAAATCTTCCATAGATTTTAAATTTTCTATCCACTTGGCTTCATCTTCTTTCTCAAACAGGTAAGGCTCTACCGCACTGATATCAATCCATTTTAAAGAAGAACATCCACCAAAGAGAGCCTCACCAAAGACTCTAACATTAGCTCCCATAATAACATCTTCCAACTGTTCGCAACGGGCAAATGCTCCATAATTAAGCTCCTGTACACTTTCCGGTAAAACAACCGAGGTCAGTGCTGTATTGGCAAATGCTCCCCCCATAATAATTTTAAGATGAGCAGGTAACACAATAGATTTGAGAGATTTGCAATTATTAAAAGCCAAACCTCCTATCTTTTCCAATCCCGCAGGTAAAATAACCTCTTCTAAAGACTTACAGTCAAAAAAGACTTCATCTCCAATAGCCTTAAGATTTGCTCCATTGAAAGTGATTCCTTCAATCATCTCACACCCCTTGAACACCTCTCTCCCAATACTCCGTAACAAATAGGGCAATTCTAATTGCCCCGAAAGAGAACTACAGTCTCTAAAGGCACCATCCCCAATAGAAACCATCATTTGGGGAAGTTGAATCTGTCCCAAAGCAGTACAACCTTTAAAAACATTTGCCTTGAGTTCCTTGATACCGATAGGTAACTCTATTTCTTTCAAAGCAATACAAGCATTAAAAGCAGAACTGCCCAATTCGCTCAAAGATTCGGATAATTCTATCTCGACCAATGCTGAACAATGATCAAAGGCGGACGATCCTATTTTAGTCACTCCCTCCGGGATAGTTATTTTCTCCAATCCGGAACAATATCCCAGAGCCATTTCTCCAATCTCGACTAGAGTTTCCGGAAATTCCAACACAGTGATCTTCTCTGCATTTTGCAAACTTCTAGCTCCCAATTTCTCAAGGGAAGAAGGCAGCACGATGCTCTCTATGCTCTGTGTCAAAGGAGAATCGAACAGAAATTTTTCCGGTAAAACATTCGCCACAGTTTGTATCTCATCGTCAAATGGACCAGCAATATATTTTCCACCGACAACAATGGTTACCTCCTCCAAAGACAAAGATTTCACTTTCGACAGCTGTCGCAATGCTCCAAAATCGGTCGCATTAAGCTCTCCTTCAATGGTCAAATTCTCTATATCTGTGTGCTCTTTGAGCAACTCTGATAGTGTTCCCGCCTTAGCTACTTTCAAAACAATAGGATCTTCAGCAGCCCACAAGGAGCCACTAATCAACAAGGCAACACAAAGAAAAGAAAAGAAAATCGTAAAAAACCTCTTCATAATAATTCTATTATTTTTTATGATAATAAATACTATATACCACAAAGATATGAATTTAAGCGTGAAATAATAACACCTATATAGTATATAATTAACTAAAAGAACAAATTAGAAGAGCCCCAAAAGATAATTTTTCCAATCTTTTACAACGAAAATGTTGATAATTTTCACACTCTCACACAAGAATAAATTTCGCCTAAACTTCTCCATTTTTTTGTAAAACGACCCTTTTTATCCATTGGAAATCAGATCCTTCCTTACCCTTTTGAAATCTCTCTTAGGGTAATTCTATCAATCTTTCAAGGGCAAAAAAACGAAGTTCCTATTTCGAATCGATGAAATGCACCTTAAAGGATTAATGGAGAGCAACAAATGTTCCTCAATTTAGAAAAAAAATAACTCCACAAAGTATTCTCGAAAAAAAACATCACCACCAGTATAGCTCTACAATATGATCTTGCCTATCTATGCCTGCACAAAATAGTCCAGTTGTGTCGTGCGGACATTTCACACCATATCAGAGCCACAAGTACGCACTTAGAGAAAAGGGGGTGAAACAGGCGGTTTGTGCTTGTACATTTGCCTGCGATTTCCTGCTGTTTTCCTTGATTTCATCGGGTCTTAGGACAAGGATTTCGCCTGCATACATTTGCACCGAAAAGAGAAAAACGACAATTAAAAACGATATTGATATGAGATTTACCGCCATCGACACCCCCGCTTGAGAGGAACTGAAAAAGAGCATCGAAGAGTTGGCTCTTTGTATGCGAGAACACTTCGGAACGAAGCCCGAACTCCCCGACCTGTTGCACAACGGAGATGTGTGCCGAATACTGAACATCAGCAAACAAACGCTCCAGCACTATCGGGACAAGGGCATTATTCCCTACACCCAAATCGCGGGGAAAATCCTCTATCGTCTCTCAGACATCAACCGACTGCTGCAAGAGAATCATCGGGGATAAATCATACAATTTATTCTTTGTCATCTGTCATCATTCCACCTTTTCCGGAAAGTAGGTTTACTCATTGCAAAATCTTTCCCATGTGATGGGGAATCTCTTTTTCGTATCTTCTATGAGTTTCTGAAGAAAATTCTCATCCTTACTATGTAAATGAGGCTTTTTCTCTTGGTCAAATTCTTGAAATACTTCTTCTCGCTGTTGAGGAGTAAAACCATAGAAAGAAGTGTGCCAAAGACAGCAAGCAGCTATCTCTGGCAACGAGGCTGTTACTTCAGGTTCTATTACTACCTCTTTGGATAAAGCCTCTTCCCACTCGCAGCCTTCAATATTATAAGCATCTAAAAGGGGACTTTCATCCTCTTCCCATTTCGTCATTGTAATGATACAAGGTTGTTCCGACTCATCTACCTGTGGAATGAGCCGGCGTAGCAATTTATGATGAGAGCGGAACAACTCAAGCATTCGAGGAGTAGCCATATCGGGATAAAGCAGTGCTATATGTGGTTCTATCTTTTCAAAAGAAATAGAACAAAGCAGTTCTTTAAGCGTCATTGAGAATATAATTATTTATATCACCCTTGATTCTTATCTCAAAATCTCTCACATAGATAAAGTCTGTAATTGCCCAATAGGTATGGTCAAAAAGATGATGGAATTGACAGATTAAGTGTAAATCCTCTGTGAGCTTGGGATCTAATCCTTCGTTCCAATTGGGAGGAGGACAATCCATTCCTATGAAAGACTCAAAACTTTCGTTCTTGTCGCGTGGAAGAGTAGGCGTCTGCAGAGAAACTCCGCCTGCATAAAGAATATTCAAATCATCGTCACAAAGTGCACTCCATAAATCTTGCCTATCTTCTCCCTGTAATGGATGTCTTGCAGGATACACAATGCCTAAATAACATTCGGCTGTAAGCTCTATGTCGTCCTCCCAATCTTGAAGTTTTTGAAAGTCGTTCCATATGCGATGTGCCTTATCATACATTTTCCGCAAGACGTTGCACAATGCTTCGTTGAAATTAATAATTTCCGGTAAAAGTTCTTCTTGAAACTTCAGAACC
>JAEWWU010000013.1 GCA_023396255.1 Bacteroidota bacterium
CTTGCTTTCACCCCAAAACAAACTTATTTTCTCAAACCCCCCCCCCCCCCATTTAAGTTAGTTTAACTTAAATGGGATGATAAGAGATATTATTTAATCCATATATAAAACCCTGTGAACAAAACAGAGGGATCTAAAAAGCAAATACATCTGGGCGCAAAATTCCTCTCCCCCCTCGCGAGACAATCGAATGGGAGGGAGAAAAACGGTCGCAACTGAATTTTGCAGGAAGAGAATTGTATCTTTGGGAGAAGAAAAAGAATCCGGTATGCAAAGCTATTCGTCGTCTCCCAAAGACCAGACCAACCTCTCTGCCCCTCCGAATGGTCGCCCTCTCGACTCAATTACCCTCTTTGAGCAACACATAGGGGCATTTGTGGGAGCCCCCGAGAGAGTTTTGGCAGTGCGCAACTCTGCCTCCGCCCTCACATTGGCTCTGTTTATGTTGCACATAGAACCGGGTGATGAGGTGCTGTGCCCCACCTTTGCCACCTACAAGAGTATCAATCCCCTCATTTCGTTCGGAGCCAAACCCGTTCTCATCGACAGCGAATCGCAAACGTGGAATATATCTCCCAACCTCTTGCGTAAAGCCATTGAAGAACGCAAACAAATCACCGGACGCCTCCCCAGAGCAATAGTGGTATGCCACGCTTACGGGGTACCTGCCGATATGGAAAAAATCACTCGCATCGCTCGGGAATTTGGACTTTCTGTGATAGAAGATGCTCAAGGGGCTTTGGGAGCTCAATTTGCCGGGCAATATTGTGGTACTTTGGGAGACTACGGCATCCTGTCTCTATCACAAGAGACTCCTCTCGACTTGGGTGGCACTGCTGTACTTATTTGTCCCAGTCCCGAAGCACGTCGCAAGGCTCTCTTTTGGGCAACCGGGGCACACGAACCTGCCCCCTACGAACAGCACGAAAAACTCGGTTTCGACTTTCGCATAGAACCGTTTTTAGCTACCTCAGGGTTGCAAAAGATACAAACCGAAAACTTATCTCTCGCCATAGCACTGCAACAACGAACGCATCAAGCCTACAACAAAGCACTTTCGCCCATCTTTGGACTAAGGCTTCTCACCGCCTCTCCCGAAGCGGAGTACGAACCATCATACCTCCGAACCTGCATTCTGTGCGACAAAACATTGCTCGATTTTACTCGTTCAGAACTCCTCCTAAGTCTGCAAGAAGCGGGCATCCCTGCCCACACCTTGCATCACCCGTTACATCGGCAAACTGCTTATCGACACTACCCATTCTACTCTTCCGGAATCAGCGAAGAGTGCTTCGACATCGGTCTGTGCCTATCCGGAGGTTGTACCGTCACCCAAGAACAAGTACTCTCTGCACGCAATGTTATTTATCGACTATTGACCCGATACAGCAATTTCAAAGACGAATAAGAGAGTTTAAGGGGAAAATGCAGCTTAAAAGAGAAAATATGCACCTCCGAAAATGGCAACAAAAAAGAGTACTAACCTTGAACTAAGATCGGTACTCTTCTTCACAGAAACCTCTGTTTTCACCGAAAAGGAACGGAGGCTATGTCTCCCCACCCGGAACGATCCAAGTTGCGATACATCACCGCCTCCCCAATATGTTTGACCTGAACGGTGTCGGCTCCGTCCAAATCGGCCACGGTACGGGCAACTTTAAGGATGCGATCGTAGGCACGAGCCGAGAGGTCAAAACGGAGCATAGCTTGACGGAGCACCTGAATTGCCTCCTCGCTCAACACAACAAACCGCTTGACCAAATCGGGCGACATTTGTGCATTACAATAAACGCCCTTCTCGGTTGCAAACCGCTGACTCTGCAACAAGCGTGCCTTAACTACTCGCTCCCGAATGGAAGCACTCGGCTCTGAATCGGTACGCTGCGCCAATTGATCGAAGTGAACCGGCTTGGTTTCAATTTGTATATCTATCCGATCCATCAACGGGCCTGATATGCGGCGCAGATACTTGGCCGCTGCTCCCGGAGGGCAGACACAAGCTCGATTAGGATCATTGAAGTAACCGCACGGACAAGGGTTCATAGCCGCAATCAGCATAAAAGAAGCGGGATATGTATATGTGGCTTTGGCTCGAGAAATCACTATCTTTCTATCCTCTACCGGCTGGCGGAGAAGTTCCAAAAGCGACTTATTGAACTCCGCTATCTCATCTAAAAAGAGCACCCCGTTGTGTGCCAAGCTAATCTCGCCCGGCTTGGGCTGAGTACCTCCTCCCACCAAGGCAGGGTTGGAAACCGTGTGGTGCGGAGAGCGAAAAGGGCGTAGCTTGAGAAGCGATTCGTTTCCCTTGAGTTCTCCCGCCACAGAGTATATTTTGGTGGTTTCCAAAGATTCGCTCAAAGTCAGAGGAGGCAAGATGCTCGGTAAACGCTTTGCCATCATCGATTTACCCGATCCCGGAGGCCCTATCATCAAAACATTGTGCCCTCCGGCAGCCGCCACCTCCAAAGCTCGTACTACCTGTTCTTGCCCCTTCACATCTCTAAAGTCATCCTTGTAAAGTGCCTGACTTTGCTCAAATATCGCACGTGTATCTATCTCTTTTGCCTGCAAAGAATCTTTCCCGTTAAAGAAATCCACCACTTGTTGCAAATGAGATGCCCCATAAACTGCGAGGCGATTGACCACCGCTGCCTCACAGACATTCTCTTGGGGTAAAATCAATCCATCAAACCCCATACTGCGAGCCAAAATGGCAAAAGGCAAAGCCCCCTTAATGGGTCTGATACTCCCATCAAGAGACAACTCTCCGGCAATGAGGTACTTAGAGAGGAGTGCCCCCGGGAACACCTCATTGCTCGCCAAGAAGCACAAAGCAATGGGCAAGTCGTAGGTAGTACCCTCTTTTCTGATATCTCCCGGGCTTAGGTTCACCACCAACCGCCCAATCTCCACCGGGAAAAGACAACTGCGACAAGCTGTTTCGACCCTCGCCCAGCTCTCTCTGACCGCAGCGTCGGGTAGCCCCACAATGGAGACGTGCGTTTGCCGATTCCGGCTGTTGTCCAGCTCCACATCTACCGGCAAGGCCTCTATTCCCTGAATAACCGCAGAATACGTTTTTACCAACATAATCGCTACAATTGAGGGGTTTGATGTTTGTTGCCGATTGTCAAAGGCCACTCAAAAGTCTTTCCTTGCCAACGATATAAGCCCGACAGAGGCAACTGAGACAAATTCAAAGCAGACGCCAAGCGAAGCCGTTTGCCCAAACCTCCATCCAAAAGAAAAGTATAAGGAGGAAGCGAATCTTGTGCTCGAAGCGGTATTTGCTCTTCTAACGACAAAACAAAGCAAAGGGTGTCTTTTCCGGGGCGAATGCGCAGATTGGCTATTTGGTGCACATCTTCAACCACAGACAAGTAAGCCACCGGGTAATGAGACAAAGACCATTGAACGGTGTCGCGAGCCGAGCAAGCCGAAAAAGAAAATGCAGACAAAGCCGAAGAACTGTTGGACGACACCAAAAGATTTGCAGGATTACCACCCAACGCCTGTATCTCACGGGCCAACTCTGCTTGTTCGCTCTTGAACGGAAAAAGGGAAGTTACCCATTGCCTTAGCTCCACCTCCTTACTCAAATCTTTTTCGACCCAGAACCGGGCAACCAAGATCCTCAAAGAGTCTTGCATCTGCCTATACTGCATCTCTGAACCCCGTCGCTCAATAACCTCATAATAGCGTTGCAGAAAAGAGCTGTTTTGCCGAGCAAAGTGGGCATAAGAACCTCCTTTATTCTCCTCTTCGAGATAGGAAAGCCACGGATTGTGCGCATCTATATGCAAGCTAATGGAGGGATGAGTAACAAAGTCCAAAGCAAAAACGGCATCATAATCTCCTGCAACCAGATAAGCCGAACGCAAAGAATCGCCCAATGAACGTTTTTGGGAGGTGACTTCTGTCGTAAAACGCAGGGTATCGATCACCTGCCCAGACGGATAAGAGAGATACAACAAACAGATATATCCACCGGCATCGCAATGCTCTGCAGTCAAATGCAGTCGATAGTCGGATTTTTTCTCGGAGCAGGAAGAGAAAAAGAGCATCCAAAGCACTCCAAGAAAGGAACAAGCCAGCCAAAACTTTTTCATATCGATTGATTAAGAAGGGCTATAAATATTGAAAAGAGAGTCCGAACAATATCCTAAACAAGAGAGAAAAAATTTACTCAAGGAGGTCCAATAAGAGGGAAAGCTCTTGGCTACGACCTCCGGAGTTTGCAGTTGCAGCATACGACCGGTTAAGAGTAACGGAGCCCAAGCCATCAAGTTGCGATGATCCCCTTTTGGATCTACGCAAAAGGGTGTGGAAAAGCAAGAGGAAGAG
The DNA here is from genome assembly GCA_023396255.1 of Bacteroidota bacterium. Classification (GTDB taxonomy): domain Bacteria; phylum Bacteroidota; class Bacteroidia; order Bacteroidales; family Porphyromonadaceae; genus Porphyromonas. The sequence continues at coordinate 4,348 of JAEWWU010000013.1, forward strand.
ACCCCACTCCCAACGGAAACAAGAGCTTTCCGATCCTTATCGTAGGCAAGGTCGTAGCCTCCCAAACGGGCAGTTTGCAATAAACTTTCGAGACGATCGCTCTCCTTGTAGCGCAAGTGTTCTACACCTCTGATACAAAAAGGAACCTCCAAAGCCAAAAGCGTAACGATACAAGAGGGGATCAAATCCGGATTGTTGGATAAATCGCACTCCTCCATTTTCGAATCGGGTTGCGCAACCTTAGTAATGACAACACCTCCCTCTTCTTCAAAATCGGTAGCAACCCCCACCCGTTGCATCCACCGAACAACCTCCTCATCGGGTTGATACGAATGACGCCACAGCCCCTTGATACAAAGAGCTGTTCCCAGCGGAGAAAGAGCCACCCACTGATATGGATAAACCGCTGAGGACCAATCCCCTACCCCTCGAAGCAACTCTTGCTCAACTCGCAAAGGGTCATACTGACCGGGAGGAATCAAAATATCGTCTCCCTCCCTATGTACTTTGCAACCGCAACGCTCCATACTGTATGCCGTAAGAAGGAGGTAAGTACTGCTTACCCCTTGCAAAGCCCCTTTTAGTCGAAGTCCATTGGGTAAATAGGGAGCCGAAAGCATCAAAGCAGAGGAAAACTGACTACTCACCGTTGAGCAAGCCTCTATCTCCGATGGAATCGGGTGGGTCAAGTTTCGAGGGCGAGTAACAAGAGGCCATCGTCCCCCCCCTTGCTTGCCTCCCAAGCCACAAACATCTCCACCCAAAAGCTGCAAGCTATCGATAAGGGGTTGCATAGGACGCAGAGGCAATCGCCCGTGTCCTTGCAAAGTGACTTTATAAGGGATATGCAGTGTACAGGCAGCCATCAACAAACGTGCAGCTGTGCCCGATTCGCCCACATCTATACTTGCCTCTCCTGCTCCAAGCGCTTTAATTGCTCGGTACATCACCTGCAAATCTTTCGCACCGGCTTCACTCGACAAAAGAGTTGCGTACCTCTCGGCAAAACTCTCGAGCGGAGCTTTGCACAACAAAGCCATCGTCAAAAGCCGATTGTAATAACTTTTGGATAAGGGAAGAGTAACAGTAAGCATCAGATAGAAAAAGAAGTTATTCTTTTTTTGCACCGGTGACAAATACAACCCAATACTTTACTCCGGTGTGATGTCGTTCCACCACGAGGGATCATCTTTGAGCCAACGTTGAAACCAAGCCATTATGTAATAGGTCCAACGGATACGCCTTTCCGGATCAGCGATAAAGTGGTCTTGACCGGTAAAATGCACCATTTCGACTTCCTTGCCCAAAATCTTGAGAGCGTTGTACATATTGATACTCTCTGCTGTGGGCACGTTGGTATCACTATCCCCGTGCAATAAAAGTAAGGGTGTCTTTATTTTGTGCGCATTAAAAAGAGGGCTACGCTCCACAAAAATATCTTTTCTAGACCAAGGGTAACTACCGTTGGCAGCTACGGCATTATAGCCCAGTCCCCAATATCCGCTACCCCAGTAGTTGGCAATGTTGCTGATGCCGGCGTGACTCACCGCAGCAGCAAACAGAGTGTCTACAGTTTGCAGGTACTGTGTCATAAATCCTCCATAGCTCGCACCCATACAACCGATCTTTTCTGGATTGACAAAGGGGTGCTCTTGACAAAATTGACGAGTTGCCTGCAATATTTCTTGTGCCATAGGTTCTCCCCAGGCGTTCAGGTGACGAGCGGCAAAGCTCTGTCCGTACCCGATGGTCCCACTAGGGTTCAATGTTAGCACCACGTACCCTTGAGCGGCATACATCGGCAACGAATAAGCTCCCTCCATTCCCAATTGTGTAGGCAGAGTGCCTCCATAGTAGTAAACAATCATCGGGTAACGTTTAGAAGAATCGAAGTGAGGAGGTAAATAATACCAGGCTTCTATGGGCGTATTGTTATAGGAGAACCTCCACGGCTTATACTCGGGACGGATATATCCGGAAGACATTTTCTCAGCATCCAAATCCAAAACCAATTTGCTCTTACCTCTTTCCCAAAGGTAGAGCCTATCGGCACTGTTCGCACCTTTGCCCACATACCAGATACCGCGAGAGTTTGCCCCTATGTACTTTATATAGGGCTCTCGAATACCTTCAACGGGGAGCAATTGCCGTGCTGCCTTGTCCAAATGATAAAGAGTTCTGCGGGCTCCATCCACAGCTAAAACGTAAAAACCTCCCTTATGATCGGGTTGTAATTGGTCTATGGAAGGATCGAAATCAGTCGTCAAACAACGAACTTTCTTGCTTTGGAGGTCCAAGACGAACAGTTCGTGCTCGTATCCGTTGGCGGCTTGTGTTGCCGGGAGTTGCTTACCAACCCCTCCAAAGGCATCGGGAGAGCCTACCACAAGCAATTGCCCCGGAGCCATCGGCATATAACGAGCCTCGGCAATGTTAGCTTCATTGTGCAGAAGCGTATCTGCCTTCCCTGTGAGGTAATTATAAGAGACCAGCGAAACAAAATTGTAGGTTGTACCCGTGGTCCAATTCACCGTATCCAAAGCCAACAACAGAGAGGGGGAAGTCGGGTGTACGTCCATAATCCGAGCTGTGCGAGAACCGTGCGTCAAAGGTTGCACCACCCCTGTCTGCAACGAGACCAAAGAGATCTGAGAAGAGTTGCGCCACCCGGGCATTCGGTCGTTGGGATCCCTAAAACGAATGGCCAACGCATCTTTGGCAGGGGCCTGTTCTTCGTGTTGCACAAACAAATAGTTGCCATCGGGCGACAGAAACATTTGCCCCTTGGGAACATTGTATGCCAATTCCTTAGAAGACTTCATCGGATCAAGGTACTTGAGCAAAAGACGATTGCCGTGCTCATTTTCTTCGACCACAATTTGTGCCTCCTCGGTCGGATGCCATAATACGTAAGGAGAGGGCACCTCTCGAAGAATTTTTCCCTTGCTATCCACGAGCAGGGTTTTCCAACCCTTTTGCACTCCATAAGGCGTATGTAACCCGACCACAGCATATCCTCCGACGGGCGAAAGGGAGAGAGCCCCTACGGATGGCGTTTGAAGCATAAACGGAAGGTCAAGTGGACGATAGGGTTTACCTTTCTCTACGTGAGATTGAGGATAAAGAATCAAAGGATGCAAAGAGCCCTCAAAACAGAGGCGCACCCGTGCCGTATCAACGGACTGTGCCACGAGATTAACCTGAACCAAGTGTGCTCCGGGAGCAAGGACAAGAGGAACAGTTTCATCAGCCCCCTCTGTGGAGGGGTTTTCTTGCCGAGCCACTTCCGCCCCATCGAGCAAAACGGAAGCAGGTACCGAAGTATTCCAAACCAAAGACGGTTTGCTGTATTCGTCGGCTACCACGTAGCCATACAAAGTGATCAGGTAACTGTTTTCACCCACCAACGAACCGGTAGGAACAGAGATAAAGCCATCTTCGGAAGCGTGCAAAAGAGTTTGCTCCTCTTCTTGTTGCTGGGTTGCCGGCGTCGTCACCGGTTGAGCAAGAAAGGCAGATGCATTGAGGGGTTGTTTGTTCACATTAAGAGTATCGATCACCCAAGTTTGAGGAATTGCCTGTATTGATCTGTAAAAGAGCCGACTAACCTCCTGCGCTTGCATCTTCAAAAAGAAAAGACACAAAAGCAACATCCCCAAGAATCTTCTTTTTGCCATTTTGTATAATGTTTTTACGGTTCGTATCGGAGCAAAGATACCAAAACTACCCCGAAAACGGCTTGCAATCCCACAAAAAGGACCAGGGACTGACAACTTCCCCCCTCAAAGTTCAAAATCAACTATTCTATTTACCCAAACCTACTTTCCGAGATTTCTTCTCACACATTTGTGGCACAACACCCTCCTGTGTTACGGAAAACTTAATGGGCTAAATACCGGGAAACTCATCCTGTTAAAACAAAAAAGGCTGTCCTCCCGGACAACCCTTTTGTTAGTGGCCAGTGCCACCGAGCTATAATTTACAAGGAATAGAATACGTAATCGGCGGATTGGGACACAGACTACAATTGACAAAAAACGATTCCGTGCCATAAGACTTTACACATAGAAAGCCTTCAATCCAAAATGAGCCCGTAGGAAAAAGGGGAATAAAAAGATGCGCAGGAGAGAGATAGCCCCTGCAAAAGCCTCTTCCGGTGAAAGGATAAAAGAGCGGAACACCAAAGGAATCGACCTAAAACTCCGACAAAGGTAAGTCAATAAAAAGGATTTTGCAATCTTTTGACCATAAAAATACTTTTATCTGTCTTCTTTTCTGTATTCTCCGAAGTTCTTTAGGCTCCCTCTGGGGGATTGTATGCAACGGTCATTACAGGGGCCAAAACTTTCTCCATCGGAACCATCAATTCGCCCAACTGCATCATTGCATTGATGAGCGAAATATGAGAATACAAATGCAACGTATCGAGGGTTATAAAACGCTCTTTACATTGCCCCATAGCCAATAGCGACTGCCTCATAGTCCCATTAAGCAGAAACTGATCAGGCGTGTACCACTCTCCATCTTCCCTCGAAAGGAAACAAAGATTGCTGTATGTACTGTCGGTAACCTGCCCATTGCGCAACAGGATTGCTTCGGTATTCGGATGAGGGCAAAGAGAGGAGAATAGTTGCAAAACGCTCCGATCGGCATACTTAAACGAGTAATCCACATCTCCTTTCATCGACACCAAGATTAGCGAGTCAATGGCTCTCTTTTGGTAAGGAGAAACTGTTGCTTCTCGCACTCCGCCGGCATTATACACCAAACGCAATTTATAGACACAATCGGATAACGGATGGGGTTGCAATCTCTCAAAAAGGTGCAACAAAGCCTGCTCATCGGCAAAGAGAGAGTGCCCAACGCTCCGTTCCATCCGCCGCAAGTGCCACTCGGCATTGCGAACGGATCTATTGCACACGTGGATACTTTCCAAAAAGTCTATCATACCAACGGGAGATAAATCTTGTCCATAACTTCTTGATACTCGCTGCGGCTGTCGCTGTGAATGGTAATTCCTCCCCCGGAATGAAAACAAAGGGAGCCATCGGATAACTCTTCTATAAAGCGAATCATCACCCCCGTATCCAATTCTTCTCCATCAAAATAGCCACAAATACCGGTATAAAAACCCCTCTCGTGGGGCGGCATTCCCGAAAGCTGCTCCGCTCTGTCGATCAACTCCACAGTAGCCCTCTTTGGGGCTCCGCTTATAGACCCTGCCGGCAACAGTCGGTGCAAAATCTCTCCCAAATGACTACGCCAATCGTGGGGTAAGCAACCGCAGATTTCCGAGCTCACCTGTAACAAAGCTCCGGTTTGTGTCTCAACCCGATCAATGTATCGATACCGTTTTACATAGACCTCTTGCGCTACCATAGAAAGATCGTTGCGAATCAGATCCACGATAGTAGCGTGTTCCGCCTGTTCTTTGGGGTTCGACAATATTAACTCCTCGGCACGAGGGAGAGTGGCATCGATGGTTCCCTTCATTGGATTGGAAGAAATAATCCCCTCTTTGGAAATACGAACAAATCGTTCCGGAGAAAAGCAAACAAAACGCCCCGGCAACAACACTTTGTATAGAGCTTGGGTGCACCTGTAAACATCTTCGAGCGAAAGAGATAGGGACAAAGGGGTACGAACGGTCAAATTGGCCAAGAAAGAGTTTCCGTGCCGCAAACCCTCCTGAACGATGCGAAATCGTTGCAAATAAGTTTCATAACTTTCAGGAAAAGCCTCCATTTTGAGAGCAGAAAGAGTATTGATGGGTGTGAGTGCCGAGTGATTGCTTTTCCCGCCAATCGAATAAAGCACACCCAATGGATTCGGATCCTGTGAAGCAAGCAGCAATCCTTGCTTTTGAGCATAATCCACTGCAAAGAAAAAGGGTTGCCCGGCTTCTGCCCACCGAGTTATTTGTTCGTACAACGCTGCAACTTCCATCATAAGAGAAGAGTGTGATTGGAATTTCTTCGAGAAAAGGGTTTGCCAGAAGCCCCTCTTCCTCTTCGGACGACAAATATACCCGAAAATGTCCTCCGAACAAAAACGACCTCTCCCTCTACTGATCAAAAGGGGTGCAAGATTTTTCTTACACCCCCTTTCTCGTTGTGCTTCTATCCAAGAGATCTTTATAACAGAAACCTTGCAAAGAAAAGCCGTTTACAAGTCTAATTGCCCCGTAAAACTCCGAGCAAAGTGTTACCACTATTTCACTTGCAACTTAAAGATCTTGCCTCCGATGCTCAAAACATACACACCCGAGTCAAAAGTTGAGAAATCGATCTGCTCCTCTGCTTTGTCCGTAAACCAGGAACCAACGCAAGCTCCATCCGAGGAGAACAAAAGCACCCTACCCAACGGGGTACCGTCTTGCCCCACGAGGGTTAGTCGGTCACATACGGGGTTGGGATACACACTCCATTGCCCCTCGGATACGGAGGCTACCGAGGTTCTGATTTCACCATCGTAGATATTAAATCCATTGTTGCGACGCCCTTTGTTGTCATACACCTCCCAATGACGACTCCGCAGAAGGGTTACGGAGTATGTATAGCAATGGTTCTTTTCGCTGGCATCCTCGGTATCCACCACTATTATTTGTCCCTTTTCCTGCTTATCTTGATTGCGTCGGGGAAGGGTTTGGAGTAGCTCGTTCATCGTATCTCCGTCTATTTGATTAGAATAGATGCTTGCATATTCCAAATTGATGTTGGTAGAAAAGTCTAATGTAGACAATTGGTTTTCATCGCAAACCACCACTTCTAAGGCTCGCAAGTCGGCAAAATCCAACTCTTTCAACTTGTTATGGTAACAAGAGACCGTAACCAATTTTTTTGACAAAGGCAGCACAAGGCTCTGCAAGTTATTGAAATAGCAGTATACCTCCTCCAAACCGACAAGGTTCGACAAGTTGAGCCTTTCGAGTGCATTGTGAGCACAGCGCAACTCTTTGATTTTGGGATTATGGGCTACATCCAACTCTCTCAGACCATTCTTATCTAAGTTCAAAACCATCAAATCGGACAGAGCAGAAAGGTCCAAACGCTGCAACAAGTTGCTTACACAGTAGAGGTTAACCAGTTTCGTATTCTTTTCCAAGTTCAATTTTGCCAACTTATTTTCCGAACAATTCAGAGAAACCAACACGGGATTTTTGGAAATATCCAAGTCTGTTAGGTTGTTGCCGACACAATCCAACGAAGAAACCCTGCCATAGATGCGCAACGTGGAGGTATTGGTAGAACGGGTAAAAGGGATTTCAGGGTCTTTGACCTCTTCGCCCTCCGTGTATTCGCCATCGTTATTCCAATCGATCCAAATAGTGTTTACATCTGCCGAGGTTCCGTTTACGGCGATATTCCAAATCCCATTTGAGGCTCCTCGTGTCAAAATAATAACTCCATTTTCCGTTGTATAGCCGGGTTGGGGTGCATTGGGGTCGATCATTCCTTTCATCGGTTCAAAGCGATCTCCATTTACTCGAGCAAATACGCTCCACCCCTTGTTCTTAATGGCTGCAATATGCTGCTTGTAAGCTACATTACCGTCCTTGGTTCCGCTACTCATATCGGCGAAGTAGAGCATCCCCCCGGGTTCATCAAAGATGTACTCCAACGATGCCACAAAGTTGTCTATTTCAGTAATACCTACCCGATTGTTGTACATATACACATTTCTCAGAGCTGTGGCATCGGTCAAGTTCAATGAGGTCAATTGGTTATCGTTGCACTTGAGAGTTTTTAGGTTTTTGTTCTGGCGCACGGAAACCTCCACCAAGTTGTTGGAAGAACAATCGAGCGAAGTAAACTTACCATAAATCATTATACTATTGCCCGAAGCTGTGTGCTGCACGGTTTTTTGAGAATCAACGAATTCCTCTCCTTTTTGATATTTTCCGTCGTTGTTCCAATCAATCCAAGCTCGCTTGACATCTATGTCATCGATCTCCAAGGCGAGCCTCCAAGAGGTTGCATCTCCTCCTTGGGTCAAAGACATTTTGCTCTGCTCTGTGGTATAGAGCGCAGACGGATCTTCGGGTTCGTCCGAACCTGCGTACTCTTTGTCTTCGAAACGATTGAGACGGGCATACACCTTCCAGTTCTTTGCCTTGGCAGCGGCGGCATCGGGCTTAAAAATCTCATTGTTCTCGGTGGTTCCTTCTTCTATATCTATCAAATAAAGCTCTCCTCCGGTATTACTTCGTCGGTCGGGCAAGGTGACCACAACCCGACGCATTACACTTCCCTCTATGCGATTGAGGTATATCTTGGCACAGGTGAGGGCTGCGCAATCGGAGAAATCCAATTCGGAGAGGTTGTTATCGAAGCACCAAAGCTCTTCCAGTGCAGACATTCCCTTGAGGTTGAGGGCTTTTATCTTGTTGCGATGGCAGTACAAACGTTTCAGTTTGGGGGCAGGAGCCAATTTCAACTCCGTTAGGGCGCAATCCATCAAGTCGATGGTTTCCAAAGCGGAACAATCGGACAAATCCAAAGTTGCCAATCCGGGGTTATTCATTATGGTGCACGCCGTTAGAGCGGAGGCTCCCTTCAAATTGACCGCCGAAAGATTGTTTTTGGAGAGCGTGAGCTTGGAAAGCTTGCTCAAATTGCCCAACTGAAGTTGTGTAAGTCCATTCTCTGAAAGATCTAACACTTCCAAAGAGGACAGTGCACGCAAATCAACCTCTTTAAGATTATTTGACTTCAGATTGACAGTCTTGAGCGAGGAGGACGAAGAAAATTCTGCCCGCTCTAACTTCATATTGGTCACTTCCAATAAGGTTATTTTCCCGTAAATAGCTATCGTCTGACTGACCACTGCGTGAGCTCCTCCCCATCCAAAATCAACAGAAGTCTCCTCCTCTGTCTTTATGCCATCATTGTTCCAATCAATCCAAACTCCGGCCTTATCTGCCTCCTCGGCTTTCAATTTATAAGACCAATAAGCCTCATCCACCCCTTTGGCAGTACGCAAAATCACTTTGTTCACCTCTTGGGCACTAAGCTCTGTATTTCCTCCGATTCCCCATAATCCGGCAACGAAAAGGAGAATTATCATTAAGCAATAATTACACTTCATACTTCCTTTGAGATTTTGTTTTACATTTATAGCACAACAAATATAAAAAAACAAACTATAATTAACCAATATATTCGACAATCAGGTAATTGACATACAAAATTAACCATTTGCACTTTTGAAGTAATCAAGTCATAAATTAGACGGAAATCACCGCCACCAAACATTTTTCTCTCTTACCTGTGAAAACTCCTCACACGGTATAAGCAGGAAAAGAGCTGCGCAAAGCCTCCCTCACACCAAAAGAGGATCCGGATACAGCTTCACAAAAAAACCGAAAGCTTTTTGTTTCACCATCGGAAGGGACATCGTGTAAAAATAGGGTGGAGCTTTCTCTCCTGTACCCAAAAGGGAATAAGGATATCGGAAATTAATCCCCTATCTCAGTTTCAACAATAAGGACTTGTAAATATTTATCGACAACGGTTGAGAAGAGTTTTTTCTGAATTATTTTCTTCCCTCTCCTTTTTCTAAAAATCTATTTTCCGAGAAAGACAAAAATTGGTTCCCTCAAAATCACAAAAAAAGAGGGAACTAATTGCCGATTTGCAGGGAATTAATTTTGAATAATTCCCTGCAAATTTTTCTTTTGTCCAAGCGAATTTCAAACACCTCTTCACAGACATAAGTCTGCAAGCACTTCCGCCATCCGAAGAACGGTTTCACCAACTACACAACTCCGTAAGAATAAAGTCTGATTACAGATTGAGATCTTCCCTCAAGAAAAACAAAAACCTCCTTTCGATGGTCTCCAAAAAGTTGGGCTTTGAACGATTCTCCACTTTTATGGAATGCCCATTGGCAGTTTGCTGCACCACGGAGAAAGCCACCGCTTGAGCAAACCACTCGTACCACTGTTCTACGGGAGGCTGCACAATCGTCGTCGCCAACATCTGCCACAAATCGGTGCACGCCTGACTGAAAGGGTACAATGCTTCGGAGAACTCCACTTCAAGTACTCCGATTCTCCTCTCCTCTGTTTGTTCGTCAAAGGTAAGCCGAGCCGAAACCGTAAAAGTTTCGCAACCAAATACTTGCGGTAATGCAAGAGTGAGCCGGTCGTAGATTCGCTCCGCCTCTTCATCTGTATAGATCAATGCGAGATAAGGTTTTGTATATCCTATCTGCTTGAAAAACAAATGCCACGGAAAATATCCCATAAAGGAGGATAGCTTCAACCGGGGAGCATAAAAATTGTGGGTGCCGAAATCATACTCCTCCTCTTCTTCGTCTGTGAGAGCCTCCTGCTCTTGCTGTTCTTTCCTGATGGCAATAAACGTCTCCAATTCCTGTTTCAAGGAGTTAGAAGGTTCCCGATCGGGTTGTGAGAAAAAAGAGGATGAATTCATAGCTTCAAAAAAATCAGCATTCCTCCAGTCCGCAAGAACAGTGAGGCGCATCAATCTCAATAGTTACGTGATCTATTCCAAAGGAGTGAGCTATTTCCCGAACCCGCTCCTTGAGTGCAGCGCACAGGGTCGAATCCACCAAAGCTTTGCCCTCAAGTACCAAGTGCAACGACAATATATGTTTCTCTCCATCCAAGCTCCAAAGATGAAAGTCGTGCACCGACTCAACTTCAGACAGGTTTGTAATCTCCTGCTGCAAAGCTGTGGTATCCACCTCTTGAGGAATTGCCTGAAGCATAATCTTGAGGGTCTGATACAGATTGCACGCCACATTGTAGAGAACCCACACCGATATGGCAATACTCAACAATGGGTCCAAAACAGGCACCTCTACAAAATACATCACACAGCTGACAATAAGCACAGCTAACCACCCCAATACATCTTCCATAAGGTGCAGCATAACGGCCCGTTCGTTCAAGCTATGCCCCTTGCTCAATCGAAAAGCAGCAAAACCATTGACCAACAAGCCCACAATAGCCATCAGAAACATAATGCCTGCACGCGGTTCTCCGGGGGCAAATAGCCGGGGTACAGCCTCTATGATGATAACCGTAGAACCCACCGCCAAAATCACGGAAATAAACAAAGCCCCCAACAATGAGAAACGTTTATAACCGTAACTGAAGTGCTTATCTCTCCCCTTGTGAGACACTTTTTGCAAGTACCAGGCCACGCCCAAGGAGAGTGCATCGCCCAAGTCGTGCACAGCATCCGACAAAATAGCCATACTGCCTGCCCAAAAGCCCCCGATGAACTCAAATACGGAGAACGCCAAATTGAGCCAAAAAGCCATCCCTAAGTTCTTCGAGTCTGAATGATGGTGGTGATGGGAGGAGTGGTCGTGATGATGGCAATGCCCTCCATTGTGTTTGTGTGACTCTTGGGGTGTATGAATCTCTGAAGTAGAAATGTGTTGTGTTGTTTTCATATGACTGTCTTTTAGAAATGATTTTTATTCTACATCAATTCGATCTCAAAAATCAAGAACAAGAGACAAAAGCCTCAGAAAGGATAGCCAATGGCAAAATGGACACCAAAAGCATCCTTGAAACGGGGCACATTGTAGTAGCCCTTGCGCGAAGTTGCATAGGGGAGGTGTAGTCCGACCCCGGCATCGAGGCGGATAACCACAAAATCCATATCATAGCGGAAGCCCAAGCCCGTTCCCAAAGCTATCTGGTTGATGAAATCAGCAAAGTTTTTAATCTCGCCAACGGAGCCACCAAGGCGATTTTCATCCGGACGAAGGAGCCACACATTACCGGAATCCAAAAACAAGGCTCCGTGCAAATTCCCCACCAAGCGCAATCGGAACTCGGCATTCAGCTCCAATTTGACCTCTCCCGACTGATCCATAAAGGAGTACCTTCCCTCCTGCGGCACATATCGTCCCGGTCCTACGCTGCGCACCGTAAAGGCACGGATACTGTTGGCCCCTCCCACAAAGAACTGCTCGTTGTAGGGGGCAACAGTGCTGTTGCCATAACTGTAAATAGCCCCCAGCCCCAAACGCAAAGCCAGGCTCTGCGCCCTATTGATCATATAAGTGTAGCGCAATTCTCCCGTCGTTTTTAGGAATTGAGCAAAAGGAACACCCACTACTTTTCGGCTTTCGCCCGGTGTTTTCTTTCCCGAGAGAGAATAAATCCCCCCCAAGATATTCCCGGCCTGAGCAATATACAGTTCACACCAAAGCCGGTGACTGCCTTGATGGAGAAAAACATTATCGAACGTGTAAGTATAGCTCATTTGCGGAATGAGCTGGTTGTTCAAACTGAGCTTCAGTATGGGGTTTTCATCAAGGATTTCATCGAATTGAGCCGTGCGATGTGCCAAAAAGTTGTACTGTAAGCGCAGGGGAGCAACCAAATGCCGGTGTGCCCCATTGGCAAAAACATACGAAGCTGACAACCCAAACGAATTCATTCGGAAAAAGCTCGCTCGGTTGAGGGTGGATCCCGAAAGGGTAAACGAAGATCCGGTAGAGAAATTCCTGAAACGATTGCTCAACCCGGGGAAAAGCAAATAGGGCGCAGAGAGATTGATATCTGTGCCCAACTCATAGCTATGAAAATCGCTTCGAGAGGCATTGGACGAAGAGGCATTGATGAGCCACTCGTAAGATCCATTGAGATTGAAAGAGAGCTGCTCCCCTCCTCCAAATACATTCTGCTTGGCTAATTGCAGGTTGAGACCAGGCCCCACAAAGTTGTTCGACTTGCTTTTGAACGAAGCATCGCACGATGCCTCCCACGTCTTATCGAGCAAAGTGTTGATTTGCAAATCCAAAACATTGAGAACAGAATCCGCCGGAGTAAAACGCAAATCGACATAAGAGAAAGCCCCCAACCGAACCAGACTCTCCCGAAGTTGTTCTTCCGCCAACTGTGAATAAAAATCTCCCCTTCGGATGGGAATGCGGATGCGCAACTCTCCTGCTCGAACTGGAAGTTTTTCCGGGTAAAACACTTCCATCTCATCATAGGTAAGAGAATCGGTAGGCTGCTCTCCAGAAGATCCGGATATACGCACTACAATGCGGCCAATAGTCCACGGACGCAATATCTTTTCGGGAAACTCTGCCTGCTCGCGAATCCTTAGATGCACTCTTCCCGGCTGCAAAAGAGTATCGGCTTGGTAGAGCAACAAATCGGGCGAATAGAAATAATACCCCTGATTGCGCAAACTGCTCACTACCTGGTTGCGATCGGTTACAATCTTCTCCAAACTGAACTGCTCTCCGGGTTTCAACAATGACACATTCTGGTGGACGAAATAGGTACTATCCGGCAACAAAACAGGAGGTAAAAAGGAGATGGAGTCATACAGAAAGGGCTCGTGCAAGTCTATCTTGTAGGCAACTTTTGCCTGCAAGGAGTCTTGGGTTGTATAAATCAGACTGTCTCGCACCTCGGCTCTGAAATAACCATACTCACGCAGCACATTGCGAGCAACCAAAGAGCGTACCGAAGGATTCACGGCACTGATCAACACCGGCTTGGAAGCAAACATATCGAACAACTTGCGCTTGACCAGCGTAGAGTCGTCGGCAAAGGCATTATAAATCCACAACCCCACGGGCAACGGAAAGCGGAGCGACGGGCTACCGAAGACCGAATTATTGGGTGCCACATTAAGAGCATTCTCGGCTGCCGAAAGGGCTTTTTGCCCAACGGCAGAGCCGTCTTCATTGATAATTGTCTTCTTGGCAATACCGGTGTAGAGAACTTCTCCCTTGGGCAAATTCTTGGTCGTACTGCAAGAGGCAAAAGTTATCAGAGCCAACAGCACTACTCCGATCTGAACTATGGGTCTGGGGTATTTCATCTTTCGGTGGATGGGTTGCTTTCTTCCTCTTCCGGGATGGCGGATAAGGGGAGTGAAGATTTTTGCGATGGATTAGGAGGGGTCTTCTTTTTGTTTTTGGGACGAAGGAAATTGAATAAATCTGACAACCTATCCAGTTTTCCTTTAATAATGTAACCGATACCCGTTTCGTTGATTAACCCTTCCAATATATTGTCGCTGTTACGTTTGTGGAAAAGGCTTAAGTATTGCCGCCCCGCTTTATCCAAACGGTATTCAAGAGTTACATTGTCAATAAAAGTTTGCTCGTAATTCGTGGGTACATTCCCGGCAGCGACCTTTCCTCCAATAACGAAACGAATGCGGTTGTTGTAGAAACGGCGGCTAAAGCTGTACGTATAATTGGTGTAAGCCGTTCCCGAACCGGACGGATCGTGCAGCTCCATTCCCACATTGAGATCCGTACCCTCCAGAGACTTACCCAAGAGATTGTTCAACTCATTCACTGCCAAACCGCTCAAGATAGTTTCCATCTTCATTTGCGAGGGATCCGACCCAGCCAAGAAACTGCCACTCACCATAAGTGCAACGGCTTGCTTGGCCCGCTCTTCGGGTGTCATAGAAGCAATTTCGCTCTGTATCGAGATGTCTTGTGGGGCATCCAAATCGAATTGAAGGTCGAGCTTTTCAAGCGTTTCGCTTGCAGCTATAGAGACTTCAAAATCTACCTTTCGGGTAGCTTCCCCTTCCACGACATTGGCTCGAACAGCCTGACGAGCTTGGAACCTGATGTAAGGGTTCTCGGGCCTACCGGACCACGAAATAGTACTCGATGGATCTATGACAAATGACTTGCGCCCCACCACCGGGAAGTTGTAACGAACCTCTCCTCCTTCTGCTTCATAGGTGCCGATAAGACTCATTTCTCCAAAAGGCGGCAAAGCAAAACTCAAAGAGCCTCCTCCCACGATTTGGACATAATCCTGATGACCGGGAGAGAGGTCCACACCGGCAATGACCGCAGGGTCTATCAGAGCTGTAAGAGCAATATCCATACTGCTCTGAGGGCTCTTGTTTGCCCGAATGGGCGGAACAAAAAGAGTGTCCGAAAAGTCTACAAACTCTACAAATCCCGAAAGTTTATCCCCGGCCTTGACTGCCGATTGGGAGTACACGTAGGTCACATTGGTCCCTCCGAGGATGCCCACACGACCGCGCACAACAGGAGCAGTCAGTTTCCCTCTCATTGTCAAATCCGCCGAGGCAAATATTTTACCATAAAGTAGCTGCCCCGGTTTATAAGAGCTATCCAATAGCTGTACTTCGTTGGCCTTTAGGCTTAGATTGGTCTGAAGAGCATTTTTTCCCAAAACGTAGAGGTGACCATTGATACGTAATGGCTCCTTTTTACCTTCTACCCTAAGAGCGTAATCCTCAAACGACAGTTTACTATCCTGCAATACAAGGGGTTTGGAATCCAAGACAAAGGTATTGCCCAACTGGGGTAAATAGATCTTTGCCTCTTTCAAGAGAGGGGCACCATTGAGATGTATGTCTTGTGGTGTCCCCGAAACTTTAACCTGCCCCTGCACCACCCCGTCAATGGTAGCCAACTCTGCACCCAATATGGGATTGACGAGAGCCAGAGGGAAGTCTTCGAACACAGCATTCATCGCTATGGGCGACTCCTTGTCGTGGGCATTGTAACGCCCGTCTGCGCTGAGGGCCAACTCTCCATCGTGGTTGATCTGTGCCGTCACGTAGTGAGAAGAATTATCGCGTGGTTCATAGAAAAGGGCCATACCGATATTTCCTATACGTTCATTATTGTAACGCAACTCATTGATGGAAACGTCTCCGGTTGCTCTTATCCGTTCCTCTTCCCGTTCCAAACGGATGTCGGCAAAAGTCATTCCAGAAATAGGAGCGGTCAGCCCTGTGAGGGGAGCAATTCGCTCCAGCTGTAAACGGCGTATAATAAGGCTCAATTGTTCTGTTTGTTGCGTCTCTTTGTCCGAGAGCAACTGCACCTCTGCTCCATCGAATCCGGAAAGAAGCAGGTTGGCAAATATCTTCTTGTTTTCTTTAAAGTAGAAGAGACTGTTATCGGCATTGACGCTTACCTTTTCTCCCGCAACCACCAGCGGTTGAGAATCCTTTATGGTCAGTCCAAAACCCTTGGCATTGTAGTACCCCAACAATCCTGCGGCATACTGTACCCCTTGTGCATTGGCATAGGAGGCATAAAGATCTGCCGAGCGAAGATCTGTTTCAGTGGTCAGGTTGAGATCGAAGGGTGCTTGGTTGAGGTAACGCTCCTTGTGGACCGACAAATCTGCCCTCAAAACAGGCTTGCGTTTCTTGCTTTCCGTGCCGTACACTTGATCTATTTTGCGTTCCAAAACAGGACGCATATCGGATTGGGTTAAACGTTCGGTCAAACGCTCTATACTCTGCCGAACTGAACCAGCCGAACTGAATTCGGTAGATAAACTCAAGTGCGCTTGATCTACACGATAGGCATCTTTGCGAAATCCCCTAACCAAAAAGTCTCCCGTAATGCCATTCACCGAATCGGCTTGCACAGAGATATCCACGCCATTGACAAAAAGAGCATTCTTTTGTAAAAGATACTGAGCTGGATTATGCAATCCCATAACCGCTTCAAGAGAGAAGTGCGGCAGCAGTTGCAAAGGTACTTCCAACGAAATCTCCCCGATAGAGTCTTGCGCATAGCTGGTAGCCACTCGAGCCAATTCGGAAGATCGGGCAATGAGGTCGTTGAGCCCTGTTGCTGCGTTCAATCGTAATCGGAGGTCTCCTGACGAAATGTCGGCACGAACATCGCTTTCGGAGGTAGCCCCACTGACCATAAAGCTCTCGAACGAGAGTGAATCTTGATCCAAGATCAGCCGCAAATCGCTCACCTCTCCTTGCAAACGATGCTGCTGTTTGAAATCGGTAAAGAGGTCCCCCTCAAGGGTCATACGTCCGTTGAGCGGTTTTTCGGAGAAACCCAACATTTGCGCATCCAATGTGTCTACTTGCACCCGAATAGATCCGCTAACAGTTCTCTCCTTGATGAGAGCATCTATTTGTGTGTAGAAATTGGCCCCCGGCGACATACTGTTGAGAGAGGCAAACATTTCGCCATCGTGCAGACGACCATCCGCCGTTATCTCCTCTATGACTGCCTGTTTGTATTGCAACGATTGTACGTTGAGGTGCACCCCTGCCGATGTTTTGGGAGAAAGAAAATCGGTTCCCAGCCCATAGGCTTGGAGAGATATGTTGGCTACTCCAATCGAGTCTTGAGGCAAAAAGCCCCCAACATCGAGATCTCGCGCCTCCAAATCCAATTTATATCCCTTACTGGAAAGGTTATAAGAAGCAGCCGCCGAGAGACCTCCCCCCTCTCCGCTGCGCAACCGTAACCGGCAACCCACATTATTTCCATTGAGAGAGACATCAGCGTTGAGAGAGCTCTGTGATGGCACAGAAACACGGTCGGCAAGGTCATCTCCCCCCAGCATAAGCCAACGCTCCAGTCCCGAGTAGGTAGAAAGACGGATTTCCGCTTTTCCTTTGCGGTTTTTGGGCAGCAATACATCGTGAACCTCACCGGAAAGAAAAAGGTCAAAAGCCCGTGGCACAGCAACCTCTATTCGATTGAGAGATACAAAGCGTAATGTTCCATCGAAGTCAACCTCTAACTCTACCGCCTCATCAGAGATGAGCGGAGTCGCACTGCTTTTCCCTCCCAAAGAATTGATATCTATGGTGGTGAAATAGGTTAGATCTTGAGGATGCAAATACCCCTGTGCGATTGCTTTGAAAAAGGCGGTATCGTTTTGAGCCGTGAAGAGGGTGAGCGGAAGCACTATATCACCTTCAATATCGCTCTTATCCGTCCTTACGGAGAAGTCCGACACGGTGATCACCTCATTTTTCATTTCGAATCCTCCACGGAACCGCTCTACCACAGCTCCGCAACGCTCTCGCAAACGAACGTCATTGATACCCATCGCCAAGTGTAAGCCCTTGAAATAAAAGTCATCAAAATTGGCGTGAACATCATAAAGAGACATATTGGTATAGTCGACAAACGGTGCAGCCGTCGGCTCGGCTTTGGTGGCAAAACCTCCGCTATACAGATCCAGATCGGAGTGGTCCATTTTCAACTCAAAGTCATCCAACGCAATATCTATGCCGTGTACACTTCCTCTGCGAATATGCCCTCCGGTGTACACCTTATGAAGGGGCAGCTCTATTCGGGTATCGAAGTTTTGTACAGAAGCCTGCTTTATCTCTATTTGCCAACGTACCGGCTGAGGATCCGGATTGGGCACGGTATCAACCGACCAGTAACGAAATAGTCCGGAGTTCAAACCCACAGCACCAACTGCAACTTTTTCTTTTTTGAGATCTACCAGCAAATTAGCAACCTCTATTTCTTGGGCTTTGGCAGTGATGCGGCTCTCCTTGAGCGAATCCAAAAAATAGTCGAAATAAACATCTCTAATGGTCAGGTTAGAGGTTTCTATTCTGCTTCGGGTCAGAGGGGTTATGGGAATACGAGTGCGCAACTCTCCCAGCAGAGCAATGGTGTC
Source organism: Bacteroidota bacterium (assembly GCA_023396255.1). GTDB lineage: Bacteria > Bacteroidota > Bacteroidia > Bacteroidales > Porphyromonadaceae > Porphyromonas. The sequence goes on from JAEWWU010000013.1 coordinate 22,763, forward strand.
TCCCTCTGCCGAATAAGCCTCCACGCTCTTTACACTCAAATCCAGAGGAAAAGCAAGATGCACCTCCCCGACCGTTATATCCATTCCCGTCGTTTTGTGGAGCTGTTGTGTCACCAACCCCACAGCCCATTGCTGCACTGCCGGCACATAGAGCAACACAGCAGCCGTCAGAACCAGTACAAAGGGCAACAGCAAAAGAGTAATTAAAACCCTTTTGAAAATTTTTCGCTTGCCGGAAGTACCGGATACCGGTTTTATGTCTGTTTTCTTTTCTTCTTCCAAATTATCAAAAGCAACGCCCAAAAGAGAGGAGAATAGCTTTCCCCATTGTTCGCAAAAGGTCAAATTCTACGGATATTTTCCGATCTCTAAAGCGTTTACAGAGACAAAGATAACAAAACTCCTCTCGGATTGATACTTCCCCCCTACTTCAAGTAAAGAACAGGGTTCTTATCCCATCCACAAACGGAGAAAAAGAAGTCGAAAACCTTCCCCAAAAGAATTGCATACAATAAAACATTGAAACCTATGCGAAAATTTGCAAATGAGTACCAATCGTCCAAAAAACGTGAGAAAAAATCCATAGATGGAACACGAGGACACACGTCAAAACGCACAAAAAAACACAACAATGAATATGCACAAACAAGGATTAGTGTGTATTTTGTGGCGGCTTAACTGTTAAAATTGCAATTTCCATCGAAGCTTTCTAAGCAATTTCTTGCAATCTGAAGAGTAAAAACTACCTTTGTAAAAGCTATAATTAGGTGTGCCTATGAAAGCTGTATTGTTCTTACCCCGTATATCACCTCCGGCAGATTGAATTGATTTCGAGTATGCAACAGAGGTTGAAGCGAAGCCTAAAAATCTATGCTATGCTTCGAACCATACTTACTGAATCCATTGATTAAATTAGGAATCATCAATCAGATTAAAAAACTTTGTGAAATCTCAAGGAAGTACGAAATGAGCCCAACGAATGAGAAATTTGTAAAAGAGCAATGTAAATTCCTAAAATATAATTGTAACTCGTCGGATTCAGAGGTTAGGTTATACAAGGATTTCAATGCAACCTTATGCAAGGAATGCTCAACTTTATTGGAAGAAAAATCTCTAAAATAATAACAGAAGAAAAGAAGCGATATTCTAAATCAGTATCACTTCTTTTCTTGTACAGCACGATTTTTATTGCATATATCTACTATTATGAATGTTATAGATGCATTTGAAATAGCTTGTGGATTCATTTTTGGAGTCCTTATTACTAAGTACATAACAGAATTTATCAAGAGGAAAAAGAAGTAGCCAACACATTCAATCTGCTTGGTTAACACCCTTTGTCATATTTCATTTTACTAATGAAATCGTACTTTTCAACAGAAAGGACAAGACAATGAAGGTTGGAAGCGGATAGAGCGGAGCATAACCTTTGAGTCGTCCGTTGATGACGACTAACTTCTCACCTGTAAGTCATTCTTCGGGATGCAGATAGGATGATTTCATTGTCGTTTGCAAGGGTTCCCCAAAAGAATGCTTGGACAAAAAAATAATTTGCTTGGACGGAACAAAAATTAGTAGGGAATTATCAGAAATTAATTCCCTGCAAATCGGCAATTAGTTCCCTACTTTTTCTTCTTTTTGTGGGAACTAATTTCCATCCCCTCTCAAGGGTTTTGCCTCCCTCAAGCAAAAACGACACAAGCAGAAGAAAAAATAAAAGAGTTCTTACCTTTGGAGAAAAGAATCACAAAAAAATCTATGAAACAGATTTCTCTCTCCATCCTAACCTTATGGTTTTGTTTGCTATGGCTACCCTGTCCCTCCTGGGCACAGCTCTCACAAGGGGGGCGTCCGCTTCAAGGGACCATTGACTCCACAGTACCTACATCGCACGGAAACTCCGCCCCCGAGAAAGTTTTTCATCTGACCTCACCCGTCAAAACCACCACCGGTAACACTGCCCATTCCTTGCTGCGTGTGGCACTGCTCCCCACCCAAGAATACTCAATGCAAAACGTTGCCCCACAAGAGTGGGGACAGTGGTACACCGCCCCCGATGGTACTTCTGTTTGGAGGGGAAAACTTTCTGCCGAGAGAGGGCAGGGAATTAGTTTGTTCTTCGATCGCTTTCATTTGCAAGAGGGGCAACGCTTGTTTATCTCCTCTCCCAATGGGACACACATCCTTGGGGCTTTCACCGAACAAAACAACTCCGAGTACAACGACTTTGCCACGGCTTACCTACCGGGGCAAGAAGCCATTGTACAGTTCGAGTCTCCTCACCCCGTTACCCTTCCGTGGCGCATCAAACGGGTCACGGTTCTTTGCGAACAAAAAGAAGACAAAACCTTACGTTCCTATGAGCCTTGGTTCAAACTCGAGAATCTCGAATGCGCCCCAAACACCATCGCCTATTCGGCTCGGTGGGGCAAACAGATGCAATCCATCGTTCTTATGATTGTACGGGGGCAGGCCGTCTGCTCCGGCGTTCTTATCAACAATACTCGCCAAGACGGCAAAGCTTATGTCCTAACCGCCTCCCATTGTATGAACGCCTCTTTCTATGAAGAGGGGAACAGGGCATACAGCGAAGAGAGCGCACGTTCCACCCTTTTTTACTTCAATTTTTTCAGCCCCTCGGGAGGCTCTTTTCTCAAGGGAATAGAGGAGCAAACCCTCAGTGGAGCACGCATCGTGGCTTGGGACGAATCTCGAGATCTGTGTCTTTTGGAAATCACGGGGGTTCTACCCAATGTGGGTAAAGGAGAATGCGCCATACCGCCCTCCTATATGCCCTACTTTTCAGGATGGAACGTTGAAGAAAAACCACAAGGCATCTTCGTCGGGTTGCATCATCCCAAGGGATCGGTACAACGATACAGTATGAGTACAAAGCCCATAACCATTCAAAGTTTCAGCGCCGGGCCGGCTCGGTGGGAAAACTCGCACTGGATGATCGAACTCTGGGATGTAGGCACCACTGCCGGAGGTTCGTCCGGTTCGCCCCTCTTCGATGGACAGGGATACATCATAGGGGCTTTGTCCGGAGGCAACTCCTACTGCGACTCTCCCTTCAGAGACTTCTACTATGCTCTGAAAAGTTGCTGGCGCGATGCCTCCAAATCACAGGAAGAGCAATTGGCTCCCTTTTTGGATCCCATCGGTAGCGGAAGCCTTCTTTGTTCCGGTTGGGAACCTTTCGGACACCGACAACCTCTCCGCCTTTCGCACATACTCTACAATCCTGCTTTGAGAGATAATCTACAAGACCCGGCAACACCGTCTGCCACCCCCATTCGAGGGGCAGGGAGTAGCTTTCCCATAAAAGAAGCAAGTCAATTGTTCGGGGCCGTGGCGGTAGTCGGAGCGGTTGAACAGTGGTCCCCTTCCTTGTGGCTCGTAGGGTTGCGCTCCAATAAAAATGAAACCTATCGGGAAATCTTCCGAAAAAAAGTGGAACATCCCCGATACTCCTACACTTTCAATAGTACCACTTCCGGTGCAGAACGCAGCTTAGGTCACGGAATGCAGTTCTACATAGATTTGCAAAATGAAGGGCAACTGCTCTCGGCTGGGGATACTCTCCACTTGGCTCTGTTCGATGCAGAAAATACTTTGCCCCTGATGCGCACTGCTCGGAACTCTGAGGCACTCCAACCGGCCTTGCACTGGGACGAACAAAGCAACCGGTGGATAGCGGCAGCCCTTGACCCTCATCCCGCCCGATCTTATGGCGGAGCCTATTGGATCGATGCCATCATTGCTCCCACCGGAGAAAGTCGCCCCGACATCCGTCAAAACCCGATGCCACGTTTCCTCTTTGATGGGTACAATGTGCTGATTCTCTTCCCCGAAGAGGTCAATTTATCCTCCAAGAAAATCACCGCCGTGCTCTCCGATGCACTTGGGCGCATTTGGGAAACCAAAGCCGTAACTCACCCCGTTACCTCTTTCCCGATAGTTACCCGAGAGCTACCAAGCGGAGTTTATTTGGTTTCGCTCTACGGATACGGTAAGCCCATCACTTACAAGCTATTTTTACCCCCATCTCATTAAAAAAAGCAACAGGAGACAAGTATCATTTTGCCTCCTGCTGCTTTTTCTCCTGTCGGTACAGCGCAATAGATGTCAACACCTTCTAAGCATTGCCGATGGAGTGGGCTCTAAAACATTTTCTTGAGCCCATCCCCCTCGACAAGAAGATCAAAGAGTGACAGAGAGATCTACTCCAAAGGTACGCGGAGCTGCTTTCTGCAAGAAATTATTCCCCATAGAGCTGAAATAGAATACGTTATACTGCGTATCGGTTAGATTTCTTGCCCAAAAAGAGATGTCAAAAGAGTGGATGCGCACGCCCAAACGAGCTCCCAACGTTGCATAGAAAGGTTGCTTAAGATCGTTCTCTTCTGTCCAATACATTGCCCCGGTGCCTCTTGCCTCCACCGATCCGTGAATATTTCTGAGAACGCCCCAACCAACAAATTCGTTAAAATGGAGCAATAAGGATGCTGTGTTTTGGGGGATATAGGGCACTCGCTTACCGGCATAATTTATTTCCTGCCCCTTGTTATTGTTGAGCATACGGTCGGTAAACTCTGCGTGTGTGTAGCCGTAGCTCACGGTTGCGTGGAGTGAGCGAATCAGTCGCACCATCATATTGGCTTCGGCTCCGGCAGCAAAACTCTTGCCGGCATTGACTATTTGTCTCCCTGCTCCGGACGCTGAAAAGCGAGTTATCTGCAAGCCGGTTATATGAGAATAAAAAGCGGTGGCAGAGAGATACATACCATCACCCAAAAGACGGGCTCTAAATCCTATTTCTCCATTGATGGCGTGCTCGGGTTTGTAAGCCGCAGTTTGTGGATCTCCGGGAGTTATTTCGGGTCTGGGTCGCTTCATCAAGGCAGCTTGTAGTGCCTCTTGAGCTCCGCTCATCGTAAGATCGGTCATCATTTGTTCATTGAAGCCACCGGACTTATATCCACGGGATACAGAGGCAAAGAAAGAAGTGTATTGATTGGGGGCATAAGTCACCGCCAGCTTGGGCATTACCTCGAAAAAGACTTGCGTACCCTCGTTCTTAAGGTGTTCTTTGACCGGCATACTGGCACGTCTGTCAGGTGCATTCTTAGGACTCACCCACACAGAAAAGGCAAAGTCGCTATCGTAGAAGAAGCTCTGATGTTCCAAATCCAATCTCAAACCACCTACAAGGGTCCACTGATCGGAAAGGCGGAAACTACTCTCGTGAAATAGTGCTCCTCCGAGCGAAGATTTGCGAAAACGGTTATTATTGAACCGGCTCTCGGAGGCATCCACTTGTAACTTCACAGGCATCTTATCGGAAGCGTTGAGACGATCCAACCCTCGTTGTAAAAGCGTCTGCAAACCCATCGGACAAATTTCCACCGGCACTCTCATCCCATTGGTTTCTCCAAAAACGGAAGCTCCCAAGGTCCAGTTATATCGGCTCTGCCGGCGGTTTTTGACAATTACCTCTGCCGTGGCTGCATACTGCTGCTGCTCCTGCGTGATGCGAAAGAGATCGGCAGGGGTATAATCTTGATCCATATACATACGGTCGTTCAATGTCTCAAAACCGCCGAGTACTTCCATCTGCACTTCTCCGACAGGGCGGCTCCACTTAACGCGCTGTTGGGTAGACAACCGTTTATAAGCTCCGGGGGCATTGTAATTGACAGGCAACGACTTTCCGGTTGCCTTGTCTACCTTTCCGTAAGGGAAAGCCCCCTGATCAACATAATCCGTATTGGAACCTATAATGAGTTGTTGCCCCTCTTCTCCTCTCCACTCTGCCTTCAAAAGAGTTCCTGCCGATGTTTCTCGGTCTGCTTTTTTATGAGTGGTAAGGTTGGTAAAGTATCCGTCTCTATGGTGAGCAAAACCACCTACGGTAATGCCCCAGCGATTACCCAAACGAGTTCTGTAAACTATATTCCCGTTGATCAGGGCATAGGTCCCTGCAGAGAGACGAGCCGAGAGACCGGGATTATCTATCGGGCTGAGAGTATTGATATTGATGCTCCCTGCCATAGCATTGCGCCCATAGGTAGAACTGTGGGCACCTCCCATTACATCTATCGACCCAAGGTCATAAAGTTCTCGGTTCATCCCTTTGGTCAAAACGGGAACCCCATCAATAAACATACCCACAGTTTGCCCGCTGCTGCGTGTCCCAACACCACGCAGATAAATTGCCGAGGTGAGCTTGGAACCATAGTCGGGAATATAAAGGTTGGGAACCAAAGAAGAGAGATTACAAATATTCCGCACAGAATATTCTTGGAGCAAGGTGGGGGTTATCACCGAGAAGCTCCCGGGAACGTCGAACATTTTATTGACCTGGCGGAACACGGGAGCCGAAGTTACCACCTTCACTTCGTTCAACTCTACGGAACGAACGCTATCCGTTGGAATGTCCTCTACTCGAGAGGAGGCTTGCAAGGTGGTCACAGCTCCCCAAAAAGAGACCAACAGCAAGACTGTAAGAGATAAAAGTTTTCTCATAAATAAAGTTTTCGTAGTTGAATGGTTGTTTGTTACGAAAACAAAATTGGGGATTATTCCCTACTATAACCTCCCAAAAGCCCGAATCTATCCCAAAGGAGAGAAGAAAAGGGGACAAAAGAGCTTCTCAACAAAGGAGATAATACGACATTGTCCTATAAAATGCCCTATCCTGCTCTCACAGCAACGATTTGGCGACCAATCAGCTCCACCCCAAGAGGGTAGACACCGGCTCACGGAGGTAATAGAAAAGCAACAATACCCCAAAAAGAAAGGAAAGAAGGTACATTGCCACCCTGCTCCCTTTCAGAGACATCTTACCCATCTGTCTGGCACACAAAATACTCACAAAGGGAATCAGTATCCAAAAGATTTGCCGGCTTTGAGGAGCAAACAAGATAGCCAACAAAAGCAAAAAGAACACCCAATACAGTACGCACTGCAGTTGCAAATAGGTTACAACCCGGCTACTGCTCCCCTGAGAATAGAGGTTAAAACCTGCCACAACAGTCAATAAAGCAATAAAAGAGTAAAAGAAACCATCGGTCAGTGGCAAAGTACCACTCCACAGAGGTTCTACCTGCCACAAAAGAGAAGCCTGTTTTTCAACGGAGATCTCCGGGAAAAAGAGCAACACTGTAGGTATCACGAACCAGAAAGGTAAAAGCAAGCCGACCATCAATCCCAAGAAATTACGCATCGATAGGGCGTGCATTAAGTAAAGAGTGTACACAAGCAAAGGCACCCCCCATAGCAATGGAGGCACAAAAAGGGCTGCCACCCCCAAAAAGAATCCATACAAAGTGGTAGACTGGGATGCAAAGGATTTTTTATAGGATGCAAAAAGGTGATAGAAAGCCGCAACAGAGGGTAAAGCGACCATTGTGTACAGATTTTTTTCGGGCAAGAAAGGAGCAAACACCCCCAAAAGAATACAAAAGAAATAAACCGATTGGAGCGCAGGTTCTTGCAAGATGATGTACTTGTTGCTCATATAAGCCGTCAAGAGGGTGGTAAGCACAATTCCCACAACCGAAAGCGACAGATAGATCTCCGGCAAAATCTGTACCCGCCCCATCGTTAGGGGCAAACAGTCGGAAAAAGAGAACAAATGCAGGGCACATCCGGCAATCAACAAAGCCAAAGCAACCAGTAAAAAGTTTTCTCCGTGTCTAAAATGTGGTTCTTTCATAATTCGATTGTATCCGTAACGATCTCCTCAACCCTTGGAAAAGATTTATAAGTAGGGTAAGAAGCAAAGAAAGCACTCTTTCTTGCTTGGAACCCGGTACTGCCGTAGTTTCTCAAACAAGGAAGAGTGCACAACAATTCCGATGCAAGGACCAACAACTCTCTGAGCTGCAACGCCCCCATCGGATAAGGGAACCTCTTTCGTTTTGTAGTTCCTCCCGTAATGCCCATCGCTCCCCTTCCGAAAGAAGGGCGACAGTCGTACGGAGCCGGATTATAATTTGGAGCGACGGCCCAGTATAATGTGCAGGGCAAAACCCAAAATCACCACAAGTACTCCCAAAAGGAGAGTTACGTTGGTACTGTTGTTAGTGAAGTAGGGGATTGCCAAAATAAGCACCCCTATCAACTGTAAGATGGCTCCGATGTACTTTTTCATATCTGTCTGTGTCTTTGATGTAAGATACCGTTTACTACTCTGTTTTGTCTTGCAAACGATTTCGTAAAAAACCGATCACAAAGCATTACGCTTTGCAAAGAACGTAATAATCTCGCTAATATGGAAACAAAGTGATCATTTTTTCGTTTCGGACACTCGCGCTTAGTTTCTATTACCCTTTTGCCATCCGCCCCCTCAACCGAGCTATAATGGGAACAAAACTATTGCTCCTTTGGCAAAACACCCTCCAACTCTTTTCCCAATAGGGATCGACCGGGGCAGTACTCCTCACGTTGTGCTTTGTTTGGAGCTTGCTATCCTCCACGCTATCTTTGTTCCTCCAAAAATAAAGGTCATTCACCTATAAACAACAAAGCAGTGCTACACTTCAACAACGACTATATGAGAGGGGCGCACCCTTCGGTTTTGGAGCGCCTCGTTGCCACCAACCTCGAACAAACAGTCGGCTACGGACAGGACGCCCACACCCAACAAGCCGAGAGAAAAATCTTGCACGCCTGTGCCCTTGAACAGGGGCGCGTATTCTTTTTAGTAGGAGGAACGCAAACCAATGCCACCGTTATAGACGGACTGCTCAACCGACACGAAGGGGTCTTGACCTCCTCCGAGGGGCACATCAACGTACACGAATCCGGAGCCATAGAAGCAACAGGACACAAAGTACTTGCCCTTCCTCATTCTTTGGGCAAAATCAAAGCACAGCAGGTTGAAGAATATCTATCCCATTTTTATAAGGACGATACCTTCGAGCATATGGTAGCCCCCGGGATGGTCTATATCTCCCACCCCACGGAATTGGGGACACTCTATTCCTTGGCAGAATTGGAAGCCTTGAGTCGAGTATGCCGAGCTGCCCGCATACCGCTCTTTATGGATGGAGCTCGCTTGAGGTATGGCTTGGCAGCACACGGCACCGATGTTACCCTCCAAGACATTGCTCGCCTGTGCGATGTCTTTTACATAGGAGGGACCAAAGTCGGTGCACTCTTCGGAGAGGCGGTGGTGGTTACACGCAACGATTTACTTAGGCACTTCCGCCCTCTCATCAAACAACACGGGGCACTTCTTGCCAAAGGACGTCTATTGGGGCTTCAGTTCGAAACCCTTTTCTCCGATAATTTGTACCTGCAAATAGCCCGCCACGCCATAGAAATGGCAATGAAACTCAAGCAAGGATTTCTGCGCAAAGGCTACCGCTTGTTCATAGATTCGCCCACCAACCAGCAGTTCTTTTTGCTGGCAAACTCGGACATAGACCGCCTTGCCCAACACGTCTCTTTTGAGATTTGGGGTGTGCGTGGAGCACAAGAAACAGCCGTTCGCTTTGTAACCGACTGGTCCACCACAGAGGCCGAAGTCAATGAACTGATTGATTATCTGTAAGCCCCTACCTTTCATTTATCCTCAAAAAAAGTGCTGCGATAGAGGTTGCAGCACTTTTTTTTATTTTCTGCCCAAGCACTCTGTTTGGGGTATTACCAACTTCTTATGTTACCCTCCGCCGCACGCATAGCACGCCTTACTCCTCTTAGTAAAGCTCAAGAAAACAGTTTTGCTCAATGCAAATTAACACAACGGGGAGTCACGAGCAAAAATCACCCTTTCGGGTATTGCTTGGGCAAAAGTGTACTACGACCTTTGCAGTAAAAAACGAAAAGAATTCCTTTCCTACTTCTAAAAAATCCGAGATTATAGACAAACGGGAAGTATGCTCGACCGATAAAAGGGCTTCATCACTCCACCAACACAATGCTATGAACAAGTTACAAGACAGCTATACAGCAATGTAAAAAGAGATTTTCGGTAAATATTTTCTGCGAAACGTTTTGCAGAAAAAAATTATTTTTTACTTTTGCAGTGTAATACTTTTATAATACACTTAAAAGCAGCAACAATGGAGAAGAAACAAGAGAAATATTCTCCCGCAATGGAGCAAAGCGAAGACAAATGCATCATTCGCCTCAAAGGAATACACAAGACCTATCCCGGAGCACAACCCCTGCACGTTCTCAAAGGCATCGACTTGACCGTTACTCGTGGAGAAATGGTGGCGATAATGGGAGCGAGTGGTTCCGGAAAAAGTACTTTGCTCAACGTGTTGGGGATCCTCGATACCTATGACGAAGGGGAGTATTGGCTGGGCAATCGCCTCATCCAAAACCTCAACGAGAATGTTGCGGCAGAGGTACGCAGCAAGGGGGTGGGGTTTGTATTCCAATCCTTCAACCTCATCTCATTCAAAACTGCGTTGGAAAATGTTGCCCTTCCGCTATTTTACAGAGGGGTTGTCCGCAAAGAACGCAATCGATTGGCAATGCAATTTCTCCAACGGGTAGGGCTTGCCGAGTGGTCTCACCACCTCCCCGGAGAGATGAGCGGTGGGCAGAAACAGCGTGTTGCCATAGCCCGGGCACTGATTGCCGACCCCGACATCATTTTGGCAGACGAACCAACGGGAGCCCTTGACAGCAAAACCACCATCGAAGTAATGGATCTGTTGCGCAGTGTGAACAGAGAGGGCAAAACGCTCATCATTGTGACCCACGAACTTTCGGTTGCCCAAGCCTGCGACCGCATCATTCACATCAAGGACGGGCAAATAGAGGCACAATAAGCCCGAAAAAACACGGCAAAAGGATGGGGTGCAGAAACAATAGGGAAGAAAAAAATATTTGCAGGGAAGTATCAAAATTTTTTACCGGACAAAAGAAAAATTATCTCCCTCAAAATTGAGAATTTCTTCGGACAAAATTTTGAATGCCGAGGCACTTTTTCAAACGCCCCTCAATGGTCCAACAGCTAAATAATTCTACAACAAAGATGCTCTTTTCCAAGGAATATTTTCAAGAAATAGCGGTAACACTCAGGCGCAACAAGTTGCGTACCTTTTTGACCGGATTTTCGGTCGCTTGGGGCGTGCTTTTCCTCATCCTTCTGCTTGGAGTGGGTACAGGAATCCGCTCGGGAGTACACAAAAACTCCGAAGCCAACGGAGAGACGAACGACTATATCGAATTCGGCTTTGGAGTGACCTCCAAACCTTACAAAGGGTTGCCCCAACATCGTCTCATCGCATTGACCGAAAGCGAGTGGCAAAAGGTGGGCGAAGCCATTCCGCAAATCGAAAACATCCTTATGGAGTTTTTCTCCTACACCTCCGCCCAATCACCCGAAGGACGCTCCGGCAATACCAGCCTCTACGGAGTAACGATGCTCTACCTGCAAAAACTCAATAAACCCATTATCCTCCACGGGCGTGCCCTCAACGAAAGCGATATGCGCCACACCGCCAAACATATCGTCATAGCCGAGGGCTTGGCACGCAAACTCTACGGAAAAGAAAATGTGGTAGGGCAACGAATTTCGGTGGGGAACTACTCTTTTACCATCGTTGGGGTGCAGAAATCCAACAATGCCAACGAATCGCAGATCCCCGAATCCACGTTCAAGAGACTCTTTCCCTACACTTCCGTCAGGAGCACTATGGCTTTTATTTACGCACCCGAGGTGCAAAACAACCAACACCTCAAGCAACTCGAGCAAGCAATCTTTGCCAAGGTTCGGTTAATGAAAGACATTCATCCCGAAGATCGCTGTTATTGGATCGATTCTGCCAAACAAAATAAAGAGAGCCAGCGCAAGGTTTTCAGAGGATTGGATATGTTCCTTTGGGCTATGGGGTTGAGTACCCTTATGGTGGGCATCGTAGGGGTTGCCAATATTATGCTCGTAACCGTGCGAGAACGTATGCGCGAGATAGGCATTCGCAAAGCCATAGGAGCCAAAAACGGACACATCATAACAATGATTATAACCGAAAGCGTGGTGGTAACCCTGATTTCGGGTTTGGTCGGATTGATTATTGCCGTGGGCTCTTTGGCCGGGGTGGAACGCTTTTTACAGATGTCGGGGCTGGGAGTTAAAACCATCGAAAGCCAAACATTTACCATCTTCGGAGACCCCGTTATCCCTCCGTACGTAGCCATAATGGTAGTGATGGTAATGGTGGTTTCGGGAGCCATTGCCGGATTCGTCCCTGCACGCAAGGCGGTACGCATCCCTGCCATACGAGCAATGAAAGAGTAGAAAAAAACGGTTGTTTGAGCAAAAAACTGACTGCATTAAGTTATGAATTTATTAGACAGAGACACGTGGCAAGAGATTGCACACACATTGGGAAGTAACCGAAAGCGCACCATTACAACCGCCTTTGGTATCTTTTGGGGCATCTTTGTGCTGGTAATTCTCCTCAGCGTGGGAGCCGGTGTGGAAAATGCTATGAAGAAAGAACTGCGAGGGGTCTCTACCAATATGGGATTTATCTCTGCATCGCCCACCACCCGCCCCTACAAAGGGTTCAAAGAAGGACGTATGTGGAGTATGAATATGGAAGATATAGCACGTATCCGCCAAAGCAACCCTTCCATAGAGCACTTAAGCCCCATCAATCAGCTCTCTTCCTACTACTCGGGGGGAGAACCTTTGGTCTACGGAACCAAAAAAACAAGCGGAAATATCATAGGAATAACTCCGGAATACAACAAGGTCATCAAGTATAACGTGGAAGCAGGGCGACTGCTTACTGAGGCAGATGGAAAATACCGACGCTCGGTTTGTGTTATTGGCAAGAAGATCGCCATCGAGCTAATAGGAAACGAACAAGAAGCCTTGGGCAAAGTAATCCGTGTGGCAGGCTCCTTTTGCACCGTTGTGGGGGTTGTCTCGGACATCAGTCAGAACGTAAATATCACAGGTAGAGCATCTCAAAGTGTCTTCCTGCCTTACGAGGTCGTAGATGCCCGAGAACCCAAGGCGGGACAGGTATATTATTTCTTCTTTACGGTACAAGCCGACCAAACCGTAGCCCCTGTAATAAGAAACATCAAGAGTTATTTGAGCAATCGCTACAACCTCCATCCACAAGATGAGGGTGCCATACAGTCGCTCGATGTCTCTTCCATATTCCAATTCTTCGAAATGCTTCTCCTGAGTGTCTACATTCTTATTTGGGTTGTGGGTGCCGGTACACTCGTCAGTGGCGTTGTGGGCATCAGCAACATTATGCTCGTGACTGTACGGGAGAGAACTCGGGAGATTGGCATTCGCCGGGCTTTGGGCGGTAAACCCATCGACATCATTCAGCAGGTCTTACTCGAATCCGTCTCCATCACTCTGATAGCCGGTTTGCTGGGCATTATGCTGGGAAGCTGGATTATGGCTGCGGTAGATCTGGCTACAAGCAGCAGTGAAGGAGAGCTATCGACAATGCTCTATCACCCCGTTATTTCGTTTGGTACCGCTCTAATGACTCTATTGGTCGTGATTGTTGGAGGATTGCTCGGCGGAGGATTGCCGGCAACAAGGGCTATTAAGATCAAAGCCATAGAAGCCATAAGAGAAGAATAAAGCAAAAGAAAAATATAAACATTAAATAAAAGACAATAAAATGAGGAAGTTTTTGAAGTATTCAGGTTGGGGCCTACTGGCTCTGCTGGTCGTAGTCACCTTTGTTTTCCTTTTCAAGAAATCGCAAAAGAAACCGGTTGAGTACAACATCCTAAGCGTTGAGCAAACAGAAGCCATAGAAAAGAAAACCATCATTACGGGAAGCATCGTACCTCGGGACGAAGTTTCTATTGTTCCCCAAATATCGGGCATTGTAGAAGAGATTTTTTGCAAACCGGGGCAGGAAGTGAAAGCCGGAGACGTTATTGCCCGTCTGTCGGTAGTGCCATCGGCTATGGAACTCAGCCAAGCACAAGCCCGTTTGGAGCAGGCACAGATTGGTTTTGGCTATGCCAAAGACAAGTATAACCGAGACAGTGAGTTGTACCAAAAAGGAGTGGTACCGAAAGAAGAGTTCCAAACGTCGGAGCTCAACTACAACAAAGCCAAAAAAGAGGTAGAAGAGGCCTCTGATGCCCTCAGCATCGTACGTACCGGAGCAAGCCGCCACGGGAGCAAAAGTTCGTCTACGATGGTTCGTGCCACCGTGAGTGGCGTTATCCTGGACATCCCCGTACGTGTGGGGAACTCGGTCATCCAAGCCAACAGTTTTAACGCCGGCACTACCATTGCCACCATTGCCAATATGCAGAACCTACTCTTCCGCGGTCAAATAGACGAGATAGAAGTAGGCAAGCTATACCAAAATATGCCGGTTAAAATCATTATCGGGGCCTTAAACCAACTACAACTCTCCGCCAAAATCGAATACATATCTCCCAAAGCCAAAACCGAGGGGGGAAGCAATCTTTTCGATGTAGAAGCTGCCATAGATCTCAACAAGGACAACCGCATCCGTGCCGGGATGAGTGCCAATGCCGAGGCCATTACCGAAGCTGCCTACAATGTGCTTTCGGTACCGGAAGCCGCCCTCGAATTTGCCTCGGACAGCGTATTTGTGTACAAAGTATTGGCGGAAAAACCCAAGCTGAATGTGCAACGCATCCCCGTTACCATCGGAGTAAGCAACGGAGTAATGGTAGAAATAAAAAGCGGTCTCCGACTCAACGAAAAGGTTCGTGGCGGAGAAAAAATTCAAAAGTAACCTCCTCCCAACCCAATGTTACAACCATAGCTAAAGAAAAATTGACTATGAAACAGTCCTTTGTCTCTCTTATCTCGCGACGAACCTGCCTATTGGGAGCAACCGCTCTGCTTCTCTCTTGGGGAAGTGCCTTGGCACAAACTCCTCGGGAAGAAAATCGCTCCCCTCTTTCCCTTGAAGAGTGCATACGTCTGGCACACCAACAAAGCTTGGTGATGCAACAAGCACAAATAGAACAGACCACCCAGTCCATCGCAGCCGAAAGAGCCCGCAACCAATACCTACCCCAAATAAGTGCTTCCATAGGACAGAGTATCGACTTGGGACGCTCGGCGGACAAAAACGGAATAATGCAAGACCGCTCCGCCACCGCCACCGGTATGGGCGTATCGGCATCTATGGAGCTCTTTTCCGGACTCAGACGCCCGGCACAAGTTCGGGCAGCCGAGCTTAATTTGCAGGCAGCCACTTTGCGTCTCCAAAAAGCACAACAAGAAATTTCCCTTGCCGTAGCACAATACTTCTACAATCTGCTCTACCAACAAGAATTGGAACGAGTTGCCCGCCAGCAAGTTTCTCTCACCGGTCAGCTGATCAACAAGGCGCAAGCTATGGTGGGTAGCGGCAAATGGTCTCAAGCTCAACTCTCCGAATTGGAAACCCAATGGGCACACGAAAAACTTAATCTGAAAGAAACAGAAAACAAAACCCAGTTGGCCCGGTTCGATCTGATGCAACTGCTCAACCTCCCCGCCAACCATCCGCCTCTCTCAATAGAAGCCCCCAACGTGACCGATATGTTGCTCTCGGCTCGTGGCAAACTTACGGCCCAAACGGACGCTTCGGAAAAAGCGGTAGCCCTTCATCCGGCAATTCGTGCCGCTGCCTTGCAAACGGAAAGTGCTCGGCAAGAAATCAACATAGCCCGTTCCGGATATATGCCCTCGGTAACCCTGAGTGCCGGGTACAACAACTCCTACTTCTATCAGTTGGACAAAGAGTATCGTCTGCTCAATATCCCGTTTGGGGATCAGCTTAAGAATAATGGTCGATACTCTGTTTCTCTTTCGGTTAGTATCCCTATTTTCAGCCGATTTGAAACCCGCAACGCCGTGCGCTCGGCACAACAGAGGGTACTGCTCTCTCAACTGGACGAACAGCAAGCTCAACGCACCATAAGCCGAGAAATTCGCTTGGCTCTGCTCAATGCACAAGCTGCAGAAAGCAAAATAGAAGTGGCACAAACTGCGGTCAAACAAGCCTCCGAAGCCCTTCAATTTGCCCAAAGCGGAATGGAAGCCGGGCGCATTTCCACCTATGACTTTGCCCAGGCCAAGAGCAAACTCTACACGGCTCAGGTCGAAGAGCTACAAGCTTTGTACGACTTTATTTACAAATCTCTCGTGTTGGATTTTTATACAACCCAACCATAAGACAAACAAACTTTTTCTGTGATTTTGAGCGAAAGGGGAATGGAGCATTCTTGTTCTGTTCTCCTTTTTTTGTTATCTGTTGCCTCCCCTTAGAGGAGAGTTTGGCAACGCTCCGCCACCAGCAAAAGGCGATTGCCTCTACTATCCGTTGTTGCAAAAAGGGTATACGTATCACTCTCTCCTGTTCCCAACTGCTTTTTAAGCTCCTCGGCTCGAAGGGGAAAGTTTCGCACGGAGATGGATAGGTGAGGATATTGGTTTTTGAGAAGGGCAAGTTGTTTTTTCTTGTACGGAAACACCTCCAACAGACGGTAACATTTACCGGGGAAAGACTCCACCACCCGTTCACCCGTAAACAAGTGACTGTTGTGTGCCAATGCTCGTACCCCGAAACGTTCACCCAGAAGAGCAAAAGCTCCGCTCTTCATTGCGGCAGCGTGGGGCAGAAAGAGATAATTTCCCGGTTCAGAAGCCACGGCTTCCGAACTGCAAGAGAGTGCCTCCGACCAAACAAAACTCCAACCCTGCTCTGCATTGCCCTCCATATCGGTTTGCAGGGCATATATCCGGCAATCTTCTGCCGAAGTCACCTCCGCCGAGCAATTTCCGTAAATCAAAATTTCTTTTAATTCATCGTGATGCGCCACTATATGCACTTCGCTCACCCAAGGCAAACGCCTCAAAATTTCGGTGATGTCTGCCATCGGGCTGAGCTTTATGAGAATCTTGCCTCCATAACGAAGCTGTTGTAACCGACCGGCTACTTCCAAAGGAGAGGGCATTGTCTGCTCCAAAGAGTAAAGTCTTTGTCCCCCCTCTCCCCGACGAGCCGGATCGGCATAAATAAGGGAACAGTACTCCTGTTGCACCAAACGGGGTAATTGCAACAAAGAGTCTCCCTCCATATAAGTAATGGACAAGTGAATTTCTTCGGGGAGCAACTTGGCTCCATTATAATTCGCAGCTTGCACGCATCGGGGGGATAAATCGTGATAAACGCCCTTACTTGCCACCTGCATCAGGGCAAAGAAATCGACTGCCAAGCCTCCCGTAAGATCCGCCACATTGTCGGCGGGGGCCACAAACCTTTTTTTATAATATGCTGTGGCTTGAGAAGAGGCTTGTTCCAAATTGATTCGCTCCGGTACGTAGCATTCACGTTGGGAAAAGAGGGGTAATTTCTTCTTGATTTTGGAGGTCAGCTGCAATTGCAATGCCACAGCACTGCGTAGAGGTTGGGGAATATCGTTGCTCCCCAAAAGGATTCTCTGGGGATCGTGGTCGGCGTAACGTTTGCTCCAAGCCATTATTTCCTCTATCTCGCGGTGCATCATAAAGCAAAAAGGATTCAAATCGTTTCTAACCAAGCGTACAACAGCTCTTTTCCTTTGGGGGTGAGGATGCTTTCAGGATGAAACTGCACCCCATAATAGGGCAATGAGGAGTGGTGCAAAGCCATCACCGTTCCCTCTTGAGGATCAATGGCATCTACGACGACCTCGCCAGAGTAATTGGACGGAGTACGTACCGCCCAGCTATGGTACCGCCCCACCGGAGTAAGCGAATGGCTCTGCTGTCCTAAGGCCGGTACATTGTGCAACCATTCGATGGTGGTCTGCTCTCCGTGAGCCGGCTGCTCCATTCGGTAAAGTTCCAACCCATACAAAGTGCCTATCTGCTGGTGCCCCATACAGACACCCAAAACGGGTAGAGGATGGACAGAAGAAGCATTGAAACGCAAAAGTTGTATGGAGAGCGGATAATCCGTAACCTCACCCGGACCCGGAGACAAGACAACGGCATCGAAGTCGGACAGAGAAACCGAATCCAGCAATTCGCAATCCACAACCCGACACTCGATTTGTGAAGCTGTGGAAAAAATTTGGATCAAATTATACACAAAAGAGTCGTGGTGGTTAACGACTAATAACTGTTTCATAGCAACACCAAAGATAGAACAGAAAAGAGGTTCGCACAACAAAGCTCCATTCTCAAAAAGGTCTTTGCCACAAATCCTCCATCCACTGCCACCTCTCTTACCACAACTCACACCCTTTCTCCGCTCCGATAACAAATAGAAACTTTTCCGTACAAAAGCCACCACCACGGCTTGCCTCCTCCTTCTATGAAAAAAGACACAAAGGGGAGGCAAAATATCGCCTCCCCGATCTATTCTCCAATTGGTTCCTTAAAAATGCCGAATTATTCCCTGTTTTTAGGTGATTCTGAGGGAATTGATTTTCGATGATTCCACACAAACTTATCTTCCGTTCAAGATATTTATCACAAGTCCCCCGTCTTTTCGGGAATAGCGAGCTTGGGATTTTTCCGAAATGTCCAAGAAATAAGAAGCCAGGGACGTAAACTCTCACTTTGGAAAAATGTTTGCTGGTGGCTCATATACGCCGGCTGATTGATTTCCGTCACACTGCTCCGTATTCCCCAAAAGTAGGGTAATCCGAGAGAGAGGTAAAGTTGCTCATTTGCCTGCCAAGCAATTTGCACGTGAGACTCCACGGGATTCTTGAAATAGGTTTGGCTTATGGATGTATAACTACGATTGCGCCACGACAAGGAAGAGTATACAAAGAAGTCTCCGAAATCCCACCGGAAATGCCCCCTCACTCCATAAGAACCTTTTGGGCTTTGCCCATTGAAAACCTCTGATGTATAGCTGGCCGTGGTAGATATTTGCAGGTTATCTCCGGTGTAGCTTATTCCAATTCCCCCATTTGTCCTTGCGTAGGTTCCATTATTGCGATACGACTTTATCTGATAATCCCCCTCGCGACGTACATACGGTTCTATCATCCGACTATAACGACTATGATTGCCAAAAAGCCATAGACGACAATCTCTCAAGGAATAATTGTAATTCAAATCGAACTGATGAATCTGCATAGGAACAAGGAACGGATTTCCCTCTTCTCTAAACCAAGGATTGGTAGACAAGTTGAATGACACAAGATTGCGACTCTCGGGCAATCTGTTGGTGAGGTAGTAGCTCCCCCTCAACGACTGAGCATTGGGCAAACGAAGGGACAAACTGACCGCGGCGCGTGGTCTCCAGTAGGAATGATTTTTATCAACAGTCTTAACGGCCAAACCTTGCAATCCGAAAGACACCATATAGTACAACTGCTTCCACTGATTGCTATAGGTTGCGTGCGTATAATTGCTTCCAAGCCCTACATAGGATGTCAACAGAGACGGTAAACTTCGGTTGGTTATTTTGTCCCAAGTATATTCCAAATTATTCCCAACAGCTATTGAACCGAAGGGTTGCTCTCCTGAGTCATAATCCACAGACAGGGCGTACTGATTGCGAAGTGTTGCCAAATCTACCAAGCTGGTAATTTGATTATCACCGTAAAGCTCCAAATAGTCTTGATTTAGATCATATTTCCCCCTATTGTACTTGAACCAAGAGGTGAGTGTACTTTTGTCACCGAACGTATGTTCGTGGAACAGGGAGGCCAACAGACCTCCGTCAATTGTTCTTTTTCTACCGGATGTAGTAAGCGAAGATGTTTTTTCGAGGGCAACGTATGTACCTCCAAATTCATCATCCGTGCGAGAACGGTTGTCTCTTATTTTTAATATGGCCGAAACATAATCCGATGGAGCGGGAAGCCATTTAACCAGTAGGTGCCCATCAATTCCCTTAGATCTGGAAACCGATTCTCCGGAAAGCTCTTTTCTCCGTTGCTCCATTTGCTCCATCGATTTATAACGAACACGGTCGTTTACGAGATAATCGGCAAAAAAACTTCCCGCAATCGCAAAAACTTTCTTTCCGAATTCAAAATTGGCTCCACCAAACCCCTCTCTCGGTGGTATATCGTGCCTTGTCCTAACGTCTACAAATGAATAAAGGGGGATATTTTCCCGAAGCCGAATATTGACAATCTTTGTCACTCCCATCTGTAAATAACGAGCACTTACTACCTCTGATACCTCCACCAACTCGATGTTTTCGGGATGTATCGGCTGAACTCCCGAATTTACAAGATGACCATCAACCAAAATAAGCGGAGACTCTCCACTGCGCATCTTGATACTCTGCGACGATATATCGACTTGCAACAGAGGGATTTCGGAAAGAGCTCTAAATGGGTTCCCGGAAGACTTTGCCTTTTTCGATAACCGAAAAACTTCTCCGGTTGCGGTTACTCTGGGTCTCGATTTTCCCACCACAGAAACTTCGTCCAAGGCGATTGTTGGCCCTTCCAACACAACATTGAGAACGCTGTCCGTCGAAAAGAACTGCTCTATTTGGAATGTTTCATAGTGTGCATTCGCCAATTGTATGTTGTACCGCCCGGCCTTAGGAAGAGAGAGCACATACTCTTGTGTCTTAATTATCGAAAACTGCACAATGGAATCTCCCTCTTGAACAAGCAACTCCGCACTCTCTATGGGATGATGATCATAAGTGGCGATACTCAGACGCAGATTGATTTGCCCAAAAAGAAACTGGCTCTTAAGCAGGAGCAAAAGAAAAACCCCGATAAATAGACCGCTGTTGAATCGCATATATTATTTTCTTTTCATTAGATAGGTTTTAAGCCGTGTCGATTCCACTTGAACAAACAATAGGGATGAGTTATTCACACAAACTTGTTCACCTTATTATTTAACTCCATACAAATGTATGAATTTTTTTTAATAAATGATCCTCCAACAAATAAGCATACAGAATAGGTTTGTTATACATCCCCCTCAAAAATTCCCGAAACTCCAAGCACTCCGACAGAAATAAGGTAATTTTAAGCTTGACAGTTGAACTTTCCCTTCCCAACATTCCCACATCTCAGTTCCTCCCTTTCTCCGCCTCAGCCTCAAAACAGCCGCCATCCCTCAATAAGTCCCTATCACGGCTCGCCTCCTCTTTCTATGAAAGAAGACACAAAGGAGAGGCGAAACATCACCTCTCCGATCTATCCTCCAATTAGTTCCCTGAAAATGCCGAATTAGTTCCCTACTTTCGAGTGATTCTGAGGGAATTGATTTTCGATAATTCCCTACAAACTTTTCTTCCGTCCAAGATATTTTTGCCCTCATTCGTACGATCTGCAAGTTTTTCAGATTTGAGCAAAAGTGCCAGAAGCACAATCCCCTTGACTAAAAAGAAAACGTTGTCCACAGATGGGAAACAGTTTCTCGAAAAATCTTTCCACCGACATCGGATAAAAAAAAGAGGATACCTCCTCCGTAGGAAGCATCCTCCTTATTTTCTCACCCCATCCTTATAGACGAGGCACGAAGTGAATCATATTACTTCTTGGCTTCTTCTTGAGCTGCCTTTTCCGGACATTTGTCACAAGCTTTGGCTTGCATTTTGCCGGAGCAAACAAGAGTTTCTTCGCCCTTTTCGTTCTTTTGGAAGAAGTGGAATTCTTCTTCTCCCTTGAACCAAAGTGCGTTTCCTGCCTCATCTGCATACTTGGCACCCGAAGCACTTTCTACACGCTTGAGATCATAAGTAGCGTTGTTCTTAACATCCATTACTTTGATTGTTTCAGCTTCAAGGTTTTCTTCCAAAACATTGAATTGCATCGTCCCATCTTCCGATACATAAGATCTGAGAACGGCACACTCCTTAGGCTGTTCTACGGTTTCTTGTGTTATTTCCGGAGTGGTCTCTTCTTGTTTCTGTTCCTTGTTACAGGCTACCAAAGCAACCATAGCGGCAAAAACTAAAAACGCTTTTTTCATCTTAAAATTTGATATAAGAGGTTTATATTGCTTTTTGTTTGGGATCTCTTCACCCCAAAACCGAAGCAAATGTACAATTTTTCTGGAAAGTTACACAACACAGAAAAAATAGTTCTTGAGAAGGAGGGGCTATTTGTCTCTGAACCTCTCTCCCATAAAGACTTAACGCCGATACAAATAGATAAGGTAACCCAAACGGCACGGCAATTTTCTCCGCTTTTCTCCACAAAACCGCCCTATGCCTTCTCTTCTTTCAAAACAAGTCGATAACATTAGGGCGTGCTCTGCAAAGAACACGCCCCGAATGAAGTAAAAAAGAAAATTATTGAAACACGTTATTGAACAACTACCTTGTGTATCTCTTGGGCAACCGAAATCAAATAGTGCCCCGCAGAAACTTGAATACGCTGCTCTCCATTGACAAAGCCTTCATAAACCTGCTCACCACCCAATGTAAAGATGGCAACCGGCTTGCGCTCCTCCGTCTCCACAATCACCATTCCTGGGAGAGTAGACACCTGGCAACCACCGGCAGGTGCATCTTGTACCGATTGAGTTGATTTGACCAGAGCTGTGAGCGGAATTAAGCAGTGCGCTCCGTTGTGCTGGATATCGACAAACGCCACGAAAAGGCCGGCTTTATTCGTCGTGGTGAAAGTTACCTCTATGGAACCCTCTATATTGTCGCCTTTCTGACCAAAGGAATCGGTAACGGTAAACATAGCGGCATCACGCCCCGTGATGGTTACCGAGGGCAAAACTTCGGCCTCCCCGGGATTCACCACCGTTACAGAGGTAGAGAGACTCTTTTTATCCCCTGGAGCAATGTTGTTAGGGTAGACAAATTCGCCAAAATCAAGGGCTTGCACTGAGGCAGTAATCTTGGTCTCAAAGGTGAATTGTGCCTCCGCTTTGACGGGAACCACAATGCGCAAGTCGTCCGAAGTAAGTACCACATTGGCGGCATACTTGCCTTTCTTATTCGCCGTAAAGGTTATTTGTAGTTCTCCTCCGTTGGCATCCAATTGTTTTTTGTTTGCCACAAAAGATGTGGCTTGAGCTCCTTCCACGGTCACAGCAACACCATTCTTGAGATTAGCGGTACGAACCACCAATTTTCTGGTGGCTGTTGCCGCAGCCGGGGCCGTTGCGTAAACAACCCCAAAGTCCAGTCCCCCTTCGGCAATTCCTACCGAAATCTCGGGCTTATAAGCCGTAATGGCAGCTCTTGCCTTGAGAGGAACAATTGTAACCACATCTCCGGACTTCAGCTCAAGCTCGGCTGTATAACTTCCACTTGCCGATGCTTGGACGGTGACGGGAATCTGTACTCGTTTCACAGGATCGGATACCTCGCTGACAGGAACGGTAAAGTGCTCTGCCTGCTCTCCCTTAATCGCAATTTTAACGGGGTCGGTAATCCCCACAAAGGAAAGTGCCACGTTGAGGGTTTTGCTCACCGGTGCCTCACTGTTACCCTCGAGCAAACCAAAATCCAAACTTTTGGGATTAGCCAAAATGGAAGGAGCTTTACCTTCTAATTTAAGGGCATCAATCACCGCTTTGGTGGTATATTCCCATCCACTTTGAGCGATGGGGGCAATATCTCCCTTGATGGCAATAAATCCGACCCCTTCCAACTCGGGCATTATGTATTCAAAATCCTTGGGAGCAGGAATATCCACGGCAGCGTTATCTATCGTACCCAAGGTTGCCAATGTATGACCCTTGCGGTCTATAATCAGCACAGAGGTGGTGAAAGGGAACTGTGTGCTAAACTCCTTGAGGAAATAGGTCATTACAAACTTGCTTCCGGCAGCCTTTTCCAAGTCAATGGCAGGAGAAACCAAATAAGTGGTGATACCTTTTTCTGCCCAGAAGGGAGAGGTTTGTAAGTATAACCCGTAATTGGTTGCATCAAGATAGGTAGACTGAAAAGCCGTTGTGCCTCGCGTGTTGATAAAGGTCCAGTTACGCAGTTCACTCAAGGCTGCCACATCTTGCGACGAACGAATGGGTTCATCGAAGCGATCGATGGGGTTCTCCTCCGAAAGGGAAGCAAAGTAGTCCTCTTCGGAACTTTTGCGGATGTATCCACTAAGTGGCAACTCGACCACTTGATCTCTCCATACGAAAGAAAGAGTCGAAGCGTGCATTCCTAAGTTCTGATTGATGAACTTGACAGAAAATTCTTTGAGATCTTTGGCGGATACCGTTGAGTTGAACTGAGGAGTGGTGACAAAAGCAGACTCTTCACCACTAAGAACACGGCTATAAATGATTACTTCATCGTTTTCGGGGATATTCTTGAGCACAGGTATTATCTTTTTTCGGGCAAAAGAGACCGAAGGAACTTCACCAAAGAAAACATCACTCACGGGCAGGGTGAAAGAGGCGTCCTGCACGGTTTCCAAAACAAAGTCATCCAAATAAACCGCTACTCCGCCTCGGTTAGAATCTTCCGCCTCGAAAGAGATCTGTACAAACCCAACGGGCTTTGTCAAACCCTGTGGAATAGAGTAAGCGACTTTGACCCATTCCGGAGTAGTCTTTTCGGAGAGTGTAACCTCACCCAAGTTCTTCAAAACTTCACCCCGAGCATCAATAAGGTCTACAATCATCTTAGCTCCGCTTTCGATGAGAACATCTTGATGCAGGAACGAAAACTCCTTGCCCGCAGCTGTTGACAAATCGATTGCAGGAGAAACCAAGGCATACTTAACCGCTTTGGCTGCTGCTTCGGCCTCGCGCTTGCTCACTTTGAAAGAGAAATGCTTGCGCAAACTGGGAGACGGTGCATCGACCTTAGCACGAGATTCACCATTGGCAAAGCACCCCGAAGAGTAATCTTTGGTGCGGAAATAAATTGCCTTGAACGGTTTTTGAGACAATGAGGTGGGATTGGCGTCCAAAAGGTCATAAACCGGAGCCAAATAACGGAATTCGCCCACTCCGGCAACCTCTTGATCCGTAATTACATCCTTATAGTATTCCCACGTCTCTTTGAGCTTAGACTCTCCCTTGAGCGGTATCTTAATTTGCTTCTCTCCATAGGTCAGCACCAAAGTAGCCTTGTGAACACCCACTGCCTCTTTGGGCAGATAGCGGATATTGACGTAAGAGTCCCAGGTTCCCAACGAAATTTTGTTGCCGGGGTAGCTGGTATCGCTATACCCCAAGGCAAAATACTGTGCCCCCTCTCCCTCAAGAGATAGGAGGATGTCGATATGCTCTCCGCTAAGAATATTAACCGATGCAATACCAATAGAAGCCACTTTCTCTTCGTGCGAATAAATCGTTCCAAAATCACACTCTCCACTATGCGCCTTAAAGTCGGGCAAACCGATTACTTCCACCTCTACCGGTATTTTACGCTCTATACCGTTGTGGGCAATAACCACTTCATCTTTGTGCACCCCGGCTGTGGTGATTTTGCCGGTAAGGGTGACCTCTGTCTCTTGATCTGTAAGCGTGGCAGGACTGAGGGTAAAAGGACTGGAAGCCCCTGCCATCTTGATGGGAACACTTTCGGGAACATTGATTTTCTTCACCGAAAAGGTTTTGGTCATAAGCGCATACGTCTGCCCATCGGTTTGTTGGCGAATGGCTATTCGGCCGTGTTTGATGGTCGAAACCGAGGGTACAATATCCTTATAATTGGCATCGAACGTCCCGGATAGCTTTATTCCATAGATCATCATAGATGATTCATCAACCCCTACCGAACCTCGATATTCAATTACAACAACAGCATTCTTATTGATCTTCTCCAAAGAAATCTTCTCTGTGTACATAGGAGACTTTTTGGAATACTCTTCAGAGGTGTATGTTGCGTCAAAGAGTTCCTTAGGGGCTGTCAAACGATTTCCCTCCAAATCTGCAATGTAAACAACCAACTTAGGAGTTCCCTTTGTTAAGGCACGATACCCCCACTGAATCTGCAACTCCGACTTCATATAGGCATCGAACGTTATGGGGCGAGTAATCATCGTTTTGAGAACCAAATCGCCCGTAGAGGCTCCGGACCAATAACTGGCCTCCCCGTCTGCAGCAAAGGCATAACAACAATCTTCGCCATAAGACGGAGAACGAAGCGCCCAATCCGTACCATACGAGCTTCCTCCCTTGTAGAGACCGTAATCTTCGAAATCATAAGAAATATATTTAATGGGATTCTCCAACGATATTTCGGCCACGGCAGGCTTTGAGACAACTTTTTCCAAAACCCGTTTCAAAATAATTGGAGATTCGCTCTCGTGCGTCTTGGTTTGCGCCCGCATTCCAACCGGCAAGCACAGAAGCACGAAAGCAGAAACTAAAAAATGTAATTTTGCTTTCATAGGCTCTATTTTTTGTGTTGTTTTATAATTCAACTATTCCTTGTTTCCTCGTAAAAGAGCCACTAAGATAAAATAAATTACACCGAAAGCAATCATCAAACTCCAAACAATTCATTATTAACCATAAATAATGCATCTTGAAAAGGCAATAAAACAAAATAGAATAAAAAAAGGAAGAGAGAGCAGAGCTTTCTATTTTGTGAACATTCTCCAAAAAGTGTGCAAGTTCCAGGCTTTTTCGAAACAGAGAACAGAAAACAAAAAGAGATTATGTGGCTACCTTCCTTTCAAACAGCTCCCACACAGGGGTGAATTTCGGATTTAGCTTTGGAACATCATCTTTTTTAGTAACTGCATATTGGTTGATTTTTCAAATCAAAAGATAGTTCCTTGAAAAAGAAACTGTTCCTTGGAGAAAGAGGAGATCAATTCCTACAAATTTCCAATCAGCTCCCTACTTTTGGATGATTTTTAGGGAACTAATTTTCGGTAATTCCCTACAAATTTTTGCCCCATCCAAGGAAAAATATTTTTTATCCGAGATCGTATCTCCTCTGGGCTTTCGGCATATGGATCAAAAGTGTTGGCAAAAATTCCGATTGCACATTTTGTTAAGAACATATAGGTTAAATTTACTTCCAAAAGAAGACAAGATGGCGTAAATACCACCTCTCCCCACACCCCTACTCGGTGCAACCATCCACAACGGCAAAAACCAACCTTACCACAAAAGAACCCAACCAGTCACGCCCCCCTTGCAACAAATCCACTCCCTTCCACAAAAAAAGCAGAGGTGCCGAAAAGTAAATCTTCGACACCTCCGCCATTAACGTTCTCAACCCAAAATAGGTTGAGGAAAATTCTATCAATTAAGCTATTCCGGAAAATCCCATAAAAGCCATTGCCAAGATTCCTGCCGAGATAAGGGCAATAGGAATACCCTTCATCGCTTTGGGAAGGTTGGCGGTAGCCAGCTGTTCTCTGATTCCGGCAAAAACGACCATCGCCAAGAGGAAACCAATACCGATGGATACGGAATAGATAAGGGATTGCATAAAGGTAAACTCCTTTTTGATCACCAAAATAGCCACCCCAAGCACACAGCAGTTAGTAGTGATAAGTGGCAAAAAGACTCCCAAAGCTCGGTAAAGAGCCGGAGAAATCTTTTTGAGAATCATCTCTAACATTTGTACCAAAGTGGCAATCACCAAAATAAAAGCTATCGTCTGCATAAATTGCAGCCCAAAATGCTCCAACACATAAGTTTGTATCAACCAGGTGACCACAGTAGCAATGGCCAACACAAACGTAACGGCAGCACCCATTCCGGTAGCCGTACTCACTTTCTGCGAAACCCCTAAAAAGGGACAGATTCCCAAGAACTGACTCAGGACAACGTTATTGACAAATACCGCAGCAATGAATAAGAGAAAATATTCCATAAGAATGAGGTGTAGAGGTTATGATTTCTTTTGATTGGTTAGATGGTTCTTGAGAGCGATCAAGAGTCCCAAAGCAATAAAAGCACCGGGAGCCAACACAAAAAGTAACGATGCAAAGCTATCCGGATAGAGACGCAATCCGAAGAAAGTACCCGATCCCAACAACTCGCGCATCATTCCCAACAGGGTCAACGATAAGGAGAAGCCCAGTCCAATGCCTATGCCGTCGAATAGCGATATGCCCAATCCACTCTTAGAAGCAACCGACTCGGCACGCCCCAAGACAATACAGTTCACCACAATAAGCGGAATAAACAAACCCAAACTCTTGTCCAACTCCGGCATATAAGCCTTAATCAACAGTTGCACCACGGTTACAAAGCCGGCAATCACCACAATAAAAGCCGGTATGCGCACGGCATCGGGAATCAATTTCTTGAGCAAAGAGATCATCGTATTGGAACAAATCAATACAAATGTGGTTGCCAATCCCATACTCAAACCATTGACAGCCGAGGTAGTCGTTGCCAAAGTGGGACACATCCCCAACAAGAGCACAAAAGTGGGGTTCTCGGCTACAATCCCATTTATGATTGTTTTTGCGTATCTGTTCATCTGCATAACTATTTTTCTTGTACCGGGTTGTTAGAAGAAGTGCCTTGGAGTTGTGCCTTGGCTTCCTTGTACACAAGGTAAGCACGTTCTATGGCATCCAAAAAAGCTCGGCTACTGATGGTTGCAGCTGTAATGGCATCCACCTTACCTCCATCTTTGGAGACACTCAGGGGCGAGTTGTCTTTCATACTGAGGTTGCGGAAGTCACGTATGCCGGCACCGCTCGCAGCCGGGGTTCTGAACCACGATTGCATTTTATCGCCCAAACCAGGTGTTTCTTCGTGTTTAAGGATCGAGAAATCGACAATATTGTCCTGCATATCGAATCCAACCATCACATCAACACGCCCGCCAAAACCATTGGGGGTATAACTCTCAACCGCTATGCCCGAAGGGACCCCGCCCTTGAGAGCCGGATAGACCACAAAAGGATCCTTTTCGTTGGGGAGAGAAACTTTCATCCTCTCTTCAAAGGGATTATTGTCGAACGCCGGCACCACAACCGTTATAGCCTCTACTTTGGCTTTGGTCTCAGCCTCCTTGATCGGCTTCTTGGTAACACTATTGAGAGCACCGAGCAAAAAACTGACAACCAAACAGATCAGCGTCAGCGACAAGAGCATATTGGGAAGCGTAGAACTCAACTTTTTCATTGTGCTTTCTCCTTTCTTTGTCTAATATGTCCAAAATGTTTCGGCTTAACGTAGCTATTGATGAGAGGGGTAAAGGCATTCATAATCAATATGGCAAATGACATTCCCTCGGGGTATGAACCAAACAACCTTATAATGACGGTGATCACCCCTATGGCAAAGCCGTAAATAAGTTGTCCACGCGGAGTGATTGGTGATGTTACATAGTCCGTTGCCATAAAAATGGCTCCCAGCATCAAACCACCGGAAAGAAGGTGAAAAGAGATAGAGGGATACAGGGAAGGGTTGATCAAATGGGTCAATCCGCCCACGAGCACAACACCGGCAAAAATGGCCACCGGAGTGTGCCAAGTAATAATTCTCCTAACAAGCATATAGCCAAATCCAAGAAGAAGAGCGATTGCAGCCGTCTCACCCATAGAACCGGGCATCAAACCCAAAGCCAAATCCCAAATATTGGAACCGTTGCCCGAAGCCGGCATTCCGTGAATAACCCCCTTCATAACCGCCAGAGGTGTTGCCATTGTACTGCCATCAACCTGCGAAGCCAAAGAAGCAGGCACCGGCCAAGTAGTCATCTGTGCCGGATAAGAAATCAACAGAAAAACGCGCCCCACCAAAGCCGGATTAAAAACATTATTTCCCAGACCGCCAAAAGCCATTTTCCCAATACCTATTGCCACAACCGATCCCAAAACAACCAGCCACCACGGTAGGGAAGCCGGGAGATTGAAAGCGAGCAGCACACCGGTCAGGAGTGCCGACCCATCGAAAACGTACAACGTGCGACGCATCAAGTATTTGGTTATGACCCACTCGGTAATAAGACACGAAACAGCAGCCAGTGCTGTGATCCACACGGCCTGCAACCTAAATTGGTAAACCATTACCAAGAAGGCTGGGACCAAGGCTATCAGCACGTGGTACATATTTTTTTGTATGGAGTCTCCGCTGTGGATGTGTGGCGAAGGCGAGAGGATTAACTTCTGATCCATAATAGCTTTGTAGCTTGATGAAAATTGATGATATGTTATTTCTTTCTTTCTCTAATGATGTTCATAACCGTTTGCTTGCCCAATCTGATATGATCCAGAAGCGGACGATTAGCCGGGCAGGTATAACTGCACGAACCACACTCAATACAGTCCACAACATAGAGTCTTTCGGCATCTTCCCAATCCTTGTTCAGTGTATTGCGCATCAAGAAAGCCGGATTCAACCCCATAGGGCAAACAGAAACGCACTTACCGCACCGTACACAATCGCGCATAGGTTTGCGCAACGCTTCGGATTCTTTGATAAGAAGGATTCCCCCCGAACCTTTGGTTACGGGAATATCGGTGGTTATGAGAGCTTTTCCCATCATCGGACCGCCATTGATGACCTTAGCTGTGTCTTGGGGCACCCCCCCGGCAAGCTCTATAACATTTTGCATCGGAGTGCCGATTCGGGTAAGAAAGTTCCCCGGAGAAGCCACACTCTTGCCCGTAACGGTCACGATGCGCTCTATGAGGGGTTTATTTTTGATCACTGCCTCGTAAATGGCAAATATGGTGGCTACGTTCTGCACCACGGCTCCTGTACTGATGGGCAAAGCTCCGGAAGTAACCTGACGACGCAACACGGCATCAATGAGCTGTTTCTCTCCTCCTTGCGGATACCTCTGCTTGAGGGGAACAATCTCAATGGTTTGCCCTTGAAGCAGAAAAGCCCGTGCTTTGTCTGCTTCCTGCATCATAATCTTGATGGCTTGCGGCTTATTAGTTTCTATCCCGATAAGAGTTTTTTGTACCCCTAAGGCCTTCATCACAATGGAGCAACCCACCATTATTTCAGGGGCTTTGGCTTGCATCAAGGCATCGTCTCCTGTCAAATAGGGCTCGCACTCCACAGCATTAACTACCAAGAACTCTGCCGGGGTATTGGGAGGAGGAGAAAGCTTTACTCCAGTTGGAAAGGTGGCTCCACCCATCCCCACAATACCCATTTGGGTAACACGCTCTACAATAGCTTTAGCATCCAAGTCGGTTTGGGTAACCAGATCAACAGAGCGGTCGATAGATTCTTCCCACTCATCCCCCTCTACCTTGATGATAATGGCAGGGCGTTTGTACCCACTGGCATCGGTAACCGAATCCAGTTTGAGTACAGTGCCAGAAACGGGAGAGTGAATATTGGCAGAAATAAATCCGCCGGCTTTTGCCACCAAAGTTCCCACCTTTACACAGTCACCCTTGTCTACAACGGGAGTGGCAGGTGCACCTATATGTTGGCTAAGCAGTATGGCTACTTGTTGGGGCAAATCGGTCTGTTTTATCTCCTTACCGGCAGAAAGTTTGTTGCCGGGAGGGTGAATGCCCCCTATTCTAAAGGTTCTACTCATAATTCTTGACTTGCTGTTGTAGTGAAAGTATTACGCCCCTGCGGTTGTACTCTCTTGATGAGGAGAGGCGACCGGGGTGGGAGCTGTCGTTGCTTGAGCTGTTTCCTTGGCAGGTTCCTCTTTCTTCTTTTCGGGTCGAGGAGGGAAATTGGTTTCGTGGATGGCTTTGGTAGGACATACCTCCACACACTTACGACAAAGACGACACTTGTTGTGATCTATGTACGAAAGATTGTTTTCTATGGTAATGGCTTCGAAAGCACAAGCCTTAAAGCAAAGCGAACATCCTATGCAGGCATTGCTACAAGCCTTCTTTGCCACGCCTCCCTTGTCTTTGTTCACACAGCTGACAAACACCCTTCTGTTTTTGGGTCCTTTCTTGCGCAACTCAATGATGAATTTGGGACAAGCCTTAACGCAGGCTCCGCAGGCAGTACATTTGTCTTCATCCACCTCGGGCAAACCCGTTTCCGGATTTATGTGAATGGCATCGAAATTGCACACCACACAGCAGTCACCCATTCCAAGGCAACCATAGCTACAACCCGTTTCTCCACTGTAAAGATTCGAGGCAATGCGGCACGAAGTGGCTCCATCATAACGATTTTGTTTGGGGCGTGCCTCACAAGTACCATTGCAACGCACCACTGCTATTTTAGGATCCGATTTCTCTGCGACCAAGCCCATAATATCCGCCACTTTTTCCATAACCGGCGTACCTCCGACGGGACAAAACAATCCGTCCAAATCTTTCGACTGGGCACAAGCCGTGGCAAATCCGGCACACCCGGGATAGCCACAACCTCCACAATTGGCCTGTGGCAAAACTTCACCGATGGCTGCAATACGGGGGTCTTCTTTTACCTCAAATCGCTTGGCAACGATAAAGAGGAGCACTGCACTTATTACGGCAATGGAGCTTAGCACGATGATGGTGAATACGATACTCATACCTCTAAGGTTCTTTCTATATGGTTAAGGTTTTGTGTTAAATTTCTATCTTATCTTCCACGAACTCCCCCGACCTCCTCCTCTGCAAGGAGTAAGCTCGAAACGAACTCAACAAAACGATGTCTTTAATCTTCACGGTTTGCTCTCTTTTGCCTCTATGGTAAATACAAAGGTCCTCTCCATCTTGTGTCTCAGCAACCAAAGAACTCCCCCGTAAAGAACCAAAGTTCCCAGAGCAGCCAAAGCGCAAACCCACTCGGGCAAATGCCACACCGAATAACTCACAACGGCGACCACCACAAAAAGGATCAGCGGCAAAACACAAGCCCACCAAACGGCTTTCAAACCAAATGTATTGTGCCCATAAAGGGTTACCTCCTGACCGGGTACAAAAGCATGCCCTAAGGGTTGAGCAACAGGGAGTAGATGTTGGCGATGCTCTCCGGCAGTACAGAATTTGGCAGCAGAACACGAAGCACAAGCAGAAGACTGTTCAATGCGTACAATCACCTCGTAAGGTGAAACAGTATGCACTACGGCTTGGTGCTTGATGGCCCTACTGCTATCCATATTCAAAAGGGGCTCTTGCCAAAATGATGTCCATATTTTTCCGGCAAGAGCCTCGCAAATATAGTCATTTCTGATTATTTGCAACATTTTCAGACTAAAAATCTACCCAAAAAGAGTGAGAAAATATATTTGGATATATTCTTTACAAAGAGCCCCAACGACTACAAATTTTAGACGAAGCGGTTTTTTTGTTATCGACTGCATTGCGCAACAACTCTATGCTTCCTCAAGAAAAGGGTGCCCTCTATCGAAAGCACTCTCTTCTTTTTTTATTTAAGTTTTTCCAAAGAAATCAGTGATTTACAACGACCTGATACACACAACATTCTGCCACCAACAAATAAGTGCCGGCGGGGACTGTTTTCAGTTCTATTTTCAGAGTTCCCGTATCGGGGACTTCTTCTTCCAAAAGACACCGGCCGGTAGCGTCTAACAATCGAACAACCGTGCTGGGAGAAAATCCATTGAGCATCAGAAAGTCGCTTGCCGGGTTGGGATAAAGCACGGGGGCTTTCCGGTCTATCAATTCGTTACCGGTACTGCCCGGATACTCTTCTTTCTCGGTTGCATCGGCATTCAGCACTGCATAAACTTTGTAATTCTTTTTCTTTGCAGCCTCCACTTGTTCTACACTGCAAACATTTTTCTCTGTACTACTATTGGTATTTATTACAAAAATCGCCGCATTATCGGATGCCAAACGTTGAGGTAAACTTGCTATGAGAGAATTCATTTGAGAGGGCTCGATACGATTGTCGTAAAAGAAAGCCTCTATTATCTGAGGATTATGACTAAAATCTATCTCCGAC
The DNA here is from genome assembly GCA_023396255.1 of Bacteroidota bacterium. Lineage (GTDB taxonomy): Bacteria > Bacteroidota > Bacteroidia > Bacteroidales > Porphyromonadaceae > Porphyromonas. Next base: position 56,406 of record JAEWWU010000013.1, read on the forward strand.
AATTCGTTATTTGAAGCCCAAACAAGCGTTAGTTTCGGATTCTTGGACAAATCAATCGAGGTCAAGAAATTTTGCTGACACAAAATTTGCGTCAATTGGGACAGTTTGGATAAGTCTATGGTTTTTATCCCTGTTTTTGCGCACCATAAGACTTCCAAGTTGGTATTATTGCTCAAGTCCAACACCCCCAGCGGATTTCCGGAACAGGACAGTTTCGTTAGTTTCTTGTTGTTAGAAAGGTCCAGTTTCGCGATTTTGCAATCATTACAAGAAAGCAAATCCAACAATGGGCAGTTGGCTACCTCTATACTCTTTAGGGATGTTGCATAGCACCACACTTTGGTCAATTTGGGGTTGCAAGAAAAATCCAAAGTCTCTATGAGATTGTATTCACACTTAATTCGCTGCAACTCCACATTCTTGGAAACATCAATCTTCGTTAGTTTATTGAGAGACAAATCCACACTCACCAACGAAGGACAAGTCGAAAGATCTATGCTTGTGAGATCTCCGGCAGAACAGACAAACTCGGTCACCTTCCCCGAAATAACAATGCGTGGCATATCAACAATGTACGTAACCTCCTCATTGTTTTTCCACGTACCGGAGGCACCCTTAATGGTTACCGGTCCCTCTGCCACAATCTTCATCTGTATTTTTCCACCCACAGCTCTTCCGTGAGAAAAAGCTATACAATCGGTTGTGGGTATTTCGTCTTCACTTCCTCCATAATCTACTCTGGCAGCGTGCTTTCCGTTAAAGTCTTTTACCAACCAAAACAGGTCTTGTGCAATTGCCACATCGGATCGTGTACATACATTCTTTTCATCCGGATCTTTGGTGTCTATAACGACAACTTCACCTTCTGCCTGCCGAACGTCAATTGGCTCATTGTCAAGGTTGCGGAGCGATTTCATCAGCCGGGTCATCTCTGCCCCTTTGATGTTGTTTCCATAACAGGAAAGCCTCCTTATTTTCTTATTATTTGCCACAGAAAGAGCCGTCAGTTTGTTTTTATGACAATTCAATCTCTTAAGATCGGGGTTTTCCGAAACATCGACAGAGGTCAATTTACATCCGGAAACATCTACAATGGTAGCTTTCTTCAGAGGCTTCAAATCTATACTACCAATCGGATTGAGCCCACAATCCACAATCAGCAAAGAGCCATTGTTGGAAAAGTCTATGGTCGGAATTTTATTGAGGAAACACGAAAGCACCTGCAATTGCTTATTGTTGAGCAGATTGATGGATTCTATCTGATTGCCCGAACAATTGAGATTTTGGAGTGCTTGCTGCTGAGATACATCAAGAGACCTCAATTTGTTAAAAGAGCAGTTTAGCAAACCCAACTTGGGATTTTTGCTCAGATCCAAAGTTGTAAGCAAATTGTTGCCACAATCCAAAGAAACCAAGTCTTTGCAAGAGGTTAATAGCAAAGATTCTATTTTATTTTGAGCACAATTGACCGAAGTTAATTTGGAATTTCCGGACAAATTCAACTCTGTCAATTTATTGCTCATAACGTTGATATACGTTAGGTTGGGACAAGCCGAGAGATCTAATTGAGTCAATTCATTGATCCACACAACAACCTCTTCGAGAGAATTCGTTTTTTCAAAATTTATTTGCGTAAGCCGTCCCATTTGATTTTCAAATTGAACAAAATCTCCCTCAAAGGAAACTTCTTGAGCCGTTAGTTTGTAAGAAACCGTGGCACCATTCTTAAAGGCGCCCGTAGCACCGGTCACGGTAACCGCTCCGTTTGCCTTGATCTTAACATTGATGGATTCATTGACTTTTTTGTTTGTCTTGATTGTAATACGCCCTTGCGCGGAGACTGCAAAAGAAGACATAAACATAAGAAAAGACAAACAGACAACCCTAAAACAGGTGTAAATGAATGTTGTTTTCATAAGCTGATGTTTTTTAAGAAGTTCTTTACTTTTCAAAACGATACGGGAACAGATTATTACGATTTATTCCATTTCTCATCGCAAAAGTATAAAAAGTTTACATACAAAAACATATTATCAATACAAAACAAAGATAATTTTCATAAAATAGCACAATCTTTTTGGTTTTTTTTCTATGTGACATAATCACTCTATAAGGCATTCCGAAAACCGTCAAATCCCTATCGACACGGAGAAGAAAGAAGAGAAGCCTCTGTAAAACACTAAACCTAAACAAAAAACTCCCTCAAAAAGGGCAATTAGTTCCCTACTTTTGGGTGATTTTGAGGGAGTTAATTTTGGATAGTTCCCTACAAATTTTTCTTCTGTCCAAGATATTTTTCGACACGAGGGAAGCCTCTCTTCTCGGAGGGCTGATTTTTCCAAAAAGTTCTCCCCCCACTGAGCCGTTTGCCCTATTCTCTTTCGTAGGATCTCTCCATAGACGTTAAAGAATCCTTTCTACCCTCTTTTTTGTTAATCTCGATACTTTTTGCGAAGTTTGTGTGATAAATGCACCTCAATACGGCATAAATCTTTTAGAATGAATACCAAGTATTCCAAAGAACAGAAATTGACAGAATAAGAAAAGAGGTGCAAACGATTTTTTCACTTCCTAAAAAACAAGACCATTTGAATACATCTATGAAGACAACCTCCCTTGCCCTTCGGCTGCTTATAGCCGCCTCTGTGTTGCTTGCCGAAAGAGGTATTGCACAAACTCCTCAAACCATTTTCGACCCCTACTCCCCCGAGCCTCTGCCTCTTGGCGCACCGGCTTGGATGCGAGAAATTGCGGACAATCCCTCGGGGGTTAATTACGCCCGAATGGATTCTCTGTTCACTTTGTGGATGCAAAACGATGTGGATGCCCGTGTCAAAACCGTCGAAAAGAAACCGGCTGTCAATTTCTACCGAAGGTGGAGCAAAGCCTATGCCCCCTATGCCGACAAGGACGGAGTGATACGCCTCCCCTCTTATCAGGAACGCACCGCGCATTTGCAACAACTGAACCAAGCCCTCGGTCGACAAACCCTCAGTGGCACAGCATCGGGCAAACGGTGGCGCAACATCGGTCCCAACACCACACAGACATCGGAACAGGGAAAGGCAAAAACCAAAGATTCTCAAGCCTGTGTCTATCGGTTGGCTGTAGCAGAAAGCAATCCGAACATCGTCTACTGTGGTACCGAAACGGGAGTAGTTTTCAAAACCACGGATAAGGGAAAAAGTTGGCAGCCGTGTAGCCCGCTTCACAACTTTGGGGGAGCAATTTTTGCCCTGCAAGTATCGCCCAAAGACCCCAACACGATTTATGCCGGAGGAGGGGTAAACTTATGGAAATCGACAGACGGAGGAGCTTCGTGGCAAATGGTCCCTCAAATTGCCGCAAGAGTAAACAGCATTCGTATTTCTCCGCAAAACCCGCAAACTGTTACCGTAAGTGCCGGGATAGGAGGGGGAATGAACGGCGGATTCTATCTTTCCACAGATGGAGGCAATAGTTTTCGCCTCACCACGGAAGGAGTGTGCCACGACCACGAACTACAACCGGGCAATGATAAACGAATCTATCTCCTGTGCCGCAAGCCGGGGCAATCCAAATTTGAATTCCTCATCTCCGAAGACGGAGGCAATACCTTTTCCTCTCAACCTCTTCCGGTGGACAATATCGTAGCCGGGAGGCTTGCCGTAAGCCCTGCGCCCAACGGAGAGAAATATGTCTACGCCCTCGTCAATTCCAATACAGGGTACTACGACTCCGGCACCTATGGGGGGCAAGGAGTACCACACATTTTACAAAGTACCGATGCCGGAAAGAGTTGGACGGACCACACACAGCGAAACGGACGTGAGCAAACATTTTCATCCGTATTGGACAACAATATGGGGGGGCAAGGATACTTCGATATGATTATTGGAGCTTCGTCCCAAAACCCCGAACACGTCATCTTCGGGCTCTGCTCTGCTTATCGCTCCACACAAGGAGGCAAAGGCAGTGTATATACCACTGCCATAGGAGGTTATCAAAATCTCGAGAAAATGCACCCCGATATGCAAGACATCGTGGTTTGCGGGCAAGATACCTGGATTTCGACCGATGGTGGCATTAAATATTCTTCGGACTTCTTTGCCACTCCCGGAACAGATTGCAACTTTGGTATCTATGCCGCCGAATATCACGGCTTTGGCCAAGGATGGAACGAAGATATTATGGCGGGTGGGCGTTGGCACAATGGCGATGCCGTGCACCTCTCATCCTATGGCGAGGGGAACACGCTGTACATCGGAGGGGTGGAATATGCAACCGGGCACGTTTTACCGAGCGAACCCCGCAAGGTTTACTTCTCCGACTCGGGGACCAGCATCGTTCCCGAACAAATAACCGGTCCCGTGCAAACAACCCACGTAGAACAGTTCAACGCAAAGAAACCGCACGAAGCTCTACAAACCAGCAAAGAATTGGGCTTTGATCCCCGATATGCCTTGCGTTTGGTGATGAGTTCGCGAGAAGATCCCTACGAATTGTATGTATCGGAAGATGAAGGGCGATCTTTTCATTCGATGCTGAATATGGAAGAAAATGTTTCGAGCTATGAATTTTCTCGCTCCAATCCTAACCACATCTATGCCGCCGGAGCAATCAATATATTCCACTCCACAGACAATGGCAAAACGTGGAAAGAGTTTGCCCAAAGACCTTTTGAGGACGGATACATCGGAAGCGTGGCCATCAGCATCAGCGTAGATCCGAATGATGAAAACAAAGTATGGTTTACCAACTCCAACTTCCCCGGACGTGTGGCTTACACAACGGATTGCGGAGCCACGTGGCAGTACCCATTGGACCCGTATATGAAGGATAAAACTTTCAACTGGGTGGTACTTACCGGGAACAAAAATAATGGTGTGTATATAGGAACACAAGGGGGAGATGCCCTTGTCTACTACAAAGACGACACAATGACCGAATGGATGAACTACTCCGAAGGATTACCCTCCGCCGCACGCATAGCACGCCTTACTCCTTTCTACAAAGAGGGAAAATTGCGAGCTGCCACCAGTCAAGGTGTATGGGAAATACCTCTGTACGAGGAAACATTTGTTCCCGTGGCACAGCCTATGGCTCTGAACTTGGGCAATGGCAATTTGACACAGATGCCCAACAAGGAGGTATTGTTCGACAGCTATTCCATTGTCAATCAAAATGATGTAGAATGGGAATGGACTTTCAACCCCGAGCCCAAACAGGTTATTGGAGAACGAACCCGCAACCCTCGCGTCATATTCGGTTTCCCAGGTTTATATGATGTAACCCTCAAGGTTACAACTCCCCAAGGGAGCCACAGCCGTACTATTCCCGGGATGATTCGCATCGATGAAATTAAATCCGTGTCCAACTTGTCGCAGTCCGCAGCCTCTGTAAAAGTTCACCTTACTCCCAACGGAACGGAGTCGAAGTTGTACATAGAAACAGAATATCTCCCCGAAGAGAAGATATTCACCCTGCACGATTCCAAGGGACGACTGCTCCATACTCTTGTTATACCGGCGCAGGAGGGCAAAGCCTCTGTTATCTTGCCCGGTCTCAGCAACGGCGTATACATCTATGAACTGCGTACTCCGCACCATAAATTCTTTGGTAAGCTGCTCAAAAACTAACTCACCTTTTATACACCTCATATTCTCAGACAATATCACCACAATGAAAAATAAACTTTTACTCCTGTGCTTTTTTTGCCCCTTTCTTTTGGGCTATGCAATGGCACAAACTCCCAGCGAAAAGCAATATAAACCCTATGCTCCGGTAGCTCTTCCCAACGGTGCACCCAAGTGGATGGAGCAAATGGAGAATGTAGAGCAAGTCAATTACCACGCAATGGTAGATTCTTTTCAGATGTACCTGAAAAAGAATCCGGATGCTCGTCGCAAAACACCGCACACCAAGGCCGTTGTAAACCACTTCAGGCGCTGGCAACGCAGTTACCTCCCATTTGTACAGCCTGATGGGCGCATCCGCCTACCGGAGCACGCTTCGTTCAGAAACTTTGTACAGGATGTAAACAAGCAAACGGAGCTTAGACATCGAAAGGCAAGAAACACGACCACAGCAACCAAGGGGTGGGAAGTGCTGTCTCCCATTATGACCTACGATTGGAAAACCAAACAGGCATCTCCAGCACAAGCCAACGTACAGCGTTTTGGAGTGGCGCATAGCCAACCCGATATTTTGTACTGTGGAACCGAAACCGGGATGGTATTCAAATCCTCCGACAAAGGGGCGACGTGGAAAGCCTGCTCAGGCGGAGATTATTACCTCGGAGGGGAAATTACATCGGTAGAGGTATCCCCCACCAATCCCCAAAAGGTCCTCGTTGGAGCGGGAAGTTTCTTGTGGCTGACTAATGATGGGGGAGACAGTTGGATCGATGTAACCCCGACACAGATCAAAAACTACTCGGCAAGGGTGAGGGACGCTGTATTTCATCCCAACGATGATCAACAAATGCTTGTTGGCAACGATCTCGGTGTTTTTAAGACCGATAATAACGGGAAATCGTGGACGCAGATCAACAAGGGACAATGCTTTGATATAAAATACAAGATAGGCACTCCCGATGTAATTTACGTATTGGCAAAGCAAAACGATGCAGCCGTATTCCAAGTGAGCCAAGATGGAGGAAAAACATTCCAAGTGCGTATGCCACAACAAAGTTTTATATTGGCAAGCGGTCGGATAGGACTTTCGGCCGCTCCCAACGGAAAAGATTACATCTATATTTTGGCCTGTAAAGCCGATAATAGCAGTTCTCATACACCTCCTTTTTATTCGGGGTCACCTGTTTTGTACAAAAGTACTGACGGGGGAAAAAACTGGACTGTGTACGAAGACTTGGGTACACGTATGGAACCGGTGGACAAGACCGGTGGACAAGGTTACTACGATATGGTTATAGCAGCCTCCCCCAGCAATCCGGAACAAATTCTATTCGGTCTGCTACAGTTTTACCGCTCTGAAGACGGAGGGGCCACAATCGTGAACAAAGGCGGATATTATGGTCCGTTCGATCTGCACTGCGATATGCAGGATATACATATCGTTGGCAATGACACGTGGCTCTCTACCGATGGAGGCATCATCTACTCTAAGGATTTTTTCGGTAATCACGCAGAGGCTCGCATCAACGGCATCTATGCTTCCGAGCTTTGGGGATTTGATCAAGGATGGAACGAAGATGTTATGGTAGGTGGGCGCAACCACAATGGAAATATGTCTCAATTGGATCGCTACAACGGAGCCACCATAAGTATGAAAGGGAGCGAACGATCTACCGGATATGTATTTCTGAGCAATCCGCGCAAAATAGCCTATTCAGACTCGGAAAACGTAGTAATGCCCGACCAATGGACAGAAGACTTTGTCCCATTCCTAAACTTCTGGACCTACCCGGCAGAATCAACTCAATTTGGATTAGGCTTCGAATTCGATCCTCGTTATGCCAAAAGTTTCCTCCTCATACAAGGCAGTTGGGATCAAGAGTACCGCACACTATGGAAAACAGTGGACGATGGAGAGAGTTTTGTGGCTCTGTATACTTTCGATCAGCCTATCTCATCGCATATTATTTCCCGATCCAATCCGGACAAAATAGTTGTGGCAACGACCGGTAACTTGTATTGCTCCACGGATGGAGGACAAACATTCGAGGCTTACAAAAATATTCCCGAAGAAATCAAAAACTCTTACAAACCCAGAGTAGCCGTGCACCCACGCAACGAAAATGAAATTTGGGTCAGCTCGGGTCAGCCGGGTGAAATGTTCCGAACCAAAGATAATGGAACAACTTGGGAAAAAGTAGACAAGAACCTCAACCTCAAAGAGACCGGAGAAAAGCTGTTTATTCACCGCTTTTTTCTCACAGGCAATGCCAAAAATGCCGTTTATGCAGTGGGTAATGTATACCGCCCGTTAGGCAACTCTTATACTGCAACAAGAGGACGAGTTTTGTATTGGGACGAAAACAGCGATGGATGGCAAGATTATTCGGAAGGGTTGCCTCCCGTAATCACCATCAACCGTATGCTGCCTTTCTACAAGGAAGGAAAAATAAGAATTGCCACCAACAACGGTATTTGGCAACGAGATTTGGCAGATAATCTCTTTGCACCCATTGCCCAACCCCTCATCCTCAACACCGGCAAGGGCGATAACCTCGGAGAGGTAGAATTGCACTTCGATAGCTACTCTATTGTAAATCAAAACGGAGCTCGGTGGGAATGGAGCTTCAATCCCAAACCTCTGTCCGTTTCCGATCCATCGGCACGCAACCCCATTGTCAAAATCGAAGCCGATCAAAGCTACGATGTCACTCTCCGGGTGACAACCGACCAAGGGACAGATTCCAAGACCATCAAGAATATGATTGCAGGCACCAAAGCGGTACCTAACGGCCTGACCGGATTGGAAGTATTGGCACACGACCTTGTTCTCTCCACCAATAGACCTCACCGCGGACAAACCATAGAACTGCATCCCCAAGGGATGCGCCACAACTGTCTCTGGCAACTTTTCGACGCTGCCGGGAAAGTGGTACAAACACAGGAAGTTGATGCCGAGCAAACAACTCAGATCGCCACTGATCTACTCGCCCCCGGAATCTATTTCTTTATGCTCACCAATGATGAGTTCAAGAAAAATGGAAAACTTCTCATCTTACCACAATAAATAATATGAAAAAGTATCTATTCGGGGCAATTGCCTCTTTGCTATTCTATGGCGGGTCAGCTGTTGCTATGCCTACTGACAGCGTTGGATTCGAGCTGGACCAAGTTGTAATCTCCGCCCTCCGCTGGCAACAACCGAAAAAAGAACAGCCCAAACGGATCATTGCCATCACTCCCCGACAGGTGAGGTTTCAGAATCCGCAAACAACTGCCGATTTGCTGGGCATATCGGGAGAGGTATTCATTCAGAAAAGTCAGTTGGGGGGAGGCAGTCCTATGATACGGGGTTGCGCCACCAACCGGCTGCTCTACGCCATTGACGGGATACGTATGAATACCGCTATCTTTCGCTCTGGAAATCTGCAAAATGTTATCTCCATAGATCCCTTTTCCTTAGAGAAAACCGAGGTGCTCTTCGGACCCGGCTCTGTAAGTTACGGGAGCGATGCTATGGGAGGAGTAATGAGTTTCACGACTAAACAGGCACAACTCTCGCAAAGCAACCAATGGCTTGTTAAGGGAAGTGCCACGGCGCGCCATTCCTCTGCCAACAACGAACGCACTGGGCACTTCGATATAAGCGTGGGAGGGAGTCAGTGGGCATTCCTGACCAGTATAAGCTCATTTCACTTCGGGGACCTTAGACAAGGAAGCCACGGTCCGGTGGAATACCTCAAACCGTTTCTCGTACAACGACAAAACGGACAAGATGTAGCCATAGACAATCCCAATCCGCTGATACAGTCTCCTTCGGGGTATTCACAAATCAACTTGATGCAAAAAATCCGCTTCAAACCATCCGATGCGTGGGATTTACAATACGCTTTTCACTATTCCGAAACCTCTGACTACGATCGGTACGACAGGCACACACGACTTCGCAAGGGAATCCCTCGATACGGAGAATGGAAATACGGTCCGCAAACGTGGATGCTCAATCAACTGACAGTTGCTCACGACAAAAGCACGTGGCTGTACGACCGATTGGCAGTGCGGCTCGGAATGCAGCAGTTTGGGGAAAGCCGAATAGATCGAGGTTGGAATAAAAACATTAGAACCACAACACGTGAAAAAGTAGACGCCTATTCCCTGAACGCAGACTTTGCCAAAGCTCTATCGGAAACCATTGCTCTCTACTACGGCACTGAATACATATGCAACCAAGTGCGCTCACAAGGGGAAGCCACGGACATTATTTCCGGGAAAAAAGAGGCAGCCCCCTCCCGATATCCGCAAGCCATTTGGCAGTCCGCAGCTGCCCACCTGCAAGCCGTGTACAAATATTCGTCTTTTCTAAACGTGGAAGCCGGGGTGCGTTACAACTTTTATCAGCTCCAAACCGACTTCAGCAACCATAATATGGAGTTGAGCTACCCTCCCCGACAAACCAATAAAAAAGGAGCACTTACCGGTAACATCGGAGTTGCTTTGAGACCTGCTTCGGATTGGCAATTTTCGCTCAACGCCTCGCGAGGGTTTCGTACCCCCAATGTAGACGATATGGGCAAACTTTACGAATCCGTCGATAACTGTGTAGTTGTCCCCAATCCGAACCTTAAACCCGAGTATGCCCACAGCATAGAAGCCTCGCTTGCCAAGCAGTTTGCCAATGTTCTACATCTGGAGGTGGCAGCCTACTATACGCACATTTCCAATGCTATGGTACGGAGAGATTTTAAGTTCAATGGTCAAGACAGTATCTTCTTTAGGGGAGAGAAACAAAAAGTCCTCGCCATTCAAAACGCGGCTGCGGCATATGTCTATGGGCTTCATTTCGACACCAAGGTCTATTTACCAATGGGCTTTGAACTAAGTACACAGTTCAATTGGCAACGAGGAAAAGAAGAGCTGGACAACGGTACCCATAGCCCCTTGCGCCACGCAGCTCCGTTTTTTGGGAAAGCAGCCCTTGCCTACACACAGGACAGGCTGCAAATGGAGTTGTACACCCTTTTTCAGGGAAAACGTTCCCACGCCGATATGCCGGAAGAAGAGAAAACAAAAACTGAAATGTATGCCCTTGATGCCAACGGGAAAGTATATGCCCCGGCCTGGATAACTCTCAATCTGAAAGCGCAATACAAAGCCGGCACCAACTTATGGCTCAATGTGGGAGTAGAAAATCTCACCGACTTGCGCTATCGCTACTACAGTTCGGGCATATCAGCTCCCGGGCGCAATTTTATAGCCTCGGTCACTTATAACTTCTAACCCCAACGACAAGAGAAAAAAGAAAGAGACGCATTGCCCCTATCTTTATTATGTGGACAATGCGTCTCTTGTTTTTGTAAAGTAATCCTTACCGAGCCAACTCTACCCTGAAGGTGCGACTGATTTCCACCCCGGAAGCACGGCGGATAAGCTTATCGGAGCTCGGATGAGAGGAATCTTTGACCTCTTCCAAATCCACTTGAAAGCAAGCAGGAACCCTGCACCAACAAATTACCTCTCCAGAAAAAATTAAGGAATTGACCGTCAAAGGGCGCATCAATCGACCCGACCTTGATTGGCTCAACAGCCACTGCCCGCAACTAATGAACCTTGATTTAGAAGAGGCTACCATTGAGGCTTGGAACGATCCGGAAGACGAATGGATGGCATTCCCTGCTAATCTTTTTCCCTCTTCTTTTGCCAACAACACGGTATTGCAACGCTTGGTACTCCCCGTCTCCGTCACCCAAATGGGAGTGAGCTGCCTAATACGAACCACCTCTTTGGTCTCCATTGTGTGCAAAAACGCAACCCCGGCATCTGCGGATGAAGATTATCCGTTCATTTTTTCGGAACAAACCCTCTCCTCCGCCACACTATATGTTCCGGAAGGAGCCATCGAAACCTTCCGTCAAGCCATTGGATGGAAGTTCAAAACCATAAAACCACTCTCGGAAGAGGGTAAAACCAATCCCTCCGAAGAGCGTTACCGTCTCTCTGCCGATGGTACGACTCTGCTTCAGTGGCTTTCGCAAGAAAAAGTAATCGACTTCACCACCGATCCCCCACTCAACAATATAACCGCCATTGCCGAGAATGCCTTCGGGAGCCCGGAAACTGGACTACCGATAGAACAAATAACACTCCCTTCAACACTAAAATCCATTGGTCAGTATGCATTTGGCAACTGTACTCAACTCCGAACCATTGTTCTTGGCAACCAACTTACCCATATCGGCAACGGAGCTTTTCTCGGTTGTGAGCAATTGACTGCCATCAATCTTCCCGATACACTACAAAGTTTAGGCAGAGGGGCCTTTAGTGGATGCAGTTCCCTCAAAAAAGTGGTTATTCCGCCTTCTGTAAAGAAAATAGAGAATTCGACCTTCTATGACTGTTTCCAGCTAAAGGAACTTCTCCTGCCTTCCTCTCTAACCGAGATCGGTGCTATGGCTTTTGCCCACACGGCCCTGAAAGAGTTACAATTGGGGCAAACCCTTATTACGGTTATCGGGGCAGAAGCATTTGGGGAGTGCCCGTATTTGTCCAAAGTTGTTTTTCCGAAAACTCTCCAATCCATTGGGAACGAGGCCTTTCTTTCTTGTCGCCAATTGAGAGACTCAGAAGGGCTCCAATATGTAACCACCATAGGGAGTAAGGCTTTTTACGAAACTCAACTCACAACACTATCTCTGACCAATGCCACAGAAATCGGGGCTTGGACTTTTGCCAAAACCGCTATCGGTGAGTTGTTTTTTCCCGAAAACCTCCAAAACATCGGAGCTTCTGCTTTTGAGGGATGCACTCAATTGAAAAAAGTTGTTTTTTCTCGTTCGGGCAAACTACTCCATTCCGGAAGAAAAGCCTTTAAGGGGTGTATTTCATTGCGAGAGGTCGATTTGGGCAATTTGCCTCGGGTCGATGACGGCTCATTTTTCGAGTGCAACCACCTCACTTCCATTCTTTGGAGTTCCCACCTAAAGACCATTGCTTCGAGTGCTTTTTACGCCTGTCACGATTTAGAGGAGATCATTTTTCCGGAAACACTTCAAGAGGTCGAAGATTGGGCCTTTTACAACTGCAACAGACTCCGCAAAATCGTTTTCGGGTCATCTGCAAAGAAAATTGGCCAAGAGACATTTTCCAACTGCCTGGCTTTGCAAACCATAACCCTGGGACAATCGATAACAGAATTGGGAGATTGGTGTTTTCGCAACTGCCCGCTTCTCAAAGAACTGTACGTAGCAGCCACCACCCCTCCCACCTTAGGGCAAAAGGTATTTGAGGGAGTCAATGTCCAAGAAGTTGCCTTTTTTGTTCCAAAAGCCTCTATTGCCCTATATCAATCGGCAGAGCAATGGAAAGAGTTCCTTTCCATAAAACCTCTCGGGATCTCCATTCGGGATTCTCAAAAAACGGACTTTATTCTCAATGGGGATTGGCTCGAAGTATCCGAGGCATTATGGGTGGAGCTATACGACCTCAATGGCAACAGAATGGCTCAAGGGACAGGCAAACTTCGGTTACCCTCGCAATCGATAGTCTACCTCCTCTGCTGGATGGATAAAGCTCGCAAAAGTCACACCCGGCTCATCAAATTGCAATAAAGGCCTACATCTGCACCTCGGGGCTACATACTACGATTTGCGTTCCTTTTGAGGCACAAAAATTTCGGGTGTATCAAAATAAAAATAAGCCCTCAACCCACAGAGGTAGCTGACAAATGTAAAAGAGTCATACCAAACTCTATTGTTGAGTAATGGTATAACTCTTTTTGTTGCAAATGAGAATAGCTCAATCTTAGACTAAGAGTTCATTTCTTTGGAAATCGAATTTGGTCACCTCACTTTTATCTTACAAATAAGTCTCTGTTTTGAGTCCTCTTCATCCAATATTTACAGATCAAAATCGTGACCTTACTTCAACAAAAAAGGCTTATATCGGAAAAAATCCGATATAAGCCCCGGTTGGTTTTTGTCCAAAACCTAAAAATCATCTTTTTCTTCCCCTTCATAGCCACTGACATTCCCGCCCACCGAGAACTTGGTGACCAAAGTAGATCGCTCTGAAAAAATAGGCATAACATAAATTCCAGGGGACTGATAATTTTCTTTTTTTACGTTCATAATGTTGTTACTACTAAGCTCGGATGTTTAATTATTCCGATTTTGTGGTACTTTATTTCCGAAATCTCACGGAACAAAGTAACAACAAAAAAACAGTCTCTACTACACAGAAATCTTTATTAACCACTACAAAAAAGATTTTAAGCAATTATCTGCTTTTTTTTGAGCAAATCCGTAAATCTTGGAACCTTTCTCATCCAACGGATAGTTCGACCTTTTCTTCCACAAAAGTTTTTACCGGCAAAATTGTTTCAAGCAATTCCCTATTTTGCTACAACCTCCATATTGCCACCTCCTGCTAAACCGGTATATTCAAAAAAAGTGCATCAAAAGTAGAATTTCGATGCACCATTTATTTTACTCAAGGCCTATGCTATCTAAATTGCCGAAAAGCTCCCGAAAGATGCTCCACCAAATCCGAAGCCACTAAAGAAGCTTCGCTCTGTAAACCGGCAAAAATATCTCCGGACAAGCCGTGCATATAGTTGCCCAAAACTGCAGCTGAAACAGGCTCATATCCCTGTGCCAAGAACGAGAGAATAACACCCGTAAGCACATCTCCGCTGCCTGCGGTAGCCATCCCCGGGTTCCCTGTCGTGTTGAATATGGTTAGTCCACGAGGTGTGCAAGTAGCAGAGTAAGCTCCCTTGAGCACTACATAGCAACCGATTTTTTGCGCCAACTGTTTGGCCGCAATGAGGGCATCCCAGCCCTTTTTACAATTGGTTTTAGTCAAACGCTGCAATTCTCCCGGATGAGGTGTAAGAATACTGTTCTTGGGGATATCTTCGAGCAGAGAGGGATTCTCGGCGATGATATTGAGTGCATCGGCATCGATAACCATAGGTCTATCGTTTTTTTCCAACAACTCGGCTAGCATAATAGCGGTATCCGGATCTTGTCCTATGCCGGGCCCCACCCCGATGGCTGCAAAAGGTTCAATGTCGCCAATACACTGCGAAAGCAATTTATTGTGAGGGTCGAGCTTCAAGACCGCTTCGGGAACAGCTGTCTGCAATATGGCTTCGCCACAAGCCGGTACTTGGCAGGTCAATTTGCCTAAACCAGAGTGCATCGCAGCTCGCGCTCCCAATACAGCAGCCCCCATCATACCGCTCGATCCGGCAATCAGTAGGGCGTGCCCATAGTCTCCCTTATGCGAAAAGCGCAATCGCTTGGGCAGAAGAAGAGCTATGTCGGCATCGGAAATTATGAGAAAATCCGACGGTATTTTTTTCTTACCCTCCGCACTTAATCCGATGGGTAGGGTTCTTATCTCGCCAACAAAGTCTGCATTCTCGGCAAAAAAGAACGACAGTTTGGGAAACTCAAACGTATAGGTATAGTCGGCCTGAATAATCGCCTCGGGATTATTGCCATAGTTGTCTTCGGGAAAGAGCCCCGAAGGAATGTCCACGGCAACGACAGTAGCTTCCGAATCATTGATATAGCGAACCAACTGCTCATATCCCCCCTGCAATGGACGATTGAGTCCGGTACCGAAAAGGGCATCTATGACCACCGTATCGGCAGAAAGAAAGGGGGGTTGCAAATGATCTTCCACCTCCGAGAAGTCACCCCCTCCCGCACCAACGTACAAGTCTCTCTTATTGCGACACTCTTGGGAAGCCTGCCCGTTCTTATCGAACAAGAAGACGTGCACCCTATACCCTTCCTCAACTAAAATACGCCCTATGGTAAGCCCATCGGCTCCATTATTTCCGGGCCCGGCAAAAATCACCACAGAAAGAGTTCCCGGAGAAAAGGAGCGCACAAACTCGTTGCAAAAAGTTCGTGAAGCTCGCTCTATGAGATCTTCCGAAGAGATAGGTTCGTGTTCTATGGTATAGCGATCCAATTCGGCTATACGAGAATCTGTGAAAATCTTATTCATAAGAGAATTTTTTGTCTGTTGAGGAGAAAAACATCAATCTACTTGCCCCAATCAAATTACATCTGTCGACTGCTAGTCTATGTATCCTCTGTCGAAACAAATAGCATAAGTACATCTACAAGTTCTTTCGTAAATCTGTAGCCACGGAGTTTTTACGCCAAATACTTTTTCCAACAAATTAAAGACACATTACACTCTATTCTTCTGTGTATCTCTTGACTGCTTGGATAAGTTCTTCTTGCAATCCATAAATATCATCCAAAGCCTCAATCTTATGCTTTGTTTCCTTTTTATCTGCATCAAATATGCCTATAGCCTTGTTTGCTGTGTTGAAGTAAACTCGACAGATAGGTTTTCTGTTATTATCATCGCAAAATATGGCAAAATAGGATTGAGCATCCCTATATGTAATACGGTCTGCTTGTATGTAATTACGCAAAATTGATTTCACAATGTAGAAACTCTCTAATTCCTCTTCCGTTGTTACAATTTTGCTCTCCTCCTGCTCTGTGTCATCGTTTTTTTCTTCCGCTACCCTTTCCCTATTCTCTGTTGATTGTATGGCAATGTTTAACCTCTCGGACATTACATCATTGATGTGATTTGCAAAAGAGCGTTTTACAAGATCTGTGAATTGTTCAAGTACTTTTTGTGTTATCACTCCATCATACACCTGTTTCGTAAGCATCTTTACCATTTCGTTTGTCGGTGATGCAAACTCCTTTTTGATTACAGACTTCAATTCTGCCATATATTTCAGTTCACTGGCGGAACTGAGGATGTTGTCCACATCGAAATACGACTTGTGGAACTTCTTTACCTCTTCTATTTGCGCTTCCCTCAGATTATCGAGATTCACTTCAAGAAAAGGCATTTCATCCATAATATTAGGTTTAGCCAAATCTGTATAGAAGCGATACACAATACCATTTGTCAATACACCGAACTTTGCCTTTGAAGCAACAAAGTATTTTTGTAACTGCGTGCTGTGCAAATTTAAATCTTGTCGCCAATGTTTGCATTCAAAAAGCATAATTGGCTCACCATCCTTCATTATGGCATAGTCTATCTTTTCTCCCTTCTTTTTGATGAGATCGCAATCTAATTCCGGTACCACTTCCATTGGGTCGAATACATCATATCCGAGCATTTGGATAAAAGGCATAATGAATGCCGTTTTTGTAGCTTCTTCCGTTGCTATCTGTTCCTTTCGTTTTGAAATGCGGTCTACAAGTTGCTTGAAATAGTCTTTGAAGTCCATAATGTTGTCTAATAAAATTCTATCGATCGTTGTACATACCTTGGTATTTTTCCTGACCGGGTCATCACTTTATTGTACCGGAGCACATATAGCTACCACTCAATACTCTACTCCATACTGCCACGCACAATACCCCGTTCGCTGTTCTTTATGAAGTCAAGGATAAGGTTGCGTTCATAACAATCGGCATAGTTCTTTTCTATCTCTTTGAGAACCTCCGTCTTATTCATTCCACTTTGGTAGAGCAAACGGTAGATGTCGTTGATGAGAAATATTTGCTCGTTTTGAAATCCTCTGCGACGTAACCCCACCGAATTGATTCCACAATAGCTAATAGGTTCACGCCCGATGAGTGTATAAGGTGGAATGTCCTTACCCACTCGCGAACCGCCTTGAATCATAACGTGTTGCGATATGCGCACAAATTGATGAATCAACACTCCGCCACTGATGGTAGAAAAGTCATCAATCTCTACCTCTCCGGCAATTTGCGTTCCATTACCGATAATGAGGCTGTTTCCCAAGACACAGTCGTGCGCAACGTGGCAGTATGCCATAATAAGGCAGTTGTCTCCAACCCGTGTTGTATTGCGAGAAGCTGTTCCCCTATTGATGGTTACAAACTCGCGCAGCGTGGTATGGTTGCCAATCACAGCGGTAGTTTCTTCCCCTTTGAACTTGAGGTCTTGCGGTATATTGCCCACCACGGCATAGGGGTGTACCTGACAGTGCTGTCCTATGCGGGAGCCACTTTTAATAATAGCCCCCTGGTGGATATGTGTATAATCTCCTATAACGGTGTTTGGCTCTACCGTGGCAAAAGCATCGATCTGAACTCCGATGCCTATCTGTGCATCGGGATGCACAACTGCCAAAGAACTGATAAGAGCTGTTTCTTGTTCCATTTTACTGTTGATTTATTACGATTTGCGCCATAAAATCGGCTTCACAAACCAGTTTGTTGCCCACAAAAGCCAATCCGCGCATATTGGCAACCCCTCTGCGGATTTCGCTCATCATACGCAATTTGAATACGAGCGTATCTCCGGGAACCACCTTTTGGCGAAATTTAACTCCGTCAATCTTAAGAAAGTAGGTGGAACAATCCTTGGGTTGTCCCATCTGATACAATACCAAAACCCCTCCAGTTTGTGCCATAGCCTCCACGATCAATACGCCCGGCATAACAGGTTCTTCGGGAAAGTGCCCTACAAAGAATGGTTCATTGCCAGTAACACTCTTAACTCCTACAACGTATTCCTTGCCCATTTCCACCACCTTATCGACCAACAAGAACGGATAACGGTGTGGCAATAACTGCTTAATGGCATTGATATCGAGCAGGGGAGCCTTATCGGGATCATAGCACGGAGCCTGACACTCTATACTCTTGAGTTCTTTACGAATTTCTTTGGCTGCCTGTGTGTTGATCGTATGCCCGGGAGCATTGGCGATGATATGCCCCTTGATGAACTTTCCGCACAGAGCCAAGTCGCCCACTACATCCAACAGTTTATGCACTGCGGGTTCATTGGAAAATTGATCCTTAGCATTGAGCAACCCCATTTCTCCAATACGAGAAGAATCTATAGAAGGCAACAGCTGCAATAGCTGCTCCTGTTCCTCCGATGAGAGCACAGAGTCGCTGATGACAAGAGCATTGCTCAAGTCTCCGCCCTTGATAAGCCCCTGCTTCAACAACGGCAATATCTCTCTGACAAAGACAAAAGTGCGTGCCGGAGCCACTTTTTCGGCATAAGTATCGACCCCCTGCATAGAGGCATACTGATTTGACAAGAATACCGACGGAAAAGATATATGCACATCCACCCCAAATTCATCATCGGGCAAAAGGACGATAGACGAGTCTCCCTCCGGAGCTTTAACCTCGACGCGCTTTTTGACCACATAATACTCGCGCTCGGTTTTTTGCTCTACCAACCCTACTCGAGCAATCTCCCGAACATAGGGCAAAGCACTTCCATCCAAAATAGGGAACTCGGGAGCATTGATCTCCATACGGCAATTGTCCACCCCCATAGCGTAAAGAGCACTCAAACAGTGTTCTATGGTCCCGGCGGTAACTTCTCCTTTTTTGAGCAAGGTTCCCCGCTGGGTGGACTGAACAAACTCTGCCAAGGCTTTTATTTCCGGCTTCCCCTCAAGGTCTGTACGACAAATGGTATAGCCCTCATTCTCCTCTGCCGGGCAAAGAGTCAATGTTACATCAAGACCCGTGTGGAGCCCTTTGCCACAAAACGATATGGATTCTTTCAGTGTTTGTTGAAGCATAATTCTATTCTTTTGAAGCATTTTTAATTTCTCTTTCCAATTGATCTACCCGACGAAGCAACTCGGGTAATTGTGCCAAAGCCGCATAAGCACGCATAGCGGTGGGAAATTCCATAGCGGGAGAGCCCAAAAGACGACTTCCCGAAGGCACGTTGCCGATGACTCCGCTCTGTCCTCCCAGCTGCACTCTGTCCCCCACGGATATATGTCCAGGCAGACCGCTTTGTCCTCCAAACTGGCACCAATCCCCCACAGTACAGCTTCCTGCAATGCCGACTTGTGCAGCCATAACCGTATGCTGACCTATGCGACAATTGTGCGCCACTTGAATTAAGTTATCCAACTTGGTGCCCCTGCCCACCACGGTAGCTCCCATAACGGCTCGGTCGATACAGGTATTGGCTCCAATCTCTACATCATCTTCTATCTCCACGTGTCCCAATTGTGGTATTTTGTCATATCCTTCTTTGGTCGGAGCAAAGCCAAAGCCATCTGCACCAATTACACAGCCGGCGTGGAGAATGCAATTCTTACCCACCACAGTACCGGCATAAAGCGTTACGTGGGGATGGAGTACAGTATTATCTGCCACCTTGCAGTCTCTACCTATATATACGTAAGGGTAAAGAATACAGCCCTTACCAATAGAAGCCCCCTCCTCGATACACACAAAAGCACCGATACTGCAATCATCAGGGACAAGGACAGACGAGGCCACCACGGCCGAGGAATGGACCCCGGGAGTCTGTTGTTTAGAAACATCTCCCTGCACCATTTTCAGCAAAACGGCCAAAGCTTCGTAGGGATCGGACACCCGTATAAGAGTAGCCCCAACTGGCTCACGAGGAACAAAATCGAGCGACACCAACACCGCCGAAGCCTTGGTCGTATAAATGAATGGCTCGTACTTACTGTTGGCAAGAAAGGTAAGATCGCCCTCTGCGGCTTCCTCTATTTTACCAAACGAATGGAGCAGTACAGAGCTATCGCCCTCTACTGCTCCATTCAATATATCCGCTATATCCCGCGCAGAAAATTGCATAAGACCTATTTTTACATTCTTAGATAATTCCACGAGATACAAGAGCCTCCTCCATTTGCCTGCGCAACTGCTCTGCCTCATATTTGGCAACCGTGGCAAAACGTTCCGATGAATCGGCATAAATAATTGCTCGTGACGAATTGACGATAAGCCCACAGTCATCGGTCATTGCATACTGCACCAAAGCACCAAAGTCTCCGCCTTGTGCCCCAATTCCGGGAACCAACAAGAAAGCTTCGGGAGCCGCCTTACGTACTTGTTGCAACATATCGGACTGCGTTGCTCCAACAACCAACATCAAGCGATCCGAATTCTCCCAGGTCTGCGAGGTTTCTATCACCCTCTCGAAGAGATATTTGCCTTCCTCATCGCGGAGCATCTGAAAATCCTTAGCACCCTCATTAGAGGTCAATGCCAACAAAATAACCCATTTGTCTTTGTAAGAAAGGAAGGGGCTGACACTGTCTTTACCCATATAAGGTGCCACCGTAATGGCATCAACCTTAAAGTGTTCGAAAAACGACCGAGCGTACATCAAACTGGTATTGCCTATATCCCCGCGCTTGGCATCGGCTATAATGAAAATTTCCGGATAATGCTCCCGAATATAATTGATAGTTTGCTCCAATACGGAAAAACCGAAAGCTCCCAGTGTTTCGTAAAAAGCAACATTGAGTTTGTAGGCAATACAAGAAGAGGCCGTAGCATCTATGATCTCCTTATTAAAGTCGAACATAGGATTATCGCCACGCAAAAGGTGCTGCGGAATCTTGCGAATATCGGTATCCAGACCTACACACAAAAAAGAACGCTTGCTCTTGATTTGTTCTACAATTTCTTCTCTCGTCATAGTATGGTTTTGTATCTTAATTCTTCTATTTTCTGAGGTTCTGTTCAAGCCATTGCAGCCTCTTTCATACGCTCGGCATTCTCCGCTACAATAAGAGCATCTATAATCGACTGCAAATCTCCGCCCAAGATCGCCGGGAGGTTGTGCACGGTAAGCCCTATTCGATGGTCCGTAACTCGCCCCTGAGGAAAGTTATAAGTTCGTATCTTGGCGGAACGGTCTCCGGTAGACACCATTGTCTTGCGCTTGGAGGCAATCTCATCTAAATATTTCTGGTACTCCATATTGTATATTCTGGAGCGCAATTCAATCAAAGCCTTAGCTTTGTTCTTCAATTGAGACTTTTGGTCTTGGCACTGCACCATAATCCCCGTAGGGATGTGCACCAAACGAACTGCCGAATAAGTGGTATTAACACTCTGCCCACCGGCTCCGCTGGAGCAATAAGTATCTACCCGTATATCACTCTCTTTAACTTCCACATCGAACTCATCTGCCTCCGGCAACACAGCCACCGTCGCTGCCGATGTATGGATGCGCCCCTGCGTCTCGGTCTGAGGCACGCGTTGAACACGGTGCACCCCCGACTCATACTTTAGGATTCCATAAACGTTTTCTCCGGTTACATCGAAAACAATCTCTTTATATCCCCCGGTAGTTCCCTCGGTAAAACTGCTCAAAGCCACACTCCACCCTCTGGATTCACAATAGCGTGTGTACATCTTAAAGAGGTCGCCGGCAAACAGAGCGGCTTCGTCTCCTCCCGTACCAGCGCGAATCTCCACAATGGCATTCTTACCATCCTCAGGATCACCGGGCAAAAGAAGCAGTTTAATTTCTTCCTCCACAACCGGCAAAGCTCCCCGGCACTCCTCTACTGTTTCACGTGCCATTTGGCGCAATTCTTCGTCCGACTCTCCCTCGTGCAGCATATCTTGCGCCTCCTGCAACTGAGCCAGCAGAGTGCGATACTTATCAGCTGCCGAGAGGATATCTTGCAAACGATTGTACTCTTTGCTCAACGTGGTAAAACGCTTGGCATCGGCAATCACAGCCGGGTCTGTAATGAGGGTACCCAGCTCCTCGAAACGAGCAGCCAAATCGGCAATCTTACCTAAAAGAGCATTCTTGTTGTCTACCGCCTCTGCCATCAATAAGTAAGAATCCCGTAGGGTGAATTGATTTGTAAGCTATTGGTATCTGCATCCTCTACATAACCGATCACTTTGGCCTCTATTCCAAATGAATTCGCCACATCAATAACAACTCCAGCCTCTGCTGGTTGTACATAAAGTTCCAAACGATGCCCCATATTGAATACCTGGTACAATTCGTGCGGATCGGCACCACTCTCCTTGGCTATCAAATCGAACAGCGGCGGAACCGGCAATAGTCTCTCTTTTACAATCCTCTTGTTGTGCACGAAATGCATCACTTTGGTTTGGGCTCCCCCCGTGCAGTGCACCATACCGTGAATATCGCTTACCGGCATTACGGACAAGAGTTTGGCAATCACAGGAGCATAGGTACGTGTGGGTGAAAGAATCAACTGCCCCACATTGCACCCCGTTCCGGGGACTTCGTCCAAAAGACGCTTAGACCCACAATATGCCAATTCGGCAGGCATTTGGTTATCGTAACTTTCGGGATAAAGATCTCGTAAATAGGCGGACAGCACATCGTGGCGGGCACTGGTGAGACCATTGCTTCCCATTCCTCCATTGTAAGCCGTTTCGTAAGAAGCGGTGCCGTAAGAAGCCAAAGCCACAATGACATCACCGTCCGCTATGCGTCCGTTATCGATCACTTTGTTGCGTGGCATACGGCACGTAACCGTGCTATCTACGATGACCGTGCGCACCAAGTCTCCCACATCGGCGGTCTCCCCTCCCGTGGAATAGATTCCTACACCAAAGTCTCGCAAATTTTGCAAAAACTCTTCAGTTCCGTTGATGATAGCCGCCACCACCTCTCCGGGAATGAGTCTTTTGTTGCGCCCGATGGTCGAAGAGAGCAGGATGTTGTCCAACGCCCCAACACACAAAAGGTCGTCCAGATTCATTACAATGGCATCTTGGGCTATTCCTTTCCAGACACTCAAGTCTCCGGTTTCTTTCCAATAGATGTAAGCCAAACTTGATTTAGTCCCTGCTCCGTCGGCGTGCATCAGACAACAGTAATTGTCGTCTCCACCCAATATATCGGGAATAATTTTACAAAAAGCTTGTGGATAAAGCCCCTTGTCTATATTCTTAATTGCGTTGTGAACATCTTCCTTTGCGGCCGAAACGCCCCGCCGGTTATATCTGTCGGTTGTTGCCATTACTTATCTGTCAGCTCTTGTTTATCTTAGTAAGAGTACATCTCCTTCTTGGGGGATGTATTCATCATCGAGTTTATTGATTGTATATAGGCTATTGACCTGCATCCCATAGGTTTGGGCTATGCTGTGCATAGAATCTCCCACCTTAACGGTATGCGTTTCGTAGCCTTCCATCGCTTTTTTATGTTTAGCTTCCAAGTAGATTACATCTCCTTCTCGAAGGGGAAAGTCTACCGGAGCTTCGTTATACCCGGCCAAACGAGAGGGCTTTATTTCCAATTCCTCAGCAATAGAGGTGAAGGAGTCTCCCTTCTTTGCCAAGACATAAACCAATCCATAACAAGTATATCCCTGATGCGTTAAAACCTTCTCTTTGCGTGCCGGTTTTTCTATGGTTCTTTTTCTTCCTCCTGTCATCCACGACGGATAAGAATTTCTGTCCAATTCGTACAACTCATACTGTTCTATAACTCGAATCAACATATTGGCATAACCTTTATTGGTTGCATAGCCGCAAGACTGCAAACCCTTTGCCCAACTTATGTAATCGGTCATAGGATAAGAAAAAAGCACTTTGTAACGAGATTGTTTGAGGAAAATAGAGTGATCGGTAAAAGAATCTTTTACGTGGTTATACTTGCGGAAACATTCGTTAGGCAGGTCATCGTTGGCGTAGATACTCTCTCCCATCCAAGCCTTGTGGCACTTGATTCCAAAGTGATTGTTACCTTCCGTAGCCAAGCGACTCTTGCCCGCACCACTCTCAACAAGCCCCTGCGCCATAGTAATACTTGCTGGTATTCGATGGTTGTGCATCTGCCGCACACACTCATCGGCATAGAGGCGAATGTAATTGCAATACCCCTCGTTCAACTTTGCTTGTTGGGCACGTGCACCCGTCGCTGAAAAAAACAAAAAGGAGAGGCAGACCAACAATATGGTTACAGCACGCTCCTTAATACCCATATACCCCAACAGCGAGTTGAGTTTTTTGTATGTTTTTTGTAGCTCCATAAAAATCAAAAATAGGGGTTCATCCCACAATCCGTTCACAAGGCGATACACAGCCTTTGGCAAAGGTACAATTTTTCCAACATTTTCCCCTATTGGGAATCGGTAAGGCTTTCTCAAAGGTTCCTTTTTTCTTTGACAAAGAATCGATAATCTTTCGGAAGAAGTCTATTCCCCGTGAGTGATTTGACCGCTACCCAAGCACAGGATATGATCGGGAGTATAGACCACCACATATTGCCCCGGAGCAATTCCCTGTATAGGGGCACTACTTTGTAAACGATACCCGAAAGAATCTCGATAAAGTAACCCCGAAGTAAATTCCGGAGTATGACGTACCTTAAATGTAACCTCCATAGGATTGATAGCTCCCTCTTGGGCAAACGGATCTTCGGTTATAAAATCCATTCGGTTGGTTTCGATTAAAGTTCCGTACTGCGTTGCTGGATCGTATCCTCCGGAAACATAGATCACATTCTCTGCCACATCTTTCCTAACCACATACCACGGTCCTCCACTTAGCCCCAAACCTTTGCGCTGCCCAATGGTATGAAACCAAAACCCTCGGTGTTTGCCCAATATCTTGCCCGTTTCAAACTCCACTATCTTCCCTTCTCGGCAACCCAAATAACGCTCTAAAAAATCGTTGTAATTGATCTTCCCCAAGAAACAAATTCCTTGACTGTCTTTTCGCTTGGCGTTGATCAGATGCGCATCCTCCGCGATTTGTCGCACCTGACTTTTGTACAATCGCCCTATGGGAAACATCAGTTTGGAGAGCTGAGCAAAGGAGATTTGCGCCAAAAAATCGGTTTGGTCTTTAACCGGGTCGGGAGAAGTTCCCAAAAAGACCTTTCCATCTATAAAGTGAGTGGTGGCATAGTGCCCTGTGGCAATGTACTTGTAACTATCCCCATAGAGATCGTTAAAAACGCCAAATTTGATGAGTTTATTGCACATAACATCCGGGTTTGGAGTCAATCCCTGGCGTACACTTTCTATGGTGTAAGCAACCACTTTGTCCCAATAGTGCTTGTGCAGGTCTGCGACCTCCAACTTTAACCCATACTTGCGTGCGATGATCGTAGCCATTTCTATGTCCTCTTCTGCCGGACAACTGATGGCGCCATCTTCGCTTTCCATTCCAATCTTGATGTAAAAAAGGTCGGGCTTAAATCCTCGCTCACAGAGAAGGTGTATGGCTACAGAACTATCGACTCCGCCCGAAGCCAAACAGGCTACGGAGTCTTGCACATCAGCCAAGTCGATGGTATCGGGGGTTTTGTAAACGAGCATAGGGTAAAGATTTTTACATCCGTTGTGGCATTTCTATTCCTAAAAGCCCCATAGCCCGTTCCAAAACATCGGCAATAACGGCACTCAGGTGCAATCGCAAAGAGCGCAAATGGCTGTTTTCTTCTTTCAAAACCGGGCAATCGTGGTAGAATTGATTGTACTCTTTAACCAATTCGTACACATAGTTGGCAATTAAAGCAGGGCTGTAGTTTTTACCCGCCTCTGCCACAACGGAAGGATAGTCGGACAACTTACCAACCAGCGACACCTCTCTCTCTCCCAATACTGCAGATAACTTGCCCAAAGATTCTACAACTCCCTCTTCCCGGTAGCGAGCTTTATCCAACAGAGAACAAATACGCGCATAGGTGTACTGAACAAAAGCCCCGGTATTGCCATTGAAGTCTATACTTTCTTTGGGGTTAAAGGTCATATTCTTGCGAGGGTCTACCTTGAGGATAAAGTATTTCAAAGCCCCCAATCCCACGCGGCGAGCCGTTTCTTGCGCTTCTTCTTCGTCTGGAGCCGAAACGCCTTTCTGTTCACGCGACTCTTGGGCTATCTTGTAAGCCGTGGCAACCATTTCGTCCATCAGATCGTCGGCATCGACCACCGTACCTTCTCGGCTTTTCATCTTGCCCTCGGGCAGCTCTACCATTCCGTAGCTGAAATGCGTCAGACTCTTACCAAAAGAGAAACCCAAACGATCGAGCAAAATACTCAACACCTTGAAGTGATATTCCTGTTCATTACCTACAACGTAAATCATCTTGTCGATAGCAAAATCGTTGTAACGCATCTTAGCTGTGCCTATGTCTTGTGTCATATACACAGAGGTTCCGTCGGAGCGCAGTAGCAACTTTTCGTCCAACCCATCGGTGGTCAAGTCCGCCCAAACCGATTGATCTTCGTGACGCACAAAAAGCCCCTCGTTCAGACCCCGAAGGACTTCTTCTTTCCCTACCAAATAGGTGTCCGACTCGTAATAAATCTTATCGAACCCCACCCCCATACGGGCATAGGTTTGGTCAAAGCCGGCATAAACCCATTCGTTCATTGTGCGCCACAAAGCAACAACCTGCTCATCCCCCTGCTCCCATTTACGTAGCATAGCCCGTGCCTCTTGAATGAGGGAGGCATTGGCTTCTGCCTCTTCCCGGGTCATCCCCTGCTCTACCAATTGAGCGACCTCCTCTTTGTAGTGCTTGTCGAAGAGAACGTAAAAATCACCCACCAAGTGGTCACCTTTCTTGCCGCTTGAGGCAGGAGTAACTCCATTTCCCCATTTTTGCCAGGCAAGCATCGACTTGCATATATGAATACCCCTATCATTTACGATGTTGGTTTTAACAACCCTCATTCCGTTGGCTGTAAGAATCTGCGCCAAAGAAAATCCCAAAAGATTGTTGCGCACGTGACCTAAATGGAGTGGCTTATTGGTATTGGGCGACGAGTACTCTATCATTACCAATGGGGCTTGTGGCAGCACTTCTCGATGACCAAAATTTTTCTGCGTGGCTATCTCGCAAAGCAACTGACGCCAAACGGGTTCCGCCACGGTAAGATTGAGAAACCCCTTCACCGCCTGAAACTCTTGCACCACCTCAGGAGCAATGGTCTTGAGACACTCTCCTATCTCCACCGCCGTTGCCTCCGGACTCTTTTTGGAGCTGCGCAAAAAAGGAAAGGTAACCAACGTAAGATGTCCTTTGAACTCGGGACGAGTGTTTTGCAAAGCAATCTCTTGAGGAGCAACCTCCAAAGCATAGAGCTGCATCAGGGCTTGCGAAATATATTCGGAAAGAAGCAGGTTAAGATTCATCATAAATCTTCTTTAGGGGATAATCAAATAAAAACAAATGGAACAAACAAAGCGCACTCCGATCCAATCGGGTGCGCCTCAATCTCTCTTAAATCTCGTCTAATACCGAGAAACTTCTCCACACCCGCAGTCGGCGGGACGAGGCATACAAATTTAGAATTCGTCCGAAACAGTTAGTTTGGCGCGACCTTTGGCACGGCGGGCAGCCAAAACCTTACGACCGTTGGCTGTAGCCATACGAGCACGAAATCCGTGTTTGTTTTTTCTCTTGCGATTGTGGGGTTGAAAAGTCCTTTTCATATTATTTCTATATGTCTGTTTATTCTAACTAATGTCGGATATACATCCATTTGGAGCGCAAAGGTAAGAAAACTTTTTTCAACTCACAACCTTGCTTTCGGGAGTAAATCTCAGGTTGTAGAAGAAAGGAAATCCGAAGGCTTGCCCATACACTCCACAATATCGGCCACCATCGCGGGTGTGAGAATACGGATGCCTTTGCGATAACCGTGCGCACGCAAGCGTGCCAAAAGGTCTTCGTCCAAGTTTATATAACGAGAAAGGTTACGCGTAGCACTCCCCGGAGAAATAGAAGGAAAATAGAGCACGGCGATCTCGCCTACCGCATAGGAGCGATACTGAAAAGAGGTCGTTGTCATACACCAAATACATTAAAATAAATACACATTACACAGACTTTTATCGAAGGGAACACCTCTCCACAAACCAAACATTAAAAACTTTATACCCAACCCTCACGGTGGCACAGAGAGGAGACAAAAGGTTATTAAAGAGGGTTTTCCCCGGAGCCTCCAACAGCCGTCTCTGCTGTACGGAAGATTGCACCTATCCTAAGCACTCTACTCCAAAAAAAACAGCCGATTGCACTCCCGAAAAGGGAGCGGCTATTTGTGTCCATTTTTATGACACCGCCCCTCTTCGCAAGTGCAAATGTACAAAGATTATTATGCCCCTCGGTGGCGGCGAAGACAAAATTTTTCAACAATCAACCAAGCCGTCCACAAGAGCAGCAAAAAGAACCAACCCCAATCCCCGAAGTTGCCCATCACCTTCTTCTTTGGGGCAGGAAAAGAGGACTTCAGACACTGCTCCGAATGCTCCCGAAGGGTGTCGATGCGGGCATATTGGCTCGTCTGTTGCCTGTTTGCCCCTTTTTGCTCTCTCTTTTGTTTTCGCCACGAAGTGTGGCGTACATAGGGCACCACTTTCGAGTCGGCTGCTTTTGGCAACTCGGCAGGAGGGACAAAAACCGTATCGGCCATCCAAAGCCACTCCTCTTCCAGAGCCTCTTCTCGTTGCCGGGCAGCAATCCTAATCGTCTCTCTTCGATCGTTGGTTTGCACACTTTGCTCTCGCAGTTCGGAGTATTTGCAAGAGCAAGAAGCCGATAAAAACACAATACCCAGCCACCAAACCGACCACTGATATCGCCTTGCTCTCCTATCCATTCTGCTTGTTCGATTGAGCCATAAAACGATACTTGTAGTCCATTCCCAAGAGTGCTCCCACAAAGGTTAAGATTTCTCCAAAAGCCACCAAAACAGAGCTGTCTACCACCCCTATCGGAGGAACCCAAAATGCCGAAAACAGAAGCACCAAGCCCAAAAAGCAGAGCACCAATGCCCAGAGGAATTGCCATTTCACAGTTTTGCACGGCTTCATAAAAGGGCATATTCTTTTCGAGCATCAAAGCAAGGGCAGGCTTTGAGGTACTCATCTGTGGTAATTTTTCCATCTCCGTTTCTATCGGGACTCAAATCTCTGTGCCCCACAATCTCCGCTTTGGGGAATAGTTCCACCAAAGTCCCAAGCAACTGCCGCAACGTTCGCTTCTGTTCCGCTGTGCGTGTGTCTTGAGGAACTCCTGCCGGTGACAAGCCGCCCTCATAACAAACCCCGATACTGCAATGGTTGTATCCGGCTACGTGTGCCCCCACTTGATGAATGGAGCGCATAGGAGATATATCCCCTGAACGTGCAATGTAGAAATGATACCCGGCTTCCCTAAATCCTCTGGAACGATGATCTCGATCCAACTGCCAAGCCGAATAAGACATATTACTGCGTGTGGCAGAGCAATGAATTACTATATATTTTACTTCCGATGCTGTCATTGTATTCTTTTGTTCTTAACTATTACTCTTCTATTTCTCCCTGTCCCCAAAAAACAAGTAAAGGTGCGGCAGCATAGTGCCACGCACCTTTGCTCACAGATTGCCCGCTATGGGGCCAAGGCTTAGCCATCCAACAAATTCTCTCCTCCCTGCGAACCTCCCGCTCCGGGCGAACTGTTGCCATTCCCTTCGTTAGCAGGGGTTGGAGGGGTGATTTCAGGCTTTTTCTCTTCCACAACACGAGTCAGAGTAGCACCGAGAAGTGCCTCTTTGATAGCCTTTCCGGGGACAAATATGACTCCAACACGACGGATATTGGAAGAAGAAAAATCAGCACTTTTCTCCACGCTTCGGGAACGCAACGTGGGTCGCAAACGTCCCAGATCGCCCAACTCCACAATATGCCCCATTGCCAACTGATCGCCCACCAAGAGCGTAAGTGTATTGAGTACACTCTGCACATCTCCTGCACTTACGGCACTGATATGTGAGATCATTTTGGTGAAGAACTCAATGGGCGTGGAATGATTGTAGTGTGTACGGGCGTAAGTAATGTTTTTTACCTCTCCCTTGAGAGTGGTCATTTTTCTGGTTTCCAACTTATAAGATACTGGCATAATTGATGATAATTTAACGGTTTTACACTCCTTGCCTTCGGACTCGGCAGCCGTACCATACGACTGAGGAAACAACTCCAAGGCGATGAACTATTCACAGCACAACTCCTACCTCTTCCCGGGTTCAGAGATCGAAATCGGCACAACCAACAAGAACGATTACCGCGGTTTGCTCCATTCCGCAATAGACTTCCTTTCCGGTCGTGATGCAAAAGTATTCCACCTCAAAAACAGTCTTGCAGCCAGATGCTGTCAAAAGCCGTCAAGTGCAGTACAAGTCCGCCAAAAGCTCTGTAAGTCCGCCAAAAACCAGAATCTCAAAACCCAATCGTTCCCCCGACTCTTCTCCTCAAGCAGCCTTTCTCAAAGGTCATTTCCGTCCTCGAATGCAGACGAAAAAAGATCCCTAAAAAGGTCCGATTAGTTCCCTAATCTTGGTCAAACGACAGGGAATTAATTTTGGATAATTCCCTATGAATTTTTCTTCCGTCCAAGCAATTTTTTTCTTTGACTGACCCCACTGCAATTATCTCGTTTTTTGAGCAAGCAGTCTTTGCCCCCTTTTGTTACACTTCTTTTATTTATCTTTGAACAACAAAAAACCTTAAAAAATCGCTCACTATGCAGCAGCGAATATTGGTTGTGGACGACGACCGCAGTATTTGCGAAATACTGGCCTTTAACCTCAAAAATGACGGCTTTGAGGTCATTTGCGCCCATTCGGCAGAAGAGGCATTGCCACTGACCACCTCCCCTTTCGACCTCATTCTACTCGATGTGATGATGGGAGGGATGTCCGGATACCAAATGGCAGAGTCACTCCGACGAAACAACATCAATATCCCCGTTATATTCCTCACAGCCAAAGACTCCGAAAATGATATGCTCACCGGATTTGCTGCCGGAGGAGACGATTACATTTCCAAGCCCTTTTCCATCAAGGAAGTGCTTGCCCGCATCAAAGCCGTTTTGCGTCGGACGGCCTCCACGTCTCCGCTTTCGAACCTCTCCCTCGAATCGGAACTGACTTTTGGAGCCTTGTTCATCAATACAGACACCAAGGAGGTTCGGGTGCACGGCGAACCCATCGACCTGACCAAAACCGAAACCGAACTGCTTATCTTTTTGGTTCGGAACCACGAACGAGTACTTTCCAGAGCCGAAATCATCCAGAACGTTTGGCGCGAAACCCCGTTCATCACCGAGCGTACCGTGGATGTGCACGTAACCCGTTTGAGAAAGAAGCTCCTGTCTTGCTCCGCTTTCATAACCAATCGTTCGGGCTACGGATACCGCTTTAATACGGAAGCTCTATGCGACTGAATTACCGCTCCGGACTGCTCCTGACTTTCGGGTGCCTATTTGCCATCTTCACGGCAGGGGTCATTTTGGTGGAACAGATGACCCAAAGAAGTTTCAAAAAAGAGGCACTCATAGAGCGACTGACCGAGTATGCAACCATCGTGGAAAAAGCCTCAACCAATGCCTCGGCATCCGACTGGAGTGCCATCCGCTCGCTACTCCCTCTCTTGCCCGATTCTATTCGGATTTCCATCATAGACCCTACGGGCAAGGTACTGTTCGACAATGTCGTAAACGACCCTACCCTCCTCCCCAATCACCTCCTTCGCAAGGAGATCATAGAGGCCGATTCGCACCCCACAGGAGTGGATGTACGACGATCTCTTTCGACCGGTGAGGAATACATCTATTTGGCACTAAAAAGCAAAAAGCAGTACATCCGCATAGCACTTCCCTACGATGTAGCAGCCCGAGAATTCTTGCGGGTCGATAACATTTTTCTCTACTGGATGGTAATCCTCTTCATCGCCATTCTATTCCTACTCAACAGCACTACGACCTATTTTGGGCAGTCCATTGCCCGCTTGAGAGATTTTGCCATCAATCCGCAAAAGAATGGTGCCCCCGACTCTTTTCCGAACAACGAACTGGGAGAGATCGGCAAACAAATAGCAGCCAATTACCTGCAACTAAACATCAAAAACAGAGAAATCAGCCACGAACGGGAACGGCTTTTGCAACATATCCTCAGCTCTCGTGAAGGAATTTGCTTTTTCGATGCACACCAAAAGGTTACTTTCTTTAACGGATTGTTTCTGCAATACCTCAACAGCCTGAGCGACCAAGTGTACTCAAACCCATCGGATTGTCTGCAAGACGACCTTTTTATTCAAGAAAAAGAGTTTATCGCCAACAGCTCTTTACCCTACCACACCAATCAAATAGATAAACAAGGCAAACAGTTTGCCGTGCGGGTAAATCGCTTCGATGACGGAGGTTTTGAAATAGCCCTCAATGATATCACAGAAGTTGAAAAAACACGTTTGCTCAAGCAAGAACTAACCGGTAACATAGCCCACGAATTGCGTACCCCCGTAACCGGAATACGAGGCTATTTGGAAACGGTATTGGAACAACCCTTGGAAGAAGAACTGCGTACCCATTTTATTCGCCAAGCCTATCAACAAACCTTGGCTCTCTCCGATCTCATCCGAGATATGAGCCTCATCACCAAAATGGAGGAGGCCCCTCGGCTCTTTGCTATGGATCGGGTGGAAATTGGACAATGGTACAGGCGGCTCACCGAAGAGTTTGCTCAAGAGTTTCTAAAACAAAAAGCCACACTGCGGTGGGATATCCCCCAAGATCTTGTCGTATGGGGCAATGCCAATCTGCTCTACGCCATCTTCCGCAACTTGACAGAGAATGCTCTCCGCTATGCCGGGGAAGGTATAACCATTGGAGCCGAAGTGTATCGCCAAGATGGTAACTTCCTTTACTTCTCCTTCTACGACACGGGAACGGGCATCCAAGACGAAAAACATTTTTCTCGTCTCTTTGAACGGTTCTATCGCATCTCCGAAGGACGCACCCGAGACAGTGGAGGCACCGGTTTGGGGCTCTCGATAGTAAAGAATGCCGTTCTGCTCCACAAAGGTGAAATAACAGTAAAAAACCGCTCGGGCGGTGGACTGGAATTTCTCTTCAGACTTCCGGAACACACGACAGATACCTCCCCCTCCTCTCCCTTTGTTATAAAAGAATAACCTCTGCCAGCCGTTCTCCCGCCTCAAAGATTCCATCGGCATTTGCATATTTCTCGGTGGTAGCCACAGTGTACAGATAAAGAAAAATCCTCCTAACTATTCGTTTGTGAGTAAAAAGTTCTTATCTTTGTCTCGTATTTAAGGAGCAAACCCGCATCCGAAATGCTCTGTTTTGTCTCATGGTGTAATGGTAGCACAACAGATTCTGGTCCTGTTTGTCAAGGTTCGAATCCTTGTGAGACAACAATAAAAAAAAGGGGAGAGTATCGTTTATTGATGCTCTCCCCTTTTTTATTCTTTTCCTCCACAAGCCAATGCTTACCTGCCCCAGGGCTCTCCGCCCGAGGAACAACCGACTAAGTCTACTATTTACTACCTTTGCGAGCGACAAATAATGGACACTGCACCCAAGAGAATGAGATCGCCCGTCAAAAAAATGTATCTCTACATCATCAAGAGGTATCTGCCTCTACTAATGATGACCTTTTTGGTCTGCTGGTTCATTGTGCTGATGCAATTTTTGTGGCAGTATGTAGACGAATTGGTGGGCAAAGGGATGAATCTATGGCTCACCCTGCAATTGATCTTCTACGCGGCTCTGTTTGTGCTGAACCTATCGGTTCCGTTGGGTATTTTGCTGGCTTCCTTGATGACCTTTGGTAAATTGGGAGAAGAGCTGGAGTTGCTCTCAATGAAGTCGGCAGGGGTTCCCTTATGGCGCATTATGAAGCCGATTATGGCCATCGTTGTTGCCATTGCCTTGGGGCTTTTTGTGTATCTCAACGTGGGAGTAATGCACGTTTCGGTACGTATGTACCAAATACTATTTTCTGCCCGGTTTGCACAACCCGAACTGGATATTCCCGAGGGTGTATTCTTTAACGGAATTAAGGGGTACAGCCTTTTGGTCAATGAAAAAGATCCCAAAACCGGAACGCTGAAAGGGGTGATGATCTATGACAACTCTGCCGGTTTTGCCAATGCCCGCATCATACGCGCCGATAGCGGTTCACTTAAGATGGACCAAAGCAAAACTTTTCTCACGCTTCAACTCTTCGGAGGCGAAAGTTTCCAAAACCTCAAAGAACAAGGACTCAAGCCGGGAGAAGATTTCAATAACTCGGACACAAGACCACTCCCTTACATCAAAGAGTTTTTTAAGAAAAAGACAATCATTCTTCCCTTCGATGCCAATTTCCACGTCACGGAAGACGACTTTTTGCGATCCCAATTTGTAGGAAAAAACATTTTTGAGCTCAAACATTACAGCGATTCGCTCAAAGTGCACGTAGACAGTGCCGGTATTGAGCACGCCAAAAGCATTCAAACTTGGGTAAAAGAAAGTCTTTCCGCCCCTAAGAATGGAGAAAACGGAGAGATTGCTTTGGACGAATATGCCTTGAGGGAGCAGCTCTCATCAATCTCCTCCGAAATGGAAAGCGATGCCACTGCCAACAATCCGTCTACGGAGTTGGGAATATTGAGTGAGGAACAGTCACCGCAGATCCCTGATTTGACCTCCACCCGGGCAGACAATCCCCATCTCTCGGACCCATCCTCAAAGGACGGCACCCACTCATCCCCATCCTCGGCTATACCACAGACAGAAAAGCCCAGTTTGCCCGGAACATTTACCATAGACTCGCTATACGCTGTGGCAGGGGCTGACCAATTGACCCAAGGATGCCAAGGAGCCATAGAAAAACTAACCGCCCTAAAAGAACGAAGTCAGGCTTTACATTCGGCTTATACATTCTTTGCCGAAGATTATGTCGTGAATGCCCAAGAAAAACACCGCAAGATTACTTTTCCCGTTGCCTGCATCATATTCTTCCTCATAGGGGCTCCATTGGGAGCTATCGTACGCAAAGGAGGAATAGGCACTCCCGTAGTGGCTGCCGTATTTATTTTTATTGTCTACTACGTAATAGAAACATTTGGTTTGCGTGCCGTAAGCTCTTCCGAAATGCCCATCTGGTTGGGAATGTGGCTCTCTACTTTTGCCATACTGCCACTGGGGTTGTATCTTACCATACAAGCCTCCCGAGATTCATCGAGCCTCAATACCGAAGCCTTGGCACAAGCCATCAAACAATTTTTCCGCCCCGGAGATACCCGTTCCCTACCTTATAAAGAGCTTATTCTGCAACCGCTATCTCCACAAGAGGCTATTTCCCGAATACAACAGCTGCAAAAGTTGGTGCTCGAGGTGCAACAGTACCCTTGTAGAAGAGAAAAATGGCGTCATTGGAGGTGGTTGTTTCATTACAATATCCTTTGGAGGGCTACTGCCAAACAGATAGATACTGTTTTGATGGAGCTACGAGACTATCCATCGCCCACCACAATGGCTATTTTGGAGCAGATTCCCCTTTGGCACAGAGGAGTGTCTCGATTGATACCTAAAAACAGGTATTTGTGGTACGCTTTGTTGCCGATTATCCCAATATCCTTACCTTTGCTCGTGCGTTTATTACTCAAACACAAGAAAAGAGCCTATTGTTTGGAAACAACACTCCGAAGATTGCAAGACGCTTTACAGCAAGTAGAATCCGAAACAAAATCATCACGATAAAAACGAGATATGGACCAATTTAAACTTAATACGATAGAAGAAGCCCTTGAAGAGTTTCGCGCCGGCAATTTTGTAATTGTTGTGGACGACGAAGATCGCGAAAACGAAGGCGACTTCATCATTGCTGCCGAAAAAATAACTCCGGAAAAGGTAAACTTTATGATGCGCTACGGACGTGGCGTGCTGTGTGCTCCTATCAGCGAAGAGAGAGCTGCGGCGTTGGAGTTGAATATGCAGGTTGAAGACAATACCTCCGTACACGAAACACCTTTCACGGTAACCGTGGACAGACTTGGCAACGGGTGTACAACCGGGGTTTCTATGTACGACCGGGCACAAACCATCTTGGCACTCGCTGACCCTGAAACCAAACCAACCGACTTGGGTCGCCCGGGACATATCTGTCCGTTGCGCGCACGCTCCCGTGGCGTTTTGCGTCGTGCCGGCCATACAGAAGCAGCTGTGGACTTGGCGCGTATGTGCGGATTTCAGCCCGCTGCTGCTCTTATAGAAATCATCAACGAAGACGGTACTATGGCACGTCTCCCCCAACTGATGGAGGTTGCCAAGACGTGGAACCTCAAAATTATCTCAATCAAAGACCTCATAGCCTACCGCCTGCGTACCGATTGTATCGTAGAAAGAGGAGTCGAGGTAAAGATGCCGACCGAATATGGAGAATTTCGCCTTATTCCTTTCCGCCAAAAAAGCAACGGGCTGGAGCACATCGCCCTCATCAAAGGGGAGTTGACCGAAGATCGCCCCACACTGGTACGTATGCACTCCAGCTGCGCTACCGGAGACATCTTTGCATCTAAAAGATGCGATTGTGGCGAACAGCTGCACAAATCAATGCAGTTGATCGAAAAAGAGGGACGGGGCGTTGTTGTGTACCTCAACCAAGAAGGGCGTGGCATTGGACTGATGGAGAAAATGAAAGCTTACAAACTGCAAGAAGAAGGGCTTGACACAGTAGACGCCAACCTGCATCTCGGACACGGAGCCGACGAACGTGACTACGGCGTAGGGGCACAAATACTTCGAGATCTGGGAGTGACCCGAATGCGACTAATGACCAACAATCCGGTCAAGCGAGTGGGGTTAGAGGCTTTTGGGCTGCACATAGAAGAAGTACTGCCCATAGAAATCGTTCCCAACGAATACAACAAAAAATATCTCGAAACCAAGAAAAATCGTATGGGGCATACGCTCAAGAACGTCAAATAATCCGCCCGATGCTTCCGCAAAAAGCAATCACGTAAAAAGACCCAAGCAAAGACTGCACACAACTTATCCTCGTGCGCGGTCTTTGCTTTTTTATCCATAGACATTTAATAAAAAACGTATGAAAAAAATCTTAATTCCCCTTCTAAGCGTCTTGTTATTGTCAGCGGGAAGTTGTGCCTCCCTTCGCAAAAACAATAAAACAGGCAAAACTCCTGAGAGTAAGTTTACTTCCATCACCAAAGAAACCACACACAGCAAAGGGGTTGTGGATCTCTACTATGCAAAAAATGGAAAACTCTATATGGGGCTCTCTTCGGAAAATTTTGAAGAAACATTCCTCCTCACGAGCCGAATAGTGGCAACCAGTAACCCACAGGAATTGGTTGCCGGACAGTTTTGTTCCAAACCTCTTCCGGTTCGCTTCTCCAAAGACCACACGCACGTCTATCTGCGAATACCGCAAGAGACAAATGTACCGGACACAAATTCGTCTCTGTCTACTTCTTTCGAGAAGCACAATATGGCTCCCATTCTCAAAGCTTTCTCCATCATAGATACAGCCAACGGACAAACCCTCATAGAGGTAACCGATTTTTTCAAAAAAGACGAAAAGAGTATTGCCCCTTTGGCCAATCTTCCGGAGGGAACAAAGTCAAAACGTTTATCGGGAAAATTGGTCGAAGAAGCCTCTGTTATCACGCAAGCCAAAAGTTTTCCGAAAAATGCCGAAATAACATCACAGCTAACCTATACCCTAAAGCCTTTGGGCAAACCTCTTACCGTAGAGATGCGCCGCTCCCTACTACTTCTTCCGCGCACGCCGATGAGGGCACGGTATCAAGACAATCGCGTAGGCTTTTTCAACTCGTTTAGACGTCTCTATACCACCGAAGCAGATAGAGTTCTCAACTACAAAATCATTCACCGCTGGAACTTAGTACCCAAGGACTCGGCCGCCTATTTCCGGGGTGAACTCACCGAGCCAGTTACTCCCATTACATTTTATGTAGATTCAGCTTTCCCCAAAAAATGGATGCCTACTATTCTGCAAGCCATAGAGGATTGGAATACTGCGTTCGAGGCTGCCGGATTCAAAAATGCAATAGTTGCCAAGCCCTTTCCGTCCGATGACCCAGATTTCGACCCTATGGACATTCGCTACAATTGTATCCATTATGCCACTGTCCCCACCGCCAATGCAATGGGACCCTCATACGTAGACCCCCGCTCGGGAGAAATTATCTCGGCCCAAGTAATTTGGTATCATAATGTATTGTCGCTTGTACACAATTGGAGATTTGTACAAACGGCTGCCGTAGATAAACGCGTACGCCAAAGCGTGTTAGATGATGAGGTTATGCAGGAATCGCTAAGATATGTGGCTGCTCACGAGATAGGACACACTTTGGGGCTTATGCACAATATGGGTGCCAGCTATTCTTTTCCGGTGGATAGTCTTCGTAGTCCTTCGTTTACCCAGAAATATGGCACCACTCCCAGTATTATGGACTACGCACGCAACAACTATGTGGCACAACCGGGAGATCTTGAACGGGGAGTAAAGCTCACTCCTCCCATTCTCGGGGTCTACGACATCCACGCCATTGAGTGGGGTTATCGGCTATATCCCAATGTGACCACAATGGAAGAAGATCAGCATAGAGCTAACCAACTTATAGAGAAACACAGCAACGACCCAATGTACCTCTTCGGAGCACAACAGTTTCCTCGTTTGGTAGACCCAACCGACCAAACCGAAGATTTGAGCAACGATCACTTTACAGCAGGAGACTTGGCTATTTCCAACCTCAAAATAATTGCCAAAAACCTATTGGCTTGGAGACAAACTCCCAATAAAGACTATGGAGAAATAAAAGAACTTTACAACCAACTTGTAACACAATATATGCGCCATTTGGGGCACGTGCTCCCCTATATCGGAGGGATAGAATTTATTGAAAATGTTCAGGGTGATGGCAAGCCGGCATACACCTACACACCGGCAAACAAACAGAAACAAGCTGTTAAATGGCTGAGCAGAGAACTCCTTTCTTTTCAAGAATGGCTCTTTGCTCCTCAAATCCTGTCCACAATAGGTTTGCCCAACGCCTCCGGTCACCTGCGCATTTATGAATCCGTTGTGCGTGCTATGTTCTCGTCGGATCGTCTCAAACGCATCCACGATGCCCGGTTGGCAAACCCCTCTTCCGGATATTCGGTCGACGAATATGCTTCAGATCTGTGCGATGCTCTCTTTGCCGATAGTCGTTTGGGAACACCCCTAACCGAAGCTCGGAAACACATAGAAGCCATTGCCTTGGATCGCCTTATTCTCGGAGCCGGACTGGAGCTTCCCGGAAAAAGTACCCCCTCTACCATCGCTGCCCAAGGAAACGACGACGACCTAACCAAACTCGGTCAGACTCCTTCAATCCCTTGTTGCGCAGCACACAATACATTTGACGATGATGAAGAGAAGAGTGAATGCTCCTTTGCTCGAATGACAATGATGTTTGGAGAACTGGAACCCTACTTCTCGCAACCCATATGGCTTCACTGTCTTAAAAATCTGCAAACTATTTATCGACAAAGAGCAACAAAAGGTACTCTCGAAGACAAGACTTTTTGCTTCTACCAACTAAGCAAAATAGAACAAGCTCTCGCCCTGCGCAAGAGATAATATTCTCGCTATTTTTGAGCATCCGGTGGGGCTGTTTTCGTTTATTAAGGAAACCGCTCCGCCGGATTTAATTCCGACCCCAAAATATTTTTTGTTATCTTTGTTACGTTTAATTCGTTAAAGACTATGTCTATGAGTGCAAAGAAAGTATTGTACATCTCTCAAGAAATATTCCCCTATTTGCCCGAAAACGGGATGGCTGTTTATTCGCGCTATTTGCCCGAAAAAGCCGCCGAAGGAGGGCACGATGTGCGCATCTTTATGCCCAAATATGGAGTTATCAATGAGAGACGTAACCAACTGCACGAAGTAATAAGGCTATCCGGCATTAATGTTATAGTAGACGACTCGGACCACCCCCTTATCATAAAGGTAGCCAGTGTACCCTCTTCGCATCTGCAGGTCTATTTTATAGACAATGATGAGTTCTTCAAACGCAAAAGTATGTTCGATGCCACACCCAAGGGTGGCAACGACAACCCCGAGCGAGCCATATTCTTCATTAGAGGAGCGTTGGAAGCCATCAAAAAACTTCGATGGATTCCCGATGTTGTGCACTGTTTAGGTTGGTTCAGCGCATTAGCTCCTTTGTACCTCAAAACTCTCTACAAAGATGATCCTGCTTTGGAAAAAGCCAAGGTTGTCTTTACTCTCCACGATGAAGAAACGCTTGGTGAAATGGGCTCCGAGCTGCCACAGAGAATGGAGTTTGACCACATAACACCGGAAATGCTGCAACCTATGGCAGGTGAATATTCCTTGCGCGCATTGCGACGCCTGGCAATGCACTACGCCGATGGTATTGTTGTAGCTTCCGAAAAGCTCAATCCCGAGTTGGAGCAAGACCTCAAAGCCATTAAAAGAAAACCCATTCTCAGGCTTCACGACCTCAATGCTGAGGGAGTTGCCCAAGCCTACAAGGATTTCTATGCATCCCTGGAATAGTGAGGACGTTTTTTCATCCCCATCCCTAAATCCTTTTTTATGAAAAAGAATAAGCTAAGCATCGCCTTTTGGGTCTTTTTGGCAGCTACCCTGTGGGGAGTTGTAGTTGGTTGTGTACCCGAATCTTCGGTGGGCGACTCGCTCCGTCCGGACACAGATGCCCTCATAGCCCGTGTCGATTCTTTACCCCTATCGGTTCGCACCGTACC
Source organism: Bacteroidota bacterium (assembly GCA_023396255.1). GTDB lineage: Bacteria > Bacteroidota > Bacteroidia > Bacteroidales > Porphyromonadaceae > Porphyromonas. The sequence continues at coordinate 97,391 of JAEWWU010000013.1, forward strand.
TGTTAAGTCCGTTTACAGCCGTTCTACCTACACTCTGTTGGGTGAAATTGTAGATCCCGTGTACGGCAACCTGCAAACAGCTTACATCAGCCGACTGCTATGCGCCCCGGGGTTTAAGTTCAACCACACCCCAATAGACCACAAGGTGGATTCCGTTTTTGTAACCATCTCTTTTCTCTCTTCAGTGGGCGATACGCTGGCTTGGAGCAAAGCCAATGTTTATGAAGTACACCAAGAGTTGCCTCGAGATCGCTATTCCGGAGATCTTTCTCGCTATGTTACCGATGCCACGCTTCTTGGATCTCGCTCCTACCAACCGGCAGACTCCAAAGAAGTACACGAAATACGGGTACAGGTTCCCAATGAACTGGGACAACGTTTTTATGATGCTTCGCGCAACCACCCCGAATACTTCGCCTCGCAAGATGCTTTTGAAAAGAATCTACTGCGCGGATTTTACGTAAAAACCTCGACCGGTTCCGGCTGTATTTTGAGCGTTCACGCCACCGAATTGGAAATCTATTACTCACATCGGGTAGAGACCAAAACCAAGACAGGTGCGGACACAGTGTACAACAAAGCCGCCTTGGAACTTTTTGCTAATACTCGACAACTTTACACACATAACGAGTTCAAGCATACAGGAATCAACAACCTTCTTGCAGCGCAGGCTCCGTTTGCATATATCAAAGCTCCTGCCGGAGTTGCTACCGAACTAACGATTGCTGCCGAAGACTTGGCTCGCCTCTATCGAGGATACCTTGACTCCAAGGGCAACGTTTCTCTCAAACGCATTCTCAACAGCGCTCCACTCACTGTAAAGGTCAACTTGCCGGAGCAATCCTCTCGCATCAACCCTCCGATCTACTTAATGTTGATGCCTACCGATTCGCTAAAGAGTTTCTTCGAAACCAATCAAACCGAGTTGACCCGCCCCGAAGAGGCCTATCTCTCTTCCGGATACAGCATATCGAGCCGATACTATAAATTCGACAACATTGCCCGACTTGTAGACCTCCACCTCAATAAACACGCACACCTTGATGCTGCGGGTAAGGCTGTGGTGGACAAAGATCTCAAGATGATTTTGGTTCCCGTTCAACGTTCTTTCCTCTCCGGTAAGCAAACCACGGCAGCCATCAATAACTACATCTACCCGGCAGCCGTGCGACTGCACTTCCCTGCCGAAGAGCGTTTCCTCGTTGTCTCGGGATCGGGATACTACGTAAAATAACAGGGTCGTCTCTTGTGTCTCCAATAAGACGCCAAGAAGGAGGTTCCCTCAACAGAGCAATCGCTTTCCGATGAACGAAGAGTTTGATATTCGCAACCGAACAGCCTCAACTGCAAGAAACGAAGACCTTGCGGTTGAGGCTGCTTTGCGTCCCAACCGATTTGCCTCTTTCAAAGGGCAAGATAAAGTGGTAGAAAACCTCAACATCTTTGTTCAAGCGGCACGTATGCGGGGCGAGGCTTTAGACCACGTATTGCTCTACGGTCCTCCGGGATTGGGTAAAACCACCCTAAGCAACATCATTGCCCAGGAGTTGGGAGCCGGGTTAAAAATCTCTTCGGGTCCCATATTGGATAAACCGGGCGACTTGGCAGGGCTGCTCACCTCTCTCGAAGAAGGAGATGTGCTCTTCATTGACGAAATTCACCGACTGAGCCACAACGTGGAAGAATACCTCTACTCGGCAATGGAAGATTTTCGTATCGACATTATGATTGACAAAGGTCCGGGGGCACGTTCCATACAAATTGAGCTCAACCCATTCACCTTGATAGGTGCCACTACCCGCAGCGGATTACTCACTGCACCCTTGCGAGACCGCTTTGGCATCAATATGCACTTGGAGTATTACGATGCCGAAACGCTTTGTTCCATTGTCCTGCGCAGTGCTTCCATTCTCAATGTTCCCTGCGCCCCCGAAGCTGCTATGAATATTGCCCGACGCAGCAGGGGCACTCCGCGTATTGCCAACGCACTTCTCAAAAGAGTGAGAGACTTTGCACAGGTGTGTGGCAGCGGTGCCATAGACAACGAAATTGCGGCTCACGCTCTCAAGGCTCTAAATATAGATCCCTATGGACTCGATCGCATAGACCACAAAATTCTGACCACCATCATAGACAAGTTTGACGGAGGACCTGTGGGTTTGTCCACCATTGCCACTGCTATGAGCGAGGACCCCGGAACGGTCGAAGAAGTTTACGAGCCTTTCCTCATCAAAGAAGGGTTTCTCAAGCGAACTCTAAGAGGGCGTGAAGCAACCCCTCTTGCCTACAGGCATTTGGGACGCACTCCATCCATAGCGCACAATGGAGGGTCGCTCTTTGCCGACACGGAATTTTAGTCTCTTCACTTCCTCCTATGGCACAGTCTTATACTTTGAGTCAACTGCTGCTATCGATCAAACGGGCAGTAGAACAGAGCCTCAATGGTTATTATTGGATCACAGCCGAAACAATTGATGTCAAAGTAGCCGGTCGCAACGGACACTGCTATTTGGAGTTGGTCGAAAAAGAACAGCAAGGCAATCAACCTGCGGCCAAGGTGCGTGCCTCCATTTGGAGCAATCGTTTCGGTTATCTCAATGCCAAATTCATAGATACCACCGGCAGTTGTATTGTTTCGGGAATCAAGGTTTTGGTTCTGGTGCAAGTGCAGATGCATCCCGTTTATGGCTTGTCTTTGGTCATTCACGACATAGACCCCTCCTATACTTTGGGCGATCTGGTGCGTGCCAGACAAGAGGTGATAGAAGCCCTCAAAAAACAAGGAATATTGGAGCTTAACCAGTCGCTGCAACTACCCCGATTGGTACAGAAACTGGCAATTGTATCGGCTCCCAATGCAGCCGGGTATGGCGACTTTATGCACCATTTGGCACAAAACAACCTTGGCATACATTTCTACACAGCTCTTTTTCCGGCACAAATGCAGGGAACAGATGCCGATAGCTCCATCGTGCAAGCTCTGCACAGAATTGCGGATACCGATTTCCCCTTCGATGCTGTGGTCATCATACGCGGAGGTGGAGCCTCCACCGACCTCACGGCTTTTGACCGCTTTCCTCTTGCCGAGGCGGTAGCCCAATTCCCTATTCCCATTCTCTCGGGTGTAGGGCACGAACGAGACAAAAGCGTTTTGGATTTGGTGGCACACACCGCCTTTAAAACCCCCACCGCAGTAGCCGATTTTCTCATCCAGCGTGCCGGTAATGAACTCAACCATCTGTCGCAATTGGGACAGATACTAAACGCTTCCATCGAAACGCTTATGCTTCAATCTCACCATAAGCAGACCCAAACCGAAGAACGACTGCAACGAGCCGTTACCCTCCGACAGCAGCAAATTGCCCTCAAAGCACAGCAGACCGAACAACGCTTGCGGGCAGCCGTGCGACTCAATATCGGGTTACACAAAGAACGACGCAACAAAGTAGCGGCTATGCCTCAACGTCTTTCCTCCGCCCTGCTGCGTCACAACCAAAGGCAGATCAATACCCTCAAAACGATTGAGCAAACATTATTGAGAGAAACTAACCGACAACTGGAGCAACAAAAACAACACCTCAAACATCTGACACAGCTCATAGAAGCCCTTCATCCGCAACAGATTTTACAAAAAGGCTTCGGAATTGTGCGGTACAAGAACAAAGCTCTACTCAACGGCGAAAGCCTACACTTTGGCGATCTGTTGGATATAACCCTTGCCCACGGAGCTCTCATAGCTTCGGTTCAAAGCACCGGTTCTTCTCTCGAAAAAAACTTTTCCTCCGAAACAAACAACTCCGAAAAAGGGAATATATAGAAGCCCTTCATCCGCAACAGATTTCGCAAAAAGGTTTCAGGATTGTGCCCTTAAGCACGACAACAGCCACACTTTACCCAATTTATTGAAAAACCGAAAAGAAAACCATCTCTTGTCGGATAGACCTATTCACGCACAAAAACTCGGAGGGTCCTATTTTGGATAAGAGGACTATTCCGAACATCTCTAAGGAACATACGTCTATCAGGAATGACTTTGCAACCTTATTGCAAAGGAAATAGCTGTTAATCGAGGCATTGGAAGGGGAGGCTTTGCGAATTAGTGGAGCGGTGGCGAAGATGTGCAAGACGCCACCGTGTACAGGCTTCTTGTTGGGTCAAAGAAGAAACGCTCCAAAACGGATGTTTTGGAGCGTTTTTTGTGTACTTACTTTATAAATACCTAATTTTCAAGGTTTATTGTGGAGCTGGAGGGAGTTGAACCCTCGTCCAAACGCGGAGGCAAAGCGCTTTCTACATGTTTATTTGCACTTCAATTGTAGGGAAGAGACCTGCGGTGCAACGCCCAAGTCAATTCCTTAGCCCCTAAAATTTGAGCTTCGGACCGGGACAGCCCTCCGCCGAGCTTCTGTGTATGATGCTCTGTCATATGAAAAAAGGCAGAAGCGACCCTTTTTCGACAAAGTCTCGTCCGCACTTATAAGCGCGGATGAAGCGCTAACTTACTGTTCTTCGGTTACGCAGCGAGAGCGTAGTTATTTTCGCCATTTAGAAAGTTTGTTGCAAGGATTAAAGTGCATCACAACAAGCACTACATGCTTACGAATCACTTCTACACGCTGTCAAAGCCGGTCAGCCCCAAACGAGCAACACACCAATTTTATACAACGAAGTATAGGCATATCGTGGCGCAAATATACTATTTATTTCCTTATTTGTTTCGGAGGAAAAGTTTTTTCGAGGAAAAGAAATATTTTTTGAGGAAATCAATCCCCTGCAGATTTCCCAAACAAATGGAAGCAATTAGTCTTTTTGGGAGAGTCAATTGTCAATTTTGAGGGAATAATTCGTGCTTTGAACCAAAGCTATGAGAGCTCCGTGGGCAAGGGTTATATCCAACAGATCGCCAAAGTGTAGACTTTCGCCGTTGAGTAGGGCTTTGTTCTTTATTGTGCGTAAAAAACGATCGATACAAACTATCATAAGGTTTTCGGTTCCAAACAAGCAATAGAATTGCATCTCTCCCCACAAAGGCAATCCCCAACCGAGGGTGCCACCTCCTCTCCCGTCCCAAGCTGAAGTTTTTTCTATTTTTGCCCCATTGGCAAGCCATAAGAAACATTATTATGAAGGAATACCTATTCAGCGAATTTCTACGCTTCAATGCAAACCTCAATCAAGAACAGATGGAGCTGCTTTTTCGGGGAAGCAAACTGCTCACTCCCCAAAAAGGAGAATTGCTCCTGACTCCCGGGGAGCGGTGCAAATATCGCTTCTTTATAGAACAAGGTGCCGTGCGAGAATATTTCATCGACGAAAAGGGACGAGAACACCTCCTCCACTTTGCCATAGAGGGATGGTTCCTGATGAATGTAAACAGCATCTTTTTCGACCAACCATCCAACTATTTCATCGAAACCATAGAACCCTCCAAGATTCTTCTTTTGGACGAAGATGCCGTGCAACATCTGGTGGCAGAAGATCGCGCCTTTGAAACACTCACACAAAACCTCCTCTACGAACACATCCAAATGCTACAACGACGCATCACCTCCCTGCAAAGCAACTCTGCCGAAGAACGGTACCTTTACTTTGCCGAAACTTATCCGGAGATTGTTTCCCGAGTACCGCAAATGATGGTGGCTTCCTATCTCGGAATCGCTCCGGAAAGTCTAAGCCGTATTCGCAAAGAGCTTGCACACAAAAATAATGTTGCACCCAAACGCTCTTAACATAGATCAATGCACCGGTTTTTATCCTCGCCTATTTTTGTGTCGTAAACAAAAAAGATCAAGATTATGAACACAAAAAAGATTGATTTCGTTACGCATCCGCAATCGACACACTGGGTGGGGGATGGTTTTCGTGTGCACAACTTTATACCTTCCGTAGAAGGGCTCTCGATGCGAGATATGGATCCCTTTATCCTTTTGGATTACAACGCCAAAAGAGAAGTTGCTCCCAGCACAATCCCGGGCGGAGTAGGTGTACATCCGCACAGAGGTTTTGAAACCGTCACCATTGCCTACGAAGGAATGGTAGAGCATAATGACAGTGCCGGCAATGGAGGTGTGATAGGTCAGGGAGATGTACAATGGATGACTGCAGCCCGTGGAGTGCTTCACAAGGAATACCACGCCAAGGAGTGGGCACAAAAGGGTGGCACCTTTCAAATGGTGCAATTGTGGACCAACCTTCCTCGCAAAAACAAAATGTCCGAACCCCGATACCAAGCCTTGCCCCACCAAACAATAACCCGAGTACAATTACCCAACGGGACTGGATACATCGAAGTAATTGCCGGTGAATACCAAGGCAATCGAGGGCCGGCAAAAACGCACTCACCCATTCATTTGATGAATGCCAAGCTGCACGAAGGAGCTGATGCCGAGTTTTCGTTTCCCGCACACTACAACACGGCACTGTTGGTAATACAAGGGAGTATAGAGATACAAGGAATCGATGTACCGGTCGATAATCTTCTCAAATTTGCCAACGAAGGAGAGAGCTTTACCCTCCGTGCCACAGCTCCCGATACCGTTGTGCTGATAATGAGCGGTGAACCTCTCAACGAACCCATTGTGTCATACGGTCCGTTTGTAATGAACACCAAAGAAGAAATCTTACAGGCATACGACGACCTTAACCACGGTAAATTCGGTTATCTGGAAGATTGATCGATCCTCTTGGCGAGAAAGATTTTCTTCGAATTGGCGTTGAAATATCTTGGACAAAAGAAAAATTCGTAGGGAATTATCGAAAATTAGTTCCCTGCGAAAAATTTTTTCTTGGGAGCCAATCCCAACGCCATCCGCAATGAGTAAAACAACCCTTGAAATAACGATTATAAGGAATACTTTTTATTGATCAAGGCAAATTATTGATCAAGGCAAATTATTGACCAAGGCAAAATAACTGCAACGGGGACAAAAAAAAAACTCTTATCTCGCGAGATATAGATCTTGTGAATAGGTGTATAGACAAAGGCTGTGGTAGTTGCATCGCCACCACTATACCTTTGTCAAAAAAAGAAATACAAATCAATAAACCAAAAAAACTATACAGCTATGTCTCAAATAGGAAAAGAAATCATTGACTTTAAGGTTGAAGCATTTGACGGAAACAGTTTCCGTACCGTATCCAAACAAGATGTATTGGGCAAGTGGAGCGTATTCTTCTTCTACCCTGCCGATTTTACCTTTGTGTGTCCCACCGAGTTGGAAGATCTTGCCGACCAGTACGAAGAATTCAAGAAAATAGGTTGTGAGATATACTCCGTTTCTTGCGACACTCACTTTACCCACAAGGCTTGGCACGATGCTTCCGAAACCATCAAAAAGATTAAGTACCCGATGTTGGCAGACCCCACACACGTGCTCTCTAACGGATTTGACGTATACATCGAAGCCGCAGGAATTTCCGAACGAGGCACTTTTGTGGTCAACCCTGAAGGAAAAATTATGGCATACGAAGTAGTGGCCGGCAATATCGGTCGCAATGCAGAAGAACTTCTTCGTCGCGTACAAGCGTTGCAATTTGTTGCCTCTCACGGAGATGAAGTATGCCCTGCCAAGTGGAAACAAGGCGCCGAAACACTCAAACCCAGCATCGACCTCGTGGGCAAACTCTAAGCAGTAAAACCAAGAGAGGCATAGATGGGATTCCTCCCTACACCCCTTGTCTCTCTTGTTTTATACTTTTCTTTTTCGCAGTTCTTTTTGGGGCTCCCTTTGGTTTCTCAATAAAGCGGTAACACAATAAGAGCTGCCTTTTTGGGATTATTCAATCTTTCTAAATCTGCGAGGTCTTCCGATTTTAGTCTTCTTGTCAAGGAGCTTTAATAGGCGGACCTCTTTTCTTTTTCGCTCGTTTCACCACCCCTTATAATACCTCTTTATTATGTTAGATCAAGCTACATTACAGCAGTTGAGCCAAATATTTGCCGAACTGAATCACTCATATACTTTGGAGGTTGAAGTAGCTCCCAATCATCCCTCCCGAGAGATGCTTATGGAACTCCTGAATGAAGTTGCCTCCGTTTCGCCACGCATAACTTTGCAAGAGCGTTTGGGACAATCGCTTCGTTGGTCGCTGCTCAAGGAGGGGCAACCCACCGGCATCTCTATGAGAGCCGTACCCACGGGACACGAGTTTACAACCCTCTTACTCGCCATCCTCAATGCCGATGGAAAAGGTAAAAATCTACCCGACCAAACGCTTGGAGCAAACATTGCGGCCATCAAAGGTCCTGTGCGTGTGCGTACCTATGTTTCGCTCACCTGCACCAATTGCCCCGATGTGGTTCAAGCCCTCAATATGATGACCCTTTTGCATCCCGATATGGAACACGAAACCATTGATGGGGCCATCAATCAAGAAGAAGCAGACGCTTTGCACTTGCAAGGCGTTCCGGCAGTCTTTGTCGGTGACAAACTGATTCACTCGGGAAGAGGAGATACAAGTACCTTGGTACAAGCCCTAACGGCCCACTACGGACAAAACGAAGTGGCACAAAATCCCTCAACTCCCAAGCATTACGACATAATCATCGTGGGGGCCGGTCCTGCCGGAAGTGCCGCAGCAATTTATTCGGCTCGTAAAGGACTCAAAGTTGCTGTATTGGCAACCCGTGTAGGAGGGCAGGTAAAAGACACGGTAGGCATCGAAAACCTCATATCTGTTCCATCTACCACCGGGGCACAGCTAGCACAAAATTTGGCAGAGCATATGGCACACTATCCCATTGATCTGTTTGAACAGAGAGAGGTGGTCAAAGCCTCCCTTGAAGGGAAAGAGAAAGAGTTGCACACCCAGTTGGGAGAACTATTCACCGCTCCTGCCGTAATTATTGCCACGGGGGCAAGCTGGCGCAAACTCAATGTTCCCGGCGAAGCGGAACACATCGGACGAGGAGTGGCATTTTGTCCGCATTGCGATGGACCGTTTTACAAGGGCAAAGAGGTTGCCGTTGTAGGTGGAGGCAACTCCGGTATAGAAGCAGCCATAGACTTAGCAGGGATATGCTCCAAAGTTACCGTACTGGAGTTTTTACCCGAACTCAAAGCCGATGAAGTATTGCAGCACAAAGTGGCCTCGTTGTCCAACGTAGAGGTACGAACCAATCAACAAACTCTATCGGTTCAGGGCACCGGGAAAAACGTAACCGGCATTTGCATCAAAGACCGGACCTCCGGCGACGAAAGTACCATTACCTTGGATGGTATTTTTGTTCAAATCGGTCTTTTGCCCAATAGTGACGTTTTTGCCGATCAACTGCACACCGAACGAGGACAAATAGTGGTGGATGCTCATTGCCGCACTTCTTTACCGGGGGTTTATGCAGCAGGAGACGTTTCCACGGTTCCGTACAAGCAGATTGTTATCGCTATGGGCGAGGGAGCTAAAGCAGCTTTGGCTGCCTTTGACGATCGTATCCGCACAGAAGCCTAAAAACTACTATTCCCACAAAAAAAGAGCGGTTTGCATAGCAAATCGCTCTTTTCTGTGTGTTGTTATTCCGCGTCTCCTCCGCCCGTATCTACATTGTCATCGTGTTTGGGTATCGTAGGGGTAAAGAAGACCATACTGTGAGCATTTAATAAGGTCACTTGTATGTGCGGTTTTTTGTAATTCGTTTTCATTATTTCTCTCTTGTTATTTGTTATATTGTTCCGCAAAGGTAAGAATAGATATTATAGAAACAGTACTGCGATAAAATTTTTTGCAAATCATAGCTTATTTCTTTATCGTAAAAAGGCGTACCAACTCGCCTAACCACAAGACACAACTTGCAGACACAAAAATCAAAATCCAAGTACCGGCATCCAATGGAACAACCCTAAACATACCACCACCAAAAGTAGTGATCAATACTTGTCCCAAAACGATCAGTAGGGCTATCAGCAGAAAGTTGGTACACTTGCCCAATGATATAAAAGCAGATCTGCCTCCCTTATAGGCCTTTGCATTGAACATATTCCAAAACTGCAAGAAGACGAAGAAAGAGAAAAAGAGCGATAATTCGTAGCCACTCAAAACACCGGGCCCAAAATCAAAAATATGTTGAGGCAATAAACTAAAGTCAAACTGCTGCAAATGAGTTAATTCTTCGTGTTTAAGGTATTGCATTAAGGCAAAAAGAACCAAGACAAAACTTCCCCCAACACCAAATATTTGTCTTGCCATTCTTCGGGATATGATATTGGCATTTCTGCTGCGAGGTTTCTCTTTCATCACCGCCGGGTTGGGAGGCAAAGATGCCAGAGCAAGGGCTGCGAAGGTGTCCATAATCAGATTAACCCACAACATTTGGGTCACTGTGAGCGGACTATCGGTTCCTAAAAAGGCTCCAATGAGAACGATCAAACAAGCCGCCACATTGATGGTCATTTGAAAGAGAACAAAACGTTGTATGTTGCGGTAAAGCGATCGGCCCCATATTACCGCCTGTGTGATACTTGCAAAAGAGTTATCCAAAATAGTGATGTCGCTTGCCTCTTTGGCTACCGAGGTGCCATCTCCCATCGATAATCCCACTTGTGCCTTGTTAAGCGCCGGGGCATCATTGGTTCCATCGCCCGTGACGGCTACCACCTCGCCTTGGGATTGCAACAAACGTACCAACCGCTCTTTATCCATCGGTCTTGCACGGCTCATAATGCGAATTTGCTGCACTCTGTGAATTAGCTCCTCGTCGCTCATAGCGGCAAACTCGGCACCGGTAATTATTTCGCTGTCGGTGCAAGTCTCATCCCAAAGACCTATCTGTCGTCCTATCTCCTTGGCCGTACCGGGTGTATCCCCTGTAACAATTTTAACTTGAATGCCGGCATCCATACAACTTTTGATGGCTGCAGGTACTTCGGCTCTGATGGGGTCACTTATTCCTACGATACCAATAAAAGTCAATCCGTCTGTGGCAAGCACTCCGTTGGCGAAAGGAGATCGATCTCCACTCCACTCGGCATAGGCGAATCCTATGGTGCGCATCGCTTTGTTTTGATATTCTTGCAATTTGAGGTGATAAAGCTCTTGTTCCGAGGAATCCATACGGCAATTAAGCATCACAATTTCGGGAGCCCCTTTGACCAAGAGCAATTTTTGATTATCCTCGGTTTGTATCACCGTTGCCATATACTTACGTTCGGTGGAGAAGGTCAATTGCTCCACCACGGGATATTGCTTTCTAAGTAGCTCATAATCCGTTCCCTGCTCGCGCAACCACAGCAGGAGCGCTCCCTCGGTAGGGTTTCCCAATACGGACGGATGCTTGAGGTCGGACAAATCCAAATGAGCCGTCGAATTGGTTGCCATAGAAAGAGACAGCAAAGAACTATTTTGAGGCAACGAATGAAAAAAAGTATCGGCAACGGTCATTCTGTTTTGGGTCAAAGTCCCCGTTTTATCGGTGCAGATGACGGTAGCAGCCCCCATTGTTTCGCAAGCGTGCATACGCCGTACCAGATTATTGGTTTTCATCATACTGCGCATACTGTACGCCAAACTCAAGGTGACGCTCATAGGCAATCCTTCGGGTACGGCAACCACTATAATAGTAACGGCAATCATAACTTTTTCCAAGAGATAACCAAGCGTATATACCCAATCGTTTTGTGTAAAACCACCCTGTGAGGCGTAAATGAGCATAGAACCCACAAGAACCACGGCAGCAATGCCATAGCTGACCCGAGTGATGATTTTAGCTAAACCTTCCAACTGTTTGTTGAGCGGAGTTTTTACGCTGTTGTCTATCTGTACCCCTTCAAAGACACGACCATATTCGGTGGCATCGCCCACTTTATCCACCCGGTAAACGCAATGCCCATCCAACACGGTTGTACCTCTGCAAATGTAGTGAGTAGGGTAAGTGGCATCGGGATCCGCTTCTTCGGGAGAAGTACTTTTGATTACGATGGGCTCGCCGGTAAGTGAAGACTCGTCTATCTGCAACGAAACACTTTGCAACAAAGTACCATCTGCCGGCACTTGTTCCCCGGCATCGAGGGCAACCACATCGCCCACTACCAAATCGGCTTTGAGCACCTGACCTATTTGTCCGTTGCGGTACACTTTGTACCATATATCTTCGTTTACTTGATTGAGAATGGCAAATTCGCGCTCGCTCTTGAGTTCAAAATAGAAAGCCACTCCGGTTGCCAAAAGTACGGCGAGCAATACCCCTGCCGGCTCCAAGAAGTGCGATAGGTTGTCATCGCCCACTACAAAAAACTCATAACAAGACACTCCCAACGAAAGCATCATAGCTACAAGCAATATCATAATGATGGGGTCTTTGAACTTTTCTATAAACTTACTCCACAGAGATTCTCTTTGAGGGGGAGTAAGGCTATTGGTTCCGTGTTGGGTGCGACTGAGTTGTACCTCCTTGTCGGACAATCCTGTGAACTGCTTTTTCTCTTTTTCCAATGGCATACGTAAGGTTTGGGATTTCAATTTAATTACCCGAAAAAACTCTCTTTCTTCGGCTATGGTGTGTGTTTATCTCGGTAATGAAAACAATAAATTTTCCAGCAAACAAAATTACTCTTTTGTACCAATAAAAATTGTAGCCTAAAATATACACCCTACTAAATACAACTTGCACCCAAAAGGTTTTAGAACCAACCTTTCGGGTGCAACGAAAACATAGAGAGAGGTATTACCCTTCTCAAAGACCAAAACGCGAAGTATCTACTTCTCTGCGTTCTTTCTTCTTGTACTCCCCAAAATTATAAGAAAAACGCACCTCTATGCTACGATTATAACCACGGGTGTCAAGAACAAAACTCTGCGTACCCCACTGCGAAGTGGCAACAGGTACAGAGATATTGAAAGGATCATTGGCTTCTATGCTCAAAGAAAATCTATTGGATGGAGACACATACTTCAATCCCAAATTGAACATCCAAAGAGGACTAATATCGTAGACGGTTTGCAGACCCTTTGTTCTGTACCCGACAGAGAGGTCAAAAGTAACGTTTGGTTTGGTGGAAAGAACAAAATTATTGTTGAGAAAAGCAAACCATATCCATCTGTTGCGGTCTATGCCAAAGCCGTAAAAGTCTTTCGTCTTAACTGATTCGTTGAACAAGGCCGTGGTAAGACGATGGCTGATGTGCTTGGTGAAAGAAAAAGGTATAACCACATTCACTCCCGATTCCCTTAGGTAATCCCAGTTCTTTGTTTCGTAAATCAAAACCAATCGGTTGGGGTCTTGGTAAACCGATTGCTGAAAATATTTATCTATGTATTTGTGGTAGAACTGTACCACATACTTCTGTTTATAGAGATAAAGGAGCCTACCATTATAACGTTGCATAGGCAATAGAGAAGGATTGCCACGAACTTCGGAATACCCGTCTATATAACTGACTACTCTCTGCATACTCCAAAAAGAGGGATACACCTTTTCTGATGAAAACGATCCCTGTACAAGGTGGTCGGGGGCTATTGCATAGGTAAAAGAGGCTTGCGGATACAAAAGCCTTTTGTTCAAACCTGCCCTCTTGTACTGCTCCAAAGTGAGATATGCCGAAGCGGAGAATTTATCCGAAAACTTCTGTTCCACTCCTGTATAGAGGGTAAAATTATATTCTCTCTGAGTCAAATCGCTATTCGACACATCCAACTTTCCCTCTATAAGTTGATATTCTATTTTGTCTTTACTTTGAGACAAAGAGTATGAGGAACCGACAGTTACGGAAGTTTTGTCCGACAAAGAAAATTGCTTGTCGGCAGAGAGCTGCAATCGGTTTATCTTCTGTGTGGAAAATACATTGAACACCTCTTTATTCTGCTCCTTTCGCAAATTGGTGATATGCTGCCTTTGGTTGAGGTGGAATAGAGTATAATTGGCATTAACATCCCACCCGCTATTATTTTGGTATCGTAGAGAAAAATCGTGTGTATAGTCCGGATTGTTCGTTCTATTTTCAGAAAAAAGAAACGTACCCTTTGAAACAGACAGATTTGCGCTCACCGGGTTCAATATACCGGTATAGGTTGCTTCAAGAGAACTGTTTTCCGAAAGATTGAAACCGGCACCCAGACGAATATTGTGATCTCGATAGGTACTTCGAGATAATTGTTGCTGATCAATTTCAAAAATCTTATCCCGCAATCTATGTTTGCTGAGGTATTTAATCCCCGAAAGAAACTTCGATAACCTCAAGTCGTAAGAAAAATCGAAACTCACAGCATCTAAAGGAAGTACCGCACTACCCCCCACACTCCATACGTGGGTCTCTTTACTGCCAAACGAATAAGATGTATGAGCTTCTCCCTCGAACTTGATTGCTTGAGTAAGCACCACATCAATCACCACTGCGCGTGTGCGATATTTTGGAGGCGGATTGTAAAATACTTTGAGTTGCTCCACACGGCTCGCTGGCAGAGAACGCAACAACTTGTACAACTGTGCGGCAGATAGGTTGGATAGCTTTCCGTTGATGACAATTAAAACATCGCTACTCCCCACCAAAGAGAGCTTGTCCCCTTGCTCTATGATACCGGGTAACTTTTTCAATATGTCATATGCCGTGGAGACTACCGATGTTTGTCTGATAAGGTCTGCCGAGTAGACCAATCCACCCGACTTTTCCAACGAAACAGGTGGTCTCTTTCCCTGCACCACAACTTCATTCAAAAGACGATCTTCACCGTCCAAAACGATGTCTCCGCAGTCAAGACCGTGAAACTGTTTCGTGACTTCTTTGTACTCTATATGTTTTATCTTAACAAGGTATGGAAACGAACCATTGTACTGAATGGCAAAGCATCCCAAACTATCCGTAACCCCTCCCTGCAAAAAAACCGAATCGCAACTATACAACATTACCGCTGTGTAAGGAAGAGGATGGGCGGTTGCATCCAAAACACGCCCACGAACATTTTGAGCAGACAGACTGCCACAAAACAGTATACAAAAGCACAACAATAACTTTGGAACCAATTTTTTCATTACTTGTCTACAGATTATATGAAATACAACTGCAAATAAAATAAAAAAACATCATACAATAACGTGGTGTAAACCACTTCGCGAACAATAAAACGGTCCAACTATATTGTCGAAAAAAACTTTCCTTACCATTTGGCCAGCCACCAACCTACAGCAATGGCAATCATTCCCAGAACAACACTCCCCAACACATAACCGACAAACGCGAAGTATTGACCCGATTGCAACAGCAATAAGGCATCCTTGGTAAAAGTAGAGAAGGTGGTAAAACCGCCACATACACCCACTGCAAAAAACAGATTGAACCAATGAGACGGCACACTGCTTCTGACAAAAAATCCACTCAAAAAACCCAGAAGCAAAGCCCCTGCTACATTGACCACCCAAGTGGACCACGGAAAACCTCCGCTCGCATTCTTCACAGCCAACGACACAAGGTAACGCCCCACTCCTCCCAAAAAACTACCTGCTCCTACACATAATATCTCTCCGATCATCTTTCTTTATATTAGCAAACCAAAGGCAAAGGTAATACCGAACAGAGCAGGACAAATTTCTCTTCCCATCGCCACCACTAAAATCACTCTGTTCTATCTCTTACAATCGGTTTCCATTTTGTGTTCTTGCAAGTCATCAACACATCTTGAGATCATTGAAAACTCTTGTATCGAGGTGATTTTCTCCGTTAAAATCGACAATCGGTTCCCTATTTTTCTGCTCTTTTCTTCGGAGAAAAAAAGCAATACTTCCCTACCAACAATCATTTTCTCCGAAGAAAATGAATTTTTTATCCCTTCCAATCAACCCCTCTGCACAATCCCATTGCAACTCATCGGGGCAAGAAAATTTCTTACTTCACCAGCTACTCTGCATCACAAAAATCTTATTTATGATTCAGACAAAACAAAGCCTTTCGACGCAGTTCGAGCATAAGCTGCCCAAATATCATCTCGTATGCACAAAATGAACCAAAAAGAGAAAAACTTTTCAACACGGTATGTTGAAAACTTGTTTATAACCTGTTCATAACTCTCATAGTTATCAACATCTTTCAACATTGTTATGGATACTTTTCTCCCCTATGTTCATAACCCTCCCGATTATGAACAAGATACTAACAAGTTTTCAACAAAAAGAAACCACCCCGGAGCTTTGCGTAACTGTTTCAATTGACTACCGAGAATCAACCCTTCTCAATCCCTCTGCTGACAAAAGGAGTAAGCAGATACAACACTCCACCCTTATCAGCGAGTTACAAAACAGTTACGCAAAGCAGTAGGCACTTTTGAGACAAGTTATGAACAGTTTCAACACCCTTATTATTATAATAATCTCTTTTAATAAGAATAAGAACCCATAATAATAACTCGACCCCTCCACCTCCTGCACTTGGTAGCTTGCAATGTGTTATCTTTGTTTATGCCGTGGTAGGGGATTGCAAAGAAAGAGTGGAAAGTCGCCCTACCCTGTTGAATGTAGTAAGCAAAGAGTATGATTGCCTTCCTCCGAAAGAGACACAATACTCCTTAAAGTTAATAGTTATGGATAACGAATTATCTACTCCGCAATCGGTGCAGCAAACCGTTGCCACCGCTACGGGTACTGCTCCCCTCCCGTATAATAAAAAGATAGCTGTAATCAGTTCCGGTACAGTAGGGATAGGTGTGGTGCATTGCTTGGTGATGAATGCCATACCGGTGGTACTCAAAGTGGAAAATAAAGAACAGGTAGAAAATGCAATGGCACGCATAGAGGTCTCCGTTAAGCACGCTCTGCAACAGAGCGGCTTGGGAATGGATCAGCTGCCCGAGCATCTTCGTTACGTTACCTGTACACAAGACTATGCCGATGTGGCCGATGCCGATTTGGTTATTGAGGCGGCTTCGCTGAAAAAGAACGAAGCGGAAGCCTTTTACAAAAACCTCGATAGCACGGTGCAGAACGATGCTGTTTTTGCCACCAATAGTTCATCGTTAAGTATTTCCGAATTGGCTTCTATGACCCGCCGTCCCGAACGTTTTATAGGGATGCATTTTTTTACACCTGTATCGGTGATGAAACTGGTCGAGGTAATTCGGGGCAGGCACACGGATTCCGAAGTGGTTTCTTTTGCCTTGGATTTGTGTTGCCGTATGGGTAAAGAACCTATTGAGGTGGACGAAGCCCCCGGTTTTGTGGTTAACAGACTTTTGGTGCCTATGATCAACGAGGCTATTGCCGAGTTTTCGGAAGGGGTTGCATCCATAGAAGCTATCGATGCCGCTATGAGAACGGGAGCCAATCACCCTATGGGACCCCTCGAATTGGCAGATTTGATAGGGTTGGATAATTGTTTGGCAATTATGGAAGGTTTGTACGAAGAGTTTGGTGATCCTAAGTATCGTCCTCATCCTGTGCTACGTAAGAAAGTACGTGCCGGTGAATTGGGCCGTAAGACAGGAGTGGGATTCTATCGTTACGAAACGGACTCAACCAATTTGTAACAAGGTATTTTGGTGAAAAAAAATACCCCACACTCTATGCCCGGGTCATTTTGTGTGCATATTTTGGGTTGCGGTTCTGCTATGCCTACTACAGCGCGTTTGTCCGCAGCGCAAATATTGCAATGTGGGGGCAGACTTTATATGATTGACTGTGGTGAAGGAGCGCAGCGACAGTTGCGTTTTCACAAATTGGGGTTCGGAAACCTGAGAGTTATTTTTATTTCACATCTACACGGAGATCATTGTTTGGGTTTGCCGGGTCTGCTTTCTACTTTGGGACTGATGGGATACAATTACTG
Organism: Bacteroidota bacterium; assembly: GCA_023396255.1. Lineage (GTDB taxonomy): Bacteria > Bacteroidota > Bacteroidia > Bacteroidales > Porphyromonadaceae > Porphyromonas. The sequence continues at coordinate 115,129 of JAEWWU010000013.1, forward strand.
CCTTACCATAGTGGGTCCGAAAGGGATAGAGCGTTATGTTTCTTTTTTACAAGAGACTTTTTTGACAGAATCTCTGTTACAGATCAAAGTTGTGGAGGTAGACCATAAAGTTTCTGCAACGATTTATGAGGATAAGTATATAGAAGTGCTTTCTCTCCCTTTGGAGCATAGGATAGAAACGGTGGGATTTCGTTTCACCGAACGGGTTCCCAAGAGAAAAATAGACCCCATTGCCGTACAAGAAGCTTCTATTCCGTATGCCTATTACCGTTTGTTGCAAGAGGGAAACGATTATATCGCTCCCGATGGAAGATATTATGCCAATGAACAACTCACCGTACAAGGGCGTAAACCTCGTTCTTATGCTTACTGTTCGGATACCGTTTTTCTGCCTCACTTAGCTCCGCTTATAGCGGATAGCACTCTTTTGTACCACGAAGCTACTTATGGAGAGGAATTTGCTCACAGACTGCGAGAAACGGGGCATAGCTCGGCAACGCAGGCGGCACAGATGGCGCTTTTGGCAGAAGTAGGCAAATTGGTTATAGGTCACTATTCTTCACGATACAAGAATACGGATGTCCTTTTGGAGGAGGCACAGAGAGTGTTTCCACAGACTATAGCTGCCCAAGATGGCTTGGTGATTTCAATCGATTCGTCCGATCCTTTGCAGATCGATACTCAACAATTGTCTTTCTAATCTTTGGTTATGTCTTCTTTGGTTACCACTTGTTCACAAAAAGAGTATGAATTGGAGGTTTGTGCCAATTCACCCCTTAGTTGTAAGGCGGCTCGAGAGGGAGGAGCACAGAGAGTGGAGTTGTGTGCTTCGTTGCCGGAGGGAGGTACTACGCCCTCTTATGGTGCTATTAAATTGTCCCGTAAGGTTGTGGGAGATCATATAGCTCTGCACGTAATTATTCGCCCCAGGGGAGGCGACTTCATTTACACGGAAGAAGAGGTGAACGAAATGGTTGCCGATATAGAAATGTGTAGGCATTTGGGAGTGGATGGAGTTGTTTTTGGTTGCCTTACTCAAGAAGGAGACTATGATGAATATGCCAACAGTCGTCTATTGGAAGCGGCAAAGGGAATGAGTGTTACCTTTCACAGAGCATTCGATTACAGCAGAAATCTGTACGAATTGATGGAGCTTCTCATTGCAAGAGGGTTCCATAGAGTGCTCACCTCGGGAGGAGCACCCACGGCACCACAAGGAGCGGAAATGCTGCGTCGGCTGGTTATTGGTGCCAATGAGCGGATTGGCATTATGTGCGGAGGAGGTATTACACCGACTAATTTGGAAGCATTGGCACAGGAAACCGGAGCAAGAATGTTTCACGGTACTTTTAAGTGCGAACGAACAAGTATTTCTCACCATAAATCTCCCCTACTCAACGTGTCGGATACCCACATCATAGATGCTTACAATGGGCTTCAGAGCGATAAAGAAGCCATCGCTTGCGCTCGCCGTATTCTCAACGGCTTATAGCGAAATCACGAGAATAAAGACTACCAAAGGGAGATCGTGTCGTTGCAATAAAAAACGTCACGATCTTTTTTTATGTGACAAGGAAGCATAAAAAAGAAACAGACACATAGAGAAACCTAAGGTAAGGAGAGAACCGGTTTCTTGTATTTGGGTCGTCATCTTGGAAAGAAAGTGTAAAAATGCGTTTCAAAATACCTTTTTGTAGTTCACACACAGTGTAAAAATACCGATAAATGAGTATTTCAAAATTTATCTTTCTACTGTACGTTTGCACTCGTTATTGAAACTAATTTAGTATTATTTCCGTATCAAGGTGTAATTCTATGCATCTATATTAGGTAATTTGAAAGATACAATGTACAACTTAAATAAAAAATCTATGCTTAAATCTACTCTGTTTAGGGCATTTTATGTCCTTTTCTTTTGGGGGGTGCTTTTCTCTTTCTTGCCCTTCTCTTCCAACGCCCAAGGAACTCCTTCTTCCAAAGAGTTCGTTGTGATAACTTCCAATCTCTCTTCGGGAGATGAGTTTGAGATCGATTTGGATGGGAAATCTTTTTCCACCCACAGTACTCCCTACATAGACCTCAATGGGAACAAAAAATTGGATGATGGAGAAGCTCTTTCCTTTGGTGAAGCAGCATCGCTTACTTGGGGCAAGCTTGGTAGTGTAACAATCTATGCCGATAAGATTACAAAGTTGGTCATCAACGAGGCCAAAATAAAGAATATAGAACTTAAACAGGCTCCGGAGATTTCCGAACTCGACCTCTCTAAGAATGAATTGACCGGTTTGGACATTTCTTCTCTAACCATTTTGGATAGGCTTGATTGTAGCGAGAACCCCAAACTGCAAAAAATAGTGATGTGCTCTAATAACCCCTTGAGGAAATTTTATGCGGAAAAGTGCAATTTGAAGCAAATAGATTTGCTCGACTGTGCAAATATGGAGGAAATCATACTCAACGAAAATCAGCTGCAAACCTTGGATTTCTCCAAAGCTACTGGCCTTACTTATCTCAACGTGAGTAGAAATAAAATAGATGCAAAGGCTATGCACAAACTTGTTGAATCTCTCAATAAGATTGCCGAGGATGGGAAAACATTTATTGTAATCGATTTGAATCCGGAGCAAGAAGGCAAAGAGGCCAATGTGTGCCTTAAAGCCGATGTTTCTCTTGCTAAAAAAAGACATTGGACCGTTTACGATAGTGCCCTTACCGAATACGAGGGTAGCGACCCTGTTGTTACCAACGAAACGGAAAAAATAGTTATTACACCCACGGAGTCAACACCCTCTGTTATTCCTATTAAAATTTCCGGAGAAAATCTTTGGGTCGATCTTAATAGAGACAATAAAAAAGATGTCGGCGAGGAATTGACCAACGAGAGCAGCAATTTCAAAAATCCCGGTGGCATTGCCCCATTCTCTATCTGTGGAGATAAGATAAAATCTTTGGAGATAAACGAGGCTGATTTGTCCGCATTGGATTTGACCAATGCTTCTTCTCTTATCGCCATCGTCTGCCGCAAAAACGCTCCTTTGAAGTCTGTATCGTTACCTGCCGAGAAGCAAAAACTTGCCAAATTGGATTTGTGTGGCAACAAGCTGAGTGGAACAATGGATCTTTCCGAATATAGTGCACTCAAGAGTATAGATCTCTCCGAAAACGAACTTACTTCTCTCGTATTGGGAAATAAACCGGAACTCAAACAACTCTATTTAGCATCCAACAAATTGTCCGAATTTGACTTGACCCATTCGGGTGTTCTCGAAACCCTTTCGTTTGAAAACAATCAGGTAGCCGAATTATCTTTTTTCGGAACCACCGAATTGAAAAATATTACAGCCAGAGAAAATAAGCTTACGGAAGTAGATCTTTCTCACTGCAATTCGCTGGAAATAATCGATTTTGAGGCCAACGAAATAGAAGAAATAACACTCCCCGTAGAAAGCCCCCATACGAAAGAGGTAAAACTTTCGAACAATAAATTTTCGTACATCGACCTTGCAGCTTTTACTTCGGCAATACAGATTGATGTTGCTAAAAATCAACTTACAGAAATATCTATGCCTGTAAGTAAAGAATTGTCTCATCTATCTCTCTCCGACAATAAACTTTCTAAGATAGACCTTAGAGGTACACCCAATTTGAAACATCTCTACATCAGTAAAAATCAGATTTCAAGTTTAGACGTTTCTTCTCTCAAAAATCTTATGACCCTTTCTATTTACGGCAATCAAATCAAGGATGAGAGTATGACCCGCTTGGTAAAAAGCCTTCCCAAACAAGAAGGTATGGTTTTGGGCGATCGTGTATTGGTTGTGGTTTATGCCAAAGAGGATGGAACCATAGAAGACAGCAACCATATTACCACTACCGATGTAGATCTTGCCAAACAACGCAAATGGAATGTTTGTTCTATGAATGCTTTGGGAGAAGCCAATTCCTATGCCGGTGAAATAGTAGCTGTGGAACAGATCAACAGAACAAAAGTATCCACTTCGTTGTTTAATGAGAAGTGGATTGTTTCTTTCCAGGACGATGCACGTCATTGTGTTGAAGGATATGATTTTTCCGGACAAAAACTCTTCGAGGTAACGGGTGAAAATCAGCTTGTAATAGAAACGGATTGCAAAGCCATCCTTCTTTCCATAGACAGGGGGGCACAAACCCTCTCTTTGGTGCGATGATGTGGTAAGCTGCTAACTATTCACGCAACATTATTTCCAAAAGAAAAACAAACAACGAAGCATAAAACAAAAAACAAAGGGTCGGAAACCATAATGGATTTCCCGACCCTTTTTGTTGTATTTGATTTATTATTTTCTGTTATTGGGGAATACAGAAATTATAATTGCGTACGAAAGTGGTGGCGTTCTGAATTTGTTGGTACATAACCACATCTTCTTCTACACGAGGTACCACTTGACGGAAAGCTGCTAACATCTCTTCGATTACTTCCGAACTGCGCAAAGGACGACGGAACTCAAACGCTTGTGCTGCATTCATAAATTCTATGCCCAAAATGTGTTCCAGATTGTCGATGATCGGGAGCAATTTGGTAGCCGCGTTGGCACCCATAGAAACGTGATCTTCTTGTCCGTTGCTCGATACGATGCTGTCGCTGCTGGCTGCATAGCAATACATTTTGTTCTTGCTTACCATAGCCGCAGCAGCATACTGGGGAATCATAAATCCGGAATTCAAACCGGGGTTTGCCACGAGGAATTCGGGCAAACCACGAAGCCCCAAGATGAGTTGAGCTACACGGCGTTCCGAAATATTGCCGATCTCTGCCATTGCAATGGCGGCAAAGTCGTACACAATTGCCAAGGGTTGACCGTGGAAGTTACCTCCCGAAAGCACCAAATCTTCATCAGGGAAGACAGTTGGGTTATCGGTTACAGAGTTAATCTCGGTTTCTACAACGCTTGTAACGTAGTCAATAGCGTCACGACTGGCTCCGTGTACTTGAGGTACACAACGGAAGCTGTAAGGATCTTGTACCTGTGTTTTTGGGCGTGCAATCATTTCGCTGCCTTTGAGTAAAGACAACATATGGCGTGCCACGGTAAGTTGTCCACGGTGTGGACGAATTGTGTGCAGGTTTTCGGTGTAGGGAGCTGCTATGCCATCGAAAGCCTCCAAAGAAAGGGCTGCTGCCATATCTGCCACATCGAGCAAACGATGAGCTTTGATGAGAGCATAAACCCCGTGAGAACTCATAAACTGCGTGCCGTTGAGCAACGCCAAGCCTTCTTTGCTCTTTAAGGTGATCTTTTCCCAGCCCAACTCTTTGAGTACCTCATCCGAAGAGCGCAAAACGCCCTTGTAACGCACTTCTCCGCAACCAATGAGCGGCAAAAAGAGGTTTGCCAAAGGAGCTAAGTCGCCACTGGCTCCGAGAGAACCACGGTCATATACCACAGGGATTACATCGTGGTTGAGCATATCCGCGATGCGCTGTACCGTAACTACCTGTACCCCACTGTGACCCAACTGCAAAGCGTGTGCTTTGAGAAGTAGCATCAATCGCACAATATCTTGCTCTACCTCTGTACCGCAACTACAAGCGTGGCTCTTAACAAGATTTTCTTGCAACGTGGTAAGGTCTTGTTCGGAGATGGTGCGGTTGCATAGAGAGCCAAAACCGGTGGTAACTCCGTAGATGGGCTTGTCGGTTTCTTTTACTTTGTCATCCAAATACTGTCGGCAGTGTTGAATGCGTTCTATGGCAGCAGTTGACAAAGTAACCTGAGGACGATGGCGCAGGTAATCGGCACACAAAGACAGAGTAAGCCGTTGGCTGCCCAGTTCTAATACTTTTCCGTTCATTTCCATTATTCGCAGGCTTTTTTGGTGTATTCCAAGATGCGTGCTTCACGAGCAATAACATCGGCTTCCAAACGGTCGGCCTCCTCTCTCATAGCGGCAACGAACTCTTGGTCAGCAATAGAAGTGAGGTTGATACGCACGTTGAAGAGCGCTCCTATGATAGCACAGCGAGCGCACATCATAGCTACGCAACCATCTGTTACAGCATTCTGATTGCCCTTTTCTACCACCATTTCGATGTCGCTCAAGAGAGCCGAAGTAGCACGAGCTACCTCCATAGGTACTTGAGCGGCGTATTTGGTGTTGATTTCTATCTGTTCCGAACGATAAGCTTTTTCCTGATCCGTTTCTTTGGGGAGTTTGAAAGCGGCAAAAACCTTGTTATAAGCATCGCTATCGCGATCTATATCGGCTACCAAAGCTGTACGGATTTCTTGTGCTCGGCGTGCTACCTCGGTCATTTGAGCTTCTACTTCTACGTATTTTTTGCGACCGATGGTTAGGTTAGCAACCATCTCTGCCAAGGCAGCAGCGATAGATCCATTGAGGGCAGAGATACTGCCTCCGCCGGGAACGGGTTCTTTGCCGGCTGTTTCGGCCAAAAAGCCGGTAACGGTGAGTTCGGTAAGTGAATTCATTATTGTAAATTTTTACTGTTTAACTATTTCATTGCGGTAAACAATGCCTCGTTTGATGGTGGCACAAACGAGATTGACCCCAAAGTGATAAGATAAGAAACGATAGGAGGGGAAACGCAACAAAGCAAAATCGGCTTGCTTGCCCACTTCTATACTTCCTATAAGGTGTGCGCGGTCTATGGCAGCAGCACCGTTAAGGGTAAGTGCCGTGATAGCTTCTTCTACTGTCATACCCATATAAATAGTTGCCAAGGCAAACATTAGGGGTACCGAATTGCTAAAGCAACTGCCCGGATTGAGATCCGAAGCAACAGCAACGGCACAGCCGGCATCGATCATTTTACGCACCGGAGCGTAAGGGGCTTTGAGACTAAAAGCCGTACAAGGCAAAAGGGTGCCTACTGTGCCGGAATGTGCCAAAGCTTCGATACCGATATCCGATATTTGTAGTAGATGGTCAGCGGAGAAGCAACCCAGTTCGGCGGCCAACTCGGCTCCTCCGAAGGGGACAATTTCGTCGGCGTGCATCTTGACTTTGAAGCCCAATTCTTTGGCTGCTACGAGCAAACGGCGAGTTTGTGCGTGATCAAAAACACCCTCTTCCGTAAAAATGTCGCAAAATTCAGCCAATCCCTCTTGTGCCACACGGGGCAGCATATCTTGCACCAAGTGCTCTATAAAAGCGGTGGGGTTGCCTTTGTATTCGGGAGGCGTATCGTGTGCTCCCATAAAGGTGGAAACAAGTTCTATGGGTTGTGTTTGTTGCAACTCTCTTACTACTTGTAGTTGTTTGAGTTCGGTATTCAGTTCCATACCGTAGCCGCTTTTGGCCTCCACGGTGGTAACTCCCATAGAAAGCATAGCTTGGAGGTGTGTCTGGGCTGCAAGAGCGAGGTCTTGAGCAGAGGTATTGCGGGTGGCTTGCATCGTATTGGCAATACCGCCCCCTCTTTGCATAATGCTCATATAGCTGTCCCCTGCCAAACGCCACTGAAACTCTTCCTCCCTATATCCGCCAAAAACCAAGTGGGTATGGCTGTCTACAAAGCCGGGTAGAAGGGTACAGCCTTGGGCATCGTATTCCTTACAACCTGCCGTATCTTGCCGAACAGCCTCTTCCATAGAGCCTACGAAGGTGATGATACCCTCTTTGACGATGACGGCAGCAGGGCCTTCTACCACTCCTATGTGACGCATAGCATCGCGCCCGTGCACCGCAGAGGAGCCGGGACGCGTTACTATTTGCGCAATGTTTTTGATAAATAAAGATTGAGACTCTTGCATAGGATTGAGGCTCTTACTCCATCATACGGAGTTCCAAGATCTGGTTTGTATCGAAGTTTTCTATACCGAGATAATATTCGGCACAGTCAATAAGAGCCTGCATCGGTACCAAGCCGATTACTTCCGAACCTACTATTTCCACCCCATAGCGACGAGCTTCCATACGTACCATTTCGTGTGCTCGGTAGATGGCTGTTTTGCTGTAATCGGTCAGGTTCATAGAAACTTGGGCAATGTGGCGATCAGTGAGCTCTACACCCATAGCTTTGCAGAAGCGCAAACCACCTCCGATGAAGCGTACCTTTTTGGCAATGGCATCGGCAATGCTTACATCCGATGTGTTGAGGTTGATGTTGTAAGCGCACAAAGGCATACGGGCACCAATGGCAACTACACCGGCTGTGGGGTGACAATCGGCAGGACCGAAATCGGGCTTCCATTCGGGCTGGTGTACTTTTTCCGCCATTCCTTCAAATTGTCCTTTGCGGATGGCCGCAAGGTTTTCACGATGCGGAGCAGAGGCCGATTTTTCGTACAAAAATACAGGTACTCCGTAGCGGTTGCCCACTTCTTCTGCTACCTCTTTGGAAAGAGCAATGGCTTCTTCCATATCCATATTGCGGATGGGAATGAAAGGAACCACGTCTACGGCACCCATACGGGGGTGTTGTCCTTCGTGTTTGGTGAGGTCGATGACTTTAACAGCCACGCCGATGGCTTCCAAGACGGCTGTTTTTACTGCTTGGGGTTCTCCCATAACGGTAACTACAAGGCGGTTGTGGTCTTCATCATTGCTGTAATCCAACAACTTAACTCCGGCAGTGGCACGGAAAGGTTGTACAATCTGTTCAATTTTTTCTTTGTCGCGACCTTCGCTGAAGTTAGGTACGCATTCTACGATTTTTGCTAAACTGGCCATACAAGTACTTCGTTTAGAGAATAGTTATTATGATATTGAATAATTAAAATTTCGGTTGTGGTTTGGCGGCAATCTCTTTGAGGAGCACCTCCACGGCTTTGCGCAGTTGAACATCTTCCCCGGCATCGAGTTTCTGATAATCTTGCGGTGCCAATACATCCGGTTCAAGTTGAGTGTTTTCGAGGTAGTTCCCTTGCAAGGTTTTGTATCCCACAATGGGAATACCAAAGAAGAGCGACGGGTCTTGCAGGCGTACCCAATTAACGCTGGTCATAGTTCCCGGTACGGGCATACCCACCACTTTGCCTATTTTTTGTGTTTGGTAAACCCAAGGTGTTCCGTGGGCGTTGGAGTAGTCGGCTTCACAAACGAGCATCACTGAGGGTTTGGTCCAGCGACGGCTGGGCATAACGCAGTAGTCTTCGCCACGCACCTGTTGCATCAAATAAGGGGTACCGGAAAAGAGTACTTCTACATCTTCGTGCAGGCGTCCTCCGCCGTTGTAACGAATATCTATTACAATACCCTCTTTGTTGTTGTAACGTCCCAAGGCTTCGGAATAGGCTTTGCGGAACGAATCGTCGCCCATCGAACTGATGTGTACATATCCCAAACGCCCTCCGGAGAGACGCTCTACTTCGGCGGCACGCTGGCGTACCCAACGTTTATAGAGAAGGGCATCTACTTTGCTATTGCTGACGGGGCGAATAACTTCGTCATATTCTTCCCCGTTTTTGGAAAGCAACGTAACACGTACGGGTATTCCGATTTTGCCCAAAAGCAGTTCGTGGTAATCTTTTTTAGGATCGAGGCGTTGACCGTCGATGGCTACGATACGGTCGCCCGGTTGCACCTTGGAGCGGAACGAATCGAATGGACCACCGGCAAGAACTTCTTCGATGGTTATACCCTCTTTCCCTTGGGGGGTGAGATCGAAGAGCAAACCCAAGTTTCCGGGGCGTTTGCCCGAGCTGCCACCCGAGTATCCTCCTCCTGTGTGCGACACATTCAGTTCGCCCAAAATTTCGCTCATCAGTTCGGCAAAATCCTGCGAATTGGCTATATGGGGAAGGAATTTGCGGTAGTGTTCCGTAAGAGCATCCCAATTTACCCCGTGCATATCTTTGCGGTAGAAGCGTACTTTTTCTTCGTGTGCCATTGTGTTGTACATTGCTTGGCGTTCTTCATAAGGGTCGAACTCCAATTCGGCTCGGAATGAGTGACTTTCTACCTTATTATTGGAAAGGTTGAGCGATTGTATGGATTGTGAAGAGCAGATAAAGAGTTTTTCGCCTTTGGCATCGGGTATCAACATAGCTCCTCCGAGGTTCATTTTGCGAAGCATCTCAGTGGTACCTTCACGCAAATCTACCGTCCAGAGGTTGTATCCTCCTTCAAACGATGTGAGGTAATACAGTTTGCTTCCTTTGTTGTCTACATAGGCATCACCCAAATCGGAAGAGTTGGGAGTAAGGCGCACTACGCGGTCTTCTATATCTTTCCACTCCACCATAATATCCTTGTTTTTGGCGGTGTCTGCTTTGTTTACCGGTGCTATGGCAGGGATGGAATCGGCTCCGGATGCCATATAGAGGTCATATTCTTCCTTGTTCATACGGAACTTTTCGTACCCTTTTCGGTTCATAAAGACCATAAATACGTCGTTCATAGAACCCCACGAAGCGTGGTTGCGCATACCCAATCTCTCGGACGAGAAGATGAGTGCCTCTCCGCCCATCACCCAACGGGGAGACGAAGAAAAGTAGCCGCTGTTAGTGAGGTTATGTACCTCTCCGCCTTGTGCACTCACAATACCTATGTCCGAATAGGGTGCGTGCAAACGGGGTACATATTCCATAGCAATCCATTTGCCATCGGGCGACCAAGAGTAGTCTATCTGCCCGTGAGAATCCAATTGCCCCGAACCATCGGTAATGGTGCGGAATTGTTTCTTTTCAAAGTTGTAAACAACCAGTTTTTTGCGGTCGCTCAAGTAGGCAATCTCTTTGCCGTCGGGCGAAAGTTTGGGACAAGTTTTTTCGCTTTTGTCTTGCGGAATAAGAAGTTCTTCCTTGAACATCGTGGCGGTGAAGAAGTTGGGTTCGTCTTTTGCTACGATGGAGGTTTTGTACAAATCGTGTTTGCCATTGCGGAAAGAAACGTAGATAACCGAACGGTCTTTATCGGCCAAGAGAACGCTGCTCTCTTGGGCAGCTGTTTCCGTAATTCGCTTAGTGGTTCCGTGTTCAATGGAGGCTGCAAACACTTCTCCACGCACGGTAAAAACCATCTGTTTGCCATCTTGAGATGTGGCAAAACTGTTGATGCCGGACGAGAGCACCATACGATTGGTTTGTTGCTCGGCAAAGTCGGCAATGATGTTGACAGATACTTTTTGAGGATCGGCTCCGGGTTTTTGGGTATATAGTTCACCGTCGTAGGTATAGGCTAAGGTACCGTTGTTTGCTATACTCAAGAAGCGTACTGGGTGATTCTTGAACTTGGTGATCTGTTTGGCTCCGCTTTTGTCTCCGGAGGAGGCACTCATACTCCATACGTTGAGCGAGTTTCCCGAGCGTTCGCTCAAGAAGAACACCTCTTTTTCATCGGGCGAGAAAACCGGATTGAGGTCCTCTCCGGGGCGAGTGGTGAGCGGTGTTACTTTGTTGTCTCGGGGAGAGATGAGATAGATATCTCTGGTTACCGAGGAGGTATGGTGTTTACGCCAGCGGTTTTCGAATCCTTTGAGGTCTTCGATTAGGTAGGCGGAACCCGAGGCGTTGAATGTAATTTCGTGCGCCGGATAAGTTCCTAAAAGTTGTGGAATACCTCCTGTTACGGGTACTTGGTAGGTTTGACCAAAAATTCCCGGGTGAATGGCACTCCCGGCAGGGGTTTGCAGATCTCCGGTAAAGACAATGGCATCGCCCTTAGGGGTAAAGCACTTCAATTCGTGCGAAAGGCCGTGCTTGGTAATTCGTTTGGCGGCACCGCCCTGTGCAGGCATAATGTAGATGGAGGAGGCTCCGTCTCGGTTGCTCATAAAAGCTATTTGGGTACCATCCGGACTCCATTTGGGGCGAGTCTCATAGGCGGAGGTTGCTGTCAGTCGGGTAGCGGTACCGCCTTGGGTAGAAACGACAAAAAGATCGCCTTTATAGGTAAAGACAATCTTTTTTCCATCGGGAGAAATTTGTGCATAACGTATCCACAGTGGGGTGGTTTGAGCCGATAGGCCGGTTGCTCCCAAGAAGGCGGAAGCAAGAGTGCAAGCCACACAACTCAAAACAGCTCTCAGGGTAGTGTTCATAGTGTTTTGTACAGTTCTTATTATTTAGATCAACAAACGACCTGCCCCCCTCTGCGTCCCTTTTTTCAAGGGAATGGAGAGCAGCAAATCAATACCTCCGGCAAAGGTAAGCAATAACTCTCTACTTTTCTTCTACCATTGCACTTAATAATACGGGGAGGTGTATCTGCAATTTTTGCAGAGTTGATTATGCTTTCTCTCATAACGGCACTGTTTGGTGCAAGAAAATAAACCGTCAAGTCTCTACTTGCCCCGATGGCCTCTTTTATGTTTGCGTATTTCTTGGTGATGGCATTTTTGTCATCATTTGGGCTATATGGCAATGAAGTTGAAGATCGGGTACAATGAAGATTGTTTACAATTAGTCGCTTTTTGTTTTCGACAAGGGAGAAAATAAACATTATGAGGGAATTATTGGAGATTAGTTCCCTGCAAATAGCTCAAAAGCAGGGAACTAATCGGGCTTTTCTCGGGAACTAATTTGTTGGCTTCGAGGTCCCTTTTCAGAAAGAAAGAGAACTAATCGAACGTTATGGCGAGGGAAAGGGGAGTGGAAGGAACAGTGGAACGATGGTAACGAATGGTAAGTTGGAATGCTTGTTCTTTTCGATGCAATCAGTTTATTGAGCCTTACGAACTTTTAGAGAAAAACATAATTGCTGTGCATCTTCATTCAAGATTACGTGAAAAACTCTGGGACATCTTGTTATTGACGACCCAGAGTCTTTACTATTACTCGTATATGTATTGATGCAGAGCTGGTCTGTGGCGTGGGTACACCCAAAAGGAATTCGAGGGATAAGAGAACATCATTGCAGTACTCGAAGATGAAGATGGTGCCTTCACCCTACTGTGGGTACTCTCTTCAATGATAAAGACTTGATGAATTGCTCTTTATCGAGACGACATTCGGATGTTGTCAGTAGCCAATCATACAAACTCCCAATAGAATGAGAAATAAATATTTTTTCTTCATTTTTGATCTCAGATTTTAGTCCTTGATTCTCACTTTTGCAACCTGATTGATCGTAGCACCTTGTAGTTTCACTACATAGAAGCCTGCCGGTATGTCCTCCACGACACTTGTCCATCCGGCCGATACTTCCGTTTGTCGCACTGTTTTACCACTTAGATCAAAGACAGAGATACGGCACGTTTCATTGCTGTTGTTGAAAATGGTCATCTGTCCCTTGCCCGACTGTACCTCCATAACGGTAGAAGGATTGACTGTCGAATGCAGATAGGCACCACTGTAAGAGATGCGGAAGCGTGCCCCGGTGTCTCCCCGCTTGGCTGCAAATGAGTAAGAGGAGCCGTTTCGGATCTTGGTATGTGTGTTAGTGGTCAGATCTGTGAGATTCAACTCTGCATCGGAAGGAAGGCCACTAATGGCAAATTCTGCAACATACGTCCCATCTGTAGGAACATCCATACCGACAGTCAAGGACGACCAAACCGGAACGGTGGATACGGCAAACCGTTTCTCCTCGTCTCTACCAATAGCATAGAGCTGCATATGTCCAGGTTCTGCAATCTTGTGACCGTCCCAGCCATCATCATAGTCGTCCGTGGTTCCCTCCTTAGAGAAAAATAGGACACGGTCAGCGTATCCGCAACCAAGTACGTCTACGGCAAGAGTGGGCGTTTCTTTTTCGGAGTTATCGGTACTATTGGTTTCTGTGGAGCGGAGCACAATCTGATTGCCTATACCATCATTGACCGTGGTATTTTTGACGAGTTTATTATACTTGATCTTGAGCGTTGAAGAGTTGTCGCTCTCCTGAAGAACCAAGAACGTCTGCATAGATGGAATGCGATCCGGGAGATTGCCGAGACCGGCAGTATTTACTGGTACGGCAAGGTATTGACCTCCTTGATATCCACTCACGATGCTACCGTTCAGCTTGCGCCATTGATCACGTGTACCGGTGTTGAAAAGATAGACTGTTTGCTTCACTCCGGTGGGGAAAACTATCGCATTCTTGATGTCGATGGCAGCTGTATATGAGTTACCTACCAGATTCGCACCCATATAATTGACTCCGGCGGTGCGGGTAAGGGGGATATCGGCATCACCCACATAGAGCTTTCCCTTTATTTTGTAGACATCGGTGGGTTCGTTCTTGCTGCTGTTCGTTATCTCATAACCTTTGAATTTTTTCAGTTCGGTATCCGGGTTGTAAGGAGCCTTCTGCCACTTGTTGCCATTGACCCATTCCACCCACTGGTTCACGATTTCTTCACCCGGCACATCTGATGAGGGGAAAGAGGAGAGTTCTTGTACCGGGATACCAAAGTACTGCCAGGTGTGACGATACATACCGCAATTTTCACAATCATAAGCCATACTGTAAAACTCCACTACGGCATTCACATTGCGGTTGTCATCGGGGTTCTCAAATTTTAGAGTTCCTGTAGGTTTTTCTCGGGCAGACTTCACCACTATGGTACCGGCAGAGGGATTGTTATCTATTACTTTTCCTTTGATGGTCAATTGATTATTTTGGGTGATAACCAAATCTTTTTCGGAGGCATTGATCAGATTGCCAATTACGCGTCCGTCTGTGCCTCCCTGTGGCATATTGTCGAGGTGCAAATCTGCTTTGGCCGGATTGCCTTTATTATTGGCAACGGTGGCAAACTCTACGTCTTTACCCTCAAGAGGTACACGATTGTCGGTCCAATTGGAAGATATATTCCATTCGTTCACGTGACCGGTAGTTCCGCCCATCCAATAGTTATAGATTTTTTTATAAGCAAAGCGAGCTATGCCGATGGGTCTTTTCCAACTAATTCCGATAGGAGCCTCATTCGCAGTCGAGCCGGATATGGATGTTTCGACTAAAAGGTAATACTCATCTCCATACTTAATGCGCTTTGAGACAGGAGTAACCGCAAATGTTTGGTTGTTTGGGTCAGTTATCGACTTATCCATCTTTATCCACTTGGGGGATATGTGATCGGACCCTGAAGGCATAAAAAAGTCTTGCTCGTGTATCTGAGTGGCATCTGTCAATTTGGAAACGATTGTTCCATTCTCTGTAATAGGTTTACCATCCTCATTCACCAAATAATAGTACCGCTTAATGATTCCATAACCCGGCTTTACAGTTGGTCTGGGAAAGATTTTTTTCTGATTTGGCTCACCGTTGGAATTGGTATATGTGAGTTCTGCACTGTTATTTGTGTCGAAACCTCCCACATCGGGTCCCCTATTCGAAGTATTGTTGATGATACACTTATCATTTTGTACACTTTCCAAGTCGGCATATACACGATAGGTCAGCGTAGCATCGGACGAACTTAACACCGCACCGGTTTCCCAAGTCAATTTATTGGTCGCCTTGTCATAATGCACAGTT
The DNA here is from genome assembly GCA_023396255.1 of Bacteroidota bacterium. GTDB lineage: Bacteria > Bacteroidota > Bacteroidia > Bacteroidales > Porphyromonadaceae > Porphyromonas. The sequence goes on from JAEWWU010000013.1 coordinate 130,474, forward strand.
CCCTGCGAGACTTTTACAAGCTTTGTGACATCTCCGGTTTGATCGATATTTTTCAGAATGTATCCTGGTGCGACTAAGTCAGTAACAGAGCCACGCTGCACCCCTTTGTTGATTTTTTCTGCAATGTTGTTGAATGCTCCTGCCAGTTCTTGTGGTGTGGCCCTATAGAAGTGATCACTTACCGGCGAAGATGCTGTAAGCTCCAATGCTTTGATAGCAAGATGAAATTCTCCCAAGTCATAACCGATCGTAAAAACCTCATATCCGTCATCCTTCGCAAATTGAGCTTCGTTGATGGCTGCATTTGTCGGTGCATAGTAATAAGAGGGGGATGATCCGAATTTTGGTTCATAAACCAACGGACCAGAAGTTCCATCGAACATAACAAAGTTCATTGGGTCCATAATATCCCCATAGTCATACCTACTTTCCGGTAAATCTCTTTTTGATACTTTGGAGTCCCATGTAGCTCGGGATGGTTTGAGAGAGGTACCGGGGTTATCTGCCAAATAACTGTTTGGATAATTAACCCCTCCTCTAATAACCAAGTCATTGGGATCATTGGAGTTTCCTGTCCGACCAGAGAAATCTTTTTGTGTAGGATTCTTTAACCCATACTGTTGGGTGGCATTACCATCGGACATCAAGACTATATATCTCTTTGGGGCGTGAGAGGTACTCATAATCTTTCTTGCCAAGTGCAATCCCGCTTGAGTGTGCGTTCCCCATATGGGAGTCAATTTATCTATTTCGCTGCACAAAAAGTCTGCATCGTTCGTAAAATTGGACCGATAGTGTAATTGATGGTCGTATGAGACCAAAGCAACACGCACATCTTTTGTGTCTTTTCCTTTGGGGAGCATTTTTCGGACGAACATCTTACCTGATTTTATGGCTTCTCCGATTCTGTTGTTTTCTTTCATCGAAGAAGACTGGTCGATGACTAAAACCACATCCACAGGTACCGTTACGGCACCGGAGCTGATTCTCAACGTGATATCCCAAGCATTGGGATTCTCTCCTTGAGCAAGTTTATCTCTACTTACAGGAGTAGCATACTTATCCACAGACACAGGAACGACTGGATAGGCTGCCCTTAGCACCGGTGATAAAGCCGAAGCGTAATTATAGGGTGTCCCATAATCCCCTTTGCTCTTAGCATTACCACCCCCAAAGGACAATGTCAAACAAAAGAATAGGAAAGTGGTAAATAATTTTATGTTACGTTTCATTTCTCATCAATAATTAAGTCATATGTATCAGGGATGCCTATAGATACAAATATCTATTTGAATATTCTCAATATAAGAACTACAGGACCCCTACAAAAGAGCTCTTAAGCAAGAGCTTAAATCTCTATATCATAAGAATACCAGTGATTGCGCTCAATCTTATCGGGCAAAGGTATTGCGTGGAACTCGGGACCGAACTCAGGCGGAGGGAGCAAACCCTCATCCAGGGGATAAAGAGCTATCTGTATTGCTGTTCCCTTGTGGTCGCGCTCGTTGAGATAGGTAATTGCTTTGAGAGTTTGTACTTTTCCTTGATTGTCGAGTTTATATCCGAAGCCTGCATCCGGGGAGGGAACAGTATTAAGCGATGCCCCCCAGGTTTGCCAATTTGCCACCGATGGCCATACATCATCAACAGAATTGATTAGGTCATCGACCTTGGAACCGGGCTTGAGTACATAGGTGTGTTTGTCGAAATTAACATACCTGTATCTAAAGTTGTTCAAATTTGCACCACTGCCTTCCCTTTTGACTCTGTACTTTTCGCTAAGCTTGATATTGAGTTCTATCTTAGCCACCGAACGCACGAGCGGGATTGTCTTCAACTGATAGTTTGTCCGGAAGTCGTGATTCTTATGTCCCGACATCAAGAAAGGGGATTTGATCTGATCCGACCAAGGCTTCTCGTTAGAAACAAATACACTCTGCAATGCCGAAACGGAGTTGACACCATCCAGCTTTCCTTTAACAAAAGGATCAACATTGGCTACTATATACACTTGTCGATCTCTCGCCTCATTCTGAGTCATTGGGAGGATGACTTTCTTTTCGGTCACTACCCACGTAGCTCCTGCTGTGGAACCGTTGTCGATATAGTATCTCTGGGGATGTGTTCCCGCGTTGTCGAATAGTAAGAAATACAAGTTGTCGATCTTCTGTTCGGCAGCACTGCCCGGCTCATTGGCCGCACGTAGCTCTCCCTGAAAATCACTTACGTTGAATGAGACTTCGATAGGGAGATTTTTATTACTTACTCCATTGTCTTTCGAGCAGGCCGTCAAAAACAAACTTGACAGTAGTGCGAGAATGGATAATTTATTTTTCATAACAATTGTCACAGTCTTGATTATTTCTTGCTAAATTCCTTGACGGAAGCGGAAGACATACCCTTATTGTAGTAAACCTTCATATAAACCTTTCCCATTTCCACATTATCTTTATTGACCTTAAATGATAGGGCGGCTCCATCTGCCAATTCTTCAAATTCTACGGTTTTCTTGTGGGTATCGTCATTAAAGTATGCCCCATTCACCGCCTCTAATGTGACCTTGTGCGGAGCGCAATTCTGAATGGTATTGGTAATATATCCCTTACCGTCATCACCCACCTCTACGGTGAATCCGTATCCCATATAGAGTTCCTTATTGACCACATTCCAATGGGTTACCGAGTAGAATATCTCAATTTGGTTAGGAAGATTCTTTATTTCATATTTGTAGTGATGGTTCTGATATATGGTATATTCTGGTTTCGAGGAAACGACTTTACCCTGCGCAAAAGGCAGATAAGCCCCTTCGCCGGGTATTGCTCCATTATGGGTGATAATGGGAATTTCATAACTCCTGCCTCTCGTGTCTGTAATCCGAAAATAATTGATGGGTTTGTGGTCGGGTGTGCCTAAGGTATTCCATATCGTTGATGTTTCCACATAAGCTGCTGGCATATACGCTATCCAACTGTTTTTTCCGGCAACTCGTTTCATCTCTATGTCGCTTTTATACTCGGTCGTTGGAACACTCTGGGGTATAAAAGCAAATTTCCTACTCGCATTTCCCAATTCCACCTTAGCCACATAGTTTGCATCTTCAGCATCGAAAATCACCTCTACTTTGGCCACTACGCGAACGAGTCTGACGCAATCCTCCGTAGTTGCTCCCTCAGTGGGGTGAAACGGTAGCGGTTGATATACGGTCCCTCCTTTTACGATGGTCTGATTGGAATACACACGTGCCATTGGAAACCCTTTCTTCTCCGAAGCTCCGAGATATAAATTGGTGTACATAGGAAAAGTGCTGCCATCCGGTAGTTCTTGAAAACTTCTCATCTGTGCCTCCATCTCTGAGCGAGAGTTCACAGCCTTAAAAGCCTCTTTCATACCTGGAAGCAGGTTGGCTACAAAATAAAAATCACGTTGTCCGGGAGTCATCTGTGACGAGAAAGCAAAATGTTTGTCTCCTCCACCAAAGTCCTCTGTATAGTACTGAGCCACTTTCTCGCCCGTGGTGTGATCAAAGACTACCATCGCCAAACTGTGTACATGGTCCTCAAAGTCATCATTATCTCTATTGATGGATTCTTTTCCGTCTATATGAGCAGCCCTCGTACTGATGGCGATATGTACCAGATTGTTGTCGTTGTCTGGTTGCTCTATCTTGTCTGTCTGCTTTTGACATCCTCCAACCGCTATGGCGAGCAGGAAGATTGCGACATATTTTATTTTGATGTTCAGCATATCTTATCTGTTTTATGCTTTAGTACTGATGTCTGGCATTTGCATTTACTTTTTTGACTATTGTTTGCACGTGCTATTCGAAATTTGGTTGTCTCGGCAGAGGAGTTCTTAGGGAGTCTCTAGCTCAACCTCATAGCTGTGAACCATCCAATCGTTCACATAGATTGCCCAACAATAGTATGTGCCACAGTTCAGGCACTTGTCTTTGAGCACGAACTTCACATTGAAGTCGTTCTCGCAGTCCAAATTCACATTATGATTTTTGATTAGAATGCTGCCTATCAGGTCAGTTTTCCAAATAATGTCTCCGGTTTTCTTATTTCGGAGTAGGATCTGATTGTCATATCCTGTCTTTAGCTTCATCAGCGAATACTTTGCCGTTAGCTTGTTTTTGTCGAATGAAATTATTGCAGGATAAGTAAGGATCTCTTGTTTCAGAGGCATAGATCCATCGATATTCATTACACCGTTTCCCGATGTTATCTCTATGTCGAAGTCTTCCGGCGCAATATCTTTCGCTACTGACTCGTGCAACTCGACTTCAACGTTTAGGCGGTTTGTCACCTCTCTCAAGTTTACAGCAGTATGCTTGTACGTTGTCCCCACTTTTGCGGGGTCTTCCAAGAATACGGTAGGGCTTTCACCCTGCCACACTTTATGATTTTTCAGAGCTGTGGCCATACGCTTTTTTGCATTCAGCGTAAGCATCACATCTCTTTTTGTGGTTACACCTTTTACAAAGGAACTCTGCGTAAAATAGTTATTTACGCCTGCCCAGCCGATAAAAGAGAAGTATCCGTTGGACACGGGCACCAGAACTTTGTAGTCTTTGTCCAACGATACATTTTTTTGTAGAACCGTAGATACCAATACATCTTTGTCGTCAAATGCGAAAATATGCAAATCGGATACTTGACCTATATACGTAGAATCTACGGCGCAAGGCGTCTTAGAGTAGAATTTTACATACACGCCCTGAGGACATTCCGAAAGGTCTTCATAAATCATATTACATCCTCCGAGTAATGCCCCGAAGAGAAGCATTGTCAACGCTATCTTGTTTCGTAAATTCATCACAAATGGTCTTTCTATAATAAAAACGATAAAGGAAAGAGGAGGGGGATCCCAATGCTTGGAGAGGAAAACACCCTCCTCTTCTAAATTTGATTTGTTTACAGAGTCTCTCAGACTCTTAAAAGCTTGCCTTCGGATTAAATACTGAGGTCAATTTCATATGAATGAACCATCCAAGGAACAACCGTGATATCCACACTCATCCAAGTTTCGGGAGTTGTCAGCGGATCTTCTGGCTTGATCGGGTTATTAGGTTCATCGGGATCATTTGGTTTGGGGTCAGGGTTGTTTGGATCGTCATTCGGGTCTTTTGGATCGTCACCGGGAACAAGCGGATTCCAGTTTGTACCGATATTCTTGAAGCCTTTGATGTGGATGTGATAGATGTGGTTACGTAGAACGGGAGAGTTATACGGCTCATTTATCTTATCAGGGTTTACCCACGCATAGTAAAGAACTTTGCCCCCTACATACTTAGCAACCTTCTGGCCTTCAACGCCACCTTTATCTTTACTTTGTGCGTTGGCTTTGGAACCATAGAATTTTCCATTGGCACCCAAATAGAAGTCGTCTCCGTCCTTATACACTGTACCATCGGCAAATACTTCTGGCTTAAATTTGGCACGGATCAATACATATGCGGTATTTCCTTTGGTAAACCCTGTCGTTGCTTTGTCGGGACCTATTTTGTGGTTGGTTGGCAAAATAAATTTGCTATTCTTCGCATTATCGCTAAGTTTTATCGAACCCATATCATTAGGAACGTATGAGGCCAGCTCGGGCACTGCAGTTCCGCTGATTTTCTTGGAGCTGACCTCTTGGTATCCCTCCCAGAGACCGGAGTAGTCGTAGCCAACATCATTTTTAGTATAGTAGTTAGAAGCGTCGGGCTTGTAGTCAAACTTGGGAGTTTTGAAGTCGGGAGCACCTTTTCCTTGAATGTAGAAAGAGTTTTCTCCCTGAGCAAGTACCCATTTTACATCCGATATGGTACCGATCTTTTCTCCGGTGATGGGTCTTCTGACTTCATAAGTTTTGGACTTGGTCGTCACGATGACGCGGGCAGCGGCTCTGGCCACCTTTACGTGGGCAATATTCTTCGTGCCGGCTATCGCTTGAGCCTCCTTAACGTTGTCCTCTACATTCAACGTAGCACTTTCGCTGTTGGTCATAACAATAATGTCCCCCTTCGTATCATCATACTTGGCAATTTTGCTTGCAGAAGTGAACACATTAACCTTATCTGCCTTGGAGTTTTCCAACTTAATAACCTCGTTTGTAAATGCTTGTTCAAATGCCGCTGCATCAGATAGTGACAATTTTTTGATGATTTCGGCTGTACCGTTTACAAGGGCATAAATCTTTTTCATCCCCTTTGTAGTCTTGATCGCTTTCTTAGGTTTAAGTACTCCGCCGGTAAGAGGACTAAAGTCTCCCACTTCATACTGACCGGTGGATACAACTCCGTCGCCCACCACAAAAATGGCTACTTTTTCAATATGATCCTTGCCGTCCCAGGTGCCTACTTTGTTGTAGTCTTCGGGTAGTGCTCTGGTCTCTGCCGGGAAAGAAAGAGATACAGCTACATAGGTACTGCCTTTCTCTTCGGAAAGACCTTCTCCGCGACCGGCTTTATTACAAGATGCCAGCCCAAAAATCAGAGCAAGTAATGAAGCCCCGACTGTCGTTAGAATTCTTTTCATTTTGGTTTGTTTTTTAATGATGATAAAATGGATTAAAAATTCGTGAAAATAATTTTAGATTAAGAATGTATTTTTCATTTTCTCGTTACATATTCTGCTCTTCTACGATGCTCAGTTCTTTTAGGTTATGTTCGGCGAGTTCGTCTCCACTGCTTATTGCCTCCTCAAAGCATTTACGAGCTTTGTCGTATTGTCCCATTCGGGCATATGCCACACCCAGATTATTGAGGGCGTCTTTGCGGTCTGCCACCTTGAGGAGCCTCTCTAATGCCACCCGGAAATTGCCGGTCTCTATATCCACAGCACTGGCATTAACGATGGCTACCGGTTCACTGGGAAATAGTCGTGTGGCAATGTCGAATACTTCGTTGAACTCTTTACTACCCTCGGGATAAGTCCTTGCAACCAAATACATTTCGTTTAAGCTGAGGTATTTGGGATTGGTCTTGATGATGACTTTTGCCTCTTCTACATCGAATGCTCTCACATTGTATGCGATTACATAGTCCGTACGTCTGAGACGTGGATAGAAGCGATCCATTAGCAACTTGTATGTTACTCCATTGTCAATAGCTACGATTTTGGCATCTCTGGCATCGGGGTTGCTGGTGCCATCAATGATGCCGATCACGGTTTTTGCCTTGGCTATCCCAGACTCGAGCAGAGCTTCTCGTAGGCTTTCCCAATCCTCTCCGTGACCTATAACGGACTTGATTTGGGTCCGTTTGATGCCGTGAGTAGATACGAGATAATCCACGAATGCTTCGGCTCTACGCTCAGAGAGCAACCTGTTGTATTCAAACGATGCCTCTGGCGAAGCATACCCCACAATTGCAAATTCGGTGACATTGATGTCCTTATTGCCACGTACTTCAGTGATGACCTTGTCCACACGTGCCAGTTCTGTAGCATTGTTCTTGTAGTTCCGTAGCAGTTCGGACTTGTCCACCATAAAGTTGAGGGATGCAGAGTGACGATCTTTGCGAGCCTTGACGGGTTCTACCTCCGGAACGATATATGTCAATTTGTAGTTCGGCTTGTAAGGCTCTGCAATTACCTTTTGGATCAGAGGTTTATCTAAGGGTGTACTGGTACAATTGGCACATCCGGAGACAACGATCTGCATATCCAATGATGCATTCTGCATCCATTGAGAGAAGGGAACCGATGCCTTGTAGTCGACGGACTGCGCAGTATTATTCTTTCGTGCGATGACGGTATGAGTATCGGCAGGAATTGCTGTAGGGTTCCTGAGTGTTTTATTCCTTACGAATACTTTGTTTCTTGTCTTACCTGTAGTCACGATCGCAGGTAACGCCATCTTTTCTTCGCCGGTATTGGAGCGTAAGATGGGAGTGAAAATCAGCATATCGTTGGTAGCGAGATCCAGATTATCCAAAAGTACGTTCATCCGAATTTGTAAATGACCATCTCGCATAGTGCTGGAAAGGTGGTCAAATCGAACGCCGTCTGCGTATTGAGATTGTGCGACGGTGTAGCTTGCCGCTGCAATCATAATGCATAATGAGAATATTATCTTTTTCATATCTTGTCTTTCTCTTTTTTATTTAATGAAATAAACAAGCGATATTACAGCCTTTGTTATACCGAAATAGGTATGATCTCCTTCTGCGATTTTTGAACCGCATTGTACACACGGATATTTGTCGTAGTGGATACGTGCAAATCCTCCTCCAAGGCTTAATTCGAAATTCCACTGCGGACTCAGTATCCAATGATAACCATAGCTAAGACCGGCACCATAGAGAGTTCCCTGATAGCGTGCGTCCTTAAATGCCGCCAAGCGTCCGAGAGGAATATTCCATCCGCCTACGTTGAACTGGGCTCCGTGTGTATGCAAGCCAAAGAAGTGGCCGTTGAATGCCTCACACGTCCAATAACGTAATTCCGGCTGCGCCAACCAGTGTTTAAATCGTTTTCCGTCCTTGAAGTTCCAAAAATTGAATCCGCCTCCCAACTCCAACGTAATCCTCTTGCTTAAAGCAAGCTCTATTCCTATATTGGGCGAAGCAGCAGCACCCCAATACAACAGATTGGATTTGATCGCTGTTTTTTGAGCACTTGCCACCTGAAAACCTCCAAGTAGAAGCAAGAGAAGAAGAAATGTTCTTATTTTTCTCATATTGATTATTGATTGATGAGTATAAATCTATCATAACCCCAATATCCACTCCTATCAGCTTTTTACGAGCACAAGCACAAATTCATCGGGGGATCGCTTCATATTAAGTCTGTGTATCACATAGAGCACTTTTCTGTATCACACTGATATTTGCACACTAACCAGCACCTCGTCTTGAGGTCATCTGTGCACCTACGGTACCAGCGTTTTACAAAACGTCTCAAACACGCGTGAATATGATAGATACTCTAAAAACATCAGGCACAACGCCTACGGGAAAAGTGCCGGCAAAAACCTTGCACCTCTTTCCGGTATTTTTATAGCTTATGCCACTCTACCAATACCTCAGAGATGCACACACAAAAAACACAAGCCTCTTTGTGCCAGCGCTTGAAGGGACGAAGAAAAATTTGGAGCGTGAATACGAAAAAGAATATGACGCGCCCTTACACTACACAATGCAGGGTTGCAGGTCAATTTATATCTTCTCGTATTTCTTGCTTGACAAAATTTCTCAGGTTCCATCTAAGCTCGAAGATATCAAGTAGCAATGCTACCTATTCACCATTTCGGGACAAAGGTATACATTTCTTGCAAAAAAACAAAAAAATGGTTGATTCGTTATTTTATATGTCGAATTCAGATGACAGGCGGAGCCAAATTGGGGAGGTTTAGCTTGCATATGTCGGGCTTTAAGCGGAGGGTGCCAATGGGCCCAAAATGCTATGCCACGTGCATCCATTTTTATGTTTGAGCTCTCTATCTCCTCGTAAATTTTTCATCCGTATATACGGGGTAAATTGTGGGTGGAGTGGCAGGTGAATGTCGAGAGAAATTTATTGCCGGTTGTTTTTGATGCCTGTTTCGGCGTATGCCTTTTGTCGCTACTCCAAAAAGAAAGCGTGAACACACTCTGTCGTTCACGCTAGATGAGGTCCTGAGATTACCTGAAACACGATGAAAGAACAGACGTGCCCACGCTATGCGCAGGCATCCGCCATCTTATCTTCTCGTGTTTCTGCTTGAAAAATTTCTCAGGTTTAATCTAAGCATTGAGGATAAGCAGCAAACGCTACATTATGTCACCACGAAGATACTCAATATCTTTCAAAAGCTACTATGGCTTCTCATTTTTTTGGAACTTCCCGTTGCTTGTTCCAGGAAAAGTTTCTGACTTACACATCGGGGGGACAACGAATGTTTGACGCAAGAAAAGCAGGGGAAATTATTTTAGTAGATAAGTGCGAAAATATTTGGTTTGTTTTAGGAGCATTGGAATGTTCCGTGGCCAAAAGAATATTGTTCCGAAAAAGAGAAATTCTCCCACTTGAGTTCACATTGATTAGAATTGTTTCGGTTTTTCGCGAATCCGCTTTACGAGTGAAAGAAGTATTGTTAGGGAGAAAAGGAAGATTAGCAGGGAATTATTGGAAATTAGTTCCCTGCAAATAGCTCAAAAGCAAGGAACTAATCGGGCTTTTCTCGGGAACTAATTTGTTGGCTTTGAGGTCCCTTTTTCGGAAAGAAAAAGAACTAATCGAACATTGCAGGAGTTGTTGGGAGCTGCAATAGAATCCCTCAAGAATTTTTCCTCGCTTGAAATCATTTTTGTTCCACCCGCACACACGTGGGTACTTGATCCTTTTATTATGAGAGAATACTTGTTCCGAATACGTTCGCAATCTTCTGCTAATTAAATACTTCATTTGGGAGAGTTATTGTATCTCATTGAGGGGTACTATCAGGCATTGTTTGAGGAGGCTTGCCAAATATTGATTGGGGGAATATGATTGTCGGTTTATCTGTTCTCTCTTGTTGGGCGGAGCTATAGCAATACTTTTGATAACTCCCTTTGAGAGAGGTGCCTTTCTTATCAAAATCAAAGTATCTGCAAGAGCTGTTGTTCCGATAAAGGGGCAGTTCTTGCAGATTCTTTTTTACTCTGTTGCCTTACGTGGACACTCCGAAATTGAAGTTCTTTTTCGGGTGGTATTTATTCAAATTTGTGGTGATGTACTGTTGTCGTCTTCGGTACTAAACGTACGGATAGAGGGGGCTTTTTCCGATCATTTCTTGGGAACGATATACTTAAACTTGACCAACTCTCCCTTCTTGTCGTTTTTGTCCAAAGCGATGCTGTAGCAAGTTACTTCTGTTCCCCACGCCACACGGCCTTGAATTACTTTTTTATCGATGTAAACCCCGTCGTTTGTCTTGTTGAATAAGGCATCTGCCACCTCTTGATCGTTCAAGGTTACACCGAAACGCCCCACTACGACTCCGTTTTCCGGCTCAATGTAAAACGATACTACTGCCTGATTAGGATCTTCACTCCACGGAGATGTTTCTACTTTTACCAAGCGCATCTTGGCGACTCCATCCAAAGAGGCTTTCCCTGTGCGGAACTTAAAAGTTGTCAGTTTTGTTGTGGGACCTCCGTCATAGCCGAAAGCAAAGCAAATGTAATCCGTGTCGGAGATCAATTTGTGGGTTTTATCGAGGGTACAGTCTCCGCTGCGTGTTTCTACGTTTCCCTTTTCTACAACATATTTCATAAATTCCTCGTCTTTTCCTTCGTATTTGGAATACTGCTCCGCTTTGATGCATCCAATCATATAGGGTGCGTTTTTGATAGAAGGAGTAATTTGCAACACGGCTCCTTGTTCTGTCTGACGCACAAGAGTGATGTTAAAAGTTAGATTGACTTTCTCCACTGCCTTGGTTTGGCATTGAGCATTTACGACCTCTGTGGTGCGTGCCCCCAAATTGCTGACACCGAATACCACTATGGCATATTCGTTATCGGGCTGGAGCGGGGCAGAAAGTCCCATATTCTCCGTATTTATAGAAACAATCCCGGTATTGAGAGCATCCCGTCTGGACCAATCATATTCTCCGTGATCTCGCATTCTGATGAATTCTTCGGCAATCCGTTCGGCCCCTTTTTCGTTGATAAGGGTTTGAGGGCAGATGCCGTAGAAATACCTTATGGAGTTGTCGGAGGGCTTGATGGTAAAGGTAAAAGAGGTTGTAGCGATGTTGCTAAATGAAACTGTAAATTGGCAATTGCTTTGTATTTCAAAGGGTTTGGTTTTGAAATCGAATTGAGATAATTCCGTGATGGGAGACAAGTTTTCGGGATTCAGCCCTACGGCAATCAGAACATAGTCTGTATTTTGATCCAATCCGGTGATGCGCCGTTGATCATCGGAGCGAACCAGTAGGTCATAAATAGAGGCTTCGGGGTCTGTTCCTTTGATTTCGTCCAACTGTGCTTGGAGATCTGCAACCAGCTTGTTTATGATGTCACTGTTGGAGGTATATTTATCGAAGTCTTTTTTTTCCATCAAATTCCACGTGTAGTAGAAGTTTTTCTCTGAAGGGACCACGGATACAGAAACTCCGTTGTAAGTCTCTTTGGAGAGATTAAACTTAAAGGAGGGCATTTCTTTTCCTTTCTGGCTGATGTGTATTACTTTATTTTCCGCTCCCGTGTACTTGAGTGTGAGGAGAGTTGTTCTAAGTCTGGTGGTCTCGTTGGAAGAAACGGAGAGTTTGACCAAATTATCAGTTACTTGAATGATTTTTATCCAAGATTCGTCGGACAACTCTGCCGTTATTGAGTTCCCGAAAACCGGGTTGTGGATCGTGAACGAAAAAGGGAGGGTAGAGGCTTCCTGCTCAAAAGATATTTCGTTCCCGACCAAAGCTACTTCAATTTGAGGAGATAGAGTTTCGCCCTTTTTTTTGAGCAAGAGGCTAAAACAATACAAAACAGGGGGATTAGAAAATAAGCAATTTGTTTCATTGTAATCTATTTTTCTGTGTATGTACATCAAAGTCTTTAGAAGGCATTCCCAGAAGTAGAGCTAAGTATTTCGTAGTAGAGTGTTTTTTGTGTTGGTTTCTTGTATTTCTATACAGATGTAGAAATATTCGCAAATATATGCTTTTTATTTATTAGAATATGTGAAATTAAATGTGTTGGTATGTCTCTAATCTTACTTAAAGTTGCTTGAGTCTATGGTGTGAAACGAGGTAATCATACAGGCCTTGCGTACGGTACTCTACACTCTCGTCTTATTTGCATTGTGTATAAAAAGAAGGGGGAATAATCGAATAGTCAATTTTCCCCCTTCTCGTAATGGTTTGTTTTTAGGTTTTGTGATTACTTTACCACGGTAAAGCGAATGGCTTGGCGGTCGGTTTTGAGCAAATAGTTTCCTGCAGGAAGGCTGCTTATATCCATTGTTTGGGTGGTTGTTTGGGCTGTGAACTGCATCAAAATGCGCCCGCTAAGGTCGGTGATAAAGATCTCTTGCCCACAGACCTCGTTGGGTAGAGTGAGGGTTATGTGGGTCTTTGCCGGATTGGGGTAGAGGCTAAGTGTTTTGTCTTGTTCCGCAATCTGACCGATGGAGGTATAGGCGTTTTGCCCATTGTTCTCTTTCCCCTTGTAGTCATATACGTTCCAGTTTTTTTCTTTTGCACGATTTATATCTATGGCATTGGCCACATTTTGCTCGTTGGGGTTTTTGGAATCGACCATAAACAGAGATCCGCTATTTTTCCCATTAAGATCGGGCAAAAGGGTAATGAGTTGTGCCCACGCCTCTTTTTTGATCCGATTGCCATAGGCATACAGATCCGTGAGATTTTTGTTTTCTTGACTTATAGTGAGGGAGGTAAGGGCATTTTCTTCGCAGGATACGAGCATAAGAGCGGAGCATTGGGCCAAATCGAGAGTCGAGAGTTTGTTCTTGGCACAGTAGAGCGTATTAAGGTTAGAAAGGTGGTTAAGACCAACTACTGCACTTATCTGATTGCCGGCGAAGGCGAGAGATTTTAGTTCTTTATTGTTGGATACATCGAATTGTGTAAGCAGGTTATCCGAAGCATAAAGGGTACTTAGGAGGGTATTTTGAGTTACGTCCAACGACGATATTTGGTTGTTGTTGCACGAGAGAGTTTCGAGTTTTGTATTGGTGCTTGTCTTAAGCTCCTTGAGTTGGTTTTTGAAACAAAGGAGCCATTTGAGCTCGGTGTTTGGTTCTATGTTGAGCCGGGCTATTTGGTTATCCGAGCAGTTGAGCTGTTGTAGGTGGGGGTTTTTATCCACTTCCAAGGCCGAGAGTTGGTTTTTGGAGCAGTGTAAACCAGTCACCTTTCCATAGAGGACAATCGTTTTGCTATCTGTCGGAAGTAGTGTTTCCTGATCGAAGGTGGTTACTTCTTCGCCAAAATCGTAGTGTTTGTTGTTGTTGAGGTCTATCCAGATCCTTTTTTTAGCCTCCTCGTCGTTGGCTTGTATTTTGAGATTCCATTCGCCTTCTGTGCGCTGCGTTGTGAGCGTTATGGCAGGTTGTGTGGTGGTATAATTCTCTGCTTCTACGCCATCGTAATTCTTTTGTCCGAAGAAATCAAGTACACGCCAATTCTTGTTCTGCGCAAGCTGAACATCTGAAATGAGTGCCACATTTTTTTCTTTGTTGGACTGGGTGGTATTGACGAAGACGAGTTTTCCTGCCTTGTCTTTTCCGCTTCTACTGGGTAGAGAGGTAATCAGGTCGTGTGCATTTTTCCCCTGTATTTCGTTGCCAAAGCAGTCTAACCGTTCCAGTAGAGGACAGCCGGACAGATTCAAAGAGGTCAATTGGTTGCCATTGAGGTCTACGGTTACAAGAGAGGCGTTTTGGGATAAGTCGATGCTTTTGAGTTGATTACCGTAGCAAAGCAAATCGGTAAGCTGTTTATTTTTGGTAACATTCAACTCGGTGATGGGGTTATAAGTACAAGTCAGTTGTTTTAGGGAGGGGCAATTGGCCACGTTCAACGATGTAACTTGATTAGAATAGCATTCGAATTTGGTCAGCTTGCCATAAATCTTGATGGTTTTGCTCTGTTGCTGTGCGCTGTAATAAAAGCCGAAGTCTCTGCCATTCTCGCCATCGTCTTTGACTCCGTTGTTGTTGAGGTCCAGCCAAACCGAGGCTTGATCGGCAGCATCTGCATCTATTTTGAAGCTCCATACACCCGATTCTCTTTGGGTGGTAACTTCGATACAAGGAAGATTGGTTTGTGCCCATAGAGCTGCCGGAAAGAGGGTCAGCCCCCAAAAAGCCATTCGCAGAGGAATGCGTGAGAATTGTTTCATATAGAATTATAATTAAAAGGGGCAGATTGTATATATTTACCATTTGGCATTGTAGCCCCCGAAAAACGTTGCCAAATGCTTTTTGAATTGCTAAGATAGAAAAATGTTAGATGTTTTAGGAGCTCTTCCGCATTTGAGTTTTTCTGTCCCAAAAGCGATCGGAAACTGATTGTCGATTATCTTGAAGTAATCTGCCCTTTGGAGCGAAGCAGTAAGATATCCGTGAGCAGGGGCTATATTTAGCAGGTTACTGAAGTGGAGGCATCCCCCATTGGGTTGAGCTTTGTTTTTGTGCCACACAATTCCAGAGTTTTTTGCAAAAACAGCTGCAAATGAAGAACTTACAATATACTCCCTTTTTCAGAGCTATTTGCTTCGGAGGGAAAGTTTTTTCTGAGGGAAGAAATATTTTTTTTGAGGGAATTATCGAAAATTAGTTCCTTGAAAATACCCCAAGGATAGGGAAATAATTGCCGATTGTGAAGAGGTAAAAAGATCAGCGTGCCGAGGCAAATTTCCTCGACACGCTGATCCGGATGCAAATGGTTTGCAATCTTGCTCTAATCTTGAGCAACGCTTTACCAAAGGTTTGCCATAGCTCGCTCTTCTTGGCGTATGCGCACAATAAGAATACAAGCATAAATCGGAAGTCCGATGAGCAGGGTATATTTGGCATTGCACAACAGAGCAACCCCGATGAGCTCGGGAAGGATATTTAGGTAGTAGTTCGGGTGGCGCACCGTTCTAAAGAGAAAACTGCGTTCTATGCGTTGATTAGGAACAATGTAAAGTTTCAGAGTCCATACATCGTACAACTTATAAATAACATAGAAGAGCATTGCATAGGCAAACGTCATCAGCACAACCCCTCCGACAGAGAAATGATTGAAACTGATGTCACGAGCATAGGCTTCGTAGAGTGCAGAGAAATAATAAGCTATGTGTGCCAAAGTGAGCAGGAGAGAATTGAGCTTTCCGTACTGAGTGGCACCTTGCTTGAGAAGTCGCTTCTCGTTGCGAATGGAATAGAAAAGAGAGCATAGCCGGAGGGCAAAAAAGAAAATGAATGTAATGATAATGTACTTCATAATTGATTAACTGTGTTGTTCTTGTTTTGTCTGTATTCGCAGAATGATGACAAGTTTAGCCTCATTTATGCTTTTGTTTGCAAAGGTAGCGTTTGTAATCAATAAATTAGTTTGTGTTAATGATTCTTAGCAAAAAGCATCCTCTGTCGGCTTATGGAGGATGAGAATGGAAATTTTGAATGTTTACTGAAAAAGCATAGCAGCTTTTGCTGACGATTGTCTATAGATGGCATCACAGCAAGCCTTCGAGAATGGAAAAATCGTGCACGAAGACTCGGGAGATCGATTTTTTCTTATTCTGGAAGTTAAATAGTGTTTCTTTTTATTGCTATATCTCTGTAAATCTGTTGGTTGTATAATATTCGTCGATTTTACTACTGAGAGCCAAAAAGAGGTTGACGGAGCCTTTTCGGTATCAAAAAGGCAAAACGGGTCGGATGTACAAAATGTATGCAAAGGAGAGGAGCCACACCAGAACGCACACTTGAGTAATACGATCGGTATAAGCAATCTTTGTAGGGCTTCCGCTTTGGTTATACACCAGAGTTAATTGTAGGTAGCGCAATAGTCCGAACAAGACCGGCAGTACGGTGTAGTAAAGATGTGCATCTTGTCCCAAACGTTCTTTGACTCCCGATGAAAAAGTATAAAGGATGTAGCAGATAAGAAGAGTACCCGCCAGTATGGATAATACTTGGTCTAAGAAGAGCCGATTGTACCCGTTTAGATTGCTACGCATCTCCTGTCCCGTTTGCTCCAAGAGCAGTATATCGTCTCTGCGTTTGGCCAAGGTGAGAAAAAGAGTAAGAAGCAGGGTCATCAGTAGCAGCCATTCCGATGGTTCTATACCTGTGGCAGCAGCCCCGATATGAATGCGCAAAATAAACCCGAAAGCAACCACAAAGACATCCACAAGAGCAATCTTTTTTAGCCAAAAACAGTAAAGCCAATTGGTAACCCAGTAGAGAATTAGTATGCTTCCAAATGAAATGGCTTGGCTTAAATGGTGGCGACAAAGCCAAGCAATCCCTAAGGCACACAAAAAGAGCAGTAGGGTAGAGAGAGCGGCCACTCGTGGAGAGATAAGTCCGGAGGCTATGGGGCGGTGGCATTTGGTGGGATGTTTGCGATCTTTATGGCGATCTACCCAATCGTTGAGACAGTAAACAGAACTTGCCACAAAGCAGAAGCATACAAACCCAATGGCACTGCGAGTCAGTTGCTCAAGGTCACAAGCGTATGCACCAAAAAAAACGGGAGCAAAGACAAAAAGGTTCTTAATCCATTGTTGGGGGCGTAGCAGTTGAAACCAAGCTGCGATGGAATGTACGGGAGTGCTTGTTTTTGGAGTCATATAATTGATAATCAACGGTTGGAGTGGTGACAAAAGTAACAAAATGTTTTCCACCCATAGCCCTCATTCCAAAGTCGGGTGTGCGTATAAAACATAAATGGCAACAAAATTGAAATAATTGTACCTTTGCCTGTTAGACACAAAAGATATATGAATTATAAGTTTGACGTGATCGTAGTGGGAGCCGGACACGCCGGATGCGAGGCGGCAACAGCTGCTGCCAATATGGGCGCAACTGTTTTGCTCGTCACTATGGATATGAACAAAATAGCCCAAATGAGTTGCAATCCGGCTATGGGCGGGATTGCTAAAGGGCAAATAGTGCGAGAGATAGATGCGCTGGGAGGAATGAGTGGCAGGGTAAGCGATGCCACAGCCATTCAGTTTAGAATGCTTAACCGAAGCAAAGGGCCCGCTATGTGGAGCCCAAGGGCGCAGATAGATCGTGCCAAGTTTATAGACGAGTGGCGCTCCGTAATAGAAAATATTCCCAATATTACCCTTTGGCAAGATACCGTGACCTCGCTCCTGATTTCAGATAAAGGCCGGTGCCACGGAGTGCGTACCGAATTGGGTGTGGAGTTTGAAGCGGGTAGGGTAGTGCTTACAACCGGAACATTTATGCGAGGATTGATGCACTACGGAGAGCTAATGATTCCCGGGGGGCGTTGTGCAGAGCCTGCCAGTGTAGGAGTTTCGGAACAATTAGCACAATTGGGGCACACGGTAGGACGAATGAAGACCGGTACTCCTCCGCGAATAGATGGGCGTAGTGTAGATTGGTCGCTCTGTACCCCTCAGTATGGAGATCGAGGGGGAGGACAATTCTCTTTTGCTCCCCTCAAGAACAATCGCCTCAAGCAACGTCCTTGTCAAATATTATATACTAATGAGCTGTGTCACAGTGTTTTGAGGAGCCATCTCGATCAATCTCCTCTCTATAATGGTCAAATTGAGAGTATCGGTCCTCGCTACTGCCCAAGCATAGAAACCAAGATTGTCAATTTCGCTCAGCGGGATCGCCATCAACTCTTCTTGGAACCGGAAGGAGAGACAACCAATGAATATTACCTCAATGGTTTCTCCTCTTCGCTTCCTACCCACGTACAGATAGAGGCTCTGCAGCAGATTCCGGCTTTGCGGAATGTGCAGCTATTTCGCCCCGGCTATGCCATAGAATACGATTTCTGTGATCCGGTGGACTTGTTCCATTCGCTAGAAAGTAGAAAAGTGGCGGGGCTGTTTTTGGCGGGACAAATCAATGGTACCACGGGCTATGAAGAAGCTGCTGGGCAAGGTTTAATGGCGGGGATAAATGCCGTTTTGTCATTGCGAGAACAAGAGCCTCTTGTCCTTTTGCGAAACGAAGCCTATATAGGAGTCTTGATAGACGATCTTATTACCAAAGGAGTCGATGAGCCATACAGAATGTTCACCTCCCGGGCGGAGTTCCGTATTCTTTTGCGTCAAGACAATGCCGATGAGCGTCTTACGCCCTATGCTCTTAAGTTAGGTTTGGCAGACGATGAGCGTGCAAAGAGATTTTCCGACAAGCAAAAATGCGTACACGATCTGTCTCTCTTCGTGCAAAAATGCTCTGTAAAACCAGCAGAAATAAATAACCATCTTGAGCAAATAGGGGAGCAACCGATTGTTCAGAGCCTTAAACTGAGAGATTTGGTAATGAGGCCCAATCTACACCTTTGTTATCAAGAGGACGAAAATCCTTCTTTGGTAGATAAATTGCCTGCTTTGCAGGAGTATTTAGCCTCAATGTCTTTGCTTTCGCAGCACCAAAATCTATGTCAAGAGGTCTTGGAGAGTGCCGAAATAGGGATAAAATATAGTGGCTACATAGAGCGCGAAAAGCAGCAAGCAGAGAAAATTATTCGTTTGGAAAATATTGTTATAGAGGATAAATTTGATTACAATAGCATTGAATCGCTCCCGCTGGAGGCCAGGGAAAAATTGTCGAAGCATAGACCCAAAACAATTGCCCAGGCACGGAGGATTCCCGGAATCAATCCCAATGATATAGCGATTCTATTGGTCCTTATGGGGCGCTGATGTTTCACGTGTAACGATGAATTTCTCCAAATAATGAATAGAGATGAGCTCCTTTTGTACATAGCCCGACTTCCCCAAGAACCGGGCTGTTACCTCTATTCTAATGCAGAAGGCACCATTATATATGTAGGTAAAGCTAAGAATTTGCGCAAGAGGGTTTCTTCGTACTTTCATAAGGAGCTACAACATAGGAAAACCCGCCGATTGGTAGCTCAAATCGCAGAGATCGATTATCACGTGGTGAATACAGAGGCAGATGCTTTGATTTTGGAAAATAATCTTATTAAACTGCACCAGCCTCGATACAATGTTTTGCTCAAGGACAATAAAGAGTACTTGCGCATTGTAGTTACCCGTGAGCCTTTTCCTCGCTTTGTAACTTCTCGTAAATCTCACGAACGAGGGCGTACTTTTGGTCCCTTTACCCATCAGTCGGTGGCATACAAACTGGTGAGCCTAATCAGTGATATTTATCATTTGCGTACTTGCCGACTCAATCTTCCTCCTGTTGTGGCCCCCGAGAAGAATCGTTTTAGAGCTTGCTTAGAGTATGATATTGGTCGATGCGATGCTCCTTGTATTGGTTTAATTGATCAGCAAGAGTATCTGCAAAATGTGGATCGAGCTATGCGACTCTTGCGAGGGGAGGTGAGCGAAGCTATAGAATATGAAGCTCAGCAGATGGAGGTAATGAGTGCTCATCTGGCTTTTGAACAGGCCGAAGTACACAGGAAGAGGATAGAGATGCTTCGTACTTACGAATCGAAGCACGTTGTTGCCCCCAACATAGAGCACGATGTGGATGTGTTTTCTTATTATTTGGCTCAAGGCAAGCTCTTTGTCAATATGATTCATCTGCACAAGGGAAGTATTCAATTCATCCAAAATTTATCTATTGATAAAGAAGATGATGAAGACCTAACAGATCTTTTTGCAACAGGAATTACTGAACTGATGTTGCGTAGTGGAACCTCTTCGCAAGAGATTGTTTTAAGTGAGCCTGTTCATTGGTTAGAGGGGAGGGGAGAGGTAACCATTCCTTTGCGTGGGGACAAGCTCAAGTTGATAGAACTTTCTCGGAAGAATGCGCGGGAGTATGCTGTGGATTACTTTACAAAGAAAAGGATGCATTCCGAAGAAAGTGATCAGAAGTATTCTTTGGTTAATAGGATGCAGAAAGATTTGGGGCTTTCCAGACCTCCGGTAAGGATAGAGTGTTTTGACAACAGTAATATTCAGGGCACCTCGCCGGTTTCTTCTTGTGTTGTTTTTAAGAACGGAAAGCCTCTCAAAAGTGCGTACAGAAAGTTTCACGTGAAAACAGTTGTGGGCGCAGATGATTTTGCGACAATGAGAGAGGTCGTTTATAGACGCTATTATCGTCTTTTGGAAGAGGGGCAAGAACTTCCCGATCTTATCATTATAGATGGAGGAAAGGGGCAATTGCGAGCCGCCTACGAAACATTGAAAGAGTTACACCTACAAGATAAAATAGAAATAAGGGGGCTTGCCAAGCGCATCGAAGAGCTTTTTATGCCCAACGATCCTGTTCCTTTGGTCTTGAGCCGAGATTCACAAACCCTTAAGGTGATTCAGCAGCTCCGAGATGAGGCACACCGTTTTGGAATAACTTTTCATCGTCAGGTTCGTTCGGTGAAACAAACGCAAACTTTTTTGAAACAATTGCCCGGCATTGGTCCAAAAACGGAGAGCAAACTTTTGACCCGTTTTAGCTCCCTCGAAAGGGTTCGCAGGGCTTCTTTGTCCGATTTGCAGCAAACCATTGGCCCCTTGTCCGGAAGTAAATTGTATTCCCATTTGCACCCGAACCCAAAAGATGGCTCAGTGGAGGATGTTAGGGATGAAGAAAAGAAAATAGAAGATCAATAATACTATGAAAGCACTTATTCAGCGAGTAACGGAGGCTTCCGTTACAATCCGAGAAACAGGGGATATACGCAGTATTGGCAAGGGAATGGTTGTCTTCTTGGGAGTTGGTTACGAAGACTCCGATGAGGACATTGAATATCTCTGCAAGAAAATTTCCGCATTGCGGATTTTTGATGACTCGGAGGGCATTATGAATCTGGCTATTGGTGATATAGAAGGCGGAGAACTATTGGTGGTGAGTCAGTTTACGTTGATGGCAGATACCTCTCGAGGCAATCGCCCGGGGTATAGCAAGGCGGCTCGTGGCGAGGTTTCACAGCCTCTTTACGAATCTTTTGTGAAACAGATTCGGCATAAATCGGGATGTCGAGTGGTAACAGGGGTGTTTGGAGCAGATATGTTAGTGCAAATCCACAATGATGGCCCGGTAACCATTTTGATAGATAGCAAGCAAAAATAACAGATAGGGGGGTATGAAAGAGGAATATGTTCCTACGGTGAGAGAGTTTCAGACAGAGGTGGATCGATGGATTCGCACTTATGGGGTGACGTACTTTGATGTATTGACTAATATGGCGATTTTGACCGAGGAGGTGGGCGAAGTTGCTCGCATCATTGCTCGTCGCTATGGGATGCAAAGTGAAAAAGAGAGCGACAAGGAAAAAGATTTAGCGGACGAGTTGGCGGATGTTTTATGGGTTGTTGCTTGCATTGCCAACCAGACGGGAATCGACCTCACAAAAGCCATTGAAAAGAACCTTGCCAAGAAAACCCAAAGAGACAAAGATAGACACGTAAATAACTATAAATTAGAGAATTATGATAGAAATAAATAGGGCAGAAGAAGCTTTTTCTAAGTTTCATCCTTGCGGAACTTCGACCGAAATAATGGCACAAGTGGAGCATTTATTGGCGGAGCACTTGGAACAGTATAACCGTTTGGAAGTGTATAGAAATTTGTATGGATGTCTAGATTATACGTCACTCCGAGGGGGAGATACAGAAGAGAGTGTTGCCAAAATGGTTATGCGCATCAATGATTTGGAGGGGAGCAATCCCAATTGCCCCAACATTGCAGGGATTTGTGTTTATCCTGCACTGTTGGCAACGGTGCGCGATACGCTGACCGCTCAGGAAGTGCGTTTGATTTCGGTTTGCGGAGGTTTTCCCGCTTCACAAACATTTGCGGAGGTAAAAATAGCCGAAACGGCTTTGGCGGTGGCAGAGGGGGCAGAAGAGATAGACATTGTGCTCAATTTGAATCGCTTTTTGTCGGGAGATTATGAGGCTTGTGCCGAAGAAATAGAGGAGATTAAAGAGAGTTGCCGAGGAGCTAAACTCAAGGTTATTATCGAGAGTGGGCTTCTTGCAGATGCGGATGCCATTCGTCGAGCTTCTATTTTGGCTCTTTTCAGTGGAGCCGATTTTATTAAAACCTCTACTGGAAAGGAATACCCGGGAGCCTCTTTAGAAGCTGTGTTTGTTATGTGCCAGGTTTTGAAAGAGTATCACGAAAAGTTTGGTCAGCGTCGAGGTCTAAAGGTGAGCGGAGGGGTACGTACTCCTGAAGATGCCCTCAAGTTCTATTGTATCGCAGCACAAGTTTTGGGCGATGAATGGCTTACCCCGGAACTGTTTCGTATTGGAGCAAGTTCATTGGAGGAAGTTTTGCGAGAGAAGTGTTGATTTTTTATACGAAAAACAGATCCGAGTTTATCGGGAGTTTTTTCGGCAGTTTTTTCGGCAGTTTTGAAGTGATATTGCCACAGTAGGGCGAACTTTCTGAATAGGGAGGGTTCGCCCTATTTTTTGAATAATCGCGTTTGTGCGCTTAGATTTGACGTACGGGAGAGAGGGTTTATTTTCCCAGCAGGAAGAAATTTAGCAGAATGGCGATAGCCCTGAGGTATTTCGGGAACTGCTCCGATCAAGCAAAAAGCTATTCTCCAAAATGGAGCTATTTGTCGCATTCTCTGTTTTTGTCAAGATGGCTCCGAGGTTAGCGATGCCAAGAGGTTGCGGATGCGCTCGTCGGCTTGTGTGAGTTGTTTGCGACAATGGGCTATGAGTTTAACGGCCTCTTCTGTCTTTTGGGTGAGAAGATCCACATCCATCTCGCCTTGTTCTATTTCTTGTACAATGGCTTCCAGCTGCTCCATCGCTTGGGTGTAGGTGATTTTTCCCTGCATTGTGTCTGTACCTAAATCGTTATTTAATTGTATTTTTGTCCCTTAGAGATTTTTTTGTCCCTCAAAAAGGGAAGAAAATTCCAAAACCAATACAAATATAAAACAATTAGAAAGGATAGAAATTAACGAACTTATTATGATGAAAAAACTTTTAACGGCTGCGGCAATGGCTGCTTCCCTTTTTGCTTGTAACACCAATAAGGATGCAGGCGTCAGCAGCAATCCACTTATTAACCCCGATAGCAATATGTATATGAATGCTCCGGATTTTGCTTCTATCAAAATAGAGCACTTTACCGAAGGTTTCGAAAAAGGTTTTGAGCAACAAAACCAAGAAATAGAAGCCATTGTAAACAACAGCGAAGCTCCCACGTTTGACAACACTATTTTAGCATTGGAAAAGAGTGGTGAAATTCTCTCTCGCACTTCTTCTGTTTTCTTTGCTTTGGCCAGTGCGGATACCAATGACGAAATTAGAAAAATTGAAGCCGAGTACGCTCCCAAGCTATCAGCTCATAATGATGCCAGATACCTCAACGATAAACTCTTTGCTCGTATCAAGAGCGTGTACGAAAATTCGGATCAACTCGACCCCGCTCAAAAGCGTCTTACCAAGATCTATTATGACAATTTTGTGATGGCCGGAGCCAATCTCGAAGCCGCTGCCAAGGAAGAACTCAAAAAGCTCAACGAGCGTGAGGCCACCCTCCTTACTCAATTCGGCAACAAGTTGACCGATGCCACCAATGTTCCTGTTCTTTTCGAGAGTAAAGAGTTGCTCGATGGCTTGAGTGAAGGCGAATTGAAAGAAGCTGCCGACTTGGCCGCCGAAGAGGGGCAAAAGGGCAAGTATATGATTCGTTTGGTAAATACAACCCAACAACCGGTGATGGTTAAACTCAACAACCGCGATGCTCGCAAGCGTGTTCTGGAGGCGAGTATGAACCGTTGTTCTTTGGGGGATGCCAATGATACACACGCCATTATTGCCGAGTTGGCTGAGTTGCGTGCCAAGAAAGCCAATCTTTTGGGATTCGATAACTATTCCGATTGGACCCTACAAAACACCCTTGCCAAGAATGCCAATACAGCCAAGAGTTTTTTGGCAGATTTGGCTAAGCTTTATATCCCCAAAGCCCAGGCCGATGCAAAAATGTTGCAAGACTATGCTCGCAAATCTCAAGGGAAAGAGTTTGTTTTGGAAGCGTGGGATTGGGACTACTACGCCGAGAGATTGCGCAAGGAGCAGTATAGCGTCGATGAGGATTCTTTGATGCAGTACTTTGAGTTGAACAGCGTTTTGAATAACGGTGTTTTCTTCTCTGCCGAAAAACTCTACGGCCTTACTTTCAAGCAGCGTACCGATATTCCCGTTTACCATCCGGACGTAACGGTGTACGATATTTTCGATAAAGACGGTTCGGTAATTGCCCTGTTCTATTTCGATCCTTATGCACGTCCTTCTAAGAGCGGAGGGGCTTGGATGGGTGAATTTGTACAACAATCCCACCTCAAGAACCAACGTCCCATTATCTACAATGTCTGCAACTTCAAAAAGCCAGCCAAAGAGGGGGGAGTATGCCTGCTCAGCTGGGATGAGGTAACCACTCTTTACCACGAATTCGGACACGCTTTGCACGGTTTGTTGAGCGATCAACCTTACCCCACCATTGCCGGAACCAATACTCCGCGCGATTTTGTGGAGATGCCTTCTCAATTCAACGAGCATTGGGCAAATGAACCTCAAGTTTTTGCCAATTATGCCAAACATCACAAAACGGGAGAACCTATGCCACAGGAGTTGCGCAACAAGATGCTCCAGGCGCAGTCTTTCAATCAGGCTTATGCGTTGGGCGAAAATATAGCCTCTTGCCTTTTGGATTTGTCTTGGCACACGCTTTCGGCAGGAACCCAGGTTGAGGACTTCCAAGCCTTTGAGAAAGAACAATTATCTAAGTACGGTATGTACAACCTGCAAATTCCTCCTCGTTACAAAGTGCCTTATTTCCGTCACATTTGGAGTAATGGCTATGCTTCGGGATATTACTCTTATCTCTGGGCAGAGGCTTTGGATAACGATGTCTTTGCCTGGTTCCAAAAGAATGGCGGTATGACTC
This sequence comes from Bacteroidota bacterium, assembly GCA_023396255.1. Lineage (GTDB taxonomy): Bacteria > Bacteroidota > Bacteroidia > Bacteroidales > Porphyromonadaceae > Porphyromonas. The sequence goes on from JAEWWU010000013.1 coordinate 155,997, forward strand.
CGGAAAATGGGGCTGTTTTGCGTAAGGCAATCCTTTCAGCAGGCAATAGCGTCGATTTGATGGAGGCATTTGCTTCTATTACAGGGCATACCAAGGCAGATATCAATCCTTTGCTTCAGGCCAGAGGGTTGAAGTAATCCTGGCAGAGAAGTGCCTCACCCTTCACATAGAGTGGGGGAGGTGTGAAAAGATAAGCCGACTGTTTTCGTCTTGTGGCGGAAGCTGTCGGCTCTTTTTTTGGTTCTATTATCGTTGCCCCCCCCTGTTTTGGGGCTATAGGAAGCTCTGTACGGAGTTTTTTGTCCGATAAGATTACCTTTCCCTTCCGAAAGGGTTGAACGACCTTTTCGGAGGAATTTGAGAGGGGAAATTGGAGTCTGATGATTGAGAGTGCTTCTCGAGTAAATTACAAATCCGATCACAAACGAAAACTCAACTGCAAACAGAGGCTTGTCCCCCGAAAAATGACACCCTTTCGGGAGGTTCTTTTCTCTCCGAGGAAGAGGAAACTTTATTAGTTCGGACAAAAAAATCGTTCGTTGGGAACTATTGAAATTTGGGAGGGAATTATCAAAAATTATTTCCCTCAAAATTTGCAATTATCAGGGTCAAAATATGCAGTGGGAGGCTTTCATTGGAGGAGTCCCCGAATAGTTTCGGTGGAAAAGATGGGTGATGAATAGATTTACAGTAGAGATTTCCCCAACGTTGGACGTGTGCTGGGGTGGTTTTGTCTTCGTAAATGGCAAACAAAAAAGACCGACACTCCCAAAAGATAGGGTGCGTCGATCTTCTTTGTTTTGTGAAGTTGTTCTGTGCTTAGGCGTGCTTTTTGGAGGTCATAATATCGAGAACCAATTTGTCGGTGGCACTCATCCCCTCTTTCCCAATGTTGGTGAGGTTGTCCACCGTGCGGTCTATGTCGTCGTCTACCACCCCTTCGTTGCTGGTGACTACGCTCCCCTCCATTGCCAATAGTGCACTAAGCATAGCGGTGCTTACTCCGCTGCTCACTTTGAGGCTGCAGCTGGGTTTGGCCCCGTCACAGAGCATCCCGGTAATGTTTCCGACCATATTTTTGATGGCATATCCGGTTTGTGCCCTGCTCCCACCCAAGAGGTAGGTCAAGCCGCAGCTTGCACCGGTGGAGGCTACCACGCATCCGCAAAGAGCAGAAAGACGACCCAGCTTTTGTTTGATGTATATGACCATCAAGTTGCTCAACATAAGGGCACGTACTGTTTGCTCGTGGGTGCATTCCTGTTCCTGCGCAAAGGTCAGCACAGGCAGGGTCGCCGTGATGCCTTGGTTGCCACTGCCCGAGTTGCTCATTACGGTAAAGGGTGCTCCATCCATACGAGCATCGCAGGCGGCACTGGTTGCCGAGAGCATATTGGTCAGAGAGCTTTGACCAAGGTACTTTAGTCCCAAATCACCCTTGATCATCCGTCCCACGGCGTGCCCGTATCGGGTTTGCATCGAAGCTTCGGAGGCTGCTTTATTGAGGCGTGCCGCTTCCATAATGAATTCGATCTTTTCTAAAGGCATCTCCATAGCAAAGTTGTAAACCAAGTCGAAGGTCAGTTTGGGATCTTCTGTGTCGTTGGTTTGTGATTCCGAGGTGCCGCAACTCTCGGTCGGTGCTGTGTTCAATTCTTTTCCATTGTGTTTTAGGCTGACCAAACGGGTATGCGTCCCGGCTATGATGGCAGAGGCCTCTTCGCCTTTCTTGTCGGTGATGATTACTTCTATGTAGAGTTTGTCCACATCACCCGGTTTTACGGCAATGTCTATGACGCCGCTTTCGACCAATTTTTTGGCGCGAAGGAGTTGATCGTTACTAAAGCCCTCCAATACGGTGAGTTGTTTCTCGGGAGCAGCAATAACGGTACCCAAAGCAATGGCAATGGGCAATCCTATCATCCCTGTTCCCGGTATTCCCACACCGAGGGCATTCTTGAGCACATTGGGGCTGAGAAGTACTTTTATTTGTTTCAGTTCGTCAGGATTGTCCTGTCCCAAAGCGTCGGCAGCGTGTGCTGTGGTTAAAGCTACTGCCACGGGTTCGGTACAGCCGGTTGCCGGAACAACTTCTCGTTGTATCAGATCAAGAATCTTTTCTTGCAATGTTGGGTCTATGGAAAGCATAGCGTTGATTTCTGTTTTATGGTAAGGTATATGGTTTTTTGTTTCCGAGAGAGCGTTTTCAACCCTTGCGCCGGGAGGAGAACTCCTCTTCGACGGCCTCCGGTGATAGATAGATAAGCGTTGTGGCTCCGAGCGTTATGGTGTCACCCACGGAGAGGGGGCATTTTTCGGGTAAAAGAATTTCCACACCATTTACGAAGGTGCCGGTCATACTGTCGTTATCCATAATCTCGGCATCGCCTTGTGTAGAAACCCACAGTTGTGCGTGATTTCGGTCCATACTGGGGTCATTGCTCTCGATAGGCAGGGTTACGGTTGTCCCTTTTCCGTTATTTCTTCCCAAAGTGTTGAGCCCCTCTCCCAAAGGTAATAGAGCCGAGTAGCCGAAAATATTTTCCACTACACGGAGATAACCCAATACATTGTGGGCATACGGGTAGGCTGATGAGTAGTATTCCTTGAACCGCTCCAAGGTGTTTCCCTTTAGCGAAAACCTAAGGCGCATCAGACAGCCCGGGCAGGTTAGTTGCACTTTTCCGTGTGCATCAGCATTGGCAAATATGCTGTTTTCGGCAATTTTCTTCTTGCACTTGGGACAGAGAATAAAGCTCACAATACAAATTCTTAGTTCGCTGTTACTGATTTTGAAGGATGATACCTATTTCTTTCGGCACAAAAGTAATAATAATAGTGCTTAACGGTAACGGATGGCTCCCATTGTTTCGGGAGATATTCCGAGAATAGTGAATTGATCCGTGTGGTATCGGGAGGATTGCCCTAAAGGGGAGGAGGATAGAAATTTGTTGTTTTGTAGGGGTTGTTTTTTGATTCAGAGGCTTTTTGCAGAGGTCTACAAGGGATTTTGCATCTCTCTTTTACGGACGCAGGCTGTTTTTTTGTTTCAGCGTTGGAAAAGTAAAGGATTTTATAATATCGAATTAAAGAGTTAATTGTTGTTGATAGGGGGGGTAAATTCTTTTTTTTCAGTTCTTTGCATCAAAAATAGCTCCGATAGAGAGGAGTTGGTTTGGGTTTTTTTGAATCAAAAAAGAAACAGAGTATGAGAAAAAAGTACGAAGCTCCACAAGTAGAACGAGTGGACATCGTTCTAATCAGTAGTCTATTGTCAAATAGTCCTGAATGGAACGGACAGTTTGACAACCCAATGTGGTATACAGACGACGAAGCAGAGTGGGAAATTCCCTAAGTTAAATCCTAAAAAGACTTACAAATGAAAACAAAAACAGTCGTAAATATCGTATTATTGTTGGCTATTGTTTTGGGAGTGTTTTCTTGCAGAAAAGGAGAACTCAAGGAGCCGACAAAGCAAGTAGAAAATATCGTTGAATTCAAAGTCGAATTGCCCAATGATCTGAGAATGGGATTTTTGCAAACCTCTGCGGATAAGGTATACCCGGCCTTTAATGTGGGTGATATAATCTATGCATACAAATTGTCAGAAGGTAAAGTTAGCAAGCAAAGTGAGCAGAAAATAGTTAGCGTGGAGATTGATAAGTCCGGCTTCTATGTGGGGACATTCAGATTTGCATTGCCCGAAAAATTTGACAAAATCCTCTTCACCTGTGTGCCCCTCAAAGTGAGCGAAGACAAGAAGCATCTACTCCTCTATCCCTCTCCCTCTTTTCAGCGGCTCAATGCTGAGGATGCCGTTGTTTCGAGGTTCAGCCAAGTGCCGGCCTACGCTGTTTGGGAGAAAAAGACAGCTCCGATAGCAACCGAGATCATTAAATTCACGGTTAATGGTTCTGTTATGTTTGTTGAGCTCGATAACCAAACCCAAAGCGAGGTTACAGGTGTGCTTTCGTGGTCAGCCACCGATAAAAACGGAGGAGGAATCTATCCCGAGCTACAAGATGATTTTATAAGTGATAGCTCGTTCAAAAACATTACGTTCGAGGGAGACAACTTTGAATTCAAATCGAATGCTTCCGTAATACTCAAACCGGGGAGAAATTATTTAGCAACCTACCTTCGTCCAAAAGAAACAGTGACTCCGAATGAGTTGCAACTTTCTTGGCAAAAAGAGGGCAGCACAGAGAAAAAGAGTACGGAAAAGATTATTAGAAAGAAAGAAACCAAGTGGCTCAAAAATCAACTGATTCTCTTGCCTCCGGTTCTTTACCAAACGGATGGAAGTCTTGCGTGGTACAAGCGTCCGTCAAAGCCAACCAGTCCCTTGATAAGAATTATATCCTCGGTGAATAGAGATAACTTCAGTGTTAGGCTAAATGCGGAAGAAGCCGATCAAAAAGATGTTTGGGTAGATACAAACAACAACGGAAAGTTCGACCCCGATGAGTTGGTACCTGCCGAGTACTTCGGAGGGAGCAAGACAAAGGTTTTTGATATGACACAGGGGCTTAGCCGACAAAAATTAACCTTCTATGGAAAATTGACCAAGTTGGAAATAGTTGCCCAATCCTTAACGGAAGTGCATCTTAGTGGGGTCGATCCTAAGATAAAGGAGTTGGTTCTCTATGGCAATTCGATCAAGGGAGACAAGATGGACAAGCTGATAGAGTCGTTGCCGAATCGCTCGACAATGGGAGACGCAAACTTCGGAAAACTGGTTGCCGTGAGAAAAGCAGTATCTTCTTTGGACGACAATGTGGTAACCAAGGCGCAAGTGGCAAAGGCAAAAGCTAAAGGTTGGATTGTGTACAACAATAACAACGAAGTGTATGAAGGAAGCTAAGTAAGCATATAAGAAGATCTACTTCTTAAAAAGAGCCGAGTTCAACAATCTCAATCGTTGAACTCGGCTCTTTCTTTTGTCCTCTTGATGTACCCTCAAGGAGACATTTGTGCAAAAATATTCCTACACAAAGAGAATGTCGGGATGATTGCGCATTGTGCCGTTAATGAAATCCGTTGCCGTGAGGAGTTTTTTTCCACTTGGTTTCAGACTGAGCAACTCCAACAGCCCATTACCGGTCTGCACAGCGAGTCGCCTCTTGGCAAAAATAACAGCTCGTCCTACGGATAGTTGAGAGAGGTCGATTTCCGCCGGAGGTACCGGCAAAAGAGCCGAGGCAATAATTTGCACGGGGGTCGAGTTTTCTCCCTCTGTTTTTAGAGTGCTCCAAGCTGCCGGTATGGGCGAGAGCCCACGGATCTGGTTGTGTATTTCAAAAGCAGAGGCAGTCCACGATATGCGGGTATTTTCTTTGTTAAGTTTGGGGGCCGGTAACCATTCCGAGCTTTCGGTCTGGGGGGTGCCGCAGAGAGTTCCGCTCAGGAGATACTTCTCCAACTGCTGCACCAAAAGCAAAGCACCAAGGTGCATCAGTTGGTTGTATAGCTCCTCAAAGTTTATGGTAGTACTCAGCTCTACGCTGCTTTGTGCCACAATCTCACCCGTATCTATCTCGTGTTGGAGCTTGAAGAGGGTAACTCCTGTTTGCCGAAGCCCGTGAATCAACGCCCAATTGATAGGGGCGGCTCCGCGCAATTGAGGCAAAAGGGATGCGTGAATGTTGTATGTTCCCAATGGAGGCAATGCCCATAGTTCTTGGGGCATCATTCTGAAAGCGACCACGATGCCGATGGATGGATTTAAGTCTCGTACCGATTGCAGGAACAGAGGATCTTTGAGGGAATGAGGTTGCAGCACGGGAAGCCCTTGGGCAAGGGCATACTCCTTGACGGGAGATGACTGCAATTTGTGTCCTCTACCTGCCGGCTTATCTGTGGCTGTAACTACCGATACAACGTTGAATCCGTTCTCTATTAGTGCTTGCAGGCATCCGACAGCAAAGTGCGCCGTGCCATAGTAAATTATGCGTAGGTCTTTTTGAAGCATAACGGTGGGTGAATTTTCGTCTTGTTTGGGACAATTGGGGTCAATCGCCCGGAGAAATAACGTGCAAAACTTCTCGATAGGTGTTGAATATCTTGGACTTGGATACGAATCCCAGATAGTGCCCCTGCGGATCTATTACAGGCAAGTTCCAAGCCCCGGTCGAGTCGAATTTGTTCATAATGACTTCCATAGACATATCCGAAACAATGATTGCCGGAGGGCTTACCATAAACTTCTCAACCAAAAAGCGGTCGTACAGCTCCGGGCGAAACATAATGTTGCGTATATCATCCATTATCACAATTCCTGCCAAACATTGCTCCTCGTTAAGTACGGGAAAGATGTTGCGTTTGGCCTGTCCTATAACCTGCACCATATCGCCCAGTGTCATTTGAGGAGTAACTGCATCGAAGTCTTTTTCTATGACACTCTCCAGCGACATTACGGTGAGGACTGCTTTGTCTTTTTCGTGGGTTAGAAGTTTGCCTTTCTCCGCCAAACGAAGCGAGTAGATGCTGTGAGGCATAAATATGCGGATGGTGGCGTACGAGGTGATGGAAACAAGCATCAGGGGAAGGAGTAAGTCGTACCCTCCGGTAAGCTCGGCTATAAGGAAAGTGCCAGTCAGCGGAGCGTGCATTACGCCCGCCATTATACCTGCCATTCCCATTAAGACAAAGTTTTTGTGGGGGAGATAGGTATTGATGAAAGGAACGTAATTGAGCCCGTAGGCAAATACGAATCCGCTAAGCCCTCCCACAAACAGACTGGGGGCAAATAATCCCCCACAACCTCCCCCGCTGTTGGTTGCCACTGAGGCAAACACTTTTACGGCAAGAGTGGCGGTTATGAATAGAAAGATAACCCAGTAAGAATTACTCCACGAGGCAAAAAGACTTCCTTCTATGATCGATTCGTACTGCCCCGACATAAGTGCCTCAAGGGTGCTGTATCCCTCACCGTAGAGCGGAGGAAAAATAAATATCAGCGAACTGAGCATCAGTGCACTCAAAAGGTACTTTTTCCAGTAGGCACCCAAACTTTTGATTTGTGTTTCTATGCGAAACATCGTTTTGGAAAAGTAGAGCGATACAAACCCCGTAAACACTCCCAACAAAATCACATAGGGGATGCGTTCCGTGATAAAAGGGTCGGTTTGGTAAAAGCTGAACATAGAGCGATGTCCTGAAAGCACATAAGCCAAGGCAGCCGAGGTTACGGAAGTGGTCAGCAGGGGAAGCACACTGCCCAATGTCAAGTCCATAAGCAGTACCTCTATGACAAAGACCAGCCCGGTAATGGGGGCTTTGAAGACTCCGGCAATAGCCCCGGCGGCCCCACAACCGACCAGCAGCATAAGGTTGCGCTGGTTGAGTTTGAATATGCGCCCTACGTTGCTTCCGATGGCAGCACCGGTAAGCACAATGGGCGACTCGGCCCCCACAGATCCGCCAAAACCTATGGTTATGGAACTGGCTGCGATGGAAGACCATACATTGTGTGCTTTGATGCGGCTCTGTCGCTGGGACAAAGCAAATAGAATCTTGGTTACTCCGTGTCCGATGTCGTCTTTTACCACCACTTTTACAAAGAGAGCGGTGATGAGTATGCCTACGGGCGGAAGAAGGAGGTAGAGCACCATTTCTTCTCGCACTTTGCCGAGCAGAAAATGCTGAATCCCTTCTATAGCACTTTTGAGGAGGTATCCGGCAAGCGCAGTGAGGACGCCTACCAAGAGACTCAGGATAATCATAAACATCCGCTCTCCGATGTGCTTCTCTCTCCAAATAATGAAGCGCATCAGGCGGCTTTCCTTTTTTTTGAGGGGTGAAGATGCCGAGCTTGTCTCTTTCATTTCCCTTTTCCTTTGATAATGGTTGCTATTGTATAGAAGAGAACCGTCAGGTCCAACTTAAGTGACATATTTTCGTAATATAGTCTGTCGTATTGCAGGCGTTCTACCATCTCCTCGACCGTGGAAGCGTAGCCATACCGAACCATACCCCACGAGGTGATGCCCGGCAAGACGTTGTGCAACAAATAGTAGTAGGGGGCGTGTGGTACAATTTGATCGATGTAGTAACGTCGTTCGGGACGAGGACCTACGAGCGACATATCGCCACGAAGAACGTTGTAAAATTGGGGCAATTCGTCCAATCGATACTTGCGCAATACCTTACCAATCGGAGTTACACGAGGATCTTGTTCGCTGCTGAGTTGAGGCCCTTGTTGCTCTGCCCCGATGTACATTGTACGAAATTTGATGATCTTGAAAGGTTTGCCGTGCCTTCCTATGCGCTCTTGCGTGTAAAAAACAGGTCCGTTGGAAGAGCGTCGCACAGCAACGGCCAAAAAGACGTAGAGGGGAGCCAAAATGAGCAACATAACGGCCGAAAAAAGACGATCGAAGAGCCATTTGATGTTTTTCTCTGCCTCACTCATATGCGTCTGGGCTATATCGTACAGAGGCACCCCCGTCAGAACACGCTCTTGCAAGCGCAACCCTTGGGTAAAAGACGAAGACATAGTTATTTTGAGCGTACAGCGATAAACATATAACCGATAGAGAAGGGGGCTCATCAAGAAAGCGTAATGGGTACTCAGAGCCAAATAAATCTCTGTCGGTTGGGAACGTTTTATTTCTTCGTCTACGATGGGGAGTAAGTGTTGTAAGATTTCTTGAGGATGCAACCCGGGATAGAATACTTCGGTTTTCGGAATGTTTGTTGTGTCTATGTCTATTACACCTACTGCGTGATAGCGCATCTCTTTTTGTTTGTCGAGCAGGTCGTGCAACTCCTTGCCTTGTCCTATGAGCAGAGCTTTGGGCCAATAGCGAGGGTCTCTGTTTTGCCTTAAAATATGCGACGTTATCGTTAGGCGCGTGGCATAGACGGGTACCAGTACCAGCCCCAAGAGGTGTAGATATAAATCCAAATAAAGCGAGGTACTGATGACAGCATCATCAACGATGAGGAAAAGAAACTCGATCACTGTGCCCACAAAGACTGAAGTGGCTGTCAGTGCAATCTCATCCAAACGGCTTTTGTTGAGTGTTTGGTTGTAATACCCCGAAACAGCAAATAGAAGCATCCAAAACAGCCAAACCAAGAGAGCTACCCGAAAAACGGTGCCGTTGGAAAGAAAAAACCATAGTCCGCCCCACGCCGAGTTGTACCCTTCCCGATAGTAGCGCACTATGTTAAAGAGCACTATGCTCAGTCCGCAAGAAAGAGCGTCGCCGGCTATGTAGGTCAGTCTATTGGTCTGGTTACGTGTCATACTCGTATCAAGGTAACTTCGTTGTGTACCCCCAGTTTAATGATTTCGCTCGGGAGTGCCGAAGTCCGGTCATCTTGGCGCAGGGGCACCACGTAGTCCACGGCCGTTACCACTTCGGGGTCTATTTCCGAGAAAAAACGAGGTGTTTGATTGCCCGATATATTGGCAGAGGTCGAAACGATGGGTACTCTTAGCTGTTGACAGATAGCTTGTGAAATTTTTTCACGAGTAATGCGAATACCTATGCTGCCATCCGGGGCAATCAGCGAGGGAGCCAAGTTGCGTGCTCCCGGGTAAATCAGAGTGAGTGGACGGATAGCAGCATCTATCAAGTCGTACGCAATGGAAGGCACTTCCTGTACGTAGGAGGGTAATTTGGCATCGGAGTCCAGTAGAACGAGCATCGATTTGCCCTGTGCCCGATGTTTGAGCCGAATAAGCCGTTGTACTGCCTCTTCGTTGGTTGCATCGCAGCCCAGTCCCCATACGGTGTCGGTGGGGTAGAGAACAATGCCTCCGGAACGCAGAACCGATACCGTTTCCTTGACCACCGTTGTCAGATCTGTTTGCATAGGATATTCTTAACGAGAATTTTGTTTTTTGCCTATTTTCGCAAAGGTAATAAAAGTAGAATAACCTTAATCGCTTTTGGGATTTGCCGATTGCAGTTTTGGGAACGATAAGGGGTAAAATGATAACAAGAGTCCTGTTGGAGGCTTCCGCAAGGGATGGGAAGCTGCGATGCAATCCTTTCACAACTGCCGAGCGAGAACTTCTCCGATAGCGGATCTGATTCTTGTAAAATCGGCAATTAATTCCCTCGAAAAGCTCAATTAGTTCCCTACTTTTGGGTGATTTTGAGGGAAGTAATTTTCGATAATTCCCTACTAATTTTTCTTTTGTCCAAGCAAATTTATACTCCGCTCTTTTTCTCTTATGGTATGGATGAAAAGTAAACACTTCAAGTTGTGTTCCGAAGGGCGATTGATTGCTATTGTTCTTCGGATCAACCATTATCCTTTGCCGGATGATACGGAGATATTTTGTGTAAATAATGTAAATATGATACATTTGCATCCATCTGAGAAATAGAAGATCTGTTGTCGTATTGAAGCGAAAAAGATCATTGAGAAAGGATATGAGCTGCAGTTATTTGTTTTTCAAACCTCAGAGATGGGGGAGAGTGGTTTTTTCTTCCATTTCTTTTATCCTCGGAATATTTATTTTCTCTTCTTGTGTAACCAGAAAGGGATCTGTACTTCCGGCGTATGAGCGAATCAATAGTCCTGTTGGAGAAAGATATTTGAGTAGACCCTCTCGAGAAGAGGTAGATAGTCTGATTAGAGTGTATGGAACCAACAAGACTTTACTTGAGGAGTATGCCGATATTTTGATTGTGGCTTTGTCTTACTACCCCGAACTTAGAGATACTCACATTAAATTTGAATATTCAAATGAGCAAACAACGATGGCCTGCAGACCATCCCGACTGATGTGCCCGAGGAGTTATAAAGTGTTGATAAATAAGAATAAGAATTTTGACGGAATCCCATTCGATTCTATCCCATACAACGCCGCCATCGGTATTGTGGGGCACGAATTGGCGCATATTGTGGACTATGAGGGGCTTACCGTTTTGGGGCTTATTGATCGGCTTTTGTTGCATTTTGACAGATCTGATGGAAATCCCCACTTTGAAAAAAATATCGACCTTATTACCATAAACCGAGGTCTGGGTTGGCAGCTTTTTGATTGGGCAAAGTATGCTATGTATGATAATACAATAGCCAGTGAAGAGTATAAGAAATTCAAACGTAGTACCTATCTGACCCCTGACGCAATTAGGAAATATATTGCACACTATTCCAAGTATTGCAAATCGCTGTCTCTTTCGGACACCATCGGGCTGAAAAGATTATAAATAACCGTTTACTCGATGAAAGAAAAAGGCTTGCATTGGTGGAAATCTCCCTATAAGTTCAGCGAAAAACTGGATTTTCTCAAGTATCGAATCTTCTCGCCAAAGGCTACCTCGAATCTTGTGCTTGCAAAAGATGTACAGGTAATCGGTCGGGAGCAGAACTTGCTGTCTCCTATGGGGGATGAATTCTCTATTATTTTTGCCGGAGACCTGATGCCTTTCGGGACAGATAAGCCTTATCATTCTTTTGAGCTCGACCAATTCTTCCGTTCGGGGGATTATGTGGTGTTTAACCTGGAGGGTATTGCAACCAATCGGAAGCGGTTTCTGGCATTGGCTCACACGTATGGGAGTTTGGTTGAATATCTTCACGGGCAGTTCGAGAATAAAATAGTTCTCAATGTTGCCAATAACCATTCTTCCGACTTTGGATACCGTGCTTTTGAGAAGCAGAACGAAATGCTCAGAGAAGAAGGGTTCTTGGTCGTGGGCGACAATGATAGTCCTCTCAAGATAGAGGAGAAGAGGGTTAACCTCTTTGCCGGTACGTTTTTGAGTAACCAGCATCCCATTATTGACGTCCTTACAATGAACAATCCGATGAGGATCGGAAGTATCGCCTTTGAGAACACCTATAACATTTTTATGCCTCACTGGGGATATGAAATGCATTTATATCCGACACAAGAACAGATGGATATGGGGCAAAGGCTCGTTCCCGATATATACGATAGTCTTATTGGTCATCATCCCCATACACCTCATCCGATTTACCTTCTGAAGGGAAACAATATTTTGGCTACGTCACTGGGGAACTATTGTTATCTCAATAGGAATCCCAACCATTGGTTCGGCAGTCTGCTGAAACTGTCTTTTACCAACAATGACGGCAATAGCAAACCTATTCTCTCGAAAGTAGAAGTCCGTTACATCAAGCAGCACACCGTTGGAGACAGAATTTTCATTCAGGAAGTAGAAGCCCACAACTTTTCGGAAAGCCGTGCAAGTATCAACTTCTGTGATCGTGGCTACCTTAGAGACATTCTCAAATGAAAGAAATGATCGATAGAATGATCTTCTTTTAGTTGGTTGTTCGCGGAACGAACGACATCGGCTCTGTGGTTGTCGTCGAGAGAAGATGAAACAGATAGAAATAGGGTGATTGGGTTATTTTCATTTGTTGCCAAGGTGCTCTTTGATTGTTATAGCACTCTTGCAGTTTGGCGCAGGATGATCCTTTTGACAGTTTTATCGGGAAGAGCACATACGAGAACCCTGCAGACTCCTTCTCAAAATATTGGAGTATAGGATTTTGACAAACATTTTTTACCTTTGCAGCCGCAGGTTAAAGAAAATCCGGTTCGATTAGAACAGAATAAAAAGCACAGATGAAGAGAGTCTTCGATATTATTGTCAGTCTTGTGGGGCTACTTTTATGCTCTCCTCTTCTCCTTTTAATAGCCCTATGGGTTAAGTTCGATTCTCCCGGCCCCGTCTTTTTCGTACAACCCCGAGTGGGACGCAACAACAAAGACTTCAATTTGATTAAATTCCGCTCTATGACTCACCAGCGTTGGGCGGATGGGCAGCTCATAACCGTGGGGAACCACGATCCGCGTATCACGCGCAGCGGCTACTACCTTCGGCGATACAAGTTGGACGAACTGCCACAACTCATCAATGTTCTCAAAGGCGATATGAGTCTTGTAGGACCTCGCCCATTGGTGCGCCAGCAGGTGGAGGTCTATTTTGAGCAATATGAACCGATCTTGTCGGTCCGTCCCGGTATTACCAGCGAAGCCTCTCTCTACTACAGCAACGAGGACGAATTGTTGGGCGCAGCCGATAATCCCGAAAAGCTCTTTTGTGAAGAGTTGTTGCCCAAAAAGATAGAGCTCAATATGCACTACGTGCGACATCATTCCTTTGCGGGAGATATCAGACTCCTTTTGCGCACTTTTTGGGTCTTCATCACGGGAAATCGCAAAAAATAACAATTATGCGGGGCAGTTGTCTGCTGCCCAAAAAGAGGCAATAGAACGGGGTGCGTTCCGTTGCCTTTATGTTTTTATTACTTTTGTACACGGATAACTTATACCAAAATAAAATCAATATCGTATGGAGACGGTAGTTAGTGGCATCAGACCCACCGGTAATTTGCACCTCGGTAACTATTTCGGAGCTGTGAGGGGCTTTTTGCAAATGCAACAATCTTATAATTGCTTTTTCTTTATTGCCGACTGGCACTCATTGACTACCCACCCACGTCCCGAAAATATTGTGCGCAATGCCCATACCATTCTTGCCGAGTATTTGGCTTGCGGCCTTGATCCCGAACGCGCAGCCATCTATTTCCAAAGCGATGTGCCCGAGGTATTGGAGCTTTACCTGTACTTGAATATGAATGCCTATTTGGGTGAATTGGAGCGTACTACAACTTTCAAGGAAAAGGCACGCAAACAACCTCAAAATGTAAATGCAGGGCTTTTGACTTACCCTACATTGATGGCAGGGGACATTCTTCTGCATCGTGCACACAAAGTGCCGGTAGGCAAAGATCAAGAACAGAATATGGAAATGGCTCGCAAATTTGCCCGCCGTTTCAATACCATTTATGAGACGGATCTCTTTCCCGAGCCGGCTTCGTGGTCTTTTACCGATACTCCTGTTAAAATACCGGGCTTGGATGGTTCCGGTAAGATGGGCAAGAGCGAGGGCAATGCCATATATCTTTCTGATGATGCCAAGACAATTACCAAGAAAGTGCTCAAAGCGGTAACCGATAGCGGTCCCACGGAACCCGATAGCCCCGTGTCGGAGCCGGTTGCCAATCTCTTTGCCATTATGGAAGTGGTTTCCAAGCCCGAGACATTGGCTTTCTTTAGAGAGCAGTATGCCACTTGCGCCATTCGTTATGGGGATTTGAAAAAGCAGTTGGCAGCAGACATTGTGGAGTTTGCAGCTCCGATTCGTGAACGAATCTTGGAGATAGAGGCTGACAAAGACTTTTTGCAGCGAGTGGCTGCCCAAGGAGCCGAAAAAGCCCGTTATAGTGCTCAACAGACGATGAAAAAGGTGCGCGAGATTATCGGTTTTGCTCCCTCTTATTATGCAAACAAATAACAGAATATAGATTATGGAAATTAAAGGACAAATAGTAATGGTACTCCCTCTGGCCTCCGGAGTAAGCCGAAACGGAAGTGAATGGCGCAAACAGGAATATATCTTGGAGACCAAGGATGCTTACCCCAAGAAGATTTGCTTTAACCTTTGGGGCGATCGCATAGATCAGTTCAACTTGCAACAAGGAGAGGAGGTTACAGTACACATAGACCTTGAAAGCCGTGAATTCAACGGACGCTGGTACACCGATGTACGTGCTTGGCGTGTGGATAGAGGCATTGCAGAGGAGCCGGCTATGACTCCTGCATCTGCCGGTGAGGCTATCTACGGTGGGGGAGGTAGTCCTCTTCCCAATTTTGCCAATCAGCCCACGGTGCCTGCCAACGAAATTCTCAAAGATCCGGGAGCTGACGATTTGCCTTTCTAAGAGACTTTTTGCGGTATGAAGATGGTGCTCCTCACTGTCGGAGTTACCGACATCAAGGCTATTGTGCCCCTCATTGAACAGTATGCGGGGCGCATTGGTCATTATGTGCCGTTCGAGTTGGCTGTAATTCCCGACCCTCGCAATCGGGGCAGTTTGTCCGAAAAAGAGCAAAAAGAGTGGGAGGGTAAAGAGATTCTTGCCCGACTGACCCCGAATGATTGCGCCATTCTCTTGGATGAAAAGGGCACAGAGTTCACCAGTCGAGAGTTGTCAGTTTTTCTTAACAAACAAATGGTAGCAGGTTATAAGCGCATTGTTTGGATTGTGGGAGGCCCCTATGGTTTTGCTCCGGCAGTTTATTCTGCAGTTTCACGCCGTTGGTCGTTGAGCCGGCTCACTTTTCCTCACTCTTTGGTGCGCCTTTTTGCAGTGGAGCAGCTCTACCGTGCTTTTACCATATTGAATAACGAACCTTATCATCACGACTGAAACGACCTGCAGTCGTACCATTTCAAGTTATATGATACCTTATTTTGACGAAGCGGACATTGCCGTTACAGTTTGCGACAAAGAAGGCCGCATCATAGAGATGAATCGCCAATCCATCGAAGTGAACCAAAAACCGGGACAAAATCTGATCGGATGTAATGTGCTGGACTGTCACCCGGCCCCGGCACGTGCTATGTTGCAACGTATGATGGAGCAACAGGAAAAGCACGTTTACACCATTGAAAAGAACGGAAGAAAAAAGCTCATCTACCAAATACCTTGGTATCAAGAGGGTGAATATATGGGTTTTATGGAGCTTTCTATGGTAATTCCTTTTGAGATGGAGCATAAGGTGCGTACCCCCAAACCTCAACCTTCGGAGCAGTAAAATCCGTTGCGCCTATGATTGTTTTGTATCCTTTGTTGTTTGAACCGGTGTACAAGTCCGTTCTTTGGGGCGGAAAGCGCATTCTTGCACTCAAGGGAGTAGAGCAATCCTCCAATAATATGGCTGTGGGCGAAAGTTGGGAGTTGTGCGACTTGGACAACGATGTCTCCGTTGTGTGCAACGGAGCGTGGCAGGGACGCTCTTTGCGTTCTCTGATGGAGTTCTGTCCCGAACAACTGATTGGTCGAGCTTCCACCAATCGGTATGGAAATCGCTTCCCTCTCTTGATCAAACTGATTGATGCCTTGCAGCCTCTTTCCATACAGGTGCACCCCAGAGGAGACTCTCCCCTCGTACCTCAGTGTGGCAAAAACGAGATGTGGTACATTGTGGAGGCTGCCCCGGATGCTCATATTTGTTTGGGTTTTCGGGAGCCGATAAATAGGGAATTGTATGCCTCTATTGTGGGAAGCCCGCGTATAACGGACTATTTGAACTACATTCCGGTAAAGTCGGGTGACGTCTTCCATATCCCTGCCGGCACGGTGCACGCCATAGGAGCCGGTTGTCTTATTGCCGAAATACAGCAACCCTCCGATATTACTTACCGAATTTATGACTACGATCGTTTGGACCAATGTGGTCGCAAGCGTTCTTTGCACCTGAATGAGGCTTTGCAAACTACCCGTTTAGATACCGTTGCGCTCTCTTCTATGCCCTATACGTTGCAATGCAATCGACCGGTGTCATTGGTGCAAGATCCGTTTTTTGAGGTCTCGTTGTTGCACCTAAATGCAGTAACCGAGTTCGATACCGAGCAACTTGTTGGAGAAGATCGCTGTGCTGTGTTGCAGTGTGTCGCTGGAGCGGTGACTCTTACGGATGCCTGGGCAAATAGCGTGCTGTTGCAACAGGGCTGCACAGCTCTTTTACCGGCACGAACGGCTTATCCGGTACTCTTTGCTCCCCAACAAGGAGGGGAGTGTACCTTGCTGGTTTCCACTCCGGCTCTCTAATTTTTTTCTACCAATTTATTTTAGACTTTAATGGGCTGATATGATACGTATCGACGACAAGGTGGTCAGCTTTGAGATACTCGAAGAGTATTTTTGTTGTGACTACGAAACGTGTAAGGGGGCTTGTTGTATAGAGGGGGATGCGGGTGCTCCCATAACACCCGAAGAGGGACGCACAATAGAGAGACTGCTCCCTCGTGTGGCGGATAAACTTTCGCCCGAGGCCTTGGCAACCATAGAGGCGCAAGGGGTCTCGTATCGTGATCCGAGCAACGAGTTAGTTACCTCTATTGTAAACGGAAAGGATTGTGTTTTTACCACTTATACCTCGGACGGAAGTTGTATGTGCGCTTTGGAGGTAGCGCACAGTCAAGGGCAAGTGAGAAGTTCTTTTGTCAAGCCGATCAGTTGTCGTCTTTATCCGATTCGGGTCACTCGGTATCCCAAATTCTCCGTGCTCAATTATGATCGTTGGTCCATTTGCAGTTGTGCCCGCCGTTTGGGGCAGGAGCGAGGAATACGTGTGTACGAGTTTTTGCGCACTCCCATTGAAGCTGCTTTCGGAGTGGAGTTTTACGCCCAATTGTGTGAAGCCGCTCGGCTACTCGAAAAAGAACGAATGGAGCAATAAATTTTCCCTATCTTTGCGAACATAAGAAAGAAAAAAACTATTGCACAATGAACGTAGGAGATAAAGTCCCCGACTATTTGGGGGTGGATGAAACCGGCAAGGAATGGCACAGTAGCGATTTTAGGGGGAGTAAGTGGGTTCTCTACTTCTATCCCAAAGACAACACATCGGGTTGCACGGCAGAGGCCTGCAGTCTGCGTGATGCTATGCCTCGATTTCAGGAATTGTCCCTTCCTGTGTTGGGTGTGAGCAAAGATTCGGCGGCTTCGCATCTCAAGTTCAAGGCAACGCATCAATTGCCATTTCCCCTTATTTCCGATACCGAAACTATCCTCCAGCAGGCTATGGGCGTGTGGGTGGAAAAAAGTATGTACGGGCGCAAGTATATGGGTACGCAACGTACTTCCTTTCTGATTGATGAGGAGGGTACAATTCTTTACAAATGGGAGGGGCGTGAAATCAAAACCAAAGAACACGCCTCCCAAATATTGGCAATTTTGCAGTAATTATTTAAACCGTTATTTATAAACACGCTATGGCAGCAAACGATCATAAGCAAGAGATCAATCAAGACAAACTGAACGCCCTCAAGATGGCTATGGAGCGCATTGAGAAGTCGTTTGGTAAGGGGTCTATAATGAACCTCGGAAGCGAAAAGGTAGAGGAGGTCAGTGTTATTCCTACAGGCAGTATCAATTTGGACTTGGCTTTGGGGGTAGGCGGATATCCGCGCGGACGTATTGTGGAAATTTTTGGACCGGAATCTTCCGGAAAAACCACTCTTGCCATTTATGCCATTGCCGAAGCTCAGAAGTCGGGAGGCTTGGCAGCCATCGTCGATGCCGAGCACGCTTTTGACCCCACTTATGCAGCTACCCTGGGGGTGGATGTGGATCGTTTGTGGATCTCTCAGCCAGACAATGGAGAGCAGGCTCTGGAAATTGCCGAGCAGTTGATTCGCTCCAATGCTGTGGATATCGTGGTGATAGACTCCGTGGCGGCCCTTACTCCTAAGCAAGAAATAGAAGGAGATATGGGCGATTTGAATGTAGGATTGCAGGCACGATTGATGTCGAGAGCTTTGCGCAAAATGACTGGGGCCATTAGCAAATCCAACACCACTTGCATCTTCATCAATCAATTGCGCGACAAAATCGGAGGGATGACTTACGGTTATGCCAATAACGAAACTACCACCGGAGGAAATGCCCTCAAGTTCTACGCTTCGGTACGCCTGGATATTCGCAAGGGTTCTGCCATCAAAATTGGAGACGAACAGATTGGTGTTATAACACGTGTTAAGGTGGTTAAAAACAAGGTGGCTCCTCCTTTCCGTAAAGCTGAGTTCGAAATGATCTTTGGCAAGGGCATTTCTCGAGTGGGAGAAATCATTGATTTGGCAGTGGAGCACGATATAATCAAAAAGAGCGGGGCTTGGTACTCTTATGGCGATGTACGCTTGGGACAGGGACGAGACGCCGTCAAAGCTCTTTTTGCCGATAATATAGAACTGGAAGAAGAGATAACCCAAAAGTTGTACGAAAAATTGATGCCAACTAAGGCCTAAGAAAATCTTAGGAATGGCAGATTCCGAGAAAAAAGATAGACACAGGTAGAGATCGTTTCTTTTTTTGCGCTCTTGATAAAGTAGGTAGAGTGTTCTTCTTATCTCGGTGTCTTCGTCCGGAATGGTTACAGACAATTGTTGTTTCGTTTTTGTTTCAGGAGGTTTGGCCAATAAAAACTCAATCCTATTTTTCTCCTATGCCCGATGACCCTCTGCCCATAGAGAGTGAAGCCTACCGGCGTTTTTGTTCCTCAGTGGAGCAACTGCCTATCTATTGTTTGCCGTGGTGGTTGCAGGCTGCTGTGGGAGACGAGCGAACTCTTCGTTTGCTGAGTGATCGGGATATGCTTACAGAATCGGTTATGGTTCAGCCTCTTTTTGAACCTTTGGGGGGGTATGTGGAGGTTCCCCCTTTTTGTCAGTTTACGGGACCTCTTTCTGTGATCTCTTCATCTCCTTACGAACGTAAAAATTATGCCGCCCGGGAGGAGGCACATAGCTCTATTGCTCGCTCGTTGAGCCGATATAAGGTATGGCGATTGCACTTTCTGCCGGAGCAGTTTGACTGGTTGCCCTACAAACAGTTGGGCGCAACGGCTTCTCTCTTTTTTACACACCGTCTTTTTCTTGGAGAAGGGGTGGAGAAAGTCCGATGTGGGTATAATACGCTGATTAGACGTAAAATAAAGGGCTTTGAGAAGTTTTTCTCTACAGCGATGGTGGGTGAGACTTCGATCGAAGCCCTTTTGACTTTGGTACAAAACAGTTGGGAGCATAGCGGGGCGACTTTTATGGAAAAACAGTCCTTGCGACGAATTGTACAGGCTGCATTGGAGCGAAAAAAAGGAATCGTGCGAGCGGTTTATCCCGATGCGTCATCTTCTACCCCTTTGGCAGCAGTCTTTATTGCTCACCATAATTCGACGGCTTACTATATTGCGGGAGGACGTTCTACTCAAGCAGACCCGACAGGGAATGGGTTGGCTTTTCTTTTGGATGCCGTTTTGGAAGAGCTTTGTTCTATACCCTCGATAACAATGTTGGATTTCGAAGGTTCTATGGAGCAAGGGATTGCGTTCTTTTTTCGAAGCTTTGGAGCTATTCCCACTCCTTATCTTCGGGTGCAAAAAGGGCAACTTACGTGGTCGCGGAGATGGCGCAGGCGTAGGTTTTATAAAAAGAATATCGTGTAGAATCAAAATGAAGACAGAAGAGATTGCTCGCTATATCATAGCTTTTTTGCTTGGGGAGGAAGACCCGTCGCTTGCTTTTGACTTGAGTACACGAGAAAAAAAATCGAATCGAATTGCTCAGGAATCATTTTCCTTTGCCGGAGACAGATTTAGTTGCAGTCGAGTGGTGGGATATACTCGCGATTTACAAGAGGCTCGCAACTACAGAGTGGTGATTTTCCCTTGTGGATTCTTCGATTACGAAACTTATGGTCGCCCTCTTTCGATGCCTGTTTTGCCTCTTTTGGAATGGCGAGGCACCCCGTTGCTGTTCGGTTCTCCCAAAGAAGAGTGGATAGAGGGTAATGGGCATCCTACGCTCATCTTATATGCCGATTTGGTTGCTTCTACCTATTTCCTTATTTCTCGTTACGAAGAGATGTTTCGGCGCCACATTCGCGACGATTGGGGGCGTTTTCCCGGCAAAGAATCTTTACCCTACAAGGCCGGATTTATAGAACGCCCGATCGTGGACGAGTACGCCTCTCATTTGCAAACTTTGATTAAGGCAACCGGCATTCCCATTCATACCGATTGCAGAGGTTTTCGGCAGGTAAACCTTACTCACGATATAGACCAACCTTATGAGTATAGGGGGGTACGTGGTTTTCTGAGGGCTTTCCTCAAGGAGAATCTCCCTCTGTATTTGGCCCACAAAAAAGCCTTTAGTCCCATAGAAAAAGATCGATATTTCTCTTTCCCTCGATTCTTGGAGTGGAACAAAGATGTGGCGGAAAAAGCATCTTGCCCGGTGCATACTATTTTCTTTTACAAAACTCCTGGTACTCATCCCAATGATAAGCCCAATTACAAGCTTTCGACTCCTGTAATGAGGCGTATACGCCGGCTGGCTGCGAAATATGGAGTTGTTTCGGGGTTGCACGTTAACTTGACCTCAAGTTTAGAACCGGAGCGCATAGAGCAAGAGGTGACTATTTTGGAGAAAGCCTTGGGCGAGCATCATATAGAGATTGGACGGTATCATTATTTGGCTTGTCGGGAGCCGGAAGACTTCCTTCTACTACGCTCCGCCGGTATTAGGCACGACTATACTATGGGATATGCCGATGTTGCCGGTTTTCGTCTAGGCACGACCCGACCGGTACGTTTCATTTTCCCCTCAACGGGAGTGATTACCGACCTCATCTTGCATCCCCTCTTTTTTATGGACTATACATTGCAAGATAGCAAATATATGGGCATCGATTATCCCGAGGCGTTGGAACTTACCACTCGTTTGATTACGGAGGTCTACAAACATAGGGGGGAGCTTAATTTGCTTTTTCACAATGAAAATCTCTCACTCGATATGGGCAATTATCAAGTTAAGTTGTATCGCAATCTGTTGCGGCATATTTTATTTTTGGATCGGCAGACTCCTTTATCTTCATCGGAATGAGAGAATACAGTGTATTGATATTGGCAGATCTTTTTCCTCCTCAGTTTGCCCCTCGAGCTTCTTATTTGGCGAATTTTTTGGCAAACCAAGAGGACTGGCGTGTGACGGTGGTTACCGAACACATTGAGCAAAAGCATTCGGGGAGTCACGGACAGATTTTTGCCTCTTTTGAAGAGAAGTGTGCTGTGCACCGCGTGCCTCTTGTTCCCAAACCCTCTGTTTGGCGCAGCTTGGCTGAGGCTTTGTGGGGAGAAAAGGGTAAACGTTTGGAACGCTATATCTTGCAGCACTTTGCAGCAAAAAGTTTTGATGTTATCTTGGCTTGTACCTATCGAACCTTTCCTGTACCTACCGCTGTACGTTTGGCACAGAGGTGGCATATTCCGGTAGTTGCCGATTGCCGAGATTTGGTGGAGCAGTATAGCCGTAATGACTTTCTTCCTTACCGTCCTTTTGCCCGTTGGGGGTGGGGCGAAAACCTATTGATGGGACTTCTCAAAAGACATTTTATTGCAGCTCGTACACGAGCCTTGCGTAAGACGAATTGTGTGACTACCGTTTCGGAATGGCATAGGCTTTGTTTGCAAAAACTGCATCCGCAGCAGAGAGTGCTCTCCATTGCCAACGGATATGATGAAGCCTTCTTTAGAGCTACACAGGTTAGATCTGAGCGTTTTCGGATTGTGTTTACGGGGCGAGTGCTTAGCTTGGCGATGCGAGACCCTTCTCTGCTCTTTGAGGCTTTAGCTTCGGAGGCTCTTGAGTCGATTGTGGCATCCGGAAGTTTGTCAATCGATTGGTATGTAGATGAAGACTCACAAAGGATGTTGCAGCAGTTGTTGCATTCTTATCCACATCAGGTTGCTTCGCTCAATAATTTTCATTCTATGGTTCCCTTTGAACAGGTGCCTGCTTTGCTGCAAGAGGCTTCCGTTGTGCTTTTGCTGGGGAACAAAGAGGAGAAATACGGACCTCACGGAATGGTAACTACCAAGCTTTTCGAGGCAATGGCGGTAGGGCGACCCATCCTAATGACCCGTAGCGATGAAGGCGTGGCAGCAGCCCTTCTAAAACAATACGGAGCGGCTTGCGCTGCAATTGATGTAGAGTCCGTTGTCGCTTTTATAGAAAAATATTTTACCCAATGGAAGGAGAAGGGATATACTTCTCCGGAGGGTATCGATCGCTCCTTTGTGGAGCAGTATAGTCGTTGGCAAATGGCGACAAAAATCAAAACCCTTTTGTTGCAGTTGCTACAGAAATGGCATCAAGAACCATAAATTATGATTTCGGATAGTACAGTTTCTTCTTTTTCTTCTCAGCGTCCTTTTGTTGTGGCTGGTCCTTGTAGTGCAGAGTCCCGTGAGCAGATTCTGACTACAGCTGCGGCTTTGCAACCTTTGGGGATTGATTGTTTTCGTGCCGGGATTTGGAAGCCACGTACTCGCCCGGGGTTGTTCGAGGGGATTGGTTCAGAGGCTTTACCCTGGCTGGTTGAGGTACAGCAAACATTGCACTTGCGCGTGGGAACGGAGGTCTGTACTCCCCAGCACGTGGAAGAGGTGCTTCGATGCGGGTTGGATATGGTGTGGATTGGGGCCCGAACCACCTCATCTCCCTTTGCGGTAAGCGAATTGGCGCAGGCTCTTAAAGGGACGAATATCGAAGTTTTGGTTAAAAATCCTATTAGTCCCGACGCAGCCTTGTGGTGCGGGGCCATCGGTCGTCTCTCTTCGTCGGGTTTGCGAAATTTGAAGGCTGTGTTTAGGGGCTGTACTCCTCTATCTCCTTCTGCATTGTTTCGTAATTTCCCATACTGGAGGGTGGTAGATCGGTTGCGTAGCGAGCTGCCACATATCCCCATTCTGTGCGATCCAAGCCATATAACGGGTAATAGAGATCGGGTAATGGATCTTTGTCTCATTGCCCAGGAGTTGGGGATGAACGGTCTTATGGTGGAGTGTCACCCACATCCACAAGAGGCTTTGAGTGATGCTGCACAGCAGGTTACTCCCCGGCAGTTACACGATATTTTGGAGGTCTTGCGGAGTAATGGGACTTCTGCGGCTGATGGTATTGCCGTTGGATTGGCACGTTATAGAGCTCTTTTATCGGACATAGACCAAGCCCTCTTTGAATTGCTGCTGCAACGTGTGGACCTCACGGCACGCATCGCCCGTTACAAGGGGGAGCACAATTTGCCGGCTTTACAGCCCGAACAATACCGTATTATGACGGATAAGTGCACTCAAATGGCACAACAAGAGGGGCTGGATAGCGACTTTGTGCTTCGTTTGTACGAATTGCTGCATCGGGAATCGGTGCGTCAACAAGACCAAGAAATAAAATACCTGCGTGATCAACAAGACAAAATATAATTCAGATCAACATAAGTTTATGAAGAATAAAGCGATTGTGAGCATTGGTAGCAATCGGGATCGCACCAAGAACATCAAAGAGGTTGTAGAGGTGCTGAGCGGTAAGTTTCCCGGCAGCCGCTTTTCAACCCCCGAAATAACCGATCCCATCGATCTTCCCGAATCTGCCAAACAGTTTCTCAACTTGGTGGCGGTAATCTACACGGAGTTGGAGGTAGACGCTTTCAAGGCTATTCTCAAGAAGATAGAAAAGAAGATGGGGCGCAACCCCGATGATGACGAAGAAGGCGTTGTTCCTATTGACTTGGATCTCATTGAATGGAACGATGAGGTCTATAAACCTCAAGACTTGGTTCGTCCTTATGTAGTTGCCGGGATGGATGAGTTGGACGAATTTTAGCCTTTTTTCACTACTCTTTGCTCAAATCTGTTATGCAAACCATATTGCCCATAGGCGGACAGACGCCTCCCTCTTTACAACAGCTTCGAACTTTGTACCGACAGGTTATTTGTTTGGTGCAACAAAAAGGGTATACCCAGAGGTTTTCTTCTTATCGTGCTCTTTTGAAGCAGTTGATTAGGAGTGGAGCATACGGTAAGAGCAACGAACAGCAACGTTTGGAGTGGGAGAGGGTGCTCAATCTTGTTCTTATCGCAGTGGGAGAGATGGGGCTGGGAAGTGTGTCGGCATCGGCAATCCTTTTTGGTTTACCGGTTTACAACGGACATCTATCCACACAAGAAATTCAGGAAGTAGCTCCGGAGGGAACAGTTTCGCTGATTTCATTGTTGATGGAAACGGCGGAGGTCTATCTGCGTCACAAAACTTTGTCGGGAGATGATTTGCAACCTTTCTTGCTCTCGGTAGCCAAGGACGTACGGGTTGTACTCATTCTCATAGCCGAGCGTTTATTTGCTTTGCGCACCGCCAAAGAGAGTATGGATGCCGATCAGCGTCGTTTGTTGGCTTTGGAGGTGCAGGGGCTTTTTGTGCCTTTGGCACACCGCTTGGGGCTTTACGCCGTAAAGAGCGAAATGGAAGACCTTATCCTTAAGTACACCGATCCGGCAGCTTTCTACTATATCAAACGCAAATTGGGTGAAACCAAACGAAGCCGGGAGGCTTATATGCAACGCTTTATTGAGCCGTTGAAACAACGTATAGATTCGGCAGAGCAGCAGTGGCCCTACGAAATTAAGGCTCGAACCAAATCAATTAGTTCCATCCAAAACAAGATTGTCAATAAAGGGGTCACTTTTGACAATATCTACGACCTTTCTGCCATTAGAATTATACTGGATACACCTCTCGAAGAGGAGCGAAAAGCCTGCTGGTATATTTATTCCATTGTCACCGATACTTACGAACCCAATATAAAACGACTTAGAGACTGGATTACACATCCCAAGGATAATGGCTACGAATCTTTGCAGATTACGGTAACCGGACCCGAAAATAAAAGCGTGGAGGTGCAGATTCGCACCCGACGAATGGACGGTGTGGCAGAGCAGGGCGTTGCCGCCCACTGGCGATACAAGGGCGTTGCTTCACAAGAGGAGATAGATGCCACACTAACTTCTTTACGGGAGGCTCTGGAGCAAGTAGGAAAGAAGCAAATAACAGACGAACAAGCCCTCAAGGTGGATTTGAGCGCACAAACGGTTTTTGCTTTTACCCCTACGGGAGAGCTTATCAAGTTACCGGCAGGGGCTACGGTATTGGATTTTGCCTTTTCTATTCACTCACGAGTAGGAGCCACCGCCATATCGGCTTTGGTGAATGGTAAAACGGCTCGTTTGCGCCAAAAAATAGAAAATGGAGATACCATTTCTATACAGACTTCTAAGAACCAACGCCCATCACTGGATTGGCTCAACTTTGTGGTTACGCGCAAGGCTAAGGGTAAGATTCGACAGCTTTTGCACGAGCAGCAAGAAAAGGGGTTGCAGGCGGCAAAAGAGCTTTTGGAGCGCAGATTTAAGAACCGTCGTTTGGAGTACAACGAATCGGTCTTCTCCGTTTTGGTACACAAGATGGGTTTCAAAGGGAATATGGAGTTCTTTATAGCCCTTTCGGAAGAGCGAATCAATGTCGCTCGCTTCTTGGATGACTATCAAGCCGCTCTAACAGCAGCCACAGCAGAACCGCTTAGTTCAGAATCCTCTTCTTTGTCTCGAAGTAAGTCTTCTTCCGAAACGGGAGGGCAAGACGAGGTGGTAATTGTAAACCCCGAACTGTCGGGAGTGGAATATACCTTGGCGCAGTGTTGTAATCCTCGGTTGGGGGACGACATTTTTGCTTATCCGACCAAGCAGGGCATACGCATACATAGCAAAACGTGCCCCAATGCGTTGGATATACTGGGGCGTCACGGGGAGCGAGTTTTGCCGGCACGCTGGCGAGAGCTGGATGAGGAGTTGACTAAGCATAGATTGCAAGTCTCTGCTTTGGATAAACCCGATTTGGTGGCTCGGATTGTATCGTTGTGCCAATTGTCCCCCGGGGTTCATATGCTATCTCAAAGCCAGTTTCGGGAGAATGGATTGTGGAGAGGTTCCTTTACACTCACGAGTAAAGATCCGCAGAATGTTCACGCTTTGGTGGGTAAGATTCAATCTTTGCGAGGCGTGCAGCAGGTCGATAGCTTGTAGAGCAGGACATTCTTTTCTTTTGTCCAAAGAGCCCGAACAGGTCAATCTTCATCCTTCATCAAAAGATCAAATGCCTCCGAACCTTGACATTCTCCTCCTTGTATAAGTCTTTGGCTCCGGTAGAGTTGAATATGCCGGAAAGATGACAAAAATGCCTTTTGGCAAGCGGCAAGCATATGAAATTATTTTTTGCTTATGGAATTTGCTCTTGTTGTGTAAAGATATGGTTAGAAAGAAGGGGATGTGCCAGATTTGGCACATCCCCTTCTTCGATTGGGCTTTATTTCCTTGAGTTAAGGAATATGGATTTTGTAGCTTTTTGCTCCTAAGAGAAGCAGATAGTTACCTGGCCGTAGGGAAATTTCATTGTCGCTGTTTTCCGAAGCTTGAAATATACACCTGCCCGAAATATCGAAAATAGAATATCCTGCATCTGTGGGAGAAGATACAATAAGTCTATTGTCTTGTATGGTGTAGGGAATCTCTTCGACGAAGAGATTTACACTTCCCCCTTTCTTGACTCTGAATAAGGTGCTGTGAGATGCTGCTTTTCCCGTCAATTTTGGGAAGGCTTTATTGAGAACACGTATGCGAACGGGAGTCTCCATCGATTGTTTGAATGTAAATACTCCGTTTTCCAAACTGTAATAGGTCTCCGGTTCATATTCTTTCCCCTGTTCATCAATAACGGCAAATTCGGAAAGGGAGGGAGCACCTAAAACGCCCGTTAGTGAGACCAACTCGTGCAAATCGAGTGGAGCTTGGGTTTCAATGGTTTCGGGTAGAGGAAATGCTCCTTGAGGCCAATAAATGTAGGTTGTCATTTGTCCTTTTTCCGGAAGAGCAGCAAGCGAAAGGTTGTTGTTGCCACAATCGAGATTGTCAAGCAAGGAAGAGTGGATTTCTAAACGAGTTAGTTGGTTGCCATTGACATCCAATTCTTCCAACTTTTTGCAAGAAGAAAGATCTATCTTTTGCAATTGATTTTTCCCGACCTTGAGCACTTTAAGTTTGGTGAGAGCTCCAAGGTTGATGCTTGTTAGTCGGTTGTCTGTCAGCTCAAGGCGTTCCAATTCTACATTTGAGGAGAGGTCAATGGTTTCGAGTTGTGTTTGCACTAAATCAAGAGTTTTGATTTGTTTCCAGTTCTTTGGATTGGGGTTGCGCAGATTGCTGTTATAAGCAATGAGATGCTCCAAATAGAAGGCTTCATCTAAACCTCTTACTTGTGTAGTTGTGTTATTGGATATGTTAAGTCTTTTTAGCCCTTTTAGGGGAGTAATGTCTACCTCTTTGAGCTGTGTGCATCCTTGCAGATAGAGTTCTTCGAGGAGAGGAGTGTGTGATAGGTCGATGGTTGTGAGTGTTTGAAAAGGAATGGTTAGGCGTTTGAGTTTTGGGGTAGAGGTCAGGTCGAGTTGAGAAATTCCGGTTTGTTGTGAAGCCAGAGCCACTATGTCCTGAGCATAGATGAGTATTTGTCCTTGTTTCCCTCCGGCTACTTTTTTGCCAAAACGAGCAATTCCATACTCCTTGTCACTTTTTTCTTCTGCAATTGACCCATCCGGAAATACCACTTTGACCAAGGATTCGGGTTGTGCCGTTGTCACGGAAAAGGAAAGATTGCTCACAGAGCCGTCTATTGTGAACGATAGGGCGGCTTTTTCGCTTTTGGGTAAGTCGGCATAAGTGTACGTAAATTGGGAATGTCGGGAATATTTCCCGTTGAGATCTGCCAGTAGAATTTCTTCGGTAAGTCGTACAAAATCACAGGCTTCGAAATCGGGAAAATAAGATTGGGGAGTTGTGCCTAAGAATACATTTTTGATGGGAATGTCGGTATTGTTGGTAAAGCGTCTTATTTCACTCGCAAACTTTATTCCGACAGGGGTTGTAGCAATTTCTGTGCAGCCACCGGCACTATCGTAAGTGTAGCTGATTACTTTGTCTGCCGTCATTGCCCCGTTATAGAGGACAAAGGTATTCTTTTGGATTAGTTGGTCTGCATCGTTGTAGACATACTCCTCGCGTTTGTTTTCCCTAAGAGCCTCGCCTTCTCCGATGCTCTGTTTTGTTATCATTTTATTTTTACGCCCTTTTTCGTCGTAGGTGTAGTGAATTTCCTTGTATGAAAAGTCTCTACTGTAGTCGTAAACATCAACCAGGATCAACCGCCCTTGTTTGTCGTATCCATACGAGTAATCTTCATATTCGTTGTATGAGGTTCCGGACATTACTTTTTTTGCAATGCTTTTAAGTAATCCGGCTTTGCTGTACGAGTAAACATATAGATTGGCTTTGTACCAATCTTGGCGATAGTTGGACCATTGCATTTCTTCTATTTCTGCAATTTTACCATCGCTTTGATACGAAAAAATTTGCTTCAGTTTGAAATTTTTCTGCTCGGAA
Source organism: Bacteroidota bacterium (assembly GCA_023396255.1). GTDB lineage: Bacteria > Bacteroidota > Bacteroidia > Bacteroidales > Porphyromonadaceae > Porphyromonas. Next base: position 184,882 of record JAEWWU010000013.1, read on the forward strand.
ACAATTGAATCCAAGGTCTTCCCCGTATAGAAATATTCGTAATTTACTTTGCCCTGATCTTGGGATTGTCCGGAGACCCTAACGAGCCGGGGAAAGGTGCTTTGTGCCTTTGTGAAGAAAAGAGAAAAGCACAAAAACATAAGAGAAAAATGTAGTAATCTGTTCATTTCTTTTGTGTGTTTGGATGATTGTAAAAAATGGAGTTGTACAATTTGTTTCTCTTTGCCGTAGAGATGGATTGCCTAAACTACCTGTATTGTGTTGTTTTCAATTGTAAGCTATGATGTATGGCAAATATATATAAAATTATTGCAAAATATTGTGTGGATTTATGCTGTAAGCTAAAAATGTATTTTATTTTTATCGCTTTATATTGAGAGCATTGTATTGTTTTGATCAATTGCCCATTCGCGCAGGTTTCTTTTTTGCCGGAGGGGAAAATTCTTTGTTGGCGGATAGGTGAAATAATTCTTTGGAAGAAAAGAAAATTAGTAGGGAATTATCGAAAATTACTTCCCTCAAAATCACCCAAAAGTAGGGAACTAATTGCCTCTTTTGAGGGAACTATTCGGGTGTCGCTTTTTTGCCCCTGAGTTGATTTGTGTCGATGTTCGTTGAGGGGGTGGTTGTTAGGTTGGTTGTGTTGTCGTTTTGCCTTGAGTTTTGCCAATGATTTGTGTCGAGTGGTAGCAGTTGTCGATGAGCTGAAAACAAAGACTGTGGAGATAAGAGAATTTGCACAAAAAAGAAAATTTTGCCCTCTCCAATACCCTTTTGAAATATTGTGCAAACGTTTTGCTTTTCTCCGGTCGGAGTAGTTTATTTTTGATTACTTTTGTGGCGGATTTTTCTACAAAGTATTTAGACCATACATAGAGAGGAATGGCAAAAACAATAAAAATTAAAAAAGGGCTTACCCTGAATCTGAAGGGGAAAGCTTCCGAGACTTCTTTGTCGATCTCCACGGAGTCTCAGACTTATGCCCTTGTTCCCGACGATTTTATAGGGATTATACCTAAACCGGAGGTTCGCGCCGGGGATCGGGTTTTGGCTGGGCAATCGCTTTTCTACAGTAAAACGCATCCGCAGATGAAATTTGTTTCTCCGGTAAGCGGAGAGGTGGTGGCCATACACCGAGGAGCTAAGCGCAAAATAGAAAGCATCGAAGTTCGTACCGATGGGGCGGGAGAGTGTGTTTCCTTCGATCTCTCTAAGGCTTCTACCCGTCAAGGACTGAAGGAACTTCTTCTCAGCTCCGGTATGTGGGGCTTTATTAAGCAACGCCCATACGATATTGTTGCCAATCCGGATGTTACTCCCAGAGATATATTTGTTACAGCCTGTTTTACAGCCCCATTGGCTCCGTCTTGGAATTACCTATTGTCCGGCAATGAGGAAGATTTTCGTGCCGGTATGGAGGCCTTGACCTTGCTGACCGACGGAAAGGTATTTCTCGGTGTGGCTTCTGATTGTACTTCTGTGAGTCTCAAAGGCGTTGAAGTCGTTGAGGTGGTGGGACCACACCCTGCCGGAAATGTGGGGGTACTCATCAACCATTTGGCTCCGGTCAATAAAGGGGAAACCGTTTGGACTCTCAAAGCTACCGATGTAATTGTTTTGGGCCGTTTGCTCCGGACAGGTAAAGCTGACTTCTCTCGCCGTGTAGCCATAACAGGTAGCGAGGCTTCAGCAACGGGGTATGTGCGCCTTATCCCGGGGGCTGTTTTGAATGCAGAGGTAATGGCTCGCCCCAACTCTCGCGTGCGTGTTGTGGCGGGGGATCCTCTCACAGGAGTTGCACTTAGTACGCAGCGTCCGTTTGTTCCTTACAATACGGATCAGATAACATTGTTGCCAGAGGGGGATCAGATCAATGAATTGTTCGGATGGATCAGACCTCGCCTCAATCAGCACAGTATGAGCCGTTCTTACTTCGCTTGGTTGATGCCTAAAAAAGAGTTTGCTCCGGATACCCGTATCAAGGGGGGGGAGCGTGCTATGATTATGAGCCACGAGTTGAGTAGGGTTTTCCCTATGGATATATACGCGGAACAGTTGCTCAAGGCGATTATAGCTTTCGATATAGACCGTATGGAGCAATTGGGAATTTATGAGGTAGCTCCCGAGGACTTTGCTATGTGCGAGTATGTAGATACTTCCAAGATGCAGTTGCAGCATATTGTGCGTATGGGGCTGAACCTATTGTACAAAGAGATGAACTAACCGATCACGCAACCTTACACTTCAAAACATACAGTAGCAGATATGTCACTTAAGCAAACACTCGATAAAATGCGTCCGATGTTCAGCAAGGGGGGGAAGTTGAGTGCTTTCGAATCCGTCTACGATGGGCTCGAGACGTTTCTCTTTGTTCCCAACCGTACATCGCGCACAGGCGTGCATATTCACGATGCAATAGATTCCAAGCATACGATGACTATGGTCATTTTGGCTCTTATGCCCGCATTGCTTTTTGGTATGTACAACGTTGGTTTTCAGCATTACAAGGCTATAGGAACTCTGACCGATACGGGTTTTTGGTCGATTTTTATTTTCGGATTTTTGGCAGTTCTTCCCAAACTCATCGTATCATACGTAGTGGGGTTGGGCATTGAATTCACAGTAGCTCAGTTCAAGAAAGAAGAGATTCAAGAAGGCTTTTTGGTAACAGGGATTCTTATCCCTATGATTGTGCCGGTAGATACACCCTTATGGATGATTGCCGTGGCTACGGCTCTTGCCGTAATTTTTGCCAAGGAGGTTTTTGGAGGTACCGGTTACAATATCGTGAACGTGGCACTTATTGCGCGGGCGATCCTCTTCTTTGCCTATCCGGCTGCGATGAGCGGTGACTCGGTTTTTGTTCGTACGCAAGATACGTTCGGTTTAGGGCGTGGCTCTGTGGTAGACACTTTTACTGGAGCAACTCCGTTGGGGCAGATTGCCACAGCTAAAGGCAATTTCCCCGAAGTTATTAGCGATGTGGTGGGCAATCCCTCTTCATTGACTGATGCTTTCTTGGGCTTTATCCCCGGTTCCATAGGAGAAACATCTACTTTGGCGATTCTCATCGGGGCTGTAATGCTCATTTTTATGGGAATTGCCAGTTACAAGATAATTCTTTCGGGAGTGGTCGGTTGTGTCTCTATGGCACTGCTTTTTAATCTCTTCGGAGCTACCCCGGCAATGCAAATGACGCCTGAATACCATCTCCTCTACGGAGGATTTGCTTTTGGGCTGGTGTTTATGGCGACGGATCCGGTAACAGCTGCGCGTACCGAGACGGGTAAGTGGATCTATGGTTTCCTCATTGGGGTAATGTGTGTCTTTATTCGCGTACTCAATCCCGGTTATCCCGAAGGAATGATGCTGGCGATCCTCTTTATGAACGTTTTTGCTCCGCTAATCGATCACTGTGTAGTAAGTGCCAACATAAGCAAACGTGCCAAGCGATTGGCCTTGGCTAACAATGAACGGCAAACCTCTAAAAACTAACCGGCAATGAATAGAGAGAGTAATTTTTACACAATTGTATATGCCTCTGTGATGGTTGTTATTGTTGCCATTGCTTTGGCTTTTACTTCGCAGGCACTCAAAGCTCCGCAGAAAGAAAACGAGCGTATCGATAAGATGCAGCAAATCTTGCGTAGCGTACACGTTGCCCCCGATAAATCCGAAGTGGTGAAAGTGTACAACAACACCATTAAGAAAGAGTTGTTAATTGCTGCCGATGGCTCGGTTGTGGCAACCTTTGAGGGCAAAGACATTGCTTCGAACGAAGCCTTTTCTATGAATACCGCAAATGCCTTTTTTGAGGTAAGCCAAGGTAACGCCCAACAGGCTTTGCCTTTGTATATAGCAGAGGTGGATGGAGCCACCAAATATATTTTCCCGATGAATGGAGCCGGTTTGTGGGGACCCATCTGGGGCTTTATGGCTTTGGATGCCGATTGCAATACCGTGTTTGGAGCCGACTTCTCGCATAAGGGTGAAACTCCCGGTTTGGGAGCCGAGATCACAACAGCTCGTTTTTCTGAGAGATTTGTGGGAAAACACTTCTTTAGAAATGGAGACTTTAAGAGTGTTGCCGTGGTTAAGAGTGGGCAGCATCCTGCCGAGCAGGATTACGTCGATGGCATTTCGGGTGGTACGCTTACGAGCAACGGAGTGCACGATATGTTGCATCAGTCGCTCTCTTTCTATGTGCCCTACATCAAACAACTCTTGACGGAAGAGTCTAAACAATAAATACTAAGAACCTATGAATAAGAAGAATAAGCAACTATTTCTCGGCCCTCTCAATAGAGAAAACCCGGTGTTGATTCAGGTGCTGGGTATTTGTTCAGCTCTTGCCGTTACGGCTCAGCTCAAACCCGCCATTGTGATGGCTTTTTCTGTTACCGTGGTGGTTGCATTGGCCAATGTGATTATTTCATTGCTGCGCAACACAATTCCCAACCGAATACGCATTATTGTACAACTGGTGGTAGTGGCTGCGTTGGTTACCATTGTCAATGAGTTGCTCAAAGCCTATCTGTACGATGTAAGTAAAGAGTTGTCGGTCTTTGTGGGTCTGATTATTACCAACTGTATCCTAATGGGGCGCTTGGAGGCTTTTGCTTTGGGGCATAATCCCAAGGAATCTTTTATAGACGGGGTTGCCAACGGTTTTGGGTATGGTATTGTGTTGGTGATTATTGGTTTTGTGCGCGAATTGCTGGGATCTGGTTCTCTTTTGGGATTTCGAGTAATTCCCCAAGCAGCTTATGAAGCCGGCTACGCCAACAATGGACTTATGATTATGCCGCCTATGGCATTGATTGTTATGGCTTGTATTGTGTGGGTACAGCGTGCCAGAATTAAAGATTTGCAAGAAAAGTAAGTAACACATATAATGGAGTAAAAGACTATGCAAGAGTATTTAAGTCTGTTTTTTAAGTCGATCTTTGTGGATAATATGATCTTTGCATATTATCTGGGTATGTGTTCTTTCTTGGCGGTATCTAAGAATGTAAAAACATCCTTGGGCTTGGGGGTTGCCGTTACCTTTATTTTAACCTGCACCCTGCCGATCAATTATATGCTGGAGAACTACATTTTCAAAGAGGGAGCCTTGGTATGGCTCAATCCTTCCTATACCAATGTGGATCTCAGTTTTCTTTCTCTGATTGTTTTCATTGCCATCATAGCATCGTTTACCCAATTGGTAGAGATGATTGTGGAGCGTTACAGCCCGGCTTTATACGCTTCGCTGGGAATTTTCTTGCCCCTCATTGCCGTGAACTGCGCTATCTTGGGAGGTTCTCTTTTTATGCAACAGAGAGCTTTCCCCAACGTAGGCTTTGCAACGGTTTACGGGTTGGGTTCGGGAATTGGTTGGCTGCTTGCTATTGTGGGATTGGCTGCCATTCGTGAGAAATTGGCTTATTCGGATATTCCTAAACCGCTTCGCGGACTGGGAATAGTACTTATCATCACCGGGCTTATGGGGATTGCCTTTTTGAGCTTTAGTGGGGTGAAGATTTAATGAAATGGTAACAGAGGCTTAATAGATACGGATATTATGCAAATTTCAGGAATCATACTGACCAGCGTTGTGGTTTTCCTCCTTGTGGTGCTCATTCTGGTCGTTGTATTGCTCTTGGCCAAGAGTAAGTTAGTGCCTTCCGGCAATGTAACTATCGAACTCAATGGAGAGAAGAAGATGGAGGTCCCATTGGGCGGAACGCTGCTCAATACCTTGCAGAACGAAGGTATTTTTCTCTCTTCGGCTTGCGGAGGCGGTGGTAGCTGTGGTCAATGTCGTTGCAGAGTCGTGGAGGGCGGAGGAGAAATACTCCCTACTGAAAAGGGATTTTTCTCTCGTAAGGAGCAACAGGCACATTGGCGTTTGGGATGTCAAACCAAGGTGAAAGAAGATCTCAAGGTAATTGTTCCGGAAAGTGTCTTTGGGGTCAAAGAGTGGGAGTGCGAAGTGGTATCGAATCGCAACGTGGCCACGTTCATAAAGGAATTTGTGGTTAAGTTGCCCGAGGGCGAAGCTATGAACTTCAAGAGTGGGAGCTATGCTCAGATCAAAATTCCTCGCTATGAGGTGAAGTATTCCGATTTCTCGGTTGAGGACACTTTTAGAGGAGACTGGGACCACTTTGATATGTGGTCGCTCTCTTGCAAGAATACGGAAGAAACCATCCGAGCTTATTCTATGGCCAATTACCCGGCAGAAGGGAATATCATTACGCTCAATGTGCGTATTGCAACTCCACCGATGGATAGAGTAACCCATAAGTGGCAAAATGTTTCGCCCGGTATTGCATCATCTTATATTTTCTCTCTCAAACCGGGAGATAAAGTAACGATGAGTGGGCCTTACGGAGATTTTCATATTCACGAGGAGTCTCAATCCGAGATGCTTTACATTGGAGGAGGAGCAGGGATGGCTCCATTGAGGGCGCAGCTATTGCACCTGTTCCGCACCGAGAAGACCAATCGTAAAGTGACTTTCTGGTATGGAGCACGCTCCAAGACGGAGATTTTCTATGAAGAAGATTTTCGTGAAATAGAGCGGGAGTTCCCCAACTTTAAGTTTGTGATCGCTCTTTCCGATCCTCGCCCCGAAGACAATTGGACCGGTCCCGTGGGTTTTATCCATCAGGTTATCCACGATGAGTATCTAAAGGACCACGATGCTCCTGAGGATATAGAGTACTATATGTGTGGTCCGGGTCCGATGTCCGCTGCAGTGAACAAGATGTTGGATGATTTGGGCGTTCCTCGCGAGCAAATCAACTTCGATGACTTTGGTGCTTAATGGGGCACTGGAGGTGGTGTATTCACTGCAACGAGAAAGTATATATAGATTGATTGTAAATTTTCTACTTGCGGGGGAATGTCGTCTTCAGAGGGCAATCCCCCTGTATTTTTTCTGTTTGAAAGCCATTTGGCCGTAATCCCTTTTTAATGGAGCCTTCCCGAAGAGGCTTTGAGGTTGTTGGCCTGTGGGTTCCTAATTGTTTTTTGCGCGTATGAAAGCCAAATCCGCCACTTTTTCTATACAAGCCCTTGTGGAGCGTTATGCCACTCATCCGTTATTGCCTCGTTTGCGGGAGCAGATCTCTACGATGGAGGTGTTGGGGCTAACGGGCTCGGCTCCGGCTTGTGTAGTGGCTGCGTTGTCAGCAACTATGCCTATTTTGGTGATAGCTCAAGAGGAGCAGGAGGCGGGATATTGGTATAGCGATCTTACTCGCTTGTTGCCCGATACGGCAATTAGCTTTTTTCCTTCGGGGTATAGTCGGCATATCAAGTATGGAAAGCCGGATGCGGCTTTTGGAGTGATGCGCTCTGAAACTTTAACAGCTTTGGCATCGGGGCATAAGCCGTTAATTGTTACCTATCCGGAAGCATTGGCAGAGGCTGTCCCTCTGAAGAGTAGTGTGGCGAAGCTACTTATTTCTCTCCGTAAGGGGTACAACTGTAGGCGAGATCAGTTGCGGGAGCGACTTTTAGAGTGGGGCTTTGTGCAAACAGATTATGTCTATGAACCTGGGCAGATTGCCTTTAGAGGCTCTATTGTTGATGTCTTTTCGTTTCACAATGATACTCCGGTCAGAGTCGATTTTATGGACGATGAGGTGGAGAGTTTGCGATTCTTTGATGTGGAGAGCCAACTTTCCGTGCAAGAGGTCGATGAGGTGCAGATTGTGCCGGCTTTTTCTGAACAATCGACTCCGCAGAAGACCTCCTTTTTGACCGATTTGCCTCAAGAATACCGCATTTGGCTCCGGGATGCCGATCAAACTTTGTCACGGGTTCGGGAGGTTCTTTCTTCTCGTCCGGTTGTTGAGGATGAGGATGTATCGGGCAAGAGTTTATCCGCCTATCGTCGGCTTTTGGTTGATTCGCAGGTGACCGAAAAAGAGTTGAAACAAAGGGTGTGTGTGCTACTGCGTCATAGTGGTGATTTTGAGGTCTTCGATTCGTTGCAATTCGAGACCTCTGCGCAGCCGCTTTTGCACAAGAACTTCGACCTTTTGGTGCAAACAATGGCTTCTTATAAGGAGGAGCGGTGTGATTATTTCTTCTTGTCCGACTCTCCGGCACAAGCTGATCGACTGGTTGATATTTTGGCCGAGCGAGGACGGGGCGATTTGTCTCCACTGCGTATTCCGGCTGTCTTGAGTGGAGGATTTGAAGATAGAAGTTTGCACCTTTCTTTGCTGACTGATCACCAAATTTTTGATCGTTTTCACAAATACAATCTCAAGAGCGATCGGCTGCGCAATGTAGGTATGGCAATTACGTTGCAAGACCTCAATAACTTCCATTTGGGCGATTTCATTGTACATTCCGACCACGGAGTGGGGCAGTTCGATGGGTTGGTTACTATGGAACTTGCCGGTAAACCTCAAGAAGTTGTCAAGTTGGTTTACCGAGATGGTGACACTATTTTTGTCAACCTACATAGTTTGCACAAGCTTTCCAAGTATCGAGGGCGAGACGAAGTGCCTCCGCAGCTCAATAAGATTGGCACCGGGGCTTGGTTGCGCCTTAAAGAGCGTACCAAGAAGAAGATCAAAGACATTGCCCGTGATCTGATTGCCCTCTATGCGGCACGGAAAGAGAAAGAGGGCTTTGCCTTCTCGGCAGACAGTTATTTGCAGCACGAGTTGGAGGCTTCGTTTATGTATGAAGACACGCCCGATCAGTTGGCAGCCACGCAGAGCGTAAAGAAAGATATGGAAAGCCGACGCCCTATGGACAGGCTCATTTGTGGGGACGTCGGTTTTGGGAAAACAGAAATTGCCGTGCGGGCGGCTTTCAAGGCAGTGGCAGATAATAAGCAGGTGGCAGTATTAGTCCCCACCACCATTTTGGCTTATCAGCACTATCAAACTTTCTCTTCTCGTTTAAGAGATTTTCCTTGTCGTATAGAGTATGTTTCCCGAGCTAAAAGTACCAAACAGATTAAACAAATTATAGAAGAGCTCAAACAGGGAAAAATAGACATCGTTATAGGGACTCATCGTTTGGTTTCCAAGGATGTACACTTCAAAGATTTGGGCTTACTGATCATAGACGAAGAACAGAAATTTGGTGTTGCCGTAAAAGAGAAACTTCGTCATTTGCAGGTCAATGTAGACACTCTTACATTGAGTGCCACCCCCATACCGCGCACTTTGCAGTTTTCCTTGATGGGGGCAAGGGATTTGAGCAATATCAATACCCCTCCGCGCAATCGTTTGCCCGTATCTACACAGGTGGTGCGCTTTTCAAAAGAGATATTGCGCGAAGCCATTGAGTTTGAGCTTTCTCGTAACGGGCAGGTTTATGTGGTGCACAACCGCATCCACGACATAGACGATCTGCGTTACAAGATTGCCGAAGCTGTACCCGAAGCACGGATTGCCGTGGGGCACGGGCGTATGGCTCCTGCCGAGATGGAACAATTACTGTTGGACTTCTCCCGACACGAGTATGATGTACTCATCGCCACTTCTATCGTGGAAAATGGAATAGACGTCTCCAATGCCAACACCATTATTATAGACAATGCCCACCGTTTTGGGCTGAGCGATCTGCACCAGCTAAGGGGACGGGTGGGGCGGAGCAACCGCAAGGCTTTTTGTTACCTTATTACCCCTCCCCTTGATGCTCTCCCCGAAGATGCCCGCAGGCGTATCAATGCCATAGAGACTTTCTCTGAATTGGGAAGCGGAATGCGCATAGCGATGCAGGACTTGGATATCCGCGGAGCCGGAAACATTTTGGGAGCCGAGCAGAGCGGATTTATTGCCGACTTGGGCTTTGAAACCTATCGAAAAGTGTTCGATGAGGCGGTTCGAGAGGTTAAGATGGAGGAATATCCCGACCTGTTTACTCAAGAGGAAATAGGAGGTGGCTATGCCGGAACGGAAGAGGCAACTGTGGAAACCGATTTAGATCTTTCTTTTCCGCCACTGTATGTACCGCAAGATGGAGAGCGCATCAATCTGTATCGTAGAATCGATAACCTCCAGAGCTTGCAGCAGCAACAGGAGTTCGCCCGAGAGTTGGGAGATCGCTTTGGGTTGCCTTTACCGCAGAGTGTGAGCGAATTGTTGTTGGTACCCCAATTGCGCCGTTTGGGTACGGCGTTGGGGGTGATTAAGGTGGTCTTGCGTAAGGGAATAATGACACTGCATCTGCCGACAGATTCCCGGGATCCCTATTACGATTCCGAACTCTTTTCTCGTTTGCTCGCCTACCTCTCTCGGCATCTTTCTTCGTGTGAACTAAAAGAAAATGCAGCCGGAAAAAGATTGGTGCGGATGTCCGGGGTCCAGAGTGTGGCGAGAGCCGTGGAGCAGCTGACTGAGGTTGTTGGTTGGAGCGAAACTGGCGAATAAATAATTTTTTGCGTGTGTCCTTGTTTAGAATATTCTTTTCAACCCTCTTTCTTTTGTTCTTTTTCCCCTCTTGTCAAGGACAGAAAGCAGAGCAAGGCAGAGAATCCGTAGGTGGAGACACCGTTCGCCTTCTCTTTACCGGAGACATAATGTTTCACTTACCTCAAGTTGAGGCGGCTCGTATTAGAGGCAATCGGTTCGATTTCGATGCCCCTTTTGATGCACTGAAACCTTTGTTGCAAGAAGCCGATTTGGTCATCGGCAATTTGGAAACTACTCTGCATCCCTCTTTGTTTCGTGGCTATCCCTGTTTCAGTACTCCCGACACTGTTGCCTATACCCTCAAGCGGGTCGGTTTCGATGTGCTGACCACTGCCAATAATCACGTAGCCGATCGTAGGGAAGATGGCATCAAACGTACCTTGGCACAACTCAATAAAGTAGGGATGCTCACGACGGGTTCTTTCCTCAATAGGGAAGATAGGGCTCAACGTGCTCCGTTGTTGGTTCATTGTAAGGGGATAGACATTGCTTTCTTGGCTTATACTTACGGAACCAACGGAATTTCGGTTCGCCCGCCTTTTGAAGTGGCTTTGTTGGATTCCGTGCAGATTAGAAAAGAGATTGCTGCAGCTCGCCACAAAGGAGCAGAGGTGGTGATTGTTTTGCCCCATTGGGGGCAAGAGTATCAGCGAGTGCCCAACCGAGAGCAGCGTTTATGGGCAGAGCGATTTCGTCGTTGGGGGGCAGATGCCGTGGTAGGCTCTCACCCTCACGTTACACAACCGTTGGTCGTAGATACTTTACACAATTTAGATCGAAGCCTCTCTCTTTTTCCTGTGTTTTATTCATTGGGCAATTTGATCAGTAATCAGTATCAACCCTATACACAGTACGGGGCATTGGCGCATATCGTATTGGTTAAAGATGCCGCGGGGGTACGTTTGGTGCATTGTGCCCAAGAAGATACCTTCTGTTTTAGAAAAGCCAAGCGAGCCAATAGATACTTGGTGATTCCCCTTTCTTGTGAAAAACAGTGGCTCAAAGATCTCAATCCCACCGAGCGTTATAGGTTGCCCCTGTTACCGATTCTGCTCAAGATAATTGAGTATAGAGAATAGGCTTGAGGGGCAATAGGTCGATTTTCTCCGAAGATTTAGTGGACGTCGATTTGTTTGGATAAAAAAATCATTTGCAGGGAATTATTGGATTTTTTTATCGGATAAATTCAAAATTAGTTCCCTAAAAATAGCTTGTTTTTAGGGAACTAATTGGACATTTTGAGGGACCAAATTTCTCCTTATGATGGGGAGGTTTTTGGAAGGTAAAATAGTGTGAGATAGGAGGAAAATTGATAGTTGAAGATGAAAAATTAAAGGATAACAATTTGAAAACATAAGTTGTTTGATATTCAAAAATGGCAACAAGTATAAAAAACTGTATAAAATGATTTGAGTTAGTGCTTTTTTCTCAATTTATGGAATAAAAGAATACTGTATGTCAAAAAATAGCACTACATTGCACTCGGAAATAATAAGTGCGGTAGGTTGGAGAGATTGAACCCGGCTCCGGTGCCGCTGCTGTACACAGTGGGTTCGTGGTAAAAATAGGTTTTTTTATATTCTTCATTTCATGAAAAAAAATTTTGTTTTAGCTAACAAGGTGAGTGCTACGAGAGCTCTCCTTTTGGGGTTGGTGCTTAGCTTTGGCCTTTCTTTGGGAACAACAAAGGCACAAGATCCAAGTCGTCCATACCGCAACATTGTAACTTTTACAACCGAGAAAGAAATTGGTGACACCTTTGAGGTGGGAGGAGACTTCGGCATTTTGGGTATGGAGTTGAACGTTATTGGAGCAGAGAGGGTAGCAGAGGATACCACTTCTTTTCTTCCTAGCTATAACTACAAGGTTACTGCGAAAGAGATCACTTTTGACGGAGATTTCTCCGAATTTGTTTGCAGAAATGCTCTTATCTCGAGTATGGATTTGAGTCAAGCTCCCACCTTGGCATCATTGGAACTTGATCGCAACCTATTGACAGAGCTTGATGTAACTGAGTGCAAGAAGCTCTACAGTCTTTTGTGTTATGAAAACAATATAAAAGGGGAGGCTATGACGAATTTGATGAAATCTCTTCCTCCTGCAACTCCCGGTTTGGAAGATGCGTATAAATCAATTATCGTTGTTTTCAACTCTCGTGGAGATCGTTTCGAAAATAATGTATGTCATGACACTGATGTTCAAATTGCTTTGGATAAAAAATGGAAGGTGTACGACTCTAATGGGTCTTTTGTCCCCTCGGGATGGACACCTTATGCGGGAGTAACAACGGGAATAAGTGCTATTGCTCTCAAGCCTATCGAGTTTTCGCAAGAGCCGGGTCGCTTAACTGTTACTCTTGAAAACCCCGGGTTTGTTGTGCTCTTCAACGTAAAAGGAGAAATATGTGCTAGAGTTCAGTCCGATGCTAATGGTATCGCTGTTTTCAATACGCAGAACCTACCACAGGGCACTTATATGTTGCGCGCCAAGGGACAAAGTCAAAAAGTGCTTGTTCGTTGATGATTTGAATAAATGTTTAACCACTCAAATAACTACAAAAGAAAATGAAAAAAATGAGACTCATTTTGAGCTTGGCTGCTTTGCTCGCTCCAATTGCTCTTTTTGCACAAGAACCGCTTACTGTTAAGGTTGATAAAGCTGGAGAATTGAGTAAACAAATTAAAGAAGAACAAGTTGCTACTGTTACTTCTCTCAAGGTTACAGGACAAGTAAACCACGAAGATTTCCGCTTTATCAACAAGAATATGAAGGCTTTGACTGCCCTTGATTTGGGCGAAGTTACTATTGCCGAATTGAAAAAAGATTCAACAAAGACTTATCCTGCTGATGTTATCTTTGATTACGCTTTTGAAAGTAATAAGACCATTACCAAGATAACTTTCCCAAAAACTTTGAAAAAGATTGGTGCTAATGCTTTCAAATCTAATGTCCTCGAAGAATTGATTTTCCCGGAAGGTTTGGACGAAATTGGCGTTTATGCTTTCTCTTTCAACAAACAGTTGACTAAAGTTACTTTCCCCGCTTCTTGCAAAACTTTGGGGAACTTCTCATTCAATGGTTGTGAAAAGTTGGCTTCCATAACATTTGCCGATGGTTTGGTTGCTGTTGGTGATTATGCTTTCCGCAACTGTAAGGTTTTGGCTGATGTTACTTTGCCCAAGACTTTGGAAAAGATTGGTTCTAAGGCTTTTTCCGGTTGTGCAGCTTTCACTACCTTAGATTTACCCGAATCTGTTAAGTCTATTGGTGAAGCAATTATCGCAGAAAACACCAACCAGAAGACTCTTGTTTGCCGCTCGGCCACACCGGCTGAGGCTCAAACCAAAGCTTTTGACGAAACAATCTATGCAAATGTTGAGCTCCGCATTCCCGAAGCTGCTTATGACAACTATATGGATCATCCCGTTTGGTCTATGTTCAAGAGGATTTGCGACCTCAATGGCAAGCCCCTTGCTGTGAACGAAGTGATCGCTGCTGATGATTGTGGCGTAGTCGCCGGAGAAGGTTGTCTTCAAGTGGTTGCTGCGGCTCCCGCAACTGTAGCTGTTTATGACCTCAACGGAGCTTGTGTTGTGGCTGAGAAAGTAGTTGCAGCAGGAGAAACCATTCCCGTTTTTGCAGGTGCTTACGTAGTGGTTGCCAATGGCAAAGCTTCTAAGGTGCTTGTAAAATAATATCCTATGTGGTAAAACAACCGATGAAGAGAAAAGCCCGGAGGGGATTCCCTTTTTCGGTTGTTTTTTCTGCTTGATGTAAACGAAACCCAATTGAAAAATAAGTGTATATGAAAAAGTATGTTTGGCTCTTGCTCTTGGTGCTTCTGGGTGGTGTTGCTGCCTTTGCTCAAGATATGGGGAAACTCTACATGGGGCATTGCAACTTCTATGCTCCCGGAACTCCCGGGGTTGGCAAGCAGACCGGTTATTATGGGGCCAATGTAGGCAAAGACTATATTACGGTGATGGCTAATTTTGCTCCTTCTGCCCTTAAACCTTACGTGGGATACAAGGTTGTGGGAGTTCGTGTGGGAGTTGCCGGAGATATAATGGATGCTTGGGGCGTGTTGCACGATGGTCCTTTGGGAAAAGAGGTTTATCAAGAAAAGACCTCTCTTTTCAAAGGATGGAACGATGTAATGTTCAAAACTCCTTATAAAATAGAGGCGCAAAAGCATATTGCTTTTGGATATAAATACCAACCGGAACAGTTGCCCGATGTAAACGCTTTGGTAATTGACGCTGATGCAAACTTTGATGCTCCTACAGATGCTTGCTATTTGCTTCGTAGTGGAAGCCAGGCTAATTCTTATACCAAGGATCTAGGGGCTTTGCGCATTTTCCTCATTATAGAGGCTCCGACTGCCCAATATGGCAACTTGGCTTCGTTGTCCAACCTTGCCGTTAAACCGGCTTTGGATAAGAACGGCAATGTTGTGGTAGAGTATCACGTAGAAAATAGAGGGATCAAGAATATTGATAAGTTTGAGGTTATCTATAATGTAAATGGAAGCAATGTTGGTACACAAGAGTACACATTCTCGGATTTTACTCCTGTCTCATTCCGCAAAGTGCGCAGCCAGGGTATTCCTGCCAAGAATGGTGACAAGCTCGTTGTTATGGTGCGCAAAGTAAATGGCGAAAGAATGACTAATCCCGGTAAAGTCGAAGGCGTGGTTCAAGGAACGGCTCCCAGCTTCTACGAGCGTAAGGTGCTTTTGGAACATTTCACTACCGAGGAGTGTGCTTCTTGTCCCAGTGCTCACGAGTTGATGGAATCTGTGCTGAAGAAACCCGAGTATCGTGATCGTGTTATTTGGACCTCTCACCACGTTGCATATAAAACTGATAAGTTCACTTTACCGGAAAGCAATAAAATGCTCTTCTTCTTCGATACGGAAAATGGTGCTTCGGCCCCTTCTATAATGGTAGATCGTATGCCTTCGGCTTTCGTAACAGATTACCCCAATCCCGCGCACCCGGTTTTCCCTACTTCTCAGCCTGGGTTGTTTGAGAATTGTATCATTGAGGGACTGGATCGCCCTGCTTCGGCTTCTGTAAATATTGCTGAGCAATATACGCCTGCCACCAGAACAATTGATGTAGAAGTTTCCGGTGAGGTACGTGAGATTGCTTCCGATGAGGTTTACCTTTCTCTTTGGCTTATGGAAGACAACATCTACTCTCGCGACCAAAACGGAACAGGATTAGCTCCCGACGGGGGTAAGAATCCTACCTACCAAAGTAACATCATACGTAAGTTTATTACCAAGGTAGAGGGGGAGAAGATGACTGTGGTTGATGGTAAATATTCTTACAAAACCAAAGTGGTTTTGCCTGAAACACAAGTGGGCTTCAACTCTCGCTTGGTAGCATTTGTCAGCAAAGGTTTGTCTTCAGATCCGCTTGCTGCGGGGGTTTATAATGCCAATGAAACTCGTATCAAGGCATTTGAATCGGCCGAAATGCCACAAGAAGCTGCTGCTCCCGTAGTTTATGCACAAGATGGTCGCTTGGTTGCTTCCGATGCTTCTGCGGTTATCAACAAAGTGTACACCATTGGTGGGGCATTGGTTGCTAATGAAAACTTAGCCCCCGGTATGTATGTGGCTGTTGTGGTTACCTCTACGGGAACATACACAGTTAAGATTGTTCTTTGATATTGTTATGTTTGCGTGCATTTCTTGCACCATTCCTGAAAAGGAGAGAGGAGACTCATTGGAGTTTCCCCTCCCCTTTTTGCTCTGTCTGTGAGTAAAAGGCGCAAATTGGATAGAAATAAATAGGTTTTATTGGGTAGGAACTTTCCTATCTTCCTGCCCGGATTGAAAATGATGATCGAAATGAAATTTGGAAAACTACTATTATCAACAGTGGCGTTAGCTTTGGCTGTGCCGGCTCTTTTCGGGCAAACAGCCGAAAAGGTACGTCTGAAGAATTATGATATGGCTGTTCCTTTCGCGTCCACCGAGGGTTTACGCCTTGCCGAGGGAGAATTGCCTATCAAAGAATATGATTTGGTATTGAAAGATATCAAAGGAAAGGAATACAACCTAAAAGAATTGCTCCAATCTGGAAAGAAGGTTTTTATAGACTTTTCTGCTGTTTGGTGTGGTCCTTGTTGGATGTTGCATCAATATGGCACTTTGTCTGAGCTGCACAAAATGTATGGGGATAGCGAAACAGGCAACAAGGAAATGGTTGTTTTGTGGGTTGAAGCCGAAGGGGCAGAGAAAGCCGTGATCTCACAAAAAGGAGTGGGAGGTAATACCCAAGGAGACTGGACGGAAGAAGGTAAATGGCCCGTTCCCATTGTGAGCGACAAATTTTTGGCTAAGCGTTTGGGAATTATTCTCAAAGCAGTGCCGAGTTGCTATGTCCTTTTGCCTGGCGGTTCCTATGTGGAAATTCCACAAGAAGAGTATCTGTTGGGTTATGACAGAAATAAGAGCATAGCAGAAAATGCCAAGAGTGGGAAGAGTAAGCAGGCAGCTGAGGCCATTTACAATAGGGTGAAGAATATGGGCCTCAAAAAAGGCGATAAACCTGTGGTTGCCTCTGTCGATATCCCTTCAATAGTAGAGGGACGTACAGTTCAATTTAAGGCTCCTAAGGCTTTATCTATGCACGGTTTCGTTCGGTTTAATTGGACTTTTGAGGGCGGTACTCCGGAAAAGTTTGAACAGAGTAGTGTAACAGAGTTGCCTTCTGTGGTTTGGAATGCCCCCGGAAAACGAAAAATAACGATCACTCCTATTGACCAAAGCGGTAGTGGTGCGCCTTATGTTGTGGAAGTTGATGTAATTGCGAAAACCTTCATAGATAAGTTCCCTTATGAGTATGGTTTTGAAAGTGACGCGATTGATCCCCAATGGGCTATTGTCGATCAAGACGGTGACGGTCATTCTTGGACAACTCTTCAGGCTCATTTCAAGTGGGTTAAATTTTGGAATCCAGAATTTGCGAAGTCTATTGCTTTCCGTGGAGAGAATTCGGCTGTTTCTTGGAAAGTATTCCCGATTGATATAGATCCGGAGGAGGGACAAATACAAGGAGCAGAGTGTTTGGGTGATAATAGTTTGATTTCTCCGGGAATTAAAATTCCTGCCGATGCTGTTAAGCCCACTGCTTATTTCTTTGCTTGCGACTATTTGGGTATTCCGGAACCAGATAAGGGTAAAGGGGAAAAAGTGCAGGAACGTCAGGCTTTTTCCGTTAAACTTTCTACACAAGGACAAGCGAAAGAAACTTTTACTACAGTTCTCGTGAATAAAGGGATGATACAAGGACATTATACGCCCATCTCTATAGACCTTTCTGCCTATAAGGGGCAAACTGTTTATCTTGAAATCCATCACGAAGCAAACTACCCGGAAGCTCTTGCTTTACAAGTAGACTGCTTTGGTGTGGTATTGGATGGAAATGTACCTAATTATCTTTCTACTGATAGGGTTGCTCCCGTATTGCCATTGGAATGCCTCGTTGGAGAGGGACAATTGAGTCTTTCGGCTCAAGGATTGCAAGAGGCTGCTTTGATCAATGCAGCCGGTGTACAGGTGGCTCACGCTAAAGGTGCCGATCAATTGACAATGGATACCGTTCATTTGCCTGCCGGAACTTATGTGGTAATAGCCACCGGGGCAGACAAGTCTCTTGCTTTGCGCAAGGTTATTATCCCTTGATGTGAAGAGTTCGGGTTCTTGAACAAAGATTTGCCCGAGAACCCGAACTAATTGTTTCTGATTTTACTAATCTATAAATATTAATAAGTTTATGAAAAGACCTTACTTTATAGCACTCTGTACATTTGTTCTGAGCCTATTGTTTGCGAGCAATTCTTTTGCTCAAGACAGTTCTACCGAATATAGGGTAACGTTTAATGTTTATGCAATCCACTCATCAAGAGGCTCTATAGAGGCCTTTGTAGATGGGAAAGAAATCAAATCCAAAGACAAAGTTCCTGCTGGTACTAAGGTTACCTTTAAGGCAAAGCCCAACGGTGGTTACGAGGTCGATAAGTGGACGGTAAGACCTCAACAAGAAGGATTGTCTTTAAAGAATGAATCTACTTGGACTATAGAGGTTAAATCGAATATTACTGTTGAGTTGAGATACAAAACAGCAGAAGGAATTTTCCACAAGGTGAATTTTGCTGTTGCCGATGGACAGGATGCTCAAGGAACGGTAACTGCATTTAGTGGTGAGGATAAAATTGAAAATGGAGCTTCTCTCAAGGAAAACTCTCCTGTTAAGTTCGTAATAGCACCCAAAGAGGGCTTTGAAGTAGACAAAGTTCTGGTAAACGAAAAAGAAGTTGTTTTGAAAGACGGTGAAGTTGCCGGAGAGAAAGTTTATCAGATAGAAAAATTGAATGAGGCCACAACATTGAAAGCCTCTTTCAAGGCTGCTGCACAGGTAAACAAGTACAAAGTAACATTTACAACAACTGCCGGAGAGGGAACCGTAACAGCATTCAGCAACTATGCTTCCGCAGACAAGGCTGAAGTTAAAAGTGGAGATTCTCTCGCAGAAAACACCCCGGTTGAGTTTGTTTTTACTCCTAAAGAGGGTTCTGAAGTAGACAAGGTTTTGGTAAACGCAGAAGAAGTTACTTTGGAGAATGGGGCCGCTGCCGGACAGAAAGTGTATCGTGTAGAAAAGTTGGCAGGAAATGTCGCTTTGTTGGTTTCTTTCAAGATAGCTCAAGCTTCTGAGAAGTATACAGTTGCTTTCTCTGTATATCACTTGCATGCATCTCGTGGTACCATTTCTGCCACAGCTAATGGTGAGCCGATCACTTCTAAATCCAAGATAGCAGCCGGTTCTAAGATTGTCTTTACAGCTAAGCCCAACGAGGGTTATGTAGTAGACAAATGGGACGGCGTAAAAGGAGTAGAAGGAGTTACGATTTCCGAAGACAAACTTATCTGTACTGTAGAAAAACTTTCTCAAGTGCTGAATGTTTATGTGCGTTTTGTAACAACTCCGGTTGTTAATAAGGTGCCTGTAACATTTGCTGCAAAGAAAGATACCGAAGCATTTGGCTCTGTTGTTGCCAAAGTTGGTGGCAAAGAAATAAAGAGTGGTGACGAAGTGGAAGTGGGCAGTACAATCACTTTCGAGGCAAAAGTAAAAGATGCCGAATACGATCGCATTAAAGGTTGGACAAAGAATGGTGCAGCTTGGGAAGCTGAAGGCAAAGAAGTGAGAACCATTAAGGTAGAGGCTGCTCTTAACGTAGAGGTTGAGTTCTATTCTACACGTTCAGTGGCTCACGTAGCACAAAACAATGTTGCTGTATTCATCGACGGAGCCGGCAACTTGGTTATCCAAGGCTTGCAACATCCTTCAGACATCTCCGTTTATGCCCTTACCGGCGAATTGATGAAGAAGGGCTTTGGAACTTCTGTAAATGTTTCCGAATTGCCTCAGTCAATCTACCTTGTAAAGGTGGGCAACAAAGTGTATAAAGTACGTAAGTAATTAGATAGACTCTTTCTTAGAGGGCGACTATGCCCTCGGGAAGAGGTTCTAATAACTGTCATAGACCTTGGGTCACTCTTTTAGAAGGGCGACCCAAGGTTTTTTGTTTATAGAAGGTAAGGCGAGTGAATATAGTACACTTCCAAGATATAATGGAGTGGGCAACCGGATTTTATTTGGGGTGCTTCTTGTGAGTCCAAAGGAGGGGAAACCAAAAGGAACAAGGAAGCCGAGCGGGAAAAGTGGTGCAATTATTTCTTGCAGAGAACAAAAAAAGAACCAACGACCCTTTCGGGAGTTGGCTCCTGTCCTTTTGAGCGGAAGACGGGGCTCAAACCCGCGACCCTCAGCTTGGGAAGCTGATGCTCTATCGACTGAGCTACTTCCGCTTATTTGTGCTACAAAAGTACAACAAAAAAGTGGAATACGGAAAAATGAAGTAATAGATTTAATTTACAGAGGTTTCATTTAAGCTGTCGATTATTCCGAACACCACCTTAACCCTTGCCGAAGCCAAATCAAGACGTTGCTACACTACTTGTTCGTAACCACGCCAATAGGTGGAGGCAGGTATGAAAGCCCAAGGCAGACTCCTAAAGCACAAGACCATTTACAAGCACCTGCAAGAGTTTCTCTCCATCCGTTACTACGTGAAGAAGATCACCCTAAAAGAACTTACCCCTACTTTCATTTTCGACTTTGAGATGTCCTTGCATTTGACCGCAAAATACAACTGGAACTTGCACCGCCTACGCCGGAAGTCGCCGAAAAGGAGAAGGACGGATGGGAAGTCAAGCCGGATGCAGAAGAGGTACGAAACGTGCCGCCACAACACTCCGAAGAAGCACTGCAAATATGTAGTCCGGTGAATGAACGTTGTCAGGGAATTTCAGCCAACCATATCATTATTGGGTGACCGGGGGTGTATGCGTTGACCGAAAGGAATAAAATTATAGATTGAAACCCCCATTTTGTATGAATTGTAAAGTGGAATTTTGTATTCAGAAATTTTATTTCCACAACATTACTATGCTACCTGCCGTTATTAGCAAGGCTCCTACGATAGCTTTTGCATTGACAGGTTCTTTCAACAAGAAAAAGGCAAGCAATATAGTAATGACCACGCTCAGTTTATCTATAGGAGCTATACGTGAGACATCTCCGGTCTGTAATGCCTTGAAGTAAAACAGCCACGAAAGACCTGTGGCAAGACCGGAAAGAAGCAGGAAGCACCACGTATGACGACTGATTCCCTTTATTTCATTCAATTTTCCGCTGAATAAAACAATACCCCACGTCAGCAACAGGATCACTGTTGTGCGAATGGCTGTGGCAAGATTGGAGTTAATGTCTTTGACCCCAATTTTTGCAAAAATAGCCGTCAGAGCTGCAAATAGAGCAGACAATAAAGCATAATACTTCCACATAAATCAATGTTATAGTTGTTTGGTGTAAAGAATCACGATAAAAGACGGTAGGCTTCAAACTTATACTCTACAAACCAATGGAGCAAATTGCAAATAGCCCTAATGATAGCCAGTCCTAAGCCGTTGTCTTTTTGTCTTATATTACCCGAATGGAGACGACAAAACAAGGTATCGACATCAAGTGGTTTTTCGTCTATTGATTCATTGGAGATTGTAATACAAAAGTATTTGGTTAGCAGGTAGAACAATGGCACCGTAAATACAAAACAAACAGCAGTACGACAAGTAAACAACCCGAGAGTTTTAGATAACAGGCTTATCTCTCTTGTCGGCTTCTTATTCTTCGTTTTCCAAAATCCATTTGTAACCGGTCCCATAATATGTTTCTATACAATTCGTTATTCCTCTTAAGACAATTTGGATTTCAGATTTTCGATATGTCTATGCAAACGTATAGTAATTATTTTTATTGTCGTATTTAGTTTCCTGTGGAGAAAATTTTTCTCGGACAGAACCTAAATTAGCAGGGAATTATCAAAAAATAATTCCCTCGTAATCGCAACTTTTTAGGGAACTAATCCAGGATTGGCAGGGAGATATTTTTTTCAATTGTATTCTCGCGAGAGGGGGCTTTTTTTAAGGTAAGAGATATTCGATTTTTTCAAGGAGAAATCGGTGTTTTTTGTGAGAGGTTGATGGCTTTTGGGAAAGGGGGTGATTTTAATAGGTGGCGGGGAGAGCGGTGTGCCATTGATTCGAAATGGAAAAAGGGTAGAGAGGATAAAGAGAAGCAGGGCGTAAAAAGGATTTCAGAGGAGAGGTTGATGGGGGCTTTTTTGGGGGGGAATGAAAAAGGATTAGTTCTATTCCTTTAGTGTGAGTCCTCGGAGCTTTTTTCAATTACAACTTCAGATGCATTACCTTTGTTGTTGTAAGTTAAAAGGTTTATATGCTTCAAGTAGACATTCACAGCAACCTCGGAGAACACCTCGTTCATCCTGTATTTAGGCTCATAGGCAATGTTGCCGACCGTTTGGGTTTGGAAACTTACGTGGTTGGAGGCTTTGTGCGCGACCTCATTTTGGGACGTTCATCGGGTGATATCGATGTGGTTACCGTTGGTAGTGGGATTGCATTGGCTCGCGCCGTAGCCAAGGAGCTGGGTCCACGTTCCAAGGCGCAGTTTTATGGTCATTTCGGAACAGCTCAAGTGGTGTGCGAGGGTTTGGAGGTCGAGTTTGTGGGGGCTCGTAAGGAGAGTTACCGCCAAGAAAGTCGCAAGCCGTTGGTTGAGGATGGAACGTTGGAAGATGATCAGCAACGCCGAGATTTTACCATCAATGCTATGGCGATCTGTCTCAATGAGGGTCGTTATGGCGAATTGATCGATCCTTTCTACGGAATAGAGGATTTGGAAGACTGCATCATTCGTACTCCCTTGGATCCCGATATTACTTTTAGTGACGATCCTTTGCGAATGATGCGCGCCATCCGCTTTGCTTCTCAATTGGGTTTCTTTGTGGAGCCGGAAACCTTCGAGGCAATTGTTCGCAATGCCGACCGAATAGAGATTGTTTCACAAGAGCGAATTGTGACGGAGCTTAACAAAATAATGGCATCGGCAAGGCCTTCTGTCGGATTGGAACTTTTTGAGCAAACCGGACTGATGGAAAGAGTGCTGCCCGAGCTGCTTGCCCTGCGTGGAGCCGAAACTAAAGACGGAATAGGGCACAAAGATAATTTGGCCCATACCTACAAGGTTGTAGACAATTTGGCCCGCACCTCTGACAAACTCTATCTGCGTTGGGCGGCCCTGTTGCACGATATTGCCAAACCCCAAACCAAACGGTTCGACCCTAAACAGGGCTGGACTTTTCATAATCACAATTTTGTGGGGGCAAAGATGGTGCCCAAACTCTTTAGACGCCTCAAGTTACCGATGGACGGGCAGATGAAATATGTGGCAAAGATGGTCGATTTGCATATGCGCCCATCTGCTTTGGTGGACGAAGGAGTTACAGACTCTGCCATCCGCCGGCTGCTCTTCGATGCAGGGGAGGATATAGACGATTTGATGCTGTTAGTAGAGGCGGATATCACCAGTAAGAACCCGGAGCGAGTGCGTAAGCATCTCAAAAATTACCAAATCATTCGTCGGAAGTTGGTTGAGATAGAGGAGAAGGATCGTATAAGGAACTTCTCTCCACCCATATCCGGAGAGGAGATTATGGAGCTTTTTGCACTGCCCCCCTCGCGCCCGGTGGGTGTACTCAAAGAGGCGGTCAAGAATGCCATTCTCGATGGAGTTATTCCCAACGAATACGAGGCTGCATTACAGTTTGTGGTTCAAAAAGCACGCAAAATGGGACTTGAACCGATTCGATGAAAAAGCAAACCGATTTGAGAAAAAATCCCCGGAGCAGATTTCTATGCAGTTTCATCTTAAAATTGGTGCAAAGAGACTATTTTTGCGGAGCTAACTTTGCCAAAAGTGATCAATGAAACTACTTCGACTTCTTTATGTAATTTATGTTTGTCTCATAGCTATGCCTTTGTTTGTTGTGGCTACTATTGTTTTGGGGCTGACAATGACTGTGGGGTGCTTGCTGGGTAATAGCCGAATTTTTGCCTACTACCCCGGAGTGTGGTGGTCTCGAATCGGGCTTTTCTTGTCGCTCTGTCGAATAGAGGTTCGGGGTAAGGAAAACTACGACCGTAGCAGAGGGCCCTACGTTGTTATGGCCAATCATCAGGGAGCTTTTGATATTCTTATGATGTACGGATATTTGCAGATTCCATTCAAATGGGTGATGAAACACGAGTTGAGGCGTACCCCTTTTGTGGGAAAGGCTTGCGAGGCTGCCGGATTTATTTTTGTCAATGATCGTAGTCCTGCCAACATCAAACAATCTATGATCAGTGCAAAGGAAACACTTACCGATGGTCAATCCATTTTCATTTTCCCTGAGGGAAGCCGCACATTGGATGGCCGTATGGGACGGTTTAAGAAGGGAGGCTTCTTGATGGCTCAGGAGTTGGGGATACCCATTATTCCTGTTTCTATCAGCGGGTCTTACGAAACCTTGCGTGCCGGAGCACGTATTCCTCACCCGTGCAAATTACACCTGCAGGTACATCCACCTATATATATGTCCGAGTTTGCTTCACAAGAGAAGCCTATCGAGGCGATGCGAGACAAGGTGGCAAAAGTGATTGCCTCGGCCGTAGAGGAAGAGAAAAAATACAATTTGTCCGATAAATGAAGCTGTCTGTTCTATTCGTCTGTTTGGGTAATATCTGTCGTTCTCCTGCCGCGGAGGCTGTTTTTGTGGCAGAGGTGCAAAAGCAAAACCTTGTGTCGTACTACACAGTGGATTCGGCAGGGATCGGTGGGTGGCACAGTGGAGAGTTACCCGATGCCCGTATGAGGGCGCACGCTGCTCAACGGGGCTATTGTTTGGAATCTCGGGCACGGCAAGTGAGTTTGGCGGATTTCGACACCTTTGATCTTATCGTAGGGATGGATGACAACAATATATCCGATTTGCGTCGATTAGCACTTACGCAAGAGCAGATGCAAAAGATTGTCCGGATGACCGATTTTTGTACCTTTTTCCCGAATGACCACGTTCCGGACCCCTATTATGGAGGGGCAGATGGCTTTGAGTTGGTACTTGACCTCTTGCAAGATGCTTGCAAGGGATTGTTGCTCCAGCTCGAAAAAAAGAGGCTGCAAACCTCCTCATCCGATTAGTCAAGTATATAGAAAGATTAAATAATAAAACAAAACTCAACTCTATGACGCAACCTCCTACACTTACGCCTGTTCGCAAGACCGTTGTGGGCGTTCAGTACCTTTTTGTGGCTTTTGGCGCTACGGTTTTGGTGCCGCTCCTCGTTGGTTTGGATCCCTCTGTGGCTCTCTTCTCGGCTGGGATAGGTACACTCATTTTTCATCTGATAACTCAGGGCAAAGTCCCCATCTTCTTGGGGAGTAGTTTTGCTTTCATCGCTCCCATTATAGAAGCCACCAAAGAGTATGGCTTGGGAGGAGCACTTTTCGGAATTATTGGGGTTGCCTTGGTGTACATTGTAATGTCGATCTTGGTGCGTTCTTTTGGATTGCGTTTTATCAACAAACTCTTCCCTCCGGTAGTGATAGGACCCATTATTATGCTAATTGGTTTGTCTCTCTCTTCGGCAGCCGTGGATATGGCTTCTAAGAATTGGTTGTTGGCTTTGGTGTCACTTGCTACCGCTATCGTGGTAACTCTTTATGCCAAGGGTATATTTAAGTTGATTCCCATTTTTTGTGGAATTGTGGTGGGTTACCTGACGGACTGGATCTTTTTCGGAGTCGATTTTACGGCAGTATCGGAGGCCGCGTGGTTCTCTCTGCCAAAGTTTGTGTTACCGCAAGAGATTAGCTGGAAGCCGATTCTATTTATGATTCCCGTTGCCATAGCTCCGGTGATTGAGCATATAGGGGATGTTTATGTGGTTAATAGTGTTACGGGAAAGAATTTTGTCAAAAGCCCCGGGTTGCACAGAACCCTTTTGGGAGACGGGTTGGCGTGTCTTTTTGCCTCATTGGTGGGAGCTCCTCCGGTAACTACCTACTCGGAAGTAACCGGGGCTATGTCGCTAACCAAGGTGACACAACCCTCTGTTTTGCGCATTGCTGCAGTCACGGGAATTGTGTTTTCTATGATTGGAAAAATGAGTGCCTTGTTGCAGAGCATCAATCAAGCTGTTTTGGGTGGTATTATGCTGCTTTTGTTTGGTACCATTGCCGGTGCGGGGATTTCTAATTTGCTCAACAGTAAAGTGAATTTGGCAAGCCCGCGTAATGTGGTGATTATATCGGTTACTTTGACCACGGGGATTGGTGGTGCCAAGTTGGTTTTTGGCTCTTTCTCATTGGCAGGTATCGGTCTCTCAGCCATCATTGCAGTGTTGCTCAACCTTCTTTTGCCTCAAACCAAAGAAGACGTTGTGGCTGCGAAAGAGAAAGAATAGGAGAAATAAGGAAATATAAACCGAGATGATTAAAGCTATGAGAAGATCAATGTATTGGTGCTCTTTGGTTCTGCTTTGCCTCTTGGGCGGAGTGAGTGTTAGTCGAGCACAGCAGCAAACAGCTGCCGAGAACAAACTGTTTTTTGAGGCGGACGCTTCGGTCTCTTTATCTAAGATTCAAAATCTTTATGCCGGAGAACCTCATTGGGGGCACCGCATCGGAGGAGTCGTTGGCTGGGAATTCGGAGCTACCGAGAATATTTTTGCCATTAAAGCAGGGCTTTATTCCATAACTAAAGGGGAAGGGCTCAAGGGGGCCGAAGTGGGATATGACGCGGTTAATTTTTGGAATATAGAGATTCCCTTCCTTGCAACTGTCAAGTATCCAATTTCAGAAACCTCTTTCTTGGGAGCCGAAGTGGGACCTTTTGTTTCGGTGGGGCTTGCCGGTAGTTTTTCGGGGAAAAATAAATCGTTGGCAAATATTTTTTCTTCTTCGGGAGCGATGGATTCTTTCAACCGATTAGACCTTGGGCTAACCGCCATTGGTTCTGTTTATCTATACAATAACTTTAAGTTGCAGGTGGGTGGAGATATCGGGTTCTTGAATCGTTTGTCAGGAGAGAATAGCAAAATGGCCGCTACTGCACGTGCCTATTCTGTATTTATGGGAGTAGGGTATCGTTTTTAGTCACAAAAAACCGTTGTAACGTATGAAGAAGATTTTTATCCCATTGATGCTTTTGAGCATACTGCTTTCTTTAGGTTCTTGTGGAATAAGTGCACAGTTTTGCCAAGTATTTCAAGTACAACCTCTCTCGACGATGGAGCTGCGAGAAACTTCGTTGGTCTACGAGGATGGTAATTGTCGCATATCTTACAATTTGTGGGGTGTGGGAGGTAGACCGGGCTTTGTCTTTTACAACAAAACCGGTGAAAATATCTATGTAGACAAGTCAGAGTCATTCTTTATTGTCAATGGAGAGGCCTTTGATTACTTTCTAAACCGAACATTTACCGAAAACTCTTCCTTTCTCAATGGAAGCAATGCTTCGGTGTCAGCCGGTGTTACCTCTGTGGGGTTCTTTGGCGACCTTATTCAGATAGGAAAGTCGCAAAACGTTACGGCAGCTCGCAAGCAAGATTCAGGGGTGGCAATTGTTGAGAAGCAGATCATTTGTATCCCTCCATATTCCTACAAAGAGGTTTCGGAGTATACCATTACCAACCGCCTCTTTGTGGATTGTGATCTCAAATACAATCCTTCGAGGAAAACACCTTCGCAAAAGCAATTCTCCCCGGACAATTCTCCCTTTGTTTTTTCCAATATCATTGCCTATCGCATAGGTCGGCAAGCGGAGCTTAAAAAGATTGAGAACAATTTTTATGTCTCTTCTATCTCTAATTATAGTGCCGATGGCATTATGAAAACGGTGGAGCTGTCGGATTGCACTCACCCCGGATTTTTACATCAACCTAAGGTTACGCAGGTTGTTAATGTTTTGGCAGCTCCCAATAGCTTCTACTTTCCGTATGGTAATTCGCAGTAAATGCGGAAGATGTAAATAAGAATTTCCTATATGTATAAGTCACCCCCGAGAGTTCGCAGCCAAGGACTTTTGGGGGTGGTTGGTTAGAGAGGTTGGGTAACCTGCAATACGAAAAGTATGGGTGCAAAATCCTTTTTGGGTAGAGAGGCTTTCTTTTATGAAAGAGCATTGGATTTAGTCAAGGGGATTTTGGGGAAATTTGCCCCAAGGCGAGAGAGAAGTATTTCTCTGTCTTTTGTTCGAAAGGGGGCTTTGATAAATGGATGTGTCAGATATAGAGCAAACAGATGCCAATTAAAGGTTGTTAATCTTTTTTGCTTGTAATTGAAAAACCTTTATATTATCTTTGCCCACCAAAGATTGGGGTAAAGTGTCTTGTTTTAAGGCTCTTCTTCTCCCTATCGGAAGACCTCTTCGGGGTTCTATCAGCTCTGTTTTCGGAGAGGTTTTGAAATGTTGGCTTATGTAGATGGCGTGCGCTTTGTCGTTGTACTTCACTCAAAAACGATCGAAGTCGTTTCCTCTTCTGCATACTTGGCATCTGACCCTTGCGAACTAAGGAAGATGCTCTGTGGATATGTCCTTGTAAGTGCGCTTTGATATGGGTGGATGCAAAGTCTTTTACGATGTGGCACTTCCCGTGCACCTAAGGGAATGAGGCGGAATATATTCAACTCAAAATAATTTTAAGTATAACGAAAAGGAAAAGTTTATGAAAAGATTGGCTCTATTCTTCCTTAGCTTAACCATAAGCTTGGGATGGGCAATAGCCCAGGATAGGACTGTTACGGGTAACGTGATCTCCTCGGAGGACAACGAGCCTGTGATGGGTGCAAATGTCGTGGTGGAAGGGAATACCGCCATTGGTGTAACAACGGACTTGGATGGTAATTTTACTCTCAAAGTTCCTGCTAACGCCAAAAGGTTGGTTATCTCTTTCGTTGGGCTTAAAACCCAAACTGTAGACATTGCAAAAGTGATGAAAATTGTTCTCCACCCCGATTCTGAGGTGTTGGGCGATGTGGTCGTTTTGGGATATGGTTCTGGACAAAAGATCAGTACAGTTTCCGGTTCTGTAGCTCGTGTAACCAGCGAAAAGATTGCCGAGCGTCCGGTTGCCAACATTATGGATGCTCTCCAAGGTCAGGTTGCCGGTATGCAAGTGGCAACATCATCAGGTGACCCCAGTAAAGTGGCAGATGTGAAGATTCACGGTAGTGGATCTTTGGGCGCAAGTTCAACTCCTCTCTACATCGTAGACGGAATGCAGACAAGTCTCTCTGTGGTGGCTTCTATGAACCCCAATGATTTTGAGAGCGTTACTGTGCTTAAAGATGCTGCTTCTACTTCTATTTTTGGAGCACGCGCTGCCAACGGGGTTGTTGTTATTACTACCAAGAAGGGTAAAGGAGGAGAAAAGGATGGTCGTATCCTCTTTAGTGCTCAATATGGGGTGTCAAGAATAGTCTCTGAACGTCCGTTGAGAGATATGATGAATGTGCAAGAACTTCTTGCTTACCAAGCCAAGCACGGTCTTGTAAAAGGGAGAAAAACGGTGAAAGAAATAAAGGAATACCTTGCAGATCCCAATAATGGTTTTGCTATATATGACAAAACCTTTGAAAATGGTTTCGATTGGTTGAACTACTATTTCAAGACAGCTCCTACAAGTCAAGCTGATATCTCTTTTAGTGGAGGATCTGACCGTACACAGTATTATATTTCGTTAGGACAGTTTTCTCAAGAGGGGATCTCTCATGAAAACTCTCGCTACTCTAAGTACAGTGGTCGTATCAATGTAGACACTCGTGTCAAAGATTGGCTTAAGATTGGGTTGAACTCGTCCGCTTCTTACGGAACGAGACAGACTGTGGGTAGTTTTAATAGAGGAGGCCAAGTAAGTTCAAACCGCGGTACTGCGGGCGTTTTGTTTGCTCTTCCTTACTACTCTCCATTGGATGAAAACGGTAAACCTCTTCGTGGCTTTTATAAAACGCACCGAGGATCGCGTCATTTAACAAGAGAATATATTCAAGAGTTTAATGCCGCTGTTCACAGAGAGACTCGGGCAAATGTAGGAGGTTATGCGCAACTTACTCCTATAGAAGGCTTGACCCTCAAGTCTCAAATTGGTATGGATGCTACTCATCATAGGGGAACTGCTCATCTTTATCCGGGACTTGTAGAGATTACAGATGATGGATTGGGTTTCAAAACAGAGTCTTTTTCGTCTTCTTATTTGGCCACTTTCACCAATACAGCTGAATACAAATTCAATGTAAAGGAGGATCACTCATTCACTGCTCTTTTGGGGCAAGAGTGGGTAAACTACAATTATAATATGATTTATGCCGAAGCCAATGGGATGGAACATAAGAATTTTTGGCTCCTCTCCGATGGTCGTTCTGAAAACTATTTGGCCGCTCCAGACCAAGATATTTCTAGCTATGCATTCCTCTCTTTCTTCGGCCGTCTGAACTATGGCTATAAAGATTTTCTTTTCTTAGATGCTTCTTTGCGTAATGACCAGTCTTCTCGTTTTGGTCCTAATAAGCGTTCAGCAATATTCTATTCGGTTGGAGCTATGTTTGACCTTTATCGAGTGGCTCTACAGGATGTAAAATGGCTTGATGCCCTACGTTTACGGGCAAGTTGGGGAACCACAGGAAATTCTGCGATAAGTCTTTATAGCTACCAACCTCTTTTGGGTGCCGCTCGCTATACGAATGCTTTGGGCTTGCAAGTAAGTCAATTTGGAAATCCTAATCTTTCTTGGGAAACTCAAGGCAACTTCAACTTTGGAGTTAATGCTGAGATGTTTGATGGTAAGTTGGGAGCAGAGATCGACTATTACTTCCGCAATACGTCAGATATGCTTATGAGTGTACCTCAAGGGTATTCAACCGGCTTCGGTTCTCGCTATGAGAATGTGGGATCTTTGTACAATACTGGAGTTGATGTTACATTGAACTACAATATTTTGCGAACCAAAGACTGGAATGTTTATGCCTCTACTACATTCAACTATAACATTAACCGCATCACCAAGCTTTTCGGAGGTTTGTCTGAATATGTAATTCCTAATACGGGAGTTTATTGGGGAGTTGGTAAGTCCGAAGTTCTTTATATGGCAGAATATGCAGGTGTAAACGATAAAGGACAGCAGATGTGGGTTCGTCCGGACGGAACCAAAACGACAGAGTGGGAGCCTCTGTTACTCGAAAAACCAACTAAGTACAAAACGACCCCTCCTGTTAATGGTGGTTTCTCTCTTGGTGCTTCTTGGAAAGGGATAGCCCTTGACGCTGATTTTGCCTATGTTTTGGGTAAGTGGACTCTTAATAACGACCGTTATTTTACAGAGGGTAATACTGAAGAAAATGGAGGGTTGAATCGTTCTCGCAAATTGATCAACGAATGGACTAAACCTGGAGATGAGCTTAATACTGATATTCCTAAGTATGGTGAGACTCCTCAGTTTGATACCCGCTTTGTTGAAGATGCTTCTTTCCTTCGTCTTAAGAACTTGCGTCTCTCTTACACTTTGCCCTCTAAGTGGTTTGCCAACAATGGTGTGATTTCTGGAGCTAAGGTGTACGTCCTCGGTAGAAACTTGTTGACTGTTACAAAATTCACTGGTTTTGACCCAGAAACAGCTCTAAATACAACATCTAACGTGTATCCCAATACAATGCAATTTGTTGGAGGACTTCAGTTGCAATTTTAATTCATAGTTCAAAACATCATAAAAAAAGAGATTTAAGATATGAACAAGATATTTTTTAAGGCCTTTTTTCTGGTGGCTGCTCTTGCCGGGCTTGTTTCTTGTAATTTGAACAAGGAACCTAAATCGGCATTGGAGCAAAAACCATTTGAAAATTTCCAAGAGGCCAAAATGTTTAGAGAAGGTCTCTACGCACGCTTAAGAGCAGTAGAGGCTCCGTCAGGATTAGTAATATGCGACTACCAAACTCCTGTTTTTAGTACGGCTTATGACGATGGTAACACAGTTGGGGCTTTCTATAATTGGGATGAGATTTCGCTTTCTTCAGAAAGTTCCATTGATAGTTACTATGCGCGTTATTATGCACTGATCATGCAAACCAATTATTTTGAGATGCGTGTTAAGGAAGCTGTCGGAAATAAGAGTAATCTAATATCTTCCAAGAAGTTTGTAGAAGATGACTTTGTCGCAATGGAAGATTTCTTGGCAGAGGCAAAAGTGATGCGGGCTTTGGCTTATTATCGTCTGATGACTCGTTTCTCTTACAGGTACGAAGATGGTAGCGATCGTGGTCTTGTTCTTTTGGATTCTTACAAATTGGATACCAAGAACAAGCAGGTTTCTCAGAAGGAGATCTATGACTACGCGCTCCGAATTTTGGATGAAGCCGCTGCTGTTATGCCGGATAGCTATGAGGGAGAGCGTCAAAACGGTGTGCCTCAATATATGCCCAAAGCTTATGCTTATGCTGTTAAGGCTCGCATCTTGCTCGAAATGCACAACTATCCAGAGGTGGTTAGTACGTTGAACAAGTTTATTGGTGACTATCCTTTGACAGATATCTCAGCTATGACAGCTGAAGAAAAATTGAAAATCTTCAATAAAATTTATCTGACGGAAGACTCCCCTGAGATCGTAGCTAAGCTTTATTCTTCTTCTCATATAGGAGCAAGTGAGGGTCCTATTCACGGTCTTATTTACGATAAGGGCCTTGGCCCCGTTTACTATCTTGGATACCATTTTCCCTCTCAAGCTTTGTTGGATCTTTATGCTGCCGAAGGTAATGCGCTGGATGAGGATGTGCGTGTGTCAGCTTACTTTGAGGAGGCTCCTCAATATCGTCTTGGAGTTCAGAGTGTTGTAAACTTTAGAAAATTCTACGGCAATCCGTCTTTGAGAAAGAATGCAGATATTCCTGATTTCTTGGTATCTACACATTTGTTTAACATAGCAGAAGCTTATTTGATGTTAGCAGAAGCTTATGCCTTTGATAACAAGGCTTCTGAAGCTCTCAGGGTAATTAATGAGTTGCGTGCAGCTCGCGGAGTTGCTACTAAGATCGAGGCTTCTGCAGTAGGTACACCTAAAGAAGCTCAAGAGCTTGTTAAGCGTGAGCGTTTGCGTGAGTTGGTTGGTGAAGGTCACCATTTCAACGATCTGAAGCGTTGGGGCGATCCTGTAGACTTCACCAAGTATCCTCCTCAAGCTTCTATCAAGTCAGTGATGAAGTCTAAGAATGCCAGTTTGGTTGTCCCTTATGATAAAATGGCTCCCAAAGGAAAGATGTTTGCTTGGGAATTCCCCAAGAATGACCTTATGACCAATCCTAACTTGAAGTCTAATTGGAGCAAGAAATAAGGTAAGAATAGCGATCTATTCGCAGATTTTTAGATAAAAAAGAAGAGCCGTCTTTCGCTTTTGCGAGAGGCGGCTTTTATAATGCCCCCCTAACTCTCTTTCTTATAGGAGATCTTTATTCACGGACGAGAACCTTGATATCGGGAGAAATGTGGTAGGAATCTCCGGTTTCCGCTCGTGAATTTGACTAAGCGTCTTTGATGTTTGGCAAAGTTTTGGCGGAGGTATTGGGTCTCCGCTTGTGAGTTCGATTAAGTGCCTTTGATGTCGGGAAAAGTGTTGGTGGAGGTGTTGGGTCTCCACTTGTGAGTTCGATTAAGTGCCTTTGATGTCGGGAAAAATGTAGACAGGAGCAGCGTCAGAAAATATAAGAATGAAGAAGTTTTCTTTGAAAAAGAAATTTTTATAATTCCAAGGAGAGTTAATGCCGCTCCCGGTATCCTGTATAGGAATATTTGAGGAAATAATTCTACGTGAGAAGGGGCAAATGAATGGAATAAGAGGGAACAGAGTTTCTCGGTGGAACCTTCCGGTACATAAATCTTCTTAAGAGCAGCTACCTTTTCGATTTCGTTCAAAACAGAAGTATGTTAGTAGGGAAGTAATTAGACTTTGTGAGGGAAGAAATAAAAATTAATTCCCTGCAGTTCTTAATTAGTTCCCTGATTTTGTGGTATTGATAGGGAATTAATTCTACCTTTTCTCACACCACATATCAATCAATTTAAATTTTCTATACCCACTCTCACGAATCTTTGAGAGTAAAACCACAAGGGGCCGTTTTCGGAAGAGTCTGAGAAAAGAACCAAGGTTGCGTTCTCCTTGGTCGCAGATCATTGTTTGCTGGTGTTTTCTCTGTATCCGCTTTTAGCTTTCACTGTTGAAGTAATCACAGGATGATTGTTGTGGAAAAGTTTTCCGAACTCTACACGGTGACGAGTGCTGCTGTCGCAGCTCTCAAAAAGGATGACTATTTGAAGGAAGAGTAGTTTGGAATATTGGAGAATCGATTGTTCTGGGATGACCTTTATAGTTTTCCCTTTGATTGAAGTTGTGGCAGGGTGGTATTTGTTGAGCGTATTAAGGAAATTCCTTCTCGGGATGACTTATTACCTTTTTATAAGGGTGGATACGTTGTATATTGTTGATTTTTTATGATTTGTCGTAAATACAAAATAGGAATGTTCTTGTTTCAAAGTTCAACAAGTTTTCTGTCCCAAGACGATTACAACGGTTTTATAAGTTGAACCATAATCAGCAGAGAGTCTGTGGTATTGAACAAAATTCCGGCAGTATGTTCCAATAGAAACCGATGGATGAAGTTTTTTTTCCTGTGTATCTTCTTTAATCAACCTCGGGTGCTATATGATCAGCTTGGATTTTGTAAGTTTTTGATCCGAAATTTTGTGGTTTGGTTTTTTTTTTTTCTTCGCACCCTATTTGTGAGAAGACGAAAATAGTTTTTAGATACGCTAAGAAATGGGTAAGAAAAAGTATGAATCTCCAAATGTGGAGATATTGGAAGTGTGTTTCCGAAGTGGGATGTTGGCAAAGTTTTCGGTAGAGGGAAATGTGTCGGATTTTGGAGACGCTGAAGAACTGTAATCAGCAGAGAGTCTGTGGTATTGAACAAAATTCCGGCAGTATGTTCCAATAGAAACTGATGGGTGAAGTTTTTTCCCTGTGTATCTTCTCTAATCAACCTCGGGTGCTATATGATCAGCTTGGATTTTGTAAGTTTTTGATCCGAAATTTTGTGGTTTGGTTTTTTTTTCTTCGCACCCTATTTGTGAGAAGACGAAAATAGTTTTTAGATACGCTAAGAAATGGGTAAGAAAAAGTATGAATCTCCAAGTGTGGAGATATTGGAAGTGTGTTTCCGAAGTGAGATGTTGACAAAGTTTTCGGCAGAGGGAAATGTGTCGGGTTATGACGGAGATGAAAAGGACAATTTTTGATCTCTTTGATAAAAATACGATTGAAAAGGAGAGTAGATAGAGTTTAGCTTTACAAGGAATACAGAAACAATTTATACACCACTATATTATGAGTTTGATTAAATACAGTGTACAAGCTTTGTGTTTGTCTCTGCTGTTTTTGCTAGCTTCGTGCCGCAATTCCAATGCTCCCATCAGCGAAAAGTCTATAGGACAAGCTTCGGAAGTGAATGTGACTTTGGAGGGAGAAGAGGCTGAAAATTTGCGAGCAATGAGCTTTTTGCTCGATACGAAGGGACCCGTACTGAAAATGACAGAGGGACCTATGAATTCCGTGGTCGTGATTTCCAACAAAGCCGGCACCAAGAAATACTATGTGGAACTTGTATGGAATAAAACTGCGGGAGAAAATCACTTATATGTAAAAAATTTGGAAATAAAAACAGACGTTTTCGGTGTGTCTCTTGCTATGAATACCTCTGAAGAGTGGTATATATCCGGTTACGTTGGTGGAACATTCGACAAGCAAACCAAACACGTAAGCTTTAAGCCCAACAATACAAAACTGCAAGCCGTAACAGTGGGAGGACAAGTGCAGAAATCTGTTCCGGTCTATTTTCCTTGGATTCGGCTGGATGTGAAGCAAGTAGGAAGTAAACTGTATGCCAGCACTCCGAAGGACAGAAAAATCAGCTTTGCTGCTATGGGGATGCTTATGCGGGTTGAGCTAAAAAATGCGATGGATTATACGACACGCGTTAAGAGTATTACTTACCAAAGCAATGTACTGAGAACCGGAGAGGGGTATTATGATTTGAATACACTACCAGCTGTGGGAGCCACAACCCTTCCCGAATGGAAATCTCTGTCCGACCAGGAGCCTACATACACGTTCGTGGATGAGGATGGGACTACTGCTCTTGTTCCCGAAATGCAGGGAAATACTACCTATAACAAATATTTTCTTGTGTGGGGAGCACCGAGGGCGGCAGCCCGCCCTGTAACACACGTGTTGGCGAATGCCGTGCGTGTACACAATGGGGTGGAGCAGAAATATCCTCAAATGCAAACTCTCTACATTTGGGGGTCTACCAATGTACCTAAAGATGGTACACGTCGTATCTTAAGGACTTCTATTATTCGCCCCAAAATGGCTTTGGAATACTTTGGAGAGGGATATGTGGGGCTAAATCCCAAGGCGGAAAATCCGGTACATAAGACCACGACTTACGATCAAGGAATAGGTACGTATACCCACGCGCAGATCAATGCTTCCGGTTTTTTGCACGCCAATTGGTTTGTGCCGGACGTGCAAGATGCTTGTGGCCTTTTTATGAATGTGGGTGAGTATCTGAAATTTGAGAACCAGGCAACCCCCGGTCCACACCATTCGGAGCAGTCCATTCGTGTAAATGGGCAAGCAAAACTTTACCGAGATACTTACTGGAATGGGAGTCCTACTATCTATGCTTTGCGTTTCCAAAATACCCAAAATACCGATAAATATCAATATTCGGCATTTAGATATACGTTAGAACCGGGTGGGAGTTATCCCTACAACATAAAGGGGATTCGTATCGAAGCCGTATATCTGGGACCTCACTACAAAGGCAATCTCGAGGATGTGCGTAAGAGTGATTTCTGGAACTTTCATAAAACGGATTATGTGAGTCGATTCTATCCGCCCGTTGTGGCAGCAGATGCAAGCGGTTCAAAGACGCAGAGATATTTTTATCCTATGACCTGGGTGAGAGGAAGCTCCGGAGGATATAATCACCTTTGTTGGGGATGGGGAGTGTCTAAAGACAATTTATTGAACGGAGTTTTAATGTCTCCTGTGGCTGTTATTGACCGAACCAAATTACCCTCTCATTATTATTGGGATATCAAAACTTCGGTGATTCCTGTACAAAGAGCCGGTACGCTTTGGGTGAATAATTGATACTTGCGAAAACAATACTTTAACCTGAAGAGGAACAGTGCTGTTGTCCAATTCGGCAGTGGTGCTGTTCTTTTTTGTGCACTCCGGAGAAGTATGACATTTTGTGCAATTCCTTGCTCTGTTGAGGGAGATGATATTCTGGTAAAAGCACCATTTGAAGACCGTATTCCTCTTCAAACCAGGCATTAAGTATTTCTCTTTTTGGAACAAAATTTGTCGCTTTGCAAAATTAGATTATCTTTGCGCAGGTGTATGGCTTATGCCATACAGTAAAGAACCCTTTGAGAATAAAGAAAAGGACTCGGATGGAACTGAATTCCGGGGTGTGTTTTTCTCAAAGAGGTTCGGTTTGGAGTATATTGTATATTTTATAACAAATAAATTGAGATGATGACACTGAAAAAAATTACCGCCGTAGCGGTGTTTGTCTTGGCGCTTGTGGCTCCCAAAGCCCTTTTTGCTCAAGATATGATGCAGCAGCCGTTGCCTATTGACCCTCAGGTCAAAACCGGCAAGTTGGCCAACGGGCTTACTTATTTTATTCGTAAGAATGCTCAGCCCAAAGAACGTGCAGAGTTTTACATTGCGCAACGTGTAGGTTCTATTTTGGAGCAAGAGCCCCAAAGGGGATTGGCTCACTTCTTGGAACATATGTGTTTCAACGGAACCAAGAACTTCCCCGATAAGGGAATCATTAACTACCTCGAAACCATAGGGGTTAAGTTCGGTTATAACCTCAATGCTTACACCGGTATTGACGAAACCGTTTACACCATTATGGAGGTACCTACCACTCGTCAGGGAATCATAGACTCTTGTTTGATGATTTTGCACGATTGGAGCGGTTTTGTAACTCTGGCTGATGAAGAAATCGACAAAGAACGCGGAGTTATCCACGAAGAGTGGCGCCAAGGACAAAAGGCCAATATGCGTATGATTGAACAAGTTCTTCCTCGCATTTATCCGAATAACGTTTATGGCCAGCGTTTGCCGATTGGTTTGATGTCTGTGGTAGACAACTTCAAATACCAAGAATTGCGCGATTATTACCATAAGTGGTATCGTCCGGACTTGCAAGCCATTATCGTTGTGGGAGATATAGATCCCGATAAAGTTGAGGCCGACATTAAACGTATCTTCAGCGACATTCCGACCCCGGTTAATCCTGCCGAACGTGTTTATTTCCCGGTAGAAGACAACGATGAACCCATTGTGGCTATGGCCTATGACAAGGAAGCTACTGCAACGAGCTTGTCTATTATGTACAAGTTCGATCCGCTACCCAGAGAACTCAAGGGTACGGTAATGGGTGTTTTGCAAGACTATGCAGAGTCGGCCATCAACCAAATGATCAACGAACGTTTCCAAGAAATCCTCAACAAGCCCAATGCTCCTTTCTTGGATGCCAGCGGATATGTTAGCAATTTCTTCCTTGCAACGACCAAGAGAGCTGTTTCAT
Source organism: Bacteroidota bacterium (assembly GCA_023396255.1). Taxonomy (GTDB): domain Bacteria; phylum Bacteroidota; class Bacteroidia; order Bacteroidales; family Porphyromonadaceae; genus Porphyromonas. The sequence goes on from JAEWWU010000013.1 coordinate 223,508, forward strand.
TCGATGCAACGGCTCGCGAAGGGCAGTTGGATTTGGCTACCAAAGCTTTGGTTGCTGAGATCGCCAAGATTCGCCAATTCGGGTTTACAGCCGGGGAATATGAGCGTGCTCGTACCAACATCCTAAAAAGATACGAAAACCTCTTCAACGAACGCGACAAACAGAGAAACAAAACTTATGCTGATGAGTATGTTTCTTACTTCACCAAGGGAGGTTACATCCCCGGTATCGAAATGGAGAAACAACTTATAGATCAATTGGCTCCCAATATCCCTATCGAGATGATCAACCAAATGATCCAAGAAAACATAGGGGACAAGAACACTGTAATTATGGTGATGGCACCAGAAAAAGAAGGTCTCGTGTATCCCACAGAAGCTCAGTTCTTGGCATCTTACCGCAACTACCTCAAACAACCGGTGGAAGCCTACAAAGATGTTGTTTCTGACCAAAAGTTGATGGAAAAAGCTCCCAAGAAGGGTTCTATCAAATCTGAAAAGAAAGGGCAGGAGTTCAATACCACGCTCTTGACATTGAGCAACGGAGCCAAGGTATATGTGAAGAAAACAGACTTCAAGAACAATCAAGTGCTGTTCCGTATGGCTAAGCCCGGAGGTACACACAAGTTCAATGCACCGGCCGATGTTCAGAATGTTAAGTTCTTTAATGCAGTAAGCGATTTGGGCGGAGTAGCCGGTTTCGACGCTGTAACTTTGGGCAAGGTGCTTACCGGTCGTAGCATAAGCGTTAATGCAAGTGCTACAGGTACGGATGCCTATATGAGTGGTTCTTCTACGGTAGAGGATTTGGAAACATTCTTCCAATTGCTCTATTTGCAAGTGACACAGAACAGAAAAGATAATGATGCCTTTAAGGCTTTCATCGAAAAGCAAACAGAGGCTATTAAGAACAACGAATCCAATCCTATGAAGAGCTTCTCGGATTCTGTCATCTATGCCCTCTACAACAATGCTCCTTCCCATATGTCTCCTCGCGTAGAAGACTTGAAGAAGATAAACTATAACCGTGTTATGGAGATGTACAACGATATCTTCTCCGATATGCACGATGCTACTTTCTTCTTCATCGGTAATGTTGATGTTGAAACACTCAAACCGTTGTTGGAAACTTACGTAGCTTCTCTTCCTGCCAAGAAACGTACCAATGATCGTTTCCTCAACCGTGAGGTAGCTATTCGCAAGAGTCCTCTTTCTATCGACTTTAAGGCCGATTTGGCAACACCTACGGCTACTGTATTCGATGCCTTTACCGGAACAATGGACTATACACTCAAGAACGATCTCTTGATGGAAATCTTCTCCGCTGTGTTGGATCAAGTATATATGGAAACCGTACGTGAGCAAGAAGGTGGAACCTATGGGGTAAATACCGGCGGTTCTATCGAAGAAAATCCTGCCGGAGAAACCATCTTGCAAATTTTCTTCCAAACGGCTCCCGAAAAGGTGGATCACCTCAATAAGATCATCTACCGCGAGCTTGATAAGCTGATTGCTGAAGGTCCTAACAAAGAGTTCTTCGACAAGACTATCGAAAATATGAAGAAGCAGTATCAAGAAGATACGCACCAAAATGGCTATTGGTTGGGTGCTATGGTAAACAAGTTCTATCGCAACAAGGATTTTGTTTCTCAGTATGAAGCTACCCTCAGCTCTATCAAACCTGCCGATGTTCAAGAGTTTGCCAAAAAGTTGGTTCAACAAAAGAATAAGATTGAGGTGATTGTTCGTTCTACCAAAACGGAACAAGACGCTAAGTAGAAGAGAGCTCTTGCCCAGTAGGTAAAAATAATTTTACCAAAGGGGTACCGGCGGTCGCAATGCAAGCAAAGAGCTTTGTATTGTGACCGCTTTTTTTGTCTCTTTCTGAGGGCGAAAAAGAATCTGTTTAGTCTTTTATAGAGCTTTGCTTTGAACTAAAGAGGGATAGTTCTCCAATAAATAGTTTTTCTCGGTCAGAAATCTTTGTCAACTGGTTTTTATGCCATATCTTTGCCGGAGTATTGTTAGTCGATATAAATAATTCGCTATGAAAACTAATGAAATTCTCGCCAAATTGGAGGCTAAACACCCGGGCGAAAAAGAGTATCTACAAGCCGTAGAAGAAGTGTTGCACTCTATCGAAGAGGTTTACAACCAACACCCAGAGTTTGAAAAAGCAAAGATCGTAGAACGTATCGTAGAACCCGATCGCGTATTTACGTTCCGTGTATCTTGGGTAGATGACCAAGGTCAGGTACAAACCAACCTCGGGTATCGTGTACAGTTCAACTCTGCCATTGGCCCGTACAAGGGAGGACTTCGTTTCCACCCGGCTGTAAACGTTTCTATGTTGAAATTCCTCGGGTTTGAACAAACTTTCAAAAACGCCCTCACCACGCTTCCTATGGGTGGAGGTAAGGGAGGTTCTGACTTCGATCCAATTGGTAAGTCTGATGCCGAAATTATGCGTTTCTGCCAAGCCTTTATGTGGGAATTGTGGCGTTGCATAGGTCCGGATCAAGACGTTCCGGCTGGTGACGTTGGTGTAGGTGGTCGTGAAATCGGCTATATGTTTGGTATGTATACCAAGCTTGCTCGCCAATACAACACAGGGGTGCTTACCGGTAAGGGAGCTAACTGGGGAGGTTCTATCCTTCGTCCCGAAGCTACCGGTTACGGTGCTCTTTACTTCACGGAACACGTTTTGGCTAAAGCCGGAAAAGATCTCAAAGGCAAAACAATTGCTGTTTCCGGGTTCGGTAACGTGGCTTGGGGTGCTGCTCAAAAGGCTAAGGAATTGGGTGCTAAGGTTATTGCTATTTCTGGTCCCGATGGAGTATGCCACATCCCCAATGGCTTGACCGACGAAATGATCGACTATATGCTCGAAATGCGTTCTTCTAACCGCAACAAAGTACAAGATATGGCAGACAAATATCCTGCACAAGCTACTTTTACAGCCGGTAAGAAGGCTTGGAGCATTAAGTGCGATATTGCTCTTCCTTGTGCTTTCCAAAACGAACTTAACGGAGATGATGCCAAAGAACTTTTGGCCAACGGTACGTGGTGCTGCTGCGAAGTTTCTAATATGGGTTGTACTCCCGAAGCTATCAAAACATTCCAAGATGCAGGCATTCTCTTCGCTCCCGGTAAGGCTGTTAATGCCGGTGGGGTAGCTACTTCTGGTTTGGAAATGACTCAAAACGCTATGCACCTCGGTTGGGCTGGAGAAGAAGTTGATGCTAAGCTCCACTTCATTATGGAAAGCATCCACTCTGCTTGTGTTAAGTATGGTACACAGCCCGATGGTTCTGTAGACTATGTTAAGGGAGCCAATATTGCCGGCTTTATGAAGGTGGCTCAGGCTATGCTCGAACAGGGTATCTGCTAAAAAGAAGAGGTCACAATTGTCTCTCTGTTGCCTATTGGCAAGGGGGATATTGCTCCTAAATATATCAAGAGGGATTCGGAGACAACTCCGAGTCCCTCTCTTTTTATTGTATTTCTAAGTCGTCTGTATGAGCCTCTTAATGTTTTTGGGAGGTGGTATCGGAGCTGTTGTATGGTGTCAGGGGATGGAGGTCGGGTATCTGCGAATTATTCTTCAATAGTTAGGCGAGTTTGTCGGGGCCGGTTCTATCTATTCCTCCGGTTTTGCTTATCGTCTACTACAATCCATATTTGTCTGCAATACTATTATAGGATATTCATTCGCTGTATGTGATTTGTGTGACGAGGTTGTACGTTTGGATTCCTTTGTTTTTGCTTGCTGTCTGCTACAATCTGCATCTATCTCTACTCATCTATTGAAAACTAATTCATTGCGTGTGACTTATAAATTTTGATTTCTTCGGACGGAATAAAAGTTAGTAGGGAATTACCGAAAACTAGTTCCTTGTAAACGGTGAGTTGGTAGGGAGCTAATCAGCAAGTTTGAGAGATATAATTGTTTCTCAATTTGAGAGAAAAGTGAAGTAGAGGAAATAAAAAAACGCTTCGAATGGGAAACGAGAAAACCATTCGAAGCGTATATTGGGTTAAAGTTGGGCAAAACGAATCAGTGGTCCTTTTACCCGGTGATGATAACTCTTAGGCTTTTGCCAACTCTTCGTCCAAGAAGATGAGGCTTTGCTCTTTGGAGAGGTTGATGCGATCAATAATGCCACTGGCAGTGTCTTCTTCTTCCACCTGCTCGCGGATATATTTCCAGAAAAAGTCTTGAGAGGCCATATCCCCCTCTTTGGACGCCAAGTGTACCATTTCTTCGATCTTTGACGTAACCAAGCATTCGTGTTCGTATACTTGTGTAAAGAGCTCGGCAACGGTTCCAAATTCGGTAGGAACTTCAGCCAAAGGAAGAATGGTTACTCTACCCCCACGACGGTTTACAAAGTCCATCATATCATAGGCGTGTTCCATCTCTTCTTTAGATTGGCGCATCATCCATTTTGCCATACCTGCGTAACCTTTCTGTTGTAGATACATAGACATAGAAAGGTAGAGATTAGAAGACCACATTTCCAAATTGATTTGCTTGTCGATAGCGATATTTACTGCTTCCCTTATTTTCATAGCATTATTCTTTTTTGATTGGTAATACTTTATTTATAAAACATACAGAGCAAGAAAAGGTTCGCCTGCCACACAAAGATACTCTAAAAAGTTGCTTCTCGCCCTGTCGTACGACGGTGGCTCTTTGTTATTCTTGGGGGATATGGAACACCAATAGAGAGTGGTACCTCTGAGTTGAATAGCAATATTTATATTCTCTATAATTGGCTAGAAGTAGTTGCCTTTTTGCGATATATTCTTGTTTTGGTATTGTATATATGAATTATTTCCATTAAAATAGCGCCATAAATTAGTTTTAATCTGGTGTATGAGGAGCATATTACCTACAATATGGTATGGTTAAATAGTAAAAGAGATTAGGGGGATTCTGTTTTTTGGATCAGCGAGGTCTTGGAATAATATATCATCAACGAATTGTAGCGTGGCTACAGTAAATTAACATTTTAAGATGAAGAAAAAGGTATACCAATCTCCGGAGATTCAATGCTTTTGTCTTCAAACGCAGAAGAATGCTCTGGGTGAGTTCTCAATGCAGGGAACGGTTAGGGGATTTGAGGGAGTGGAGGAGGATGATTTTTGATTTCGAAGCTCAAGTTAATGACGGGGAGGTACAACACGTGGCAGGCTTAGCAAGTACCTCTTGATTAGCAATTTATTTTACGCATCAATCAAAGAATTTTTTATGAAAAGAATTTCATACTTACTTTTTGCTGTTGTACTGCTGGCTGTGTCTGCTTGCAAGAAAGATAATGGCAATACGCCAGCTCCCCAACCGCAAGGTGGCGGAGAGGTATACTTTACGGCAGAAGCTTCGGGCGAAAGTGCCTATCGATCTTTTGCTTTTGAGCTGGGAAAAGATGGTCCTGAGTTGAAAATGAAAGAATCACCAGTCAAATCGGTGATTATAATTTCGGATGGAAATAATCATTACTACTTCGATTTAACTTGGAATAAAACTCAAGGAAAAAATCACTTGTATGTAAAGGGGACAGAGGTCTTGAAAGAACTAACAGGAAAACAAGTGAGCATAACGGAAGGAAAAGATTGGTATATAATGGGGTGTTTGGGAGGTAACTACAGCAATTACCAAGTGCATTATCAGCCCAACAAAACACTACAAGCCATAACGGAAGGGGAGAGTATAGAAAAAGATCTACCTATGTACTTTTCTTGGACTAAACTTTCGATTACCACCAAAGATGGTAAAACTCTCTTGAAAGTTGCCGAAGGGAAATCAATCGATTTTCGTCCCTTGGGAATGTTGATGCGTCTTCAGCTTAACAACAAGAACAGCTATACGACTAAGGTTAAAAGTATTCTGTTCCAAAGTAATGTTTTAAGTACAGGTAAGGGGTATATCGATTTGTCAAGCTATGGCTTACCTCCGATTCCTCCAACAGGATTAAAAAGTGATCTTTCGTGGAAAGAAAATTCGGAAAAGGATACGCCCTACACGTTTGTAGGTGAAGATGGTACAACAATTCTCGAGCCGACAATAGAGGCAGGAAAGACCTTTGGGAAAAATTTCTTGATTTGGGCAATGCCGCAGGAGAATGATAATCCTATGACTCACCTTCTGGCGAACGCTGTGCGGATGGAAAACGGGCAAGAAATGACTTACCCGAAAATGAAAACACTTTATATTTGGGGTTCAACCAATCAACCCAAGGAGGGGACACGCCGAATTTTGAAAGCACAAATTCTCCGTCCCAAAATGGCATTGGAGTATTTTGCACCTAATTATGTGGGTACATCGTCAATCTCATCTTCCCCTTTGAGTACAACGCACGACTATACAGGAGCGGGGTTGTATGACTATGGTACGATAAGTGCTACTGATTTTCTTTTGGGAACAGTTTATATGGTCCCCGAAGTGGTGGATGCTATGGGACTGTTTATCCCAACACCAAATGGAGAAGATTTTAAGAAATTGGATAATGATCCGAATGAAGTGGAGGAAACAATTCGTATCAATGGAGTTTCTAATAGATACAGGGATTTGTACCAAACTGTATCAGAAAATGTTATCTATGCATTGCGCTTAGATGGAGTAGGTACCGATAGAGTACAGTATTCGGCTTGGAAATATACTTTGCTACCTCCCGTTTATAGCGGGAGTGAGGATAAAGCGGCTCACGTAAAAATCGAATGTGTTTATTTGGGGGTGAACTATAAAGGGCAATTCTCAAATATTGTTGGCGAAGATTTTTGGAATCTCCATCAATCCGATATTGTTTCTCGCACCTATTATGCTGCTCCGGTGAAGAATCCAGAAGGAGTTGAACCAGCTATTCAGCATTTTATGCCCTGCACTTGGGTAAAAGGTTCTTTCCGAAATTTGGAGCATCTTTTGTGGGGATTTGGTATAAGGGAAAAACGGGGAATTATTATTAGTAATTCTGCAAAAATGGAGAATATTGCTGTTGTCGATTGGAAAGAGTACGAGAAAGGAATAACGAAATATATAGATGGCAAAACCGTTGTAATTCCTATCGAAAAGCCCAATACTCCTTGGCCCTCAAATAATAGATAAATAATTAACAGAATTGAGTATTTTTTCGGAGGGAGGCTCCCATATTGGGAAGTCTCCCTCTCTTGTGTTTATTGCTGTGTTATAGGGGAAAAATACGGATATAAATGGGGAGGGATTCTTTTTCTTTGCAATAGAGATGGAGTATTTTTTTGTTTTTATGGGTCTATTCCTTGATTTTGTTAGCATTTATTGATAATATTGCATCGTGTTTGTAATATTTAACGTGAAATAAATCCTATGTATAAGGCTTGGAGTATTGGATGGATGTTTTTTCTCTTTGTATTCTGTTGGATGAATGCAGAGGCGCAAGGGGAATCAATTTCCTTAGAAACGGCATTGCCCATTGGTAGTGAGATGCGAATGGAGGTTAATGGTGAGGGGAAATTATCTTTTGATGGGTTAGTCAAGCTGCGAGAGGAGGAGCAACAAGGAATTGTTTTTACGATTTTTAGAGTGGAGAAACAGACTTGTACCCTTAAAGGAAAGGTGCGAGGATTGGACTGTAGCAACCAACAGGTTACTCGGTTAGATCTTTCCCAAGCTGTGGGGTTGAAAACTCTTTTTGCCTTTAAGAACCGAATAGAGGGCATTGACCTTTCTGCGGCCCGAGGGCTTGTTTTTGTAGACCTCTCTTTTAATAGATTGAAGGAGGTTGCCTTAACTCATTTCCCGGAGCTGAAGAATTTGGCGTTGTATAATAATCAATTGACAGCACTCAAGGTGGAGGACTGCCCCAAGCTCAGCTATGTTGGGTTGCATCAGAACCGTTTGCCGGAGGATGTGTTTCTCAGCTTGTCCAAAACTCTCCCCGAGGTGAAGGGAGGGGTTTTGGTGGTTGTAAACGGCTTGGGAGAAGATAATAACCAATGTTCCAAGACAGCAGTAAATCTCTTCAAAAAGAGCGGTTGGGGAGTTTATGACTATAACGGTAACCCTTTTGCTATGCTCTCGTTTGAAGGGTACGATTATGTCCCTGTGGTTTCGGATCGGAAGATTATTTTGGAAAGCGATTTACCCAAGGGAACTCCCATTTCTCTGAAAATGAAATCTACAAAACCTCTTAAAATAGAAGGAATAGACTCGGTCTCTTGTGAAACCTCTTTTGATGGAGTGCGCACTTATCAGCTCAACATTAGAGAAGCGCAGTGGGCTATAAGGGGAGATGTAGAGCTTTTGGATTGTTCGGAATTGGGGTTGCGCTCACTTCATTTTGCTACGGAGGCCGTGCTGACTCATTTGATTTGTCGCAACAATCAGATCACGGAGCTTGATCTAAGAGGGTGTAAGCAGTTGCGTCAGCTCAATTGTGCTCACAATAGAATAGCAAAGTTGCTTCTTTGCGAGGAGGCCCCTTTGGATACTTGGGTGGTATGTGGCAATCTCATTGGTGCAGAAGAGGCGGTTCAAATAGCGGAAAAGGTTTCAACTTCCGTGGGGGCAGAGAGAAAAGCCATCCTCTTTAGCGAGACTGAGGCCGATGGTAATCGCTTTTCACCACAATCGGTGGAGACTCTCGGTCGGAAAGGTTTTAAGAGTTTTGCCGTGGTAGATGCAGAGTCGCATTTGAAGTATTACAAGGGGTTCGGTTATATTCCTAAGGTTTCGGACAAGGCACAAGTTAAGTTCGTTACAAACCACTCTGTGGGGGATAGTCTTTTGATAGAAATAACTCCTTACGGAACAGAAGATGTCTCTGTGGAGGGAGCTACGTTCCTATACCTTGATGCTCCTTTCGATTCGCCCTACGGAGTATATCGTCTCAATGGGCAAGAGGTGACCATTAAGGGAAATGTGGAGCGATTGGATTTGGGCGAATGCGCCCTTAAAAAGTTGGATTGCTCTCAAGCTTCGACCTTGTCTACGCTTCTGTTGGTCGGTAATCCTTTATTGACCGAGTTAGATGTACAGCGCAATACAGCTCTTAAAGTGTTGCAGATTGTTCGGTGTGGAATAGCGACTTTGAACACTCGCCCTTTATCTGAATTAACACATTATTATGCCGGCTACAGTGCTCTTCGGGAGGTTGATTTATCACAAAATAAGCGGCTCAGGGTGCTTAATGTAGATCGATTGCAGCTGCGAGAAATAGATGTATCTAAGAATATTGAGTTGGAGCAGCTTTCTTGTTCGGAAAACCAATTAGTTCGATTGTCTTTGGAGCACAACCGCAATCTTACAGAGGTATATTGTGCCGACAATCTTTTGGAAGAGATTGTTCTCCCCCCTGCTTCTCCTCTCAAAAAACTTGATGTGGCTCGTAACCGATTAACGGAGCTTGCTTTGGGCGAAGTGCCTTACTTGGAGTGGTTGTTTTGCCACTCGAACAGGATAGATGAGCAACGCGCTCGATCGTTGTTGATGACATTACCCAATCGCTCTACTGGAGTTGCCGGAAGATTGTTTTTCCGTAATGGGAAAGATCCCAAAGAGGGTAATAAGGCTTATAAGAAGCACGTGTCGGCAGCCTCCGGTAATCATTGGTTGATTTTGGACTTTAATGGAAACCAAGGGAGGGCCAAAAAGTATGAGGGAGAACCCGACCCGGAGGGGAGTGATGAAGTTGTTCTCGATGGACTGTCAGTAAGTTGGAATGGGCGTGTGCTGGAGATAAAAGGAGTGCCTCCGGATTCCTTGGTGGGAGTGTATTCTGCTTCAGGAGAGATGGTTGCTCGGCAAGTTTCTTTTGGGGAGGTCGTTACCATTGATTTGTCAGGATGCTTGAGGGGAGAGTTATTGTTGGTTCGAATACAAAGTAGAAGTTTCAAAATAATGGTTCAGTAGAATAACAACAATTAGGAGGTAGTATTATGAGTAGATGTTTATGTAGGATGCTTGGTTTCCTTGCATTGATTGTTTTCGGGGCATCGTTTCGTGCTTTAAGCAATGGCAGTGACGAGTGGGTGTCCATTACTTTTGAGAAACCCAAAGGAACCGATGTGGAAATAGAATTGGTGTGTAGCTCTCATCCGGAGGTTGAGGGAGCATATTTTTTGCGAATCGAGAAGCAAGACGGAGTTAGCCGATATGTTTACCAGCTCAAGGAATATACAATGACCCTCAAAGGAGGGGGAATTACAGCGATGGACCTTTCTCGCAGCAGTGTATACGCCATTGATGTAACCCATTTGCCCAACTTAAAAGAGTTGCGTTTGGAGGGAAATAACATAGAGAGTATTGATCTCTCTGCTTGCAAAAACTTGGAAATCTTGGATTTGGGAGACAATCGTCTTTCCGATATTACACTTACCGGGCTGACCAAGCTACAACGGTTGCTTGTCAATGGTAACGGAATAGGAGCTTTGGATGTGTCGGATTGTGCCGAGCTTATACTACTGGCGTGCTACAACAATTCGTTATATCCGACGGCGGTAGAGAATCTGGTTCGTTCTATGCCCACTGTGACAAACGGAAAAACCGGACGAATCATAGCCGTAGATACCAGCAATGCAATGGAAGAGAACAACTTCAAATCGAATTCGGTAAAAACTCTAAAGGAGAAAAATTGGGAAGTCTTCGATTTTAAGGGAGATCCCCAGTTGATGGAGCCTTATCGAGGAAGCGATTATGTTCCGGTGGTTTCTGCCAACCGGATTCAGTTCAAAACTCGCCTCTTGGCAGATGACGAGATAAAACTTATGTGGAAGACAACCGCAGACAATGAGAATGTTACTCTCGAAGGGGCTTCTGTGGCTCGAATTGAGAATTATGGCAATGGACCGGTTTACGTCTGCAAACTGTCGGCTTCGGAGGTAACGATATATGGAGATCTTACGATGTTCGACTGTAGCGACAACCTCATTACGGAGTTAGATCCTTCTGGTTGCCCTCTTCTGGAAGAGTTGTATTGCCACAAGAACGGTTACATAGAAACGTTAGATCTTGCTAAGTTGCCTGCTTTGAGGCGCCTCATAACCACCGATTGCTCTTTGAAGAGTATAGACTTGTCTCAAAACGGTCTCTTAGAAGAGGCTTATTTGGCAAATATGCCCATTGATAAGCTTGATTTGTCTTCGAATAAAGCTCTAAAACTGCTGGTGCTCAATAAAACATCGCTTGCGGCAATTGATCTCTCTGCCAATACGCAGCTTAGAGAACTGCGTCTTTCCAATACGCCGATACAGACATTGGATCTTGCCCCTCTCAAGGATTTGAAGAACCTCTACATTGCTAACAATAATTTGCAGACTTTGGATTTGTCCGGAAACTCAAAAATAGAACGATTGAGAGTCAACGGAAACAAGCTAACCAACCTGAATCTTTCTCATTTGACGAATTTGTACGAGCTTTATCTTTTTGAAAACGAGATAAAAGCGGAGGCTTTCTTCTCCATTATGGAGGGACTTCCTTCCGTTTCCAAGGGTAAGATCCCCCTTGTCATTGCAATTGATTCTCAGAGTGGTCGAGAGAAAAACGTATGCACAACCCTTGCTGTGGCAAAAACCAGGGAAAAGGGCTGGAGTGTGTACGATTTTAATGGAGACTCTTCTTCCAAAATGCCTTACGAAGGAAGTCGACCACAAGAACAGAGCTATGTTGCCTTTACTTCTGAGTTGCCGGTTGGGGAACGAATTTTTGTGGTGTCTCGAACCGAAGACGGGGCTCCCGTTAGGGTTGAGGGATTGTGTTACGAAAACACAGTCGCCTTTGATGGAGAAACCATAGACACCTATCGGATTGAGAACAAGGATATGCGGATATATGGCGAGTTGGTATATCTTAATTTGCAAGAAAACTACCTTACCTCCGTAGACATAACCCGAGCTTCCAAACTTCAAGAACTGAAACTTAGCAGCAATCCCAAATTGAATTCATTGGATTTGTCTAAGGGGGATAGTTTACACAAATTGATCCTTTCATCAACCGGAATAAAAGAGCTTAATCTATCACAAACTCCCCGGTTGCAAGAGTTGTATGCAGCTTCTTTGCCGATAAAAAGTATCGACCTAAGCGTTTGCAAGAATTTGAAAAAACTCAATCTCAACGCTACGGAGGTTTCCTCTATCGATCTCACCCACTGTCCGAACTTGACCTACTTAACTATGACCGGTTTGGCCGTGGAGGATTTGGATGTCAGTAACTGTCCACAGCTCGAGTATCTCTATTTTAGTGATTGTAAGGTAACAAGTATCGATCTGTCTAAGAATGGCAAGCTGAAACATCTTTGGTGTAGTAATAATAAACTGTCCCGGTTAAACGTATCCGAGGCCAAAGAGTTGGATCACCTCTATTGTTACAATAATGAAATAGGAGAGCAAGCTATGGGAGAATTGGTTACTTCTATGGCAAATAGAGGAAGTAAAGAGGAGGGAACCTTTGTTCCGGTAGATAAAAAGAACACGCAAGAAAAAAATTATTGTACCAAAGAGCAAGTTAATGACCTCAAGCTCAAGAATTGGAATACTTACAATTACAACGGGGGGCAAGGGAAATTACAGCCCTACCAAGGAGAGGTTGCAGTTACTAGCATTGATGCGGGAAGTCGGTTGTGGTACGATGCTGTTTCAAATCGACTTGTTGCCGAAGGTTTGACTCCTTATGCTGAGTTAAAGGTATTTGATCTTGATGGGGTTTGTCTTCGGAGTTTGTGTACGGATAACTGTGGTTGTCTCTGTGTCTCCCTGGCGGAGTTGCCTCGAGGGATTTATCTGGTTTCCTGCAAAAACACTTTTGTCAAAGTGGTGAAGTAGTTTTTGTTTGTTGTGCTTGTTGTCGGACAAAGAGGAAGTCGATATACGTATTTATATATGGAAAGAGCTTTCTGAAACAGACGTTCTGCGGAGTTCGATAGATTTTTTTATAGAGAAAAGGAGGATTGGCGTGGTTGTAGGTCCAATCCTCTTTTTTTATTCAGCTATTGATTGAGGAGAATTGGGTGGAGAGGGGCTTGTTGAAATGAAGGGGTGGTAGCATAGGACCCTGCGATGAAAAATTCCCTTGGACGGAAGAAAGATTTGCAGGGAATTATCGAAAATTAATTCCCTGCTATTTGCCCAAAAGTAGGGAACTAATTGTCGATTTTAAAGGAACTAATCCGTAATTCGTAGGAGGGCTTTTGTGGTCGGGTCAAATCTGTTTCGTTTTCGATCTCCGTTAGGAGCTCTTTGCGAGGCTTTTGTGCTCTTGCCGACAGGGCTTGGGACTACGTAATCTATTGTGTATTCGGATTTTATGCTTACCTTTGCAATCGCTATTTATTGCAACCGTATGTCTTGTTGTGTCTAATGTGCACATTTATAGGAGGTTGCGGTAGATGTGGAAAGAAAGAAGAATAAGATTACACAAGTATAATAACAAAGAAAAGAAATGCCTACTATTCAACAGTTAGTTAGAAAAGGAAGAGAGACCTTCGTGGAAAAAGGTAAGTCTCCTGCTTTGGGTGCTTGCCCTCAGCGTAGAGGCGTTTGTGTACGTGTTTACACAACTACCCCAAAAAAGCCGAACTCTGCAATGCGTAAGGTGGCGCGTGTTCGTTTGACCAACGGAAAGGAAGTGAATGCTTATATTCCGGGTGAAGGACACAACTTGCAGGAGCACAGCATCGTTTTGGTTCGTGGCGGTCGTGTAAAAGACTTGCCCGGTGTGCGTTACCACATTGTTCGCGGAACATTGGATACAGCCGGTGTAAACGGTCGTACACAAAGACGTTCTAAATACGGAGCTAAAAGACCTAAGGCGGCTAAGAAGTAATTTGTCCGCTCGTTGGCTTTGCCCGGCAAAGCCGTTATCTCTTCTTTCCTCTGGTGCCGCGGTGTTGGCATCATAAAATAACAAAAGATTAAGAACCGAGTTTCGGGTTCAATTGGATAGGCTAACCTATAAGGGTTGAGTAAACGCTCCGGAGGGAGTGTTGAAGACAATAAAAAGATTTATTTGGCAACCAATCGAAGACGAACGCAAATTTTTAGACAATGAGAAAAGCTAAACCGAAAAAAAGGCAGGTATTGCCCGATCCCGTTTTTGGAGATCGTCAGGTTACAAAGTTTGTGAACCATCTGATGTATGATGGTAAGAAAAACCTTGCCTATAGCATTTTCTATAATGCCTTAGACATAGTAAAAAACAAGATGTCTCAAGAAGAGAAGTCAGCCCTCGAGATTTGGAAGGCGGCTCTCGATAACATTACTCCCCAGGTGGAAGTAAAGAGCCGTCGTATTGGTGGTGCAACATTCCAAGTGCCCACAGAAATTCGCCCCGAGCGCAAAGAATCTATCTCGATGAAAAACCTTATTCTCTATGCCCGCAAACGTGGTGGGAAGACAATGGCCGATAAGTTGGCTGCCGAGATAGTAGATGCCTTCAATAATCAGGGAGCAGCATTCAAACGTAAAGAAGATATGCACCGTATGGCTGAAGCCAACCGTGCTTTTGCTCACTTTAGATTTTAATACTCCGTACAACAATGGCAGAAAATAGAAACTTAGAGCTTACCCGTAACATAGGTATTATGGCTCACATCGATGCCGGAAAGACTACTACTTCTGAACGTATTCTTTTCTATACGGGTTTGACACATAAGATCGGAGAAGTGCACGATGGTGCCGCTACGATGGACTGGATGGAGCAAGAGCAAGAACGTGGTATCACCATCACATCAGCTGCAACAACCACTTTTTGGAATTACAACAACGATAAGTATAAAATCAACTTGATCGACACTCCGGGGCACGTAGACTTTACTGTAGAGGTAGAGCGTTCTTTGCGTATCTTGGATGGTGCTGTTGCCGCTTTCTGTGCTGTGGGAGGTGTAGAGCCCCAGAGTGAAACCGTTTGGCGTCAGGCAGATAAATACAATGTGCCTCGTATAGCTTACGTAAACAAGATGGACCGTTCCGGTGCCAACTTCTTTGAAGTGTATACTCAAATGAAGGATGTACTGGGAGCTAATCCTTGTCCGATTCAAATTCCCGTTGGAGAAGAAGAGAACTTCAAGGGGGTAGTGGATCTTGTTCGTATGAAGGCTCTCATTTGGCACCAAGAAGATATGGGGGCAGCTTACGACGTGGAGGAAATTCCCGAAGCCCTCAAGAATGATGCTGAGGAGTGGAGAGACAAGATGCTCGAAACATTGGCAGAGTGCGATGATGTATTGATGGAAAAGTATTTTGATGATCCATCAACTATTACAGAAGAAGAAATCAGAAATGCCATTCGCAAGGGAACTTTGTCAATGCACATTTTCCCGATGATTTGTGGTTCTTCTTTCAAGAACAAAGGGGTACAAACTCTTTTGGATGCCGTATGCTCTTATCTTCCCAGCCCCGTGGATACACCTACGGTGGAAGGTGTTAGTGTAGATGATCCGGAAAAAGTGGAAGTTCGCAAAGTAGAGCAGGATGCTCCGTTGTGTGCTTTGGCATTTAAGATTGCCACAGACCCCTATGTAGGTCGTCTTTGCTTCTTCCGTGTGTATAGCGGTCATATTGATGCCGGTAGTTACGTGTTTAATGCACGTTCTGGAAAGAAAGAGCGTATCTCTCGTCTCTTCCAGATGCACTCTAACAAGCAAAACCCAATGGAAAGCATTGGTGTAGGTGATATAGGTGCCGGTGTAGGCTTTAAAGATATTCGTACAGGAGATACTCTGTGCGACGAAGCTAACCCAATGGTACTCGAAGCTATCGACTTCCCCGAACCCGTTATCGGTATTGCCGTAGAGCCCAAAACTCAAAAAGACTTGGATCGCTTGGGCAATGGTTTGGCTAAGTTGGCAGAAGAAGACCCCACATTCCGTGTTCAAACCAATGAAGAAACCGGGCAGACCGTTATCAACGGTATGGGAGAGCTTCACTTGGAAATTATTATCGACCGTCTCAAACGTGAGTTTAAGGTTGAGTGTAATCAAGGACGTCCTCAAGTTGCTTACAAGGAGGCCATCACACAGTCTGTACAACTTCGTGAAGTGTATAAGAAACAAACCGGTGGTCGTGGTAAGTTTGCCGACATTATTGTTCGTGTAGAACCCGTAGATGCCGGTTTTGAAGGAGCTTTGCAATTTGTAGATGAAGTGAAGGGTGGTAACGTGCCCAAAGAATATATCCCCTCGGTACAGAAAGGTTTCCAACGTGCGATGCAGAGCGGAGTCTTGGCGGGTTATCCGTTGGATCAACTCAAGGTTACTCTCGTGGATGGTTCTTTCCACCCGGTGGATTCAGACCAACTTTCTTTCGAAGTCGCAGCTATTCAGGCTTTCAAACACGCTTCAGAACAGGCTCGCCCGGTTTTGATGGAACCGATTATGCGCATAGAGGTTGTAACTCCCGAAGAAAGTATGGGTGACGTGATTGCCGACCTTAACAAGCGTCGCGGTCAGGTCGAAGGAATGGAATCGAGCCGTACCGGTGCTCGTATTGTAAAGGCAAAAGCTCCGTTGGCCGAGATGTTTGGTTATGTAACGGCTTTGCGTACAATTACTTCAGGACGTGCCTCCAGTTCTATGACCTTTAGTCACTATTCAGAAGTTTCTTCTTCTATAGCTAAGCAGGTATTGGAAGAAGTGAATGGACGTGTCGATTTGATTAAATAATATATCACCGCATATAAATAATGAGCCAGAAGATTAGAATTAAATTGAAATCTTACGATCATATGTTGGTAGACAAATCTGCCGAAAAGATCGTAAAGGCCGTAAAAACGACAGGAGCTTTGGTCAGTGGTCCTATACCCCTGCCTACACACAAACGTATTTTTACGGTAAACCGCTCTACTTTCGTCAATAAGAAGAGCCGCGAGCAATTTGAACTTTGCTCTTACAAGAGATTGATTGACATTTACAACTCTTCATCCAACACGGTAGATGCTCTGATGAAATTGGAGCTCCCCAGTGGTGTAGAAGTTGAAATTAAAGTTTGATTGAGAATAAATAACTACTGAAATGCCAGGATTATTAGGAAAGAAAATCGGAATGATTTCCGTTTTCAGTGCCGAGGGTGTAGACACACCATGCACTGTTATCGAAGCGGGTCCTTGTGTAGTTACTCAGATTAAGACCCTCGAGAAGGATGGCTATGAAGCTATTCAGCTGGGTTTTGTAGATGCCAAAGAAAAGCATACTACAAAGCCTTTGCAAGGTCACTTCTCTAAGGCAGGAGTAGCTCCCAAGAGACACTTGGCCGAGTTCAAAGGATTTAAGGGCGATTACAAGCTCGGAGACCAGATTACCGTGGAAATGCTCGCTTCTGCAAGTTTTGTAGACGTGATCGGGACTTCTAAGGGTAAAGGTTTCCAAGGAGTTGTTAAGCGTCACGGTTTTGGTGGTGTGGGACAATCTACTCACGGTCAGCACAACAGATTGCGTGCTCCCGGTTCTGTAGGAGCTTGTTCTTATCCCGCCAAAGTATTCAAAGGTACTCGTATGGCCGGTCAGACAGGTAATGAACGCGTTACGGTTCAAAACCTGCAGGTGATTAAAGTTATGCCCGAACAAAACTTGCTGCTCATCAAGGGTAGCGTTCCGGGTGCAAAAGGTTCAATTGTAGCAATAGAAATTTAATGGAACTGTCAGTATTTAATTTGAAAGGTGAAGACACCGGTCGTAAGGTGGTTCTTGCTGATGAGGTTTTTGCTATCGAACCCAACGACCACGCGATCTATCTTGCCGTGAAGCACTACCGTGCCAATCAGCGTCAAGGTACGCACAAGTCCAAAGAGAGAAGCGAAATAAGCGGTTCTACGCGTAAGTTAATTCGTCAAAAAGGAGGAGGCGGTGCTCGTCGTGGTGATATCAATTCTCCCCTTTTGGTGGGTGGTGCACGTGTTTTTGGACCACGTCCTCGTAACTACAGCTTTAAGCTGAATAAAAAACTCCTTGGTTTGGCTCGCAGATCAGCCCTTACTTATAAGGCACAAGAACAACAGATTATAGTTGTAGATGCTCTGAGTATGGATAAACCCCGTACAAAGGATTTTGTACAGGTAACCAGTGCTCTGAAAGTGGCAGAGAAGAAATCTCTCTTTATCTTGGATAAGATCGAAGACAACGTATATCTTTCTTCTCGTAATATCCCTTCGGTGCGTCTTGTGAGAGCAGCAGACCTCAATACGTATACTATTTTGGATTGCAACCAAGTTGTAATGACAGAAGAGGCTGTACGTGTAGTAAATGAAATGTGTAAAGCATAAACCTCTCTAAAGATTTTACAAGATGGGAATTATTATTAAGCCTGTTATTACGGAGAAGATGACTGCTATCACGGAAAAGAAACCCGAGAGATATGCTTTCCTCGTTGCTCCTAAGGCAAATAAAATAGAGATCAGAAAGGCCGTAGAGGCGATGTACAATGTAAAAGTTGTCTCTGTAAATACAATGAACCACGATGGTAAGCGTAAAAGTCGTTACACCAAGACGGGTATCATAAAGGGGCATACCAAAGCAACCAAAAAGGCTGTGGTAACTCTTGCAGAAGGGCAGACTATAGACTTCTTTGCTAATTTGTAATAGAAATGGGAATACGTAAATTGAAGCCCACAACTCCGGGGCAGAGACATAAAATTATTGGAGCATTTGATACGATTACAAAGAGCATTCCAGAGAAGTCTCTCGTAGTTGGAAAACGCAAGTCCGGTGGTCGTAACAATACCGGTAAGATGACTATGCGCTACATTGGTGGTGGTCACAAGAGAAAATTCCGTTTTATCGACTTCAAGAGAACCAAAGACGGTATCCCTGCTACTGTAAAGAGTATTGAGTACGATCCTAACCGTTCGGCTCGTATTGCTCTCTTGTATTATGCTGATGGTGAAAAAGCTTACATCTTGGCTCCTGTAGGGCTTACTGTAGGTCAGCAAGTTATGTCTGGTGCAGAAGCTGCTCCAGAAGTGGGCAACTGTATGCCGTTGGCAAAGATCCCTGTGGGGATGATTGTTCACAACGTAGAAATGCGTCCCGGTCAAGGTGCCAAATTGGTTCGTTCTGCCGGTACATTTGCTCAGTTGGTGGCACGTGAAGATCGCTATGTAGTGCTTCGTATGCCTTCGGGTGAAACGCGTCGTATCTTGTCTGCTTGCAAAGCAACGATCGGTGGAGTGGGTAACTCAGATCACGCTTTGGAGCGCTCCGGTAAAGCCGGTCGTACACGTTGGTTCGGACGTCGTCCTCGTACTCGTGGTGTAGCTATGAACCCTGTAGATCACCCAATGGGTGGTGGTGAAGGTCGCGCTTCAGGAGGACACCCACGCTCACGTAATGGCTTGTATGCTAAGGGTCTCAAGACCAGAGCTCCCAAAAAGCACTCAAGCAAGTATATCATAGAGAGAGCTAAAAAGAAATAATCCAATAGATTAGAGTGTAACAACTATATGAGTCGTTCATTAAAGAAAGGTCCCTTTATCAGCGTAAAGCTTGAAAAGAAAATCTTGGCTATGAATGAAAGTGGCAAGAAATCAGTGATCAAAACCTGGTCTCGCGCTTCTATGATTTCTCCGGATTTTGTGGGACACACGATAGCCGTTCATAACGGAAACAAATTTATCCCCGTTTTTGTCACAGAAAATATGGTAGGGCACAAATTGGGAGAATTTGCACCCACGCGTAACTTCCGCGGTCATTCAGGTAACCGTAAGTAATGTGAATGGCAAATCAATAAATATAAGAAATCATGAGTGCCAATATAAAAGAAGAAACAGTAGAAACGAAGGGAACAACAGCAGCTTGTGCTAAGTTGATGAATGTGCCCACTCCTCCTCGTAAGATGCGTCTTGTTGTAGACAATATCAGAGGAATGGAAGTAAACCGTGCTATGGCTACATTGCGTTTCTCCGCTCGTCAGGTGGCAGCACAACGCGTAGAAAAACTATTGCGTAGCGCAATTGCAAACTGGGAACAAGCTAACGGTCGTAAGGCCGAAGAAGGAGAACTCTACGTATCTCGTGTATTTGTAGATGCTGGAATGATGCTCAAACGTCTCAGACCGGCTCCTCAGGGTAGAGGGTATAGAATAAGAAAACGTTCTAACCACATTACTCTTTTTGTAGATTCGTTTAACAGCAACAATAACTAAGCAGGATGGGACAAAAGATAAATCCGATAAGCAATCGTTTGGGATACATCAGAGGTTGGGATTCCAATTGGTACGGAGGTAAGAATTATGGAGATACTATCTTGGAGGATAGCCGTATCCGTAAGTATCTTAATACTCGTCTCGCCAATGCTTTTGTGTCACGTATTGTAATTGAGCGTGCCCTAAAGTTGGTAACCATTACCATTTGTACTGCAAGACCCGGTATGATTATCGGGAAGGGTGGTCAGAATGTAGATGTCCTCAAAGAGGAACTCAAAAAGATTACCAAAAAAGATGTACAGGTAAACATCTTCGAGATCAAGAAACCGGAAATTGATGCTACTATTGTTGCTGCAGACATTGCTCGTAAGTTGGAGGGGCGCATCGCCTATCGTCGTGCTGTGAAGATGGCGATTGCTTCGGCTATGCGTGCCGGTGCCGAGGGTATCAAAATTCAGCTCTCGGGACGTCTCAATGGAGCAGAAATGGCTCGTTCTGAAATGTACAAAGAAGGACGTACGCCTTTGCATACTCTCCGTGCCGATATAGACTACGCTTTGGAGGAAGCTTTGACCAAGGTGGGTATCATCGGTATCAAGGTTTGGATTATGAAGGGTGAAGTGTATGAGAAGAGGGATTTGGCTCCTAACTTCTCTGCTACCAAACAACAAGGAGCCCATCGCAACGAAGGTGGTCGCCCCGAAAGAGGAAGCCGCCGCGGTAGAGGCGGAAGAAGATCGTCCAACCGCTAATTATTAGGAGGAACAAGAAAATGTTACAACCCAAGAAAACCAAATTTAGAAGACAGCAAAAGGGGCGTATGAAAGGCAATGCGAACCGTGGAAACCAGCTGGCCTTTGGCTCCTTTGGTATCAAATCGTTGGAGAGCAAATGGATCACTGGTCGCCAAATAGAAGCAGCCCGTATTGCTGTAACACGTTATATGCAACGTCAGGGACAAGTATGGGTACGCATATTCCCGGATAAGCCTATTACCAAAAAACCGGCCGAAGTACGTATGGGTAAGGGTAAAGGTAACCCCGAAGGATTTGTGGCGCCTGTTACACCCGGACGTATGATTTTTGAAGTGGAAGGGGTTTCTTACGACATCGCTAAAGAAGCTTTGCGTTTGGCAGCTCAGAAACTTCCTGTGACAACCAAATTTGTTGTGCGTCGAGACTTTGATGCGTCTAACCCTAACGTTTAATTTCTATGAAGACAGCAGAAATCAACGAGCTAACCACTCAGGAATTACAAGAACGTCTGCAAGCTGCTCGCGTAGCTTACGACGAGAGTAGAATAAGCCACGCAGTGTCTCCATCAGAAAATCCTGCGCAGTTGCGTAAGCAGCGTAGAGATATTGCTCGTATGGCTACCATACTCAGAATGCGTGAATCTCAAAACAATTAATAACAGGTCGCAATGGAAAGAAAACGTAGAAAAGAACGTGTTGGTATCGTTACCAGCAACAAGATGGATAAGACAGTTACCGTTGCTATCCGTTGGAAAGAGAAACATCCCATATACGGTAAGTTTGTAAACAAAACCAAGAAGTTTTACGCCCACGACGAAAAGAACGAGTGCAACGAGGGGGACAAGGTTCGCATTATGGAAACCCGCCCCTTGAGCCGACAGAAGCGTTGGAGGCTAACTGAAATAATCGAAAGGGCTAAGTAATATGATACAACAAGAATCAAGATTAAAAGTAGCCGATAACAGCGGAGCTCGCGAAGTTCTTTGCATCAGAGTGTTGGGCGGTACTCGCCGTCGTTATGCTTCAGTGGGAGATGTGATCGTGGTTGCCGTTAAGAGCGTTATCCCATCAAGTGATGTAAAGAAAGGCGCAGTAGCAAAGGCTTTGATCGTTCGAACAAAAAAGGAAATCCGTCGTCCCGATGGTTCCTACATCCGTTTCGATGACAATGCTTGTGTGTTGCTCACCGGTTCGGGCGAAATGAGAGGTACTCGTATCTTTGGTCCCGTTGCTCGTGAGTTGCGTGCCGTGAATATGAAAGTAGTTTCACTCGCACCTGAGGTGCTCTAATTGTTTTCAATGTTATGAGCAAATTACATATCAAGAAAGGCGATATGGTAATCGTCAATAGCGGTGATGACCGCGGTCGTACGGGTCGAGTTCTCAAGGTGATTGTAGATAAGCAGAGAGCTATCGTGGAAGGGCTCAATATGGTAACAAAGCACGCCAAACCCAGCGCTAAAAATCCTCAAGGTGGTATAGAGCGCGTTGAGGCTCCCATCCATATCTCTAACCTCAATATCTATGATGCTAAGTCCGGAAAGGGTACCCGTATCGGACGTCGTGAGGCCGCAAACGGAAAATTAGTACGTTATTCTAAAAAAACCGGAGAGGAGATTAAGTAATGAATCAGACAGCAAATCTCAAAAAGGACTATCAAGAAAGAATAGTTCCCGAATTAATGAAGCATTTCGCTTACTCCAGTGTAATGCAGGTACCCAAACTCAAAAAGATTGTAATCAATCAAGGGTTGGGTATGGCTACTGCGGACAAGAAAATCATAGATGTCGCCATTGATGAGCTTACTGCCATTACCGGTCAGAAAGCTGTGGCTACATTCTCTAAGAAAGATATTTCTAATTTCAAATTGCGTAAAAAAATGCCTATTGGTGTAACCGTTACGCTTAGAAGGGAGAGAATGTACGAATTTTTGGAACGTCTTGTGCGCATTGCTCTTCCTCGTATTCGTGACTTCAAAGGTATCAATAGCAAGCTGGATGGACGTGGAAATTACACGTTGGGTATTAGTGAGCAAATAATTTTTCCCGAAATAAATATCGATAGTATTAGCAAGATATTGGGAATGAATATTACCTTTGTAACCTCGGCGCAGACAGATGAGGAAGGATTTGAGCTGCTCAAGCAGTTCGGACTTCCCTTTAAGAACGTTGCTAAGTAATAGAGAAGATATGGCTAAAGAATCAATGAAAGCCCGTGAGGTTAAACGCCTCAAATTGGTGAATCGTTATGCAGAAAAACGCGCACAGTTGAAGGCCGAAGGCAGATTTGAGGAACTTCAAAAACTTCCCCGAAACGCTTCTCCGGTACGTTTGCACAATCGTTGTAAGATTACCGGCCGTCCTAAAGGCTATATGCGCCAGTTTGGTATTTCTCGTATTCAGTTCAGAGAAATGGCTTCTGCCGGATTGATCCCTGGGGTTAAGAAGGCTAGCTGGTAATAGCACAAAAACAAAAAGATGTCTCCTTTTTTGGGGACATCGTATAATTATATAAGTTAAATATTGTCCGGTGTGTCCGGATCAATTTAAGTTTAAACAAAATGACAGATCCTATTGCAGATTATCTGACAAGATTGCGTAATGCAATCAGTGCGGGTCATCGGGTGGTGGAAATCCCTTCCTCTAAGATTAAGCAGGAGATAACCAAAGTGCTTTTCGAGAAGGGGTATATCTTGAACTACAAGTTCGAACAGGACGGGTTCAAGGGTACCATTAAGGTGGCTCTCAAGTACGACCTTGCTTGCAGGGTAAACGCTATTAAGAGTTTAAAACGTGTGTCCCGTCCCGGTTTGCGCCGTTATGTGGGCTACCGTGATATGCCAAGAGTTCTCAATGGTTTGGGTATCGCTATCCTTTCGACCTCTCAAGGGGTTATGACGGATAAAGAAGCTCGGGCTTTGAAGATTGGAGGCGAAGTGTTGTGTTACGTTTACTAAGAAAGGAGGAAATTGTATGTCAAGAATCGGTAAATTACCTATCAGTATTCCGGCTGGCGTAACTGTTTCTTTGAAGGATGGTAACGTAACGGTAAAAGGTCCTAAGGGAGAACTTTCTCAGTATGTGGATCCTCGTATTGAGGTTTCAATTGAAGAGAATCAAGTTTCATTGAGTCGCCATAGCGATGAGCGTGCAGATCGCTCTCTCCACGGCTTGTATCGCCAGTTGGTAAACAATATGGTAGTCGGCGTAAGTGAAGGGTTTTCTAAAACTCTCGAGTTGGTTGGTGTGGGATACCGCGCTTCCAATGAAGGACAAATGTTAGAATTATCTTTGGGTTTTACCCACATTATTTATATGCTTTTGCCCAATGAGGTAAAGGTACAAACGATCAATGAGCGTAATAAGACTCCTAAGATTGTCTTAGAATCCGCTGACAAGCAGCTCTTGGGTCAAGTGTGTTCCAAAATTCGTTCTTTCCGTAAACCGGAGCCTTACAAAGGAAAGGGTATCAAGTTTATTGGAGAGGAGATACGTCGTAAGTCTGGTAAAACCGCCGGTAAATAAGCTAAACTGAATTATCATGACAAATAAAGAAAATAGAAGACTTCGAATCAAAACGAGGGTACGTGGTAAGATCAGTGGCACGCCGGAGCGTCCGCGTCTTTCTGTTTTTCGTAGCAATAAGCAAATTTATGCTCAAGTGATAGACGATGAATCTGGACGTACGTTGGCAAGTGCTTCTTCTGTGAAGATGGAAACCACTGGAACCAAGAAAGAAGTAGCCGCAATGGTTGGGCAGGAAATAGCTCGTGCTGCAATGGCCGTTGGTGTTGAGTGTGTTGTTTTTGACCGTAATGGTTATTTGTATCATGGCCGTGTAAAAGAGTTGGCTGATGCTGCTCGTAATGGCGGACTCAAATTTTAATTTCGTATGGCAACAATATACAATAGAGTACAATCAACCAACGACTTGGAACTAAAAGATCGTCTTGTTGCTATCAATCGCGTTACCAAGGTAACCAAGGGGGGGAGAACATTTACATTCTCTGCCATTGTGGTCGTTGGTAACGAAGATGGCGTTATCGGTTACGGATTAGGTAAAGCTGGCGAAGTTTCTGCTGCTATTGCAAAAGGTGTGGAGGCTGCTAAGAAGAATTTGATTCGTGTGCCTGTTTATAAAGGAACTATCCCTCATGCACAGAGTGCCTCTTTTGGTGGAGCTCGGATTTTGATCCGTCCCGCCTCTGAAGGTTCTGGAGTTATTGCCGGTGGTGCTATGCGTGCTGTTTTGGAAAGTGTTGGTATTACAGATGTATTGGCCAAAAGTCAGGGATCTAGTAATCCACACAATTTGGTGAAGGCAACCATTGCCGCTTTGGCCGAATTGCGCGATCCTTTGACAGTGGCCAAGCAGCGTGGAATATCTGTAGAGAAAGTTTTTAGGGGCTAATCTTTTAAAGAAAGTATAATCTATGTCCACAATAAAAATAAAACAAGTGCGTAGTCGCATTCGTTGCCCTAAGGTGCAAAAGCAAACATTAGATGCTTTGGGCTTGAGAAAAATGCATCAAGTGGTAGAGCTCCAAGATACTCCCTCTATACGTGGTATGGTTAGAGCTGTGAACCACTTAGTAGAAATTGTAGAGTAATAACAGAATAACATCGCATAAGAAATGGATTTATCTACATTAAAACCTGCTGCGGGGTCTTTGCACTCTCGTAAACGTATTGGTCGCGGTCCGGGTTCAGGCTTAGGCGGAACTTCTACTCGTGGTCATAAGGGAGCGAAGTCTCGTTCAGGGTATAAACGCAAAATAGGATTCGAAGGGGGACAAATGCCCATTCAACGTCGCTTGCCCAAATTTGGTTTCAAGAATATCAATCGCGTAGAATATCGCGCAGTTAATCTTGAAGCCCTCCAGGAAATCGCAGAACGTTTTAACGTGACAACGATCAATAAGGATGTTTTGGTTCAAGCTGGTATAGCTTCTAAAAGAGAATTGACCAAAGTACTTGCCAAGGGTGAGATTAAAACAGCACTGACCGTAGAAGCAAATGCCTTCTCTAAGAAAGCCGAAGAGATGATTGTTGCTGCCGGAGGTTCGGTGGTAAAACAATAACGTTATGCGCCTTATAGAGACTTTAAAGAACATTTGGAAGATCGAAGATTTGCGCAAGCGAATCCTTATCACTCTTCTTTATGTTGTTATTTATCGTCTGGGATCATTTGTTGTGATCCCGGGGATAGATCCCTTGTCTTTGGACGCCTTGCAGTCTCAGACTTCTGAGGGGTTGATGGCTTTGTTGAATATGTTTTCCGGAGGAGCATTCTCCAATGCTTCTGTTTTCGCATTAGGTATTATGCCGTACATTTCGGCATCTATTGTGATGCAGTTGGCTGCTGTGATTGTTCCCTCTATGCAAAAACTGCAGAGAGAAGGAGAAAGTGGTAGGCGAAAAATCAACCAATGGACTCGTTATCTAACTGTTTTGATTTTGTTGGTACAAGGCCCTGCCTACCTTATGAATTTAAGGGCACAGGTGGCTTCTATGGGAGCAGACTTCCCCGGAGGTTTCTTCTTTATGCTTTATGCGACTATCATATTGGCCGCTGGAAGTATGTTTGTGCTTTGGTTGGGAGAACGTATTACGGACAAAGGTATCGGCAATGGAATTTCGTTTATCATTCTTGTTGGTATTATAGCTCGTTTGCCTCACTCTCTTGTAGCAGAGTTTACCTATCGTCTCAATAGCTCAGCAGGAGGAATGGTCGCTTTCCTGGCAGAGATTGTTTTCTTGCTGTTTGTGACAGCAGGGGCTATTCTTTTGGTTCAGGGAACGCGCAAAATTCCTGTTCAGTATGCTAAAAGAGTAGTTGGTAACAAACAGTTTGGAGGAGCAAGACAATACATCCCTCTTAAAGTGAATGCTGCTAACGTGATGCCGATCATCTTTGCTCAAGCAATTATGTTCATACCGGTATCTCTTACAGGATTCTTTGGAGGGGCCAAAGAAGGAGGATTAATTCATGTCTTGTCTGACAACACCAGCTTTTGGTACAACTTTATCTTTGCTCTCTTGATAGTTCTGTTTACCTATTTCTATACGGCTATTACCATCAACCCAACGCAGATGGCTGATGACCTCAAGAGAAATAATGGGTTTATTCCGGGAATCAAACCGGGGAAACAGACGAGGGATTATCTAGATACCGTTATGGATAGAATAACATTGCCGGGAGCCTTCTTCTTGGCAATTGTTGCCATCCTCCCTGCTTTTGCTGAATTGTTGGGTATTAGTGCTGGGTTCGCTCAGTTTTTTGGAGGAACGTCTCTCTTGATTCTCGTTGGAGTTGTGTTGGATACTCTGCAGCAGATCGAAAGTCACCTCTTGATGCGTCATTACGATGGTTTGCTCAAGAGTGGTCGGATCAAAGGACGTACCGGTTCTATTTCTGCTTATTAAAAATAGATGATATATCTTAAGACAGACGAAGAGATTTCTCTTATGCGTGAGGCTAACCAATTGGTTGGCCGCACGCTGGCAGAGGTCGCCAAGTTTATAAAGCCGGGGGTGTCTACCAAGGAGCTGGATTCTGTTGCCCACGATTTCATTATGGATCACGGGGCGCGTCCTGCTTTTTTAGGCTATAACGGTTTTCCCGCCTCCATCTGTGCTTCGGTTAACGAGCACGTAGTGCACGGGATTCCTTCAGAGCATATTCTCTTGAAAGAGGGTGATATTATTTCTGTGGATTGTGGAGTACATCTGAATGGTTTTACGGGAGATAGCGCATACACATTTGCTGTAGGAGAGATCTCTCAAGAGGCTTTTAGATTACTGAAGACAACAAAGGAATCTCTCTACAAGGGAATTGAACAGGCGGTTGATGGTAATCGGGTGGGGCACATCGGTTATGCTGTGCAGTCCTACTGCGAGCACTTTGGTTACAGCATTGTGAGAGAATTGGAAGGGCACGGTATAGGAAGAAATATGCACGAATCCCCGGGGGTTCCTAATTATGGACGTCCTGGGGCGGGAGCATTGCTTCGTAAGGGAATGTGTATTTGTATAGAACCTATGGTTAATATGGGCAGCAAGAATGTGGTGTTTGAATCCGATGGTTGGACTGTTCGGACCAAAGACCGCAAGATGAGTGCTCATTTTGAACATTGCGTTGCTATAACAGATGGAGCTCCCGAAGTTTTGTCTTCTTTTGATTATATACAAGATTATTTAGGAGAAAAAGAATTCTAATGTCAAAACAATCAGCTATAGAACAAGATGGCGTTATTTTGGAGGCACTGAGCAATGCTATGTTTAAGGTAGAGTTGCAAAATGGGCACGTAATAACAGCACATATTTCCGGTAAGATGCGTATGCACTATATAAAAATATTGCCGGGAGACAAGGTGAAAGTAGAGATGAGTCCTTATGACTTGACTCGTGGGCGTATCTCTTATAGATATAAATGAAAAACAGACAAAAAATAAGATATGAAAGTTAGAGCATCTGTGAAGAAGCGTACTCCGGAATGCAAAATTGTACGTCGCAAGGGGCGCTTATATGTGATCAATAAAAAGAATCCGAAATTCAAACAACGTCAGGGGTAATCTCTTTCGTTGTTGAGTACATTAGTATTAAGTAATATAGAGTATGGCTATAAGAATTGTTGGCGTAGATTTGCCACAAAACAAGAGAGGTGAGATTGCCTTGACCTATATTTACGGTATAGGTCGTAGCAGTGCCGGTAAAATTTTGGATAAAGCCGGAGTGGATCGTAACATCAAGGTTCAAGACTGGACAGATGATCAGGCTGCTGCCATCCGTGAAGTAATAGGAGCCGAATTCAAGGTTGAAGGGGATCTTCGAAGTGAAGTACAGCTAAACATTAAGCGTCTTATGGATATCGGATGCTATCGTGGTATCCGTCACCGTATTGGATTACCTCTTAGAGGTCAGAGTACAAAGAATAATGCTCGTACCCGTAAGGGAAAGAAGAAAACCGTTGCAAACAAGAAGAAGGCTACAAAATAATAAACATTGAGTATGGCAAAAAAAACAGTCGCCAAGAAGAGAGTTGTCAAGGTGGACGCTATTGGACAAGCGCACGTACACTCTTCTTTCAACAACATCATCATTTCGCTTACTAACAGCGAGGGGCAAGTTATCAGCTGGTCTTCTGCCGGCAAGATGGGCTTCCGTAGTTCAAAAAAGAACACTCCTTATGCAGCACAGATGGCCGCACAAGATTGTGCCAAGGTGGCTTATGATTTGGGCTTGCGCAAGGTTAAGGTTTATGTAAAGGGACCGGGCAATGGTCGTGAGTCTGCTATCCGCACCATTCACGGAGCCGGTATCGAAGTATTGGAAATTATCGACGTAACTCCCATACCACACAATGGTTGTCGTCCTCCGAAAAAACGTAAGGTGTAAGTAATTTCCTGAAATACAATAGTTTATTCACTATAGTTTGTAGTTCCGCAGATATAATTGAAGCATTTGTAAAGCATTAGGCATCGGTGCTGTTTCCCGTAAGAGGTGAGTGTAGATTTGTTCGCTTTTTCCCTCTCTTGAGAACAAGTTCGCGGCTGTTCACTTTTTACATTTTAGGAATGGCGCAGAGTCGTATTAAGCCATACACCGATGAAAATGACTACGATGTTGTATTCTTAATCACAAATTCTACAAACGAATAAAACAAGATAAAACAATGGCAAGATATACAGGACCGAAATCAAAGATTGCGCGTAAATTTGGGGAGCCCATTTTTGGTGCAGATAAGGTATTAAGTAAAAAGAATTACCCTCCCGGTCAGCACGGCAACAATCGTCGTCGTAAGACTAGTGAGTATGGGTTGCAGTTGCGTGAGAAACAGAAAGCCAAGTACACCTACGGAGTACTTGAGCGTCAGTTCCGTAACCTCTTTAAATCAGCTCAACGTTCTGGAGGTATCACGGGTGAAGTATTGCTTCAGTCGTTGGAGTCTCGTTTGGATAACCTCGTATTCCGTTTTGGAATTGCTCCTACGCGTGCAGCAGCCCGCCAGTTGGTTTCGCATCGCCACATTGTGGTAGACGGTAAGGTGGTTAATATTCCCTCCTACACTGTTAAACCAGGGCAAATTGTTGGTGTTCGTGAGAGAGATAAATCTATGGAAGTTATTTCTAACTCTCTTGCTGGATTTAACCACAGCAAATACCCTTGGATTGAGTGGGATCAGGCCTCTATGTCCGGAAAGTACCTTAATGTTCCGACTAGAGAAGAAATCCCTGAAGCAATTAAGGAGCAATTAATCGTAGAATTGTATTCAAAATAATCCATTACACCATGGCAATATTAGCATTTCAAAAACCCGAAAACGTCTTAATGACAGAGGCAACCGAATCGTTTGCAAAGTTTGAATTCAAACCGCTCGAGCCGGGTTATGCCATTACTGTGGGAAACGCTTTGCGTCGGATCTTACTCTCTTCGTTGGAAGGTTATGCTATAGCCTCTGTCCGTATCGAAGGTGTAAATCACGAATTTGCTACTATTCCCGGCGTCTTGGAAGACGTTACCAATATCATTCTCAACCTCAAGCAGGTTCGTTTTAAGCAGATTGTAGACAATGCTTCGGAAGAAACTATTTCTTTTGAGGTTTCCAAGAAGGAGGTTCTCAAGGCAGGTGACATCAATGCTCACTTGACGAACTTTCAGGTGCAGAACGTCAATTTACCGATTTGTCATTTGGACAAAAACGCTTCTTTTACAATGCACTTGCGCATCAATAAGGGACGTGGATATGTTCCTGCAGAAGAAAATCGGAGGGCCGAGGACTTGGTGGATACATTAGCCATCGACTCGATCTACACGCCTATAATCAACGTAAAAATAGAACGGGAAAATTTCCGTGTAGAACAGAAAACCGACTATGAGAAGTTGATAATGGAGATTACTACAGACCGTACCATTCATCCTCGAGAAGCATTGAAGCAAGCCGCATCTATTCTCATTTCTCATTTTGAACTCTTTACCGATGACACTATTGAAGAGGAGATCAAGGAGGAAGAGCCACAGAGTGGGTTTGATGAGAAGACGTTGCGTATTCGGCAGTTGCTAAAGACGGAGTTATCGGAGTTCGACTTGTCGGTTCGTGCTCTAAACTGCTTGAAGTCGGCTGACGTTGTAACAATGGGAGACTTGGTACAGCATACGAAGAGTGATCTGTTGAAGTTCCGCAACTTCGGAAAGAAGTCATTGGTTGAACTTGAAGCCCTCTTGGAAGAGCTGGGAATCGAGTTTGGAATGGACATAAGCAAATACAAAATTGATAACGAATAATCACAATGAGACACAATAAGAAATTCAACCATCTGGGTCGTACAAAGTCGCACCGTGAGGCGATGTTGTCTAATATGGCCACATCTCTTATCCTGCACAAGCGTATCCACACCACTTTGGCAAAGGCAAAGGCACTGCGTGTGTATGCCGAGCCTATTTTGACTCGTGCGAAAGAAGATACACAGCACTCTCGTCGTATGGTTTTCTCTGAACTTCAAAATAAGGAAGCTATCAAGGAACTGTTTGGCGTAGTGGCAGAGAAGATTGCCAATCGTCCGGGAGGCTATACACGTATCATTCGTACCGGATATCGTCTGGGGGATAATGCTACGATGTGTTTTATAGAGTTGGTGGACTTTAACGACAATATGTTGTCACAGTCTGCACAATCTACAGCAAAAGCAGGAAAAACTCGTCGTTCTCGTCGCGGTAGTGGTAAGGGAGCAGCAGCTGTTGCAGAAGAGACACCGGCTTCGGCTGAGTAATTTTATAGACCTTTTTATCATAAAAGAGCAGATCTCGTTGAGAGAGTCTGCTCTTTTTTCTTGCTCATTGTCCTCGTCTTACAATAGCGTTACGTCAGAAAAGGAGCGAAAAGGAAAGTATTGAAGGCGAGTACATTAAACCGTAATCAAAAAGGGCTAGTAGGTAGTGCTTAAAAAAGCGTGTAAACTCCAGAGGTTTTACCTTGGAAGGTTGAAAAAATAAAACGATGGATTTTATATAGACAAGTTTCAGAAATTATCGATAGACAAACTAGTACAGAGTACGGCTTTAACCAATTCGTAGAGTTACCCCTCAATGGCTTAATGTATTAAGGGCGCAGAGCATTCACTCAGAAACAGCAGAAGAAAGTGCTAAAGTTTTTATCCTCGTCTCTTCAGCTACGGTTGCTACGAGTTTCTACTCAAAGGATCATACGGTCGCCGACACTATTTGCCCCAAAAGGAAGAGGAAATGAGAAGGAGAGAGAGTTTGCTCTCTTTTCGGTGCAGTTTTATTTGCACTCCGTGTAAGGGGAATATTGCATACCTTTCTTTGATGCAGTTTTGTTTACCATTGTAGCCGAAAGCAAATGTAGACTTGCTCTATCTTGTTTCGATGTTGTTTTATTTGTGCTCTGTTGAGAGGAGATGGGTATTCCTTTTGGGGTGTTCTTTGTTAGTTGCGGAACTTCAACAGATCACTCTTCGTATGCTGTACCAAGTCTCCCATTGTTACAACGTCAGCCGACTTCAAGCAGTTTAGAGCACGAATTGGGCTATCCGTGCTTCTTTGTAGGGGGGCTTTATAAATGAATTTTGAGACACTTGACCCTTAAGCCAACATCCCCTTTTCTCGTTGTGGCTGTTTCTACTTTCGATAACCCCGAATCGGTTATTGGAGGCCGATTCGGGGGTTCTTTTCTTTTTCGGAATGTATTCCTGCTATTTGCAAAAGCGTAAGGGGCATAGGGATGTACGTACCTCCTCTGTCATAATGCAAAAGAATAGGTTTGTTTACCTCTTCAGCGTAACGAAAATGGAGCTACTCCCATCTTTCGCTTTTTCCATTCTCATTTCCTCGATAGTCTTTGGGTCAAGGCTGTTTAGTTCTTTCTTGAACACTTTTTTGCCATCAATCAATAAAAATAAGTTGGTTGGGTGGTAATTTTCTGTCTTTCTCTGTGGGGGCAACGGTTTTCTTTGCAAGTGTAGCAGTTGTAGCTTTTTTGTCGGAGACGGTCTTATTTTCTTTCGTCATCGTTATTTGGACTTGCCCACTTCCGGGAACGGACATTATGAAACCGGACAGTTCAATCTCGTCGGATGGGTTGAGTCTCGACAGTTCGAAGCCGCCGTCTGCAGATGTAACTACCTCCTTATTGCTCCCGACTACCTTTATGGCAGCGCCTACGATTGGTAAACCGTTAGCACCATACACGAAGCCCTTCAGATTGATGTTTTTTTCGTCTTGCTTATTACTGTTCAGTTTAATTAGAAAACTTTCGTTTAGATAGATAGAAGAGGCTTCCTGCACATTGACATACTCTGTGGTATCAGTGGTATTCACGTCGAGCTTGTCAATAGATTTCACTTCAACACTGCCTACAATGTTTTCACTGTCTTGCTTTGTCTGCTGCACGGCAACCGTATCGCCAATTGCTGTTTGAGATGTATTCCCCTTTATGGTATGCTTTAGCTCATCCATATTATTTTTAGGAAGGTAAGTGACATTGGTCACAGTGCGTGCATTCATTGCGAACGCAAGTGCTATGATTGGCAGGATAAACAATGCCTTGTACGTTTTCTTATCGGATGATTTGGATTTTGACATCATAGTAATTCTTTTTTTTAGGGTACTGTGACTAAAACTACTGGCGGCAGAGTACCCACTGTTGCCGGTAGCTTTTCGGATTAATAGATATTGATATTGACGCGCATTAATCCCTTTAGAGAGCACAGCTAAGTCGGCCTGATATTCGTGTATTGCACGCAAGTCTATGCGGAGCATCCAAATTGCAGGATTGAACCATTGCAGGGCTGTGAGAATGTCGGTTAGAATCACATCCACCGTGTGTAGATGGGTGATATGTCCACGTTCGTGTGCGAGAATTGCCACATCGTTTTCTTCATAATCCTTGCGTGAAAGGATTATGGTTTTATACCAGCTGGAGGGCGATATTGGCTTGTCTATCACGGCGATACGGACGCCATCGGCTTGACGGAGCAGTTCGCTTTCAGCTATGAGGCAACGAACTCGGCAGATTGAAAGTAGCATCCGACCCAGGATGAAAGCAAATCCACTCCAATAAAGGATGATTGCCACCGTAATCCACCAAGAATCTGATGGGGAGCCAACAGCAGAAACCGTGGAAACAGTTATCGTAGCCTGCGCCACAGGTGCTGCCATCTCAATATTTTCGTGGAAAGTGATGATGCAGAAAGGCAGAATAAAGGCGAGTGTTGCCGTGGAAAGCAGCACTATCCTATTGAGCCGATGGAATGTTTCCTTCTGCAACAAGAGGCGATAAAACAGATAGAACACAGCTATCCAGCCTCCGACTTTCAGTACATAGATCAAGAATGCTGCCATTTATTTGCTTTGATTGGATTCAATTTGTTTGATGAGTTCTTTCAATTCTTCGACTGTTATCTTTTCTTCTTTGACAAACGAAGACACAACATTGAAATAAGAGTTGTCGAAGTAGCTCTTTATAACGCCTGCCATACTTGTTTTGCCATACTCTTCCTCGGTAATGGCGGCGAAGTACTGATAGGTGTTACCATATTGTTTGTGACTAAGGAAGCCTTTTCTTTCGAGCATACGCACGATAGTGGAAAGGGTATTGAAGTGGGGGCGTGGCTCGTGGTAGTGTTCTTGCAGTTCGCGCACGAACATAGGCCCGTATTGCCAATACAAATCCATTATTTCGCGTTCCTTGTTTGTTAGTTTCTTCATTTTGCCCACGATTAAACTATTTTTTATACTTAATTATCAATGCGTCGTCAAATATCTGCGCAAATGTAACTATAATCTTATACATATGCAACTAAGAAATTTAGTTACAGTAGTGCAATAATATTTGATAACAGACTATTGGGCGGTGTTGCATTTGTGTGGGCAAATTATTCCCCTTGAAAGAAAGCTCGATTAGTTCTTTTTTTTGGGGGCATTTGTAGGGAACTAATCAGGGATTTGCAGGGAATTATTCGGATAATAATTCCCTACTAATTTTTCTTTTGTCCAACATAATTTTTGGCAGTTCCCTGCAAATTTTATCAGAGGTTTTTATAATCGAATAGCGGACGACACAAGAGCTCCAATCTCTCAACTCTGCTTTGAAAACCGTTTTTGCCAATAAACAAAGAAACGGATGGGCTCTTTGGACGTAACTACTCTACGTAAAGGAGTGCCAATTTGAATAAAAGAATTATATTTGCCCTTGTGTAGTATGTACACACTATATATTTAGGTGTCTTAGGATACATTATAGAATGAAAGGGAAAAGTATGAAAAAGTTTTTTTGTTTGCTCGTTACGATGGTTTTTGTGGCTGTGACAGTGGCTCAAGCACAAGACAAAAACAAAAGCGTTGTTACCGAAATATCGGCAGAGGAAACCGAATATGATTTTGGCACCATAAAAGAGGTCAATGGACCGGTATCTCACGTTTTTAAAGTGAAGAATACGGGCAAAGCCCCTCTGGTAATTGTCCGCGTGGCAGCCTCTTGTGGTTGTACCAAACCGGAATTCGATACCGAACCTATCGCTCCCGGTAAAGAGGGTAAGATAAAGGTGACCTACAATCCGGCAGGGCGTCCCGGTCAGTTTGTAAAAACCATTTCGGTTTACAGCAACGGCAAAGACGGTGCCTTTATTTTGCGAATAAAGGGAGTGGTAGAGTAAGGGGTCCGTAGCGGGGGCTCTCCTCCTCAGGCGTTCCCATTTCTCGCGAAAAAGAGGGGCGCAAGGGTCTCTCTTGGGAGGCTTGGTTCTCAACGTTAGAGGCTTATATTGGAAAAGGGAGAACAGGTTTTTCAAAATATAATAATAAGTACAAATGACGCAAAAGGCTGTACCAGAGGTTTTCCCCCTTGAGGCAGCCTTTTGTATATTGTGCAAACTGTATTATTAGTTTGTGATATGAGACGAAGAATTTTTTTCTATACTTGGGCCCTCTTGATGGGTGTTGGTGGGTTGTTGGCGCAAGACAATTTGCGGTTTATTGATCCTTCTTTGGCAGCGCACAATTTCGGAATTATAGCCGAGGAGCGAGGCAAGGTACAGCACACGTTTGTTTTGCGCAACGAGTCGCAAAAACCCTTCGTGATTACTCGGGTGGCAGTTGATTGCGGTTGCACAACTCCTCAATGGGAGCAAGATGCCATAGCGCCAGGGGCGGAAACCCGTGTATCTGTCACCTTTGACCCGTTGGGGAGACCCGGAACTTTTGTCAAGTATATCCGTGTTTACAACAATTTAACGGCAGCACCCATCGAGTTGAGCATTAAGGGGAATGTGTCTATGGCGGGGAGTACGCACACAACTGACGCCCTCTACCGCCAATCGATCGGAGGGGTGCAGGTGAGCAACAGTGAGCTGCACTTTCCCATTGTGGTTGCCGGAGCGGAGTATGTGTCTCGCTTTGTGGTCAATAATCCCACGCAAGAGCCGGTAGAGGTTTTCTTGATGGGAGTTCCTGCTTACTTGACTGTGAGTAAGGAGCATTTTGTATTGCAACCCCAAGAGCCGGAAGAGATTTTTGTCACCACACGAGTTTCGGACGAAACCCCCAAAGGGCTGCTCAAGGAATTTATTCAGGTAAAAGTGTTGTCCGGATCCGGTGAGGAGAGCATTGGAGGTATTTTGAGCATAGTGCCCTCGGTGCCTCGTTTCGAAGAGGGTAAGTTGTATGGAAGGGCTTCTTTGGAAACCTATATCAAACTCAAAGAATCCGATGTAAACAATGCTCAACGCATAAGTGGGGAGATTCCCATCGAGAACGAGGGAGAGGGAACCTTGGACCTTTTCTCCGTAACGAGCGAGGATGCCGCCTTGACGGTAACCGAATATACCCCTTCCATAGCCCCGGGAGAGAGAGGTTCTATTCGATACGAGATAGATTTACAGCATCTGCTCCGAGAAAAAAGAGGGTTACAGGGCAACGTAACGGTCGTATTGAACGACTATCAAGCCCCTATGCGCAAAATCAAATTGGTATTGCCGGCTACCTCAACCAAGCAATAATCGGATATTACTCTCTGTAGAGGCGGGAGAGGTTTGCTTTGATGTTGATGTTTTTTTGAATAAAAATAAGTCTATGGTCCAAATGGAACATCCCGAAAACGATCCTCGTTATGCCGGTCTCAAGGTAAACGAGGGGGTCGCCAAGCAACCTATGGTAAGCCCCTATTTTAAGCGTCGAGTGCGCAAAGAACTGTCCGTGCCGGAGTATGTCGATGCCATTATTCACGGTAATCGCACTTTTCTCAGTCAAGCAGTAACGTTGGTCGAGAGTACTTTGCCGGAACATCAGGAAAAGGCCCAAGCAATTATTGAAGGGTGCTTGCCCTACTCGGGTCGCTCTATGCGTATAGGCATCACCGGGGTTCCCGGTGCCGGGAAGAGTACGTCCATCGATGCCTTTGGAATGCACCTTGTTAAGCAAGGGCGTCGTTTGGCTGTATTGGCAATAGATCCAAGCAGTGAAGTATCGAAAGGGAGTATTTTGGGAGATAAGACCCGAATGGAACGCCTTTCACGCGAGCTCAACGCCTTTATTCGTCCCAGTGCAGCCGGTAATTCGCTCGGAGGAGTGGCACGCAAAACGCGTGAAACGATTGTGTTGTGCGAGGCTGCCGGCTTCGATACCGTTTTTGTAGAAACCGTAGGGGTGGGGCAGAGCGAAACGGCTGTGCACTCTATGGTGGACTTTTTTCTTTTGATTCAACTTGCCGGTACCGGCGATGAGCTGCAAGGTATCAAGCGAGGAATTATGGAAATGGCAGATGGGATCATCATCAACAAAGCCGATGGCGACAACATTGACCGGGCCAACTTGGCAGCTTCGCACTTTCGCAATGCGTTGCATCTTTTTCCCGAAACCGCTTCGGGTTGGGAACCTAAGGTGCTGACCTACTCGGGGTATTATGGAATAGGAATCAAGGATATTTTCGATATGATCGACAAGTATCGCCATTTTACCCAGGAGAGCGGATACTTCGAGGCCAACCGCCGTCGGCAGGCCAAGTATTGGATGTATGAAGCCGTAAATGATGCTTTGAGAAGCTCCTTCTACGGCAATGTCGGGGTTAAGGATCTAACGCAAGCGGTAGAGGCGCAGGTTCTGGAGAATAAGATAACTCCGTTTGTGGGAGCACACCGCCTTTTAGAGGCTTATTACGAATCATTCAAATAAAGACATACCTATATTACTATGAGCCAAAAGAACCCTACTATGCTTTATGACGACGAGGATGCAATTGCTTTTATCCGTAAAAACATCGCACCCGAGTTGGCAGCCAAGTTATCTGAAGACGATCTTTATTACTTTTTGGATCTTATTGCCGAATACTACCAAAATTCGGGATTGGTGGGAGACTATATAGAAGAGCCACAGGAGGACGAAGACGTTTTTGTGGACGAAGAGGATATGAGCCGCTTCATTATTACTAATGCTCAAAAAGACAGTATAGGCTCTTTTACCCAAGAGGAGATTTTGAGTATTGTTTCGGCAGAATTGGATTATTGCGAATCCATCGGGCTGATGGAAGAATAATTCCCTCTTATGGCTAAGAAGAAACTGAAACGATTTGCCGACAACCGGCAAAACCCATTGGTGCACGAATTTCCTTACAGCCTTCTCACCGAGCAGGGATGTCCTGTGCGAGGGAAGTGGGCTTCGGAAGTATTCTCCAACGAGAACCCCATTGTGCTGGAATTAGGGTGTGGTAAGGGCGAATATACCGTGGCGTTGGCGCAGCAAGATGCCGAGCGCAATTTCATTGGGGTCGATCGCAAAGGAGCCCGTTTGTGGACCGGCGCAACGCAGGCTTTACAAGGGCAAATGCCCAACGTGGCGTTTGTGCGTACCGATATTCACTTGATTCGCAAAATTTTTGCTCCGGGAGAGGTCGATGAGTTGTGGATCACCTTCCCTGATCCGCAAATGAAGAAAACACGTGCAAGGCTGTTGTCTTCGGTATTCTTCTCTCTATATACCTCTTTCTTGAAGCCGGGGGGAATTATACACCTCAAAACGGACAGCAATTTTTTGTACACCTATACGCAGTGGTTGCTTTGTGCCAACGGCATAGAACCCCTTGCCGATACCAATGACCTCTATGCTGCAGACAATGCCCAACGCATAGGGGTGCCCCACGTGCTTACCTTTTACGAAAGACAATGGTTGCTGCGAGGAAAAAGCATCAAATATCTGCGTTTCGCTCTGCCTCACTTGGAGCGTTTTGTGGAACCCGAGAGTGAGCCGGAGCACGATGACTACACGGCAATGACCCGTGTAGATTCGCAGTTGCTCGACTCGGTTGATGCTTTTTTCACTCCTAAGGAGGACGAACCAACAGAATAAGAAAACAGAACTATGACGGTAACAGTAGAACAAATTTTATCGGCTTTGAGCCACGTGCGCTATCCCGGCAAAGAAGGTGATGTCGTTTCCTTGGGAATGGTGCAGGCACAAGATATTTTGCTCAATGGCCGGGAGGTGACCATTAGGGTACACTTTCCCAAACAGAGAGATCCATTTGCCAAGTCGGTGGTTAAAGCCATCGAAACAGCCGTTCTGACCTACGTTTCTGCGGATATGGAGGTCAAGGGGCGGGTAACACCGCTCTTTCCCGAGGAGCAGTCGCAGGTAAAAGAGGAACAACCCCTTCAAGGGGTCCGCAATGTGATTGCCGTATTTTCGGGCAAAGGAGGAGTGGGCAAGAGTACCATTACCGCCAATTTGGCGGTGGCTTTGGCACGTGCCGGCTATAAAGTAGGGTTGCTGGATGCCGATGTCTATGGTCCGTCGATGCCCAAGATGTTTGCTTGCGAAGATGCCCGTCCTGTTTTGGCTAAGGTGGGCGGTAAAGACCTCATTGAGCCCATTGAGGTGGAGGCAGGTGTCAAGCTTCTTTCCATTGGCTTTTTTGTAAACCCTGAGCAAGCTCTTTTGTGGCGAGGTACAATGGCGAGTAATGCGCTTAGTCAGTTGATCAGAGACGGCAATTGGGGTGAGCTGGACTACTTCCTATTAGATATGCCTCCCGGAACGGGAGATATCCACTTGACTTTGGTGCAGAATGTTTCTGTGACGGGCGCAGTTGTGGTAACAACGCCACAGCAGGTGGCTTTGGCGGACGCCGTAAAGGGCATCAATATGTTCCGAGAGGACAACGTCAATGTCCCTGTCTTGGGTTTGGTCGAGAATATGGCTTGGTTTACCCCTGCCGAGTTGCCTCAAAATAAGTATTATATCTTTGGGAAAGAGGGTGGAGTGGCTCTGGCCCGAGAAATGGGAATCGAGTTGTTGGGGCAAATTCCTTTGGTGCAGAGTGTATGTGCCTCCGGGGACGAAGGGCGTCCCATTGCTGCCGATGAAGAGTCGCCCCTAAGGGATGCTTTTGCCTCCTTGGCAAACCGAGTGGTGGCAGCCGTAGAAGAACGTAACCAAACATTGGCTCCAACGCAAAAGGTGGAGATTACCAAACGGTAGAGAAAGAGGCAGATACAAAATTTAAAAAGTAATGGAGCGAAAGGGGTATAGAGCCTTCTTACTCCTAATCGATAGAGATAGAGA
Organism: Bacteroidota bacterium; assembly: GCA_023396255.1. Classification (GTDB taxonomy): domain Bacteria; phylum Bacteroidota; class Bacteroidia; order Bacteroidales; family Porphyromonadaceae; genus Porphyromonas. Next base: position 263,929 of record JAEWWU010000013.1, read on the forward strand.
AAATAGAATAAGCAGTGGGGATTTGTAGCCACGAGGATTCAAACACTCTGCTTAGTGAATAAGGAAAAAGAAAACAGTAGGTCGGTCTGTCGCTGTTTGGGTACGGAGGCTCTCTTGTGAGGGTGTCTGTACGCCGAAGAGAGGAAAGTCCGGGCAACACAGAGTACCATACTTCCTAACAGAAAGCTGTCCGCGAGGGTAGAGTAGCGTAACAGAAAAGAACCGCCCGACCTCAAAGAGGCAACGGAGTTGCTCCTTTGAGTCCATCGACCGGTCGGGTAAGGGTGAAAAGGCGAGGTAAGAGCTCACCGGCAGCGTGGCAACACGTTTGCGCCGTACGCCTTATGGGTTGCAAGATCAAGTATACCGGCAATATCGGGGTTACTCGCTCCGTGCCGGGGGGTAGATTGCTTCAGTTGTGCGGTGACGTACAACGTAGATTAATGACAGACGCTCTGCTTAGGCGGAGGCACAGAACCCGGCTTATAGGTCTACTGTTTTCTCCTTATTTTATTGGATACAGATACCGTTGATAAAGGTGAAGAAAAAGAAATCGAACAAACATACCGCTTCCAAGCAAACATCTCTCGGGAGGGCTTCTCGGAAAAGATTCGAGGCAAAAAAGAAAAAGGTGCGCCTTTTACGTTTCTTGGTGCATAGGAGTATTCTTTTTGTAACCAAGGATGTGTGGCATATTACGCAGGTTACCGGTTCTCCCTTACGCCGTTTTGGGATCAATGCCCTCAAGAGTTTGTATATGGCGGTTAAGGGTTTCATAGATCTCAATCTTTCCAACTTGGCTTCGGCTTTGGCGTACAGTACGGTGCTTTCCATTGTTCCTCTCTTGGCGGTTATTGTGGGAGTGGCAAAGGGCTTTGGCTTCCAACAAACGGTGTACGACTTCTTGCTCTCCTATATGCCCAGTCAGGCAGAACAGTTGAAGCAGATCTTTGGCTTTGTGGACAATTACCTCTCTCAAGTGCAGGGTGGTTTGTTCTTAGGGGTGGGGCTTGTGTTTCTCTTCTACACGGTATTCAACCTGCTCTCCAACATAGAGGCAGCTTTTAATACAATTTGGGGAACACCTCGCAACCGACCGTGGACCCGCAAGGTGGTCGATTATTTGGCACTCTTGTTGCTGTTTCCCATTTTTATAACACTTTCTTCCGGTGCCACATTGGTGATGGCGACCATTAAAAACAGCTTTTTTCAAGATTATATCTTTCTCACTCCCATCATAGAGAATGTGTTTACGCTGGTTCCGTATGTGATTATCATCTTTATGTTTACGGCCCTCTTTATGTGGCTGCCCAGCACTCGGGTGCGGTTTGTGCCCGCTCTGATTGCCGGGACTTTGGCTGGGGTTTCTTTTCAAATTTTTCAGGCGCTCTATATGACCGGATTGTTTTGGATTTCCAAGTACAATGCCATTTATGGAGGATTTGCAGCTTTCCCATTGTTGCTCCTTTGGATTCAGTTGGCGTGGAATATAACGCTCTTCTGTATGCGATTGGGCTTTGCTATTCAGAACGTGCATACTTTTGCTTACGAGAAAGAGAGTTCCAACGTATCGCGCCGCTATTCGGATTTCTTAGCCATTGTAATAATGGCACATATTGTGCAGCGGTTTGTAAATCCTAAGGGATTAAAGCCTCACACGGTGGTGTCGCTCTCGGATGCCTGCCGTTTACCTATTGCTATTACTTCCAAGGTGGTAGAGCAGCTGCACTTATTGGGCTTGATTATAGAGGTCAATTATGACCCCAAGGGGAAGGAAGCGTACTACCAACCCGCAGTGGATACGGAGCAATTAACAGTGGGCTATTTGGTAGCTAAGTTAGATGCCTATGGGGTAGAAGATTTTCAGATTGATATGGAGCAGTTTCGTAAGCCGTGGCAACTACTTCTTGCAACTCGCAGAGCCTATGTCGAGGCTCCGGCAGACACTTTATTGCGCAATTTATTGGTAGAGTAAAAGAATATTTGGAGTATTTGTGTTTGGCAATTTCACCAAAAATAGAGTTGTTTTTGTAATTGCGAGAAGACAGAATGACTCTTTTTGAACATATTTGCGACAGATTTCCCAAGAAAACAATTGCCAAGATGGCTTTCCCGTCAAAATTAAATGTACTTTTGTTGGCAATGATAAATTACTCTTTAAGGAAAAGCAGATGAGGCACTTCGATTTTGTGGTCATCGGGGGAGGATTGGCCGGGCTTTATACGGCCCATTTCCTTGTGCGTAGCGGTCGCGTAGCTTTGGTGGCGCGTGCTTCGTTGGAAGAGAGTAATTCCTATTATGCGCAAGGAGGGATTGCTGCTGTCACAGACAGTACCGATACGCCCGAGCAGCATTATGCCGATACGATGGAAGCCGGAAGAGGGTTGTGTAACCCACAGGCTGTAGATGTTCTCACAAGAGAAGCACCTGCACGAATCGATGAACTTATGGCTATGGGGATGCACTTCGATACCGAAGGCGATCACTTGGCTTTAGGGTTGGAAGGGGGGCATCATCGCAAACGAATTCTCCACGCTGGAGGCGATGCCACGGGGCGTTTGGTTACCTCCTTTATGATCTCCAAAATAGAGAAAGACGTCAACATTGAGATTTTTGACCATCATATAGCTTGCGAACTGATAATTGAGGATGGAGCTTGTCGAGGCGCTTGGTTCTACAATGAGCGAGAGCATCGTATAGAGACATTCCTCACCGGAGCTGTGGTTTTGGCTATGGGGGGAGCTGGGGCTCTCTACACGCCAACGACTAATCCACCCACAGCATTGGGCGATGGCTTGGCTTTGGCTTATCGTGCTGGAGCTCGGTTAGCGGATTTGGAGTTTGTACAGTTTCATCCTACAGCATTGTATGTGCCGGGGAATGCCTCTTTCTTGGTTAGCGAGGCCGTTCGAGGGGAAGGCGCTTTCTTGCTCAACAGTCGCGGAGAACGTTTTATGACCCAGAAACACCCGTTGGCAGAGTTAGCTCCGAGAGATGTAGTGGCACGCTCTATCTTTGAACAGATGGAACAGAGCGGAGAGCCTTGCGTAACCCTTTCTCTCAAGCATTTGAATGCCGAATGGATTCTACGCCGTTTCCCTACCATTGCGGAACATTGTCGTCGTTTGGGGTTAGATATGACCAAAGAAATCCCTGTCTCCCCGGCAGCTCATTACACGGTAGGCGGTATTTGTGTCGATTTGCACGGGGCTACTTCTGTACCCCGCTTGTATGCAGTGGGAGAGGTTGCCTCGTCCGGTGTGATGGGTGCCAATCGTTTGGCTTCCAATTCGCTGATCGAGTGTTTGGTTTTTGGCAAACGAATAGCCGATTACGCCACTCGTTCGGTTTTTACAGAGGATTGTCGTTGGTCTCAGTCGCTTACTCCACCCGTTGCTCTGACGAGTAAGGAGGCAAGTTTGCAGTGGCACACCCAACAAGAACCTGAGTATATGCAGCATTTGGGGGCTTTGCTTATGACCAACGTGGGCATTGTGCGTAGCCATCATTCTTTGTCCGAGGCTGTGCAGCAGATCGAATCGACCTTGAAAGAGCTCAATTCTTCTGTTTCGGGTAACATATATGCTCGATTGACCTACAATCGCCATTTGGTGGCGTGGCTCATTGCAAGGGCAGCACTCTTACGTACCGAGAGCCGTGGAGGACATTTCCGTAGCGATTACCCCCAAACGAATCCTGTGGCAGAGACCTACCGAACCTTGATTTGCGGCACACAGATTACCCACGTTTCATTATAACTCTCTATTGCGATGATTCAAGACCATAACCAAGAACTATTAGATTCTCTTATACGTATTGCCATTGCCGAAGATGTGGCAGGAGGAGATTTGGCCACACACTCCATTATTCCCGCCCAAACCACCGCTATCGCCGTGATGACGGCAAAGGCGGAGGGAGTCGTTTCCGGAATAGAGGTTGCTCGGAGGGTAATAGATACTATGGGGCCCAATACGTTTGTCCCTTTGGTGCAGGATGGCGACTATGTACATCCCAAGCAGGAACTGGTTCGAATAGAAGCAGCTTACGACACTTTGCTTAGCAGCGAACGCATTATGCTCAACTTTTTGCAGCGGATGTCCGGGATTGCAACTGCCACCCACCGATTGGCGGAATTGATCAAGGGCACCGGGGTTGCCCTCTTGGATACACGTAAAACTTTGCCGGGGCACCGTTTTACCGACAAGATGGCGGTTCGTCACGGAGGAGGCACCAACCACCGTATGGGGCTCTACGATATGGCGATGCTTAAGGACAATCACATCAAAGCCGCCGGAGGGATAGCTCCTGCCGTTGCTCAAGCACGCAAGTGCCTGCCCATCTCCATTAAGATAGAAGTAGAGACGACCAATTTGGACGAAGTGGCTCAAGCGTTGCAGGCCGGAGCCGATATTATTATGCTCGATAATATGAGTTGCCCCGATATGAGCAAGGCTGTAGAATTGATCGCCGGCAGAGCCAAAACGGAGGCATCCGGAAATATAACTGCCGAGCGTATTGTGCAGGTGGCGGCAACCGGGGTCGATTACATCAGCGTTGGAGCTATCACCCACACCGTGAAAGCTCTGGATATAAGTATGAACTTCGTCGAAGGATAATAATATTACACCATTTTCTATGAATAGAACTCAAGACCCAACCATAGAACAGCTGTATGCTGAAATAGAAGAACTTAAAGCCAAGCGTAATGCCGTTGTATTGGCGCACTACTACCAGCGTCCCGAAGTGCAGCGTGCTGCCGACTATTTAGGAGATTCTCTGGGGCTGTCGCAACAGGCGGCTAAGACAGAGGCCGATGTAATTGTTTTTTGTGGAGTGCACTTTATGGCAGAGACGGCTTCTGTAATAGCTCCCCACAAAAAGGTGCTTATTCCGGTGCAGGATGCAGGTTGTACCTTGGCCGAGAGTGTAACGGGGGCACAGTTGGCAGCTTGGAAGGAACAAAACCCCACAGGGTTGGTGGTGAGTTATGTAAACACAACGGCCGATGTTAAAGCGCAAACTGATTATTGCGTAACCTCTGCCAATGCCTTGAAGGTGGTGCAATCTTTGCCAACCGATGTGCCCATTCTTTTTGGTCCTGACAAAAATTTGGGACGCTACATTTCCCTCGTGACAGGTCGAGAGATGGAGCTGTGGCAGGGAGATTGCTATGTACACCGCCATATCACTCCCGAGTTGGTAAGGCTGTTCTTGAATGATTATCCCGAGGCAGATGTACTCATCCATCCCGAATCGGTAGCTTGTTCCGATTTGGAAATTTTGGGTCACCCTCGTTGTTTTGTAGGATCCACCACCGGAATTATGCAGCATCCGGCCAAAACGGACAAGAGCACTTTTGTTATCGCCACCGAACCCGAGGTATTGGCAGAGTTGACGCGGCTCTATCCTGAAAGAACCTTTGTTCCCATTGCTCCAGAGAGCCAATGCGAGTATATGAAACTGACTACTTTGATCGATTTGCGCGACTGTCTTTTGCACGAACGCTACGAAGTAAAAGTTCCCGAAGAGATCAGAGAGCGTGCGCTTATCCCCATAGAGCGTATGCTGCAATTTTAATTGACAACTTTTTTGTGGCACCTCTCGCCTCTGAAATAGGGGGGAGGTGTCTTCATTTTTATTTTACATTATATGACATTTCAAGAGATAGGCATTATTGAGCCCATCATCAAAGCCGTGCAGGAGCTTGGCTTTTCGCAGCCGATGCCTGTGCAGGAGGCCGTTATCCCCCATTTGTTGGGTGAGTCTGAAGACCTCATTGCTTTGGCACAAACCGGAACCGGCAAGACTGCTGCTTACGGACTACCGCTTTTACAACTCCTCAGGGAGGGCCGAAAGCTGCCCCAAACTATTGTTTTAACCCCTACGAGAGAGTTGTGTGTGCAAGTGGCTCAAGACTTGGAACGTTTTGGCAAATATTTGCCTTTTGGCGCACCGCTGGCGATTTATGGAGGAGCCTCTATTGAAATGCAAATCAAGGCTCTCAAGAAAAATCCTCCGGTGATTGTGGCAACCCCCGGGCGTATGCTCGATATACTCAGACGCAAAGCAACTTCTCTCAAAGAGGTGCATACCGTGGTTTTGGATGAGGCCGATATTATGCTCGATATGGGATTTCGAGACGATTTGGAGGAAATTTTGCAGCAGGTGGACCATCGGGAACATTTACTTCTCTTTTCGGCAACAATGTCTGCCGAGATCAAAAAGATTGCTGGGGAATATCTCCACGCTCCCAAGGAGATCCAAATAGGGGAGCGCAATGTGACCAACCAAAACATCAAGCATCAGTATTGTATGGTGCCGGCCAAGCATAAATACAATGCTCTCAAGCGATTGGTCGATTTTTATCCAGACGTGTACGGCATTGTCTTTTGTCGCACCCGTGCCGAGACCAAAGAGGTGGCAGAGTGGCTCATCCGAGACGGATACAACGCCGATGCTTTGCACGGTGATTTGAGTCAGGCACAACGAGATATGGTTATGAATCGCTTCAGAATACGCAATATCCAACTCTTGGTAGCCACCGATGTTGCCGCAAGAGGTTTGGATGTGAACGATTTGACCCACGTATTGCACTACGGATTGCCCGATGATTTGGAAAGCTATACCCACAGAAGTGGACGCACCGCCCGTGCCGGCAAAACGGGGTACTCCATTGCCATTTGCCACTTGAGAGAAAAGAGCCGCATTCGCTCTTTGGAAAAGAATACGCAAGCTTTGTTCGAGGTGATTACGCTTCCGTCGGGACAGGAGATTTGCGCCAAACATCTTTTTCACTTGGCGGATAAGATTGAGCAGTCCGATTTGGGCGAGCGCAATCAGGATATGAGCGAAATTTTGGATCAAATTTGTGCCAAATTGAGCTGGATAGATAGAGAAGAGTTGATTCGCAGGGTGATGATGATGGAGTTTGATCGACTTTTTGCTTATTATCGTTCGGCGCAGGAGATCGATCTCGAAGAACAGCAGGCACCGGCCTCGCGCAGAGAAGGGAAGCAGCGTGTTCATCGTACTTCTTCCGGAGTGGCAGAAGAGGGTATGACACGGTTATTTATCAATTTGGGCAAGAGAGATCGTCTTTTTCCCAACAAGTTGATCGAGCTGATCAATAAGGTGATTCCCGGACGCATCGATATTGGGAAGATCGATTTGATGAGCAATTTTTCTTTTTTCGACGTCGAGAACGAACGGGCGCAAGATGTTGTTGAGGAGTTGAGTGCCTACGAAGTGCAGGGCAGACAAATTATAGTAGACTATGCAGATGCAGCCCCCTCGGATGGAGGTAAAGCAGGCCGAAAGGAACGTGGAAAGCAGCAGCGTAGAGCTATGGAAGAGGGAGGCAAGGGTCGCAGAGCTTCTGCGGAATCTCGAAAAGGCAGCCGTTCTGTGGAGGGAGCCAAACGAAAGAGTTCGGCAAAGCAAACCGATTCTACTTCTTCACGAAGAAGTGGCCGAGGCAGTGCATCTTGGAATGAAGATGATGAATACAACTACCCTAAAGCCCACGGATCGAAGTTCATACCCGCTCCCGGAGCCAAGAAAAAGAAACGTTAATTACATCTTCTTTTAGAAAGATAAAGGATAGGCGCAATCGACTCAGTCGCGGAGTTGTTTGCGCCTTTTTTTAATCGTTGCCAAACAGACGATGGAGGGCGTCAAAGCGGGCTAAGCTGTCGGCTCCGAATTTGGCAAGTGTGTTGCGTGCTTGCTTTGCGGTTTTTTGTTGCCCTAACTTCGTTTTGGAGAAAAATTTGTCGGCATAGCAGATCAATTTCTCTTCGGTGGTTTCAGGAAGGTAGGTTCTTTGGAGTGGGAGGGGCAATTGCTGCTGTGTGATGTAGTCGTGTGTCAGTCCGCTTCCGGTGTGCCGTTCGCAAACCAAAGCGTGGCGGAGCAATCCTTTTGTTCTAAGCAATTCTCCGCCCAAATAACTGTGCCGAATATAGGGCTCTGTTCCTTGGCACTCGATGGAGGGGGCATTGGTTAGAAAGATGCCAATGTCGTGGAGCATAGCTGCCTCAAAGAGAAATCTCTTATCCAGTGATAGAGAACTGCAATCAGCCAACTCTAAAGTTAGACGAGTAACATCTATTGAGTGGAGCAAAAGAATTTTGTAGAGCTCGCTTTGAGGGTCGTAAACCTCTTGCAATATTTTTATCGGGTCGATAATCTTTGTTCCGGCAATGGGGGCGGGAACAAGAAAAGGAAATTCCTTTGCGGTCATAGATACCAAACTATTTGAGTTGTATTTACGAAATAAAGGTAGTGGATCTGTGAGAATTGCACAAATGAGAACTCGTTTGTCGCAAGGGGGAGGCTCAAGCCTTAATTCTTGCTTGGAGGCGGATTTTGGCTGTGTGGCATCGCCTCGGAAAATAGTTCCCTGCAAAAAATAATTTGCTTGGACGGAACAAAAATTAGTAGGGAATTATCCCGAATTAATTCCCTCAAAATCATCAAAAATGAGGGAACTAATTTCCGATTTGCAAGGGAGGACATAGCTGCCTGTTGGGAGATTCGATTTTCTTGTCTCGGAACCAATGAGAGGAGGTGTTCTTGGAGCGATTTTTGTAAAAACTCCAAAATGAAGAGTGGTTTTTGGTTCAAACAGCCCCCGTACAGCAACACAGAAGCCCAATGAAAGGAGGAATGAAGGTAGATGGAGAGGTACGAGGGTGTTTGTTGGATGTATTTAACCATTTTCAAAAAGAATAATTACCTTTGCTGGTAGGTATATTAACTTTTAGCGCAAAGTACCCATTAGAAGGGTGCGGAGCCTTGCATTGCTTGGAAAAATGAGAAAAGAATTTGGATACAGAAAGGGGCTGTGGGTTGTAGCCTCTCTGTTGATGTTGCTGGCGTCTTCTTGCATCACTCGCAAAGATGTAGCTTACCTGCAAGATTTGAAATATGGTGAACCCATTCCATACGAACAGGTAGAACCCAAGATACAACCGGGAGATCTTTTGTCGATAACCGTAAATTCCAAAAATCCCGAATTGGTAGCTCCATTCAATCTTCCAATGGTTGGACTTTATCGTCCGGGAGGGGTGACCGATGCAGGTGTTACCCGTTTTCAGGGATATACGGTGGAGAGCGATGGAACAATTTCTTTTCCCATATTGGGGCGAATCAAGGCCGCCGGTTATTCTCGGATAGAGCTTTCTCGTCAGATAGAGACTCTGTTAAGTAAAGATCGTTTGGTCAATGATGCCACCGTAACCACCAATTATCTCAATTTCCGTGTTTCTGTTTTGGGTGAGGTCAATCGTCCCGGATCGTTTACTGTGGATAACGACCGTTTTTCTCTGTTCGATGCTATTGCATCTGCTGGAGATCTTACCCTATCGGCTCGCAGAGACAATGTAGTGGTTCTTAGAGAAAAAGGGGGTAAGCGAGAAGCCTTTGTTTTGGATTTGCGCAGTGCAGATATTTTTTCGTCTCCTTGTTTCTATTTGCAGCAAAACGATGTTGTTATGGTTGAGTCCAATGCAGTTAAAATTCAAAATACGGGGATCAATACCTACACGAATATCGGTACGTGGATGAGTGTACTCTCCACAGGAACTTCGTTGGCGGCTTTCATTATAACCTTGCAGAATAATTCTCGAAAATAAAAGGATCGTTTTAGCTCTATGAATCAGAAAAAGAACAGTTACATACAACCCGAAGTGGGCGCACGGTCCGGTTATCCGGAAACCCTTACGTCAGATCGTAAAGAGATGGTTTCCGTATCGTTTTTGGATCTCCTTTCCATATTGCTGAAGAACTGGTATTGGGTGCTTATTTCGGTAGCCGTTTGTGGTACTATCGGAGTTTTTTATGCAAAAAAACAGTCCAATATTTATCAACGTTCTGCCTCTGTTTTGGTTAAGGGGCAAAACGACAAGAATTTAGCTATATCCGAGTTGGCTGCCCTTTCGGGAGTACGTTCTTCGTCTCTTTCAATGATGTCTCGTGCTGTAGAAAACGAGATGATTGTGATGCGAACCGAAGCTCTTGTTGAAGAAACGGTAAAGCGTCTCAATCTGGATATCAATTATTTGGTGGAGAATGGGCTGCGAAAAGACAATGTGTATAAAAATACCCCTATTACGGTAACTTTTATAGATGGTGACCCAAACGAATCTGTTCAGCTTGAGGTAGTCCATAAGGATGCCGAAAATTTTGTTATCAAAAACTTAGGAGGCAGTGCAGGCAAACAGGTGTCCTCCATTGGAGGGCGATATGGGCAGGAAGTAAATAGTCCGGTGGGCAAACTGTTGGTAGAAAAAACACCTTTCTTTTCTTCGTTCCGGAAAAATGGCGGTATAGTGTACGTCTCTAAGGTAAAACTCAGAGATGCTATGCTCTCTTATCAGAAGTCCCTTTCGGTAGGGTTATTTTCCAAAGAGTCTTCTGTGATAAAGCTCACGCTCAATTCGACCAATCCTCTTTTGGCAGAGGATTTCCTCAATACCTTGGTTCAGGTTTATTCTGAGTTTAAGCGCAAGGATAAAATCCTTTTGGCGCAAGCCACGGAGCGGTTTGTGGATAACCGTTTGGCAATTATCAGTACAGAGTTGGGAAGTGTAGACTCGGAAATCGAAAAATTTAAGCAAGATAACCGAATTGCAGATATCAGTGCCGAGGCGGCACAGTATATTCAAGGTACGGCAGAGACAGACAGGCGTCTTACGGACTTGAACAATCAGCTATCTATGGCTCGTTTTATCAAAGACTATTTGACGAAGTCCAATAATCAGGAATTGATTCCGGCGGCCGTTGGGCTTAGTGATCCCTTGACCAATGGGCAGATCAATTCGTATAATGAAGTGCTCCTACGTCGGCAAACTCTCAATAGCAATTCAGGAGATAAGAACCCCGTTTTGGCAGATTTGGACAATCAGTTGGCTGCGATGCGGTTGGCTATTATGAAGTCGATAGATAACCACATCAATTCGCTCAATATACAGACCAAATCAATTCATTCTCAGATAAATTCCAACGAGGGTAGAATTACTTCCGTTCCGACTCAGGAAAAAGTGGTTAGCAGTATTTACCGTCAGCAAAAAATAAAGGAAGAGTTGTATCTCTTTTTGCTCAATGTCCGCGAAAAGAATGCCCTCAGTATGGAGGCAACAGAAACGGATATTAGTTTAATTCAGCCGGCAACGGGCTCTATGAGCCCCATCGCTCCCAAGAAGTTTCTTATTTTCGTTGTGTCCTTAATGGTGGGCTTTATTTTGTCGGCCGGATATTTTACTCTCAAAGCTTTCTTCAATGACAAAGTCCGTGGACGTCAGGATATAGAGGATTATACATCAATCCCTTTCTTGGGCGAAATTCCTCGTTATCGATCCAAATCGGATAAACGAAGAAAACGCTCTTTGTTGGAGAAGTTGAGAGCTTTCTTCTCGCCCTCGGTTAGAGAAAAGCAGCGAGTAGAGGAGCGCAATCTCGGACGTGCAGCCAAGTCCTTTATCGTAGATAGTAACAGAACCCTTTTGACTGAGGCTTTTACTGTGGCGCGTACCAATCTTTCTTTTATGCAAACGGATGAAGGGGCATTTAAGGTGGCTATGATTATATCGGCCATCCCTAACAGTGGAAAGAGCTTTGTCAGTTCCAATATGGCCCTCAGTATGGCCAAAGCGGGGGCACGGGTGCTACTTATGGATGTGGACATTCGTAAGTCCTCTCTTTCAAAGGCTTTGGAAGAGGTTACTCCTTATACTTCGAGGGGATTGACTTCTTACCTGACCAATAGTAATTTGCAGGTGGACGATGTTATAGTCGAAACCGGATTCCCGGGTGGCTTGCACTTCTTGCCGGCTGGTCCCGTTCCTCCCAACCCGGCCAATATGTTGCAGTCTTCCCGTTTGGATGGACTTATGTCAGAACTTCGATCTCGATACGATTTGATTGTAATGGATACGGCTCCGTTCTTGACCTTGGCTGATGCACGTATCTTGAATCGTTTGGTGGATTTCTCCATTATGGTGATAAGGGAAGGGCATTTGCCCCGCAAATTGTTGGTCGATGTTGAGCGTATATACCAAGAAAGGCATTTCAATAATTTGTCCGTGTTGCTCAATGATGCGGGGGCTTCGAGTGATACTTACGGCTATGGACGCGGTTACGGCTACGGAAAAGGCTATGGCTATGGGCGTAAGTATGGTTATGGTTACGGGCTTAATGAGTATGTGTCCGACAAAGAATAATAAGAGCCGCCAGGCTACGAGATAAGGTTATTCGCCCGAGACAGGCTTCGCAGTCTGTTTTCGGGCGAATTTGTTCTTGACAAAGGACAATGTGTTTTGTGCCCGTAGTTTTTCATCTTATAGTCGATGGGTCGGTTACCCTCGTCGGAGGACTCTTTTGGGAGTTGCCTTGTGTGCGAACAAGGCTTTTAATATGGTAGGTATAAAAACAGATTTGGAGTAATGTTTGCGTTTTTGAGAAAAAAGATCAATATAGTGGATGCCGGGTGGCTCAAAGGAATGACCGATATTCATTGCCACTTGGTACCCAATGTGGATGATGGGAGCAAAACTTTGGAAGAAACGGTACGTATCTTGCAGCAGATGCAGAGTATGGGCATAGAACGGGTGATAACTACCCCTCATATTTACGCTCGGTACCCCAACAACAATGCCCAAACGCTGACGCAGGCTTTCGATGTATTGCAGCGTCAGTTGCCGGCGGGCTTGCCTGAGTTGTTCTTGGCAGCCGAGTATATGGTTGATGCCGGCTACACCCAGCATCTGTCCGATTTCCCTTTACTGACCTTGGGATCCAGTCCTTATCTTTTAGTTGAGTTCTCTTTTGCATCCCCTCCCCTAAACCACAATGTATTGCTCTACGAAGTAGTGCGTAACGGGGCCATCCCTCTTTTGGCACATCCCGAAAGGTTCTTGTATTTTGGAGAGGACGATTACGATCGGCTCAAAACACAGGGCTGTAAGTTTCAGTTGAACCTTTTTTCTCTTACCGGGATGTATGGCAATGAGGTTCAAAAACGGGCTCAATGGCTGCTGAAAAAGGAGATGTACGATTTTGTGGGGACGGATACGCACAAAGCCGAAGGATTGCGCCGTATTGCCACAGAGGCCTTTCTGAGTGATCGCTACGAAGAACAGCTCCGTACCTTGATAGCACGAAACAAATTGCTCTTTATGTGATTTTCGATAAATGTGACCGGAGAGGAAGGCGAAAACGATAATCCTTTTTGTCGAATTTGCGTTGGGCAAAGATGTTGGGATGGAGGACTAAGATTTTAGCAAGGGGAAATTGTTCCAAGCAGATCTTCTTGATCTGCTTTATTACCTTTTGTAGCTGCAAAGGTGTGGCAGAGAATGGTTTGTCTTTGTTTGCCAAAACACCCTATGAAACTTCCTCCTCTTCTTTGAGGGTGTTGCTGTTGTCCTCTCCGGTGAAAGAAGAAAGGAGCCAAGAGCCGAGACGTGACAGTCAAGACTTTTTTGGTGTCGAGCAGACGATGTTCTCCAATACAACTGCTTTTGGTGGAAAGGAGAGAGATTCCTTGGAAGAAGGGGAGGACTGTTCCAAGTCAAAAGACAATGTCTTGCAGGAAGACAATCTTTTGAAGTCGGAGGTCGATTCTTTGCCCATTCCGGCACTCCGCATCACTGAAATAATGCATCGTCCGGGGAGTAATCAAAGCTTTTTTATTGAAATTTTTAACGCGGGGATAGAGCCAATACCTCTACACCTTTGTGGAATATCGTTGCGAAAAAAAGGATATTTGACGTCATTTGTTCCCTTGGTGTCTCGAGGCGAGGAAGTCTGGTTATCGAGCGGAGCTTATGCCGTATTGGTCCCGGACAAAGAATACTTCATTCGCCTCTACAAATTGCTGCCTTACAGGGTAATACAACTCTCCAAATTCCCGTCTTTGCCTGCTAAGGCGGGAAATATAGTGATCTCTTTGGGAACGAAAGAAAAAATTATTGAAGAGGTTTTCTATGATGAAACTTTTTATCCGGAAAGGTTTGGGAAGGAGACGGGAGTTTCTTTGAAGCGAATTGACCCCTTTACTCGGTCTACGGATAAAACCAATTGGCGAATCTCTTTTCATCCCACGCCAGGGGAAGAAAATACCACGGAGATTTTGGCGGAAGAGGAGCTTTGGGAATGGACGCAAACCCGAGTGGTAAGGTCTGTGACAGAGTTGGCCTCCGAGGTTTTGTCCCTCAACAAAGAGCAATTTCCTCATATTGTTACTTTTCTGTATGATATGGCAGGCCATTGGCTTGGAGCAATGAGTTGCGACCAAACAGAAAGTTGGTGCAAAAAAGTTGTGCAGGATGGAAATTTTTCGTTGCAAGAGGTGCTCCCTATCGGAACTGAGCCTTGTTTGGTTGTCGTTTATTTGCAAAGCAAAGAGGGCCATACCTATACTCTTTGCTCTCTGGTGCATTGTACGTCTTGATCGTGAAGTCCTCTTTTTTGTCTCTTGCTCAGTTCTTCTCAGAAAGAGGTCTGTTTGCGACCGGTTTCTTTGCCATTTTCGTAGGAGATTTCAATCAAGTGCAGGCGTTTGCCGCTAATATCGAATACCTCGGTGATTTCTTTTCCGTGTATCTTTCCGTTGAGGTAATTCCTCCGAGTTTGAATGGTGGTACCGTTGTACCCCTCGGAGAGTTCAAAGAAAGCTCCGTGTAACTTGTCGTTGTGATAGTGTTTGACGGATCTCTCTTTTCTGTTTGGGAAATAAACCCGCTCTATACCTTCTTTTTTCCCTTGGATATAGGTTCGGACCGATTCGATGCCTCCATCAGAGAAATAGGTGGTAACCTCTCCTTGCAGCTCCCCGTTTGCGTAGAACGAACGTTTACAAATAGCTCCATCAGGGAAAAATTCTTCCCATTTACCGTCTTTCCGTCCTAAGCGATAAAACCCTTGTCGAATTACTTTGCCGTTTCCGAACTCTTGATAATAACCGTCCACCATCCCTTTGCGATAGGTGGCTATGGTGTACTTGCGGTTATTTTCTATAATTTTTGCATTTCCGGAGAGGGGGCTTTTGTCTTTCTTCAGAAGAAGTATGGTAACTTTTCCTTCTGTTGTGGAGAAGAGTTGGTCACGCTCGTAAACGGTTTGAGCCGATGAGTTGTACCCATTTATCATCAATAGAAGAAGGAGAATACCGAATAATATCTTGTTCATATTTGATCATTTTTCTCGTAAAGGTACAATTTTCTTGATTTTTTCACAGTAGCAAATCCGAAGGATGCACCAAAGATTTTTTGTCTTAAAATATTGTGCTCTTCTTTTTTTTTACTTTCTTTGCGAGTAAGATGTAGAAATCAACTTATTATAAAGATATAGTTTTATGAACATTTTGAAAACATTTTTCGCAACGGTATGCGCTGCAGTGTTGTTGGTGTCTTGTAACGGAACTTCTTCTCTGCTTGGAACACAGATGGATACAGAGGAAGGGGTACAAAAAGTCGTAGACATCTTGTCAAAAAATATCGACACCAAGGAATGGAAAATAGTGGAGGTTCGCTGGTCCGATGATGAACTTTCAAACAATGTGGAGTTTGTAGTGGTCGATATGGTGAACAAAGACGGTCGCCCCTATACTCAAGCCTTTGTGGGTGCTATCGGTTTTGCTCCCGGTGATTTGTCCGAAGCAAGAACCACCTTTTATAAAGCAGATCCCAAAGATATCCCTGCTATCGATCTCTCTAAGATAGATGCCAAACGCATCGTGGCTAACATTGAGGCAGCCAAGAAAATGATTCCTCAAGAGTATCAATTCAAATCTCTTGCCGACTATAGATTGAGCAATACGGAAAAAGATCCCGATAAAGAAGAGACCTTTACCATCAATGTGACCGAAAAAGGAAAGGAGACGGTTAGGAGTGCCGGTAAGGAATCTTTGGTTTATTATGAGATAGAGTTCCAAGTGAACAAGGACGGCAAGGTCTTTAGCCCTACTTTGAAGAATTTGGAAAATGAGGAATAAGATTTTAACTAATAAGAGGTTTTTTTAGACTACTGAGAAGGTATGGATTTTTCAAAATTCTTTCAAGCTCTTTTTTATTCTGCACCGGGAGCTCCTGCGTGGCAGAAGTTTGTCCTCCCGGCTATACTTTTGGTTGCACTTGTCTATGGTATCTTTATCCTTGTGCGCAAGGTGCAGGGTGCTGCCGACTTTGTGGGGCGCATCTTTGGCTCGTTCAAAGGGATTCGTACAGCGGACAATAGTGCTCTTTCCGAAAAGCAGGTGAAGCAAATAGCCATCAGCTCTCTCTACGCTTACCAGCAGGGAGGTTATGTTAATGTGCTCCCTCTTAAGATTTCCAAGTTTCGTCTCAAGAAAATCTTGACTGAGTGGTGGGGCATCACAGACCGCAATAGCGCTCTTGAGGCTTTGGAAGGTTTGATAGATGAAGGACATTCGGCTCTCTTCCCTTACGTGGCAGAGGCGGCTTTTATTGACAAGAAAAAGGATCGCATAATGTTTTTGCAAGAACATATGCCTTCGCAAGAGGAGTGTATGAGAGCTTTGGAACAAAGTGAGAATTTGATTGATAATTTGGACTCCATTCGGTCCAACAAAATAGCCTCCAATGCCGAAGAGATTAAACAATTGGGCGTTATGGGTTGGGATTCCGGGCGATTGGCCTTTGTTGCACGTGCTTGTTGTGAGCAAAACTTGATTTCGGAAGAGGAAGCTTGGCACTATATGGCTAAGGCTTATGATATGGCACACGCATCTTTCTCCAATTACGAGGACTTTGCCAAGAGTTATGCCTTGGGGCGTGCCGTATGGGGTAGCGATGTCTACATTATGTCTTTGGCCAAGGATCTTTTGGAAAAACCCAATAGCCCTTGGGTACAGTATCCGTGGTAACAGTTTGCTAAGCTAAAAATAGAGGAATCCTTTGTGTGGAGAGCCGGGAGCTTGCAGAGTTCCGGAGTCTGCACAAAGGATTTTCTTGTCAGAAAATACAGAGGTATGAGCCATATTTTTATTTACTTATTTCTCGGAGTAGCTTTTCTACTCCTCGTCTTGCTTCTTTGGGCCATCTTCACATCGAACAATCTCGTGGCCAAGCGAAATCGCACCAAACAAGCACTCAGCACAGTTGATGTTGTACTTAAGCAGCGTAGCGATTTAATTCCCAATTTGGTGGCTTCTGCCAAGGCTTATATGGGGCACGAAAACGAAACTTTGCGAGAAATAGCTCGTTTGAGAGCGCAGATGATGAACGAAGCTACTCCCTCTTTCGAGCAGGAGGTCGCTCTTAATAGTGATCTGTCGGGATTGCTGCGTCGATTGCAAGTATCGGTAGAAGCTTATCCCGAACTGAAAGCTGACGAGCAGTTCATACATCTCCAAGAACAGTTGTCCGAGATGGAGTTGCAGCTTCAGTCTGCCCGTCGCATCTATAATGCTGCAGCCACGGAGTACAACAATTATATTGAAATGTTCCCTTCTTCCCTCTTGGCCCGTAGGGGTAAACATACGCCGGTTGCTCTTTTTGAAGCTCCCAAGGAGGACAGAGAAACACCTCGCATAGATACCCTCTTTTGATTTTTTGCTCCGGATAGAAGAATTATGTCGGGCGGATTCTTTGTGATTTGCCCTGCTATGGGGTTAATTCGCCATTTGCAATGATCGGGTTTTCCGGTTCTTTTTCTTGTTTTGTATTATTATGATTTCTCCTGATTTTCATTCTATTTACATAGATCTACGCACCCAATTGTTGCGGATACACTCTCAAAGGCATTTCTTGAGAGTGTTGCAAACTGTTGTTTACCTGTTTGTTGTGGCTTGGCTTCTTTTTGTGTTATTGGCTCCCTTTGTGATGGGGCAAATTTCGCTTTTGAGGTCCTATCATTTGGGGCAAATTGTCCTCGTCGCCTTTGTCTTGTTTGTGCCCGTACAGTACCTTTTTGTGTGGCTGCAAAATAAGTTTACCCGTAATGAACAGAGAGCAATGGAGGAGATGTTGCGTAGCCTTTTTCCTCAAGTTAGGTGCAACTTTTCCGTCTCTCCCGACTTCAAAGCCCTGGCTCGAAGCCGATTTTTCGATGTCAATTTCTATGAAACAACTCAACCTGTATCGTCTTTTGGTCGCCTTGTTTTCCCTTTGGCGGAGGGGAGGAAGCTCCTCCTCGATGATGTGGGTGTAGTCACTGATGGAGCGGCCCGATGGCTGAAAAATCCCCTCACTGCTTATCCGACGATGCTGTACCGTTATGCTCTAAAACCATTGATGGGAAGGCGTGTTGATGCCTCTTCGTTCAGTTTTAGGGGGATGTTTGCCCAGTATCCGTTGCAAAAAGATTTCAAGGAATGTGTACTTATTTTGCCGGATCATATAGAGCGACATATTGGTTACTTGGCGAAAAGCGTACAGAGCTTGAGCCGTCATTACAATGCCTCTTTGATAACTTTGGAGGATCCGGAATTTGAGCGTTTTTTTTCGGTTTACACTACGGACGAGCTCTTTGCCCGTGCCCTATTGACCCCTCTTATGATGCAGCGAATTACGGAATTGCGCAAAACATTTGACCGAGATTTGTATCTCTCTTTCAATAGAGGCTGTTTTTACTATGCAGCTGAGAACAAAAACGGCTTTTTGAACTTAAGCGGAAAAGCGTTGAATGATGAATCGTTGCCTTTTCATCTTTACGAGGAAATAAGACAAACTTTAGAGGTGGTGGATAAATTGCGTTTGAGATAGGGGAGCATCTTCTTGCACTGCCCCCTAAAACAGCTTCAATGGGTGTTTGAATCCGAAGGTTGGGATTGGTTGTAAATTTTGAGGGAATAAAAAATAATTTTGTTGGACGGAAGAAAAATTATCTCCCACAAAATAAAAATTGCGTCCGAAGAAAATCTAAATTCTCTTCGGACGCAATTTTCGTTTCGAGGAAAAGGAAAAAGGTTTAAACCTCAAAGTCTATACACGAGCGACTTTCTTTGTAGGGAGCAATTAGCCTTTGTACTACGGCAACGTGCGCCGGATGCTGTGCATAAATATTAAGATCGTCGAAATCGTTTACAATGGCTTCGAGGATAAATCCGTCCGCTTCTTGGGGATTGACGTTGGCGGCCACTTTCATTTCTATCAGCTGCGGAATCTTTTGGGTCAGAGCCTCCAGTTCCTCTTTTATTTTTTGCAGGTGTGCCTGCTTCTCTTGTGTGTTTCCCTCCAGTTTGAGGGTGAAGATAACAATGTGCTTGAGCATATTGAATGTTTGATTATTGGTATCGAATCGGTAAGAATTAGATGCTTTGTTGCTTGATAATCTCTTCATCCAGAAGAGAGTCTTTGTAGCCGAGGAAATACAGGACACCGTCCAAACCTACTGTTGAGATGCTTTGCTTGGCTCCTGCTTTAACCTTGGGTTTGGCGTGGAAAGCAATTCCCAAACCAGCCAAACTGAGCATAGGAAGGTCATTGGCTCCATCCCCGACTGCCACGGTTTGCATCAAGTCTACTTTTTCGACCTGAGCGATGAGGCGCAATAGTTCGGCCTTGCGGTTGCCGTCTACTATGTCTCCTACGTGGCGACCGGTCAGTTTGCCATCTTCTATTTCCAGCTGATTGGCATACATATAATCGATACCGAACTTACGTTGCAGGTACGCTCCAAAGTAGGTAAACCCTCCCGACAAGATAGCGATTTTGTATCCCATAAGTTTTAGAACACGCATCAAACGGTCGCAACCCTCCGTAATGGGTAGGTTTACGGCGATATCCTCCATAACAGAGACATCCAAGCCCTTGAGCAGGGCAACGCGCTGTATAAAGCTCTCTCTGAAGTCTATTTCTCCACGCATTGCAGACTCTGTAATAGCCTTTACTTGATCGCCCACTCCGGCACGGATAGCCAATTCGTCTATAACCTCGGTCTGAATGAGTGTTGAATCCATATCAAAGCAGATTACACGGCGCATTCGTCTAAACATAGACTCTCTCTGGAAAGAGACATCCATACCGAGTTCACTGGACATCGTCAAGAGACGTTTTTGTAACTCAGCTTTGTCTTTGATGGTTCCCCGCATCGAAAACTCAACGCTTGCCATAGGGGTGCGTTGATCTTCGAGGAGAGGGATTCGTCCCGTAAGGCGACGGATGTTATCGATGTTGAGACCCTGCTGAGCTGTCACAGTGGTTAAGGCAGCAATCATCTCTGCGGTAATTTTGCGAGAGACAATGGTAAAGATATATCTGTTTTTCCCCTGCGCATTAACCCACAAACTGTAATCCTTGGGGGCTATGGGGGTGAAGCGAATCTTAACGCCCAGTTCGTAGCAAGTAAAGAGCAAGTCTTTGAATATGGAGCCGGAATTTTCTTCACAGGTTTCGAAGAGTATCCCCAGGTTAAGGTTGTTGTGGATATCCGATTGACCTATATCCAAAATAAAAGCCTCGTGTTGTGCCAATATATTCATCAAGGCAGCCGTTACTCCCGGCTGGTCATTCCCTTGTATGGTTGCTAAAATCAGTTTGCAGTTTGCATCTAAACCGTTGCCTCGCAACAATGCATCGTTGGTTGTTTTTGTATTCATCTTTTACGAATTTTGATTCTTAATGGTGGTCACCTCGGTCGCTTTGAGAGGTCACCCAATTCTTTTCACATCTCTAATCGTTACAAATGTAACAATTATAGTGTTAAGAACTTGTTACAAATAAAAATCGGAAGATTCCTTTTTCTGTTGCCGGTAAGTACCCTACCAACAAGAAGAGGCGAGATCGTGCAACGAATCCCGCCTCTGTCGTTCTTAAAAGATATTTGGCTCCCTCCTTGGTTCTATTGTTTGTAGAAATCCGCTTGAAAAAGCAAAGAACCTGTTGGAGAGATTGTGCCCCCTTAGGCTCCCAAGCCGGCAAGTACGGGGATTTTGTTGAAAATCAAGATAGAAACCAACAAGGCCAAGATGGCATACAACTCGGGGAACACTGCCATCACCATAGTAGCTCCGAACGCATTATTCCCGGCACCGATGCTCTTGATACCATTGGCACAAACTTGTGCCTGACGGATAGAGGAAAAGAAACCTACTACCCCCAAACCGAGACAGGCCCCGAAAATGGCCCAAGCGGCGATCGGATTGAGTCCGCCCAAGCCGGAGATTTTTGTTACCAAGTTGAGGGCAAGGAAGAAAGCCACAAAGCCATACAACCCCTGTGAACTGGGCAAAGCTGCCAACCCGATGTACTGTCCCATTGCATCGGGATTCTTTTTCATAGCTCCGACAGTTGCGTTACCGGCAATGGTTACACCGATACTTGATCCGACTCCTGTGAGAATTACCATAAGGGCAATGCCCCCGTAAGTTAAAACTTCGTTCATAATAAGAATTTTGTTAGAATTTATTACTTGTTTTACTATTTATTTTCTGTTAATCGGAAAGGAGTAAACTCCCTTCCTCCACCTTCAAATTCACTATTCTTGTAGAACTCAACAAAGGTAAGTCGGAGGGGGTGTACCAGAGAACTGATTACCGCCAACCCAAAGTTGAGCGAGTGGCCAAAGAGCAGGATGAGAGCCATCACTATGTAATTAACTCCAATAGGAAGACCGGAAGTCATATCCACCGCCAAATTGTTGAATACACCGCCCAAAACTCCGCTTGTAAGCCCAATGGCAAAAAGTCGGATGTAAGAGAGCGTATCGCCCAAAAGACCGGAAGCAACGTTATAGGTCGTCCACAAACCGCTCCCAAAGTTGAGCAAAGGATTGCGCCCCGGAGAATTGTAGAAGAATGCAACCAACGCAGCGGCTATGGCCAAACCGTAGAATGCTTGCCCTACAATTGCCGGTGCCGAGGTCCACAGAGCCGGAACCGCCAAAGCGCCAATCAAGGAGACGATAATGACAACCCAAGCGAATGGAGCCAAAGCGTACTTCAAGCCCTTTTGCTTGTGGGTCTTGAGAGCTGCTACAAACTTGCCGAAGATAATTTGCAAGATGCCAAGAATAACGGATAGGTACATCAAGTTGTCTTGATTCAAGAAGTAGGTATCTCTAACCCCTCCGAGCAAACTGCCATCATTGGCCCAAGGCATAACCATTCCGAATACGGTTCCCAAGAGACTGCCTACTACGGCACTGACTCCTCCGAGCCATTGCCCCAAAGAACAAAGATCGCGCCCCGAAGAGCCTTTCTTCTGTTTTCTCTTGAAGAGAGTTGCCAGCAAGAAGATCAGAACTCCGTATCCGGCGTCCCCAAAGCAAAGGCTGAAGAAAAGAACAAAGAATGGGGCGAACAGAGCCGTTGCATCCAATTCGGTATAATTGGGCAGAGAGTACATCTTGGTGATTGGTTCAAAGAGACGTGCAAAAGCATTGTTTTTGAGTTTCACCGGCACAGAGTCTCCTTCCTGTATTTCCAATGGTTGCATATAGCAGGCTGTCTGGCTCAACTGTTCTTCCATATTTGCCCGATCGTCTTCTGTTACCCAGCCTTCTAAGCACATAAGGCGATTGTCTGCCTCTGCCGTTGCCTGAATCAGGGCATTGCTAAAATTGAAGTGGTTGGATAGGAGTATCTCGTATCCTTTAAGTTCTCCAATGCGTCTGTCTGCAAAGTCTTGAATCTCCTCTTTGGTCTGTTGCAAGGCTTCCTGAAACACTCGCAGCTGCTCATCCAACTCTGCCAACTCCTTGGTTGGTGGCTTGATGCGTTCGGCTTCGAGATGATGCTCGGATGAGTAGCCTACCGTAATGAAATAGGTGTTGGCTCGGTAGACATTGATGGCAATGGCGTTGAACTCTTCTTCCCATTCCTCTTTGTATTGTTGTGAGGGACAGACATAGAAATCTACAGGATAGCCTTTTTGTGTCAGCCGATCAATGGCTTTCAGGCTGTAATCCCCCCAAACATTCCAATAGGCGTTTTCTCTTTTTTGCGCCTCTATCTGATTGGAGAGAAGAGCTCTTCTCTCCAATAACTGTTTGAGGTGGTCAAGAGCTGCTTTTCCGGTGCCGGGATCGGAGACTTCCACAACAGAAACCTCCGGAGCTCCCTTAGAGCGTAATCGTTCCAGCTCCTTGATTTGGTCGGATAGCTCTCGCCTTTGTTGGAGCAGAGATTGTAGCTCTTCTACCTCGCCGATAGCCTTGGTCGGTTGTATGTGCACCACCCCCAAACTACGCAACTGTATCAGAAAATCTTTATACTCCTTATGAAAAATAAGGAACAGATATTTGTTTACTTTCTCTATCATACGCTTAACTCTCTCTCTTTTTGGGCACGAAGCTCCAGATTGGCACGCATAATCTTTTGAGAAGATTTGGAGAGGCTTTCCTCGTCTTCCAAGTAGCGTTTGATTTTACGAATAGCATCTTTGAAGCCTGGGATTTGTACCTTCTCGAATAGGTTCACTTTCTGGGTGGTCTTGCGTCGGGCATATTCCAAGAACTCTACTTTGAGAGCTACAAACTCCGCTTCTATCCCTACAGTAGCCAACTGTTTTAGCAACTCAACCCCCTCGGCAAACCAAGACGGGGAGCCAAAAAGGCTAAACGGCTTGATTTCGTACTCGATATTGTCTAATACCGGTACAATCACTCCTGCAACTTTCTTGGTACTGAGCCGCACGTCTGTGACCCTAACGAGATCAGGGGTAAACTCGTCCCACAGGGCAACCATTTGCTGGTACCCCTTAATGCTCTCTTCCAAGTGAGATTCGAGACGTACAATCTCATCTCGTGCTTTCTTCACTTCTAAGCGCAATGCACTCTCTTTGCTCTTGATGGTAGGAAGCGTACGCTCGCGCATCTTGAGCTGCTTTTGTTGTTGCTGGAGTGATGTCTTATTGTATTGAAACTTAATTGCCATATCTTTTCAACCCTTATCCTGTCAAGACTATCTGTTCAAGCCTTATTGCCCTTCCAGTATTTGTCCACAAACGTTTGGCGGATATTGACTTCTGCCGGCTCAAAGTGTTTTCCAAAAAGAGCCCAAGTCGTATCTAACATCTCTGTCGTATCTATGTTTACATCAATGGATAAGATATTGGCAGAGTAGTCTTTGGCAAAATCCAAGGCTCTGCGGTCAT
This sequence comes from Bacteroidota bacterium, assembly GCA_023396255.1. Lineage (GTDB taxonomy): Bacteria > Bacteroidota > Bacteroidia > Bacteroidales > Porphyromonadaceae > Porphyromonas. The sequence goes on from JAEWWU010000013.1 coordinate 287,985, forward strand.
AGTCAGATAGGTCGAACCCGTTCTCCATCTTGGTTTGGGCATTGGCTGCATCCGAGAAGAGGCGCACAGCGGCATTCATCACCTGCGGGTGGTCTTCTCTGGTTTTTTTACCGATTACCAACTGTTTGAGTCGAGATAGAGAGCGGAATGGGTCAATGATAACCTTGCCTACGTTGGTGTCTTTGCGCAAGTATAACTGCCCTTCCGTAATATACCCCGTATTGTCCGGAACGGCGTGCGTAATGTCCCCTCCCGATAGAGTGGTAACGGCTATGATGGTGATAGATCCTCCGGAGGGAAACTGAACCGCTTTTTCGTAAATTTTTGCCAAATCGGAATAGAGCGAGCCGGGCATAGAGTCTTTGGATGGAATCTGGTCCATACGGTTCGATACGATGGACAGAGCGTCGGCGTAGTTGGTCATATCGGTGAGCAGTACCAAGACCTTCTCATTTTGCTCCACGGCAAAGTATTCGGCAGCCGCCAGAGCCATATCGGGAACCAAGATTCTCTCTACGGAGGGGTCTTCCGTAGTGTTGATAAAACTTACGATACGATCAAGGGCACCCGCATTGCTGAAAGTATTTTTGTAGAAAAGGTAATCGTCGTTGGTCATACCCATTCCTCCGAGGATGATTTTGTCGCTCTGAGCCCTAAGGGCTACCATCGCCATCACTTCGTTGAATGGTTGGTCGGGGTCGGCAAAGAAAGGAATTTTTTGTCCCGTCACCAAGGTGTTGTTGAGATCAATCCCTGCGATCCCGGTTGCGATCAGCTCGGAGGGCTGTTTGCGCCGAACGGGGTTTACCGAGGGGCCTCCGATTTCCACGTCCTTACCCTCCGGGCGAGGACCTCCGTCAATGGGATCTCCGTATGCATTGAAGAAACGCCCTGCCAGTTGCGGTCCTACTTTGAGTGAGGGAGCTTTGCCCAAGAAAACCACTTCGGCGTTGGTGGGAATCCCCTCCGTACCGGCAAAAACTTGCAGAGTGACTTCGTCGTTTACGATTTTTACAACTTGCGCCAAACGTCCGTGAATGGTGGCCAATTCTTCGTTCCCTACCCCCGTTGCGTGAAGCATACAGGTAGCTTTGGTTACGTTGTTTATTTGCGTGTATATCTTTTGAAATGCTGTGTTAGCCATTTTGTGTTTCCTCCTTTGATATAGTGGTTATTGAGCAAGGGCACGCTCCTGCAAAAGGGTTCTGTATTCGCTTTCGTATTTGGCAAACTCATCGGATTGGAAGCTTGAGTAGTTCATTTGTTTAAGCAGGTTGATGAGCTTTTTGAAGTAGGGAGCCACTTCGGTAAAGTCCTCAAAATCGAACTCCGTATGGCAGGCTTCTATCACAATGTTGAGCATATAGCGTTGTCGTGGCAGAGGGGTGTTGCAGTCGATGTCATCGAAGGCATCTTGCTGCAGGATTACGAAGTCGATTAGCTCGCTCTTCCAAAAAGTAATGTGATATTCTACGGGTACCCCGTCGTCTCCCAAAATGTTGATTTGTTCGGCAATCTCCTTGCCTCGCTGCATTCTGTTTTTGAGTTCGTTTACACAATCGACCCACTCCGGAGATATATGCTCGGAGATGTATTCTCTAAACTCCTTGTATTCGAGGTATCTGGAGTAGCTGTCTATCGGATTGACGGCAGGATAGCGTTTGCTGTCGGCTCTCTCCTGTTCCAACGCATAGAAGCATCGGGCCACTTTTTTGGTATTTTCGGTAACCGGTTCCTTGAGGTTCCCTCCGGCAGGGGATACCGTGCCGATAAATGTAACAGAGCCGGTGGCACCATTGCGGAGGTGTACAAATCCGGCACGGGCATAGAAGTTGGCTACGATGGCGGAGAGGTCCATAGGGAAAGCATCGGGACCGGGAAGTTCTTCCAAACGGTTCGACATTTCGCGCAAAGCCTGTGCCCAACGGGAAGTAGAGTCGGCCATAAGCAATACTTTCAGCCCCATACTTCGGTAATATTCTGCAATTGTCATAGCCGTGTATACGGAGGCTTCACGAGCCGCCACCGGCATATTGGAGGTGTTGGCGATAAGGATGGTACGCTCCATCAACTTGCGCCCGGTATGGGGATCTTCCAACTCGGGAAACTCTGCAAAGATCTCTACCACCTCATTGGCGCGTTCCCCACAGGCAGCCATAATTACAATATCGGCTTCCGCCTGCTTGGAGATAGCGTGCTGTAATACCGTTTTTCCGGTACCGAATGGCCCGGGGATGAATCCCGTGCCCCCTTCTACGATGGGATTTAGGGTGTCAATGGTGCGCACTCCTGTTTCGAGCAATTTGTAGGGGCGAGGCTTTTCGGTATAACAGCGAATGGCTTTCTTCACGGGCCACTTCTGAATCATACTGATGGCGTGCTCCTTCCCCTGAGCATCTTTTACTACGGCAATAGTGTCAGTTGCTTTGTATTCTCCCTTCGGAGCCACCGAAACAATGGTGTATTGCTCCGTCATCACGAAGGGTAGCATAATGCGGTGAGGTTGTCTGTTTTCGTCCACCTCTCCGAGCCAATCCCCTGCGGAAACTGTTTCTCCTTCTTTGGCAAGGGGAACAAAAGACCATACACCCTCTTCTGTCAATGGGTAGGTGTAAGTTCCTCGCTGCAGAAACACCCCCTCCATCTTGTCGAGGTCGTTTTGTAATCCATCGTAATTTTTGGAGAGCATACCGGGTCCGAGGGTTACTTCGAGCATATGCCCGGCGAACTCGGCTACATCGCCTACTTTCATTCCTCGAGTACTTTCAAAGACTTGAACGTAAACATTGGAGCCGATGATTTTAATCACCTCGCTCATAAGGCGGGTGCCGTGTACGGTTATATAGCAAATCTCGTTTTGTGATACGGGACCGTTTACTTCTACGGTGACAAGGTTAGAAACAATCCCTTTTACGATACCTGTTGTCATTTGTCTGTATTATTTCTTTTGATTTCTCTTAAATTCGTTGAGCGCATCGGTGCTTTGTCGCTTGAGATCTTGTACGATGGCTCTAAAGGTTTCTTCTCCCTTTTTCTCATTAAGTTCCAGCCAACGATTCACAATGGAGAGTTGCAAATAGTAGGTGAGCAAGGCTTCGATGTCGAACGGCTTAAAGAAAATTTGTTCCTCCAGCCACTCCCAGCGCAAAACATCTATAAGTCGTTCACGGCGGGTGATGTCTCGTTCTTCGGCAATGGCTGTCAGCCGAGAAATATACTCTACTTCTTCCGAAGTGATGCCAAAGTCTTTTGCCGATGATGAGCGCAAGCGTTGTGCCACCTCATTGTCGCCCACAATGTAGTGCTCAACGCTCCAACCCAATTGTCGGCAGATATAAGCCGACAAAACATTGCGGAGATTAAGGTTCAGCTCGGCCCAGTTTCGGATAAAGCGATTGCCGCAACGCAACAGATGGGCGTGATAGAGAGCCGACAAGCGATCTTCTTCGAGAATAAGCAGCCGTATGCTACTCTCGGGGAGATCGTCGTTGTCGTTTTCTTGAGGCTCTTGCTCCGAATCGGGATAGCGAAGCAGGAGATGCTCTTTGATGTATTGCGGAACGGTTTTGGGTCGAGGTAATTTGTGCCGGTTCTTAATGGCGGAAACCAAAACAGTCAACTCTTCGGAGTCTATGAGGGCAAATGAAACAGCCCTCTCTTGGTTCTCGTCCAGAGCTTTTAGATAGGCGACAACCTTGCGATTCTCTTCTTCCAGCAAAAGCAGCCGAAACAACTCGGTATCCCCGGAGGTTAATTCCGGTTGCACCTCGGCAATGAATTGCTCTACAGAAAGGGGCAATTTGCGGTCTTCTACCCCTATATTGGGCAGTCCGGCAATAGTTGCATAATACTTAGCCATAATTTTCAGAACAAAGCAGTCACCAACCCGGGACGGAGAAACTCCTTAAAGAACGCAACCAATTCGTCTTCCCCAAAGGTAACCTTGTAGGTTCCTTGTAGAGGAGAGAGAACAAACTGCGAAGGTTTTCCATTGACCTCTTTGATGGTTACTTTGCCCTCGTCCATTAGATTTTTGGCATTGGCCGTGAAGTATTGTTCCAATTCTTTGGCATCGGCGGTTTCAATAACTATCGCCTCTCCCGGCGTCCAGTTGGAAACCATTTTGAGAATAGCTTGGCGCATAAAATTGGGATCGGTGATTGCCGCGGAGATATTTTGAGAGGCTACCTCTCCCGATATTATATCCGTAATGGAGCTTCGGAGAGATTGCATCATTTGACCGGTATAGAGCTTCAGTTCCGATTCGGTATTCTTACGTGTCTCATCGGCTTTGCGCTTGGCTTCCTGTACGATGCGTTCGGCTTCTGCCTTGGCGGCAGCCAACATTTCGTCGCTTTTGGTTTGGGCAGCGGCAACAATGGCTTCGGCTTGCTCGTTTCCTTTTTCTACCCCTTCCCGGTAAATCTTATCGGTCAATTCCCGAATTTTTGCGTCCATAGTGTATATGCTTTTTTGATTTGTATTTATTTTTTGCAAAAAGAAAAACTCAAAGAGACCCTCCGAACGACTTCCCGAGAAACCGTTCGCTCCTCTCCTTCTTTCGTGGTCGTAAATATACAATAAAAACCATTACGAAACCACAAAAACCGTAAAAACTTGTTCAAAAAAATCTTTTCTCTTCTTTGTTTAAGTGTTTAACTTCTTGCCAGAGAAAATTTTCTTGGACGGAAGAAAATTTTGCAGGGAATTATCAGAAAATAATTCCCTCAAAATCACCCAAAAGTAGGGAACTAATTACCCATTTGCAGGAAACTAATAAAAAGGGGGTACCATTCAGGGCTTGGAAGGGAGGAAAAAGGATATTTTGTTCGATGGTCGGATTGTAGCAAAACAAAGAAAGGTGTTGCAATAATGATCGTATTGCAACACCTTTACAGAGGAGGTTGGGTTTATTCTTAATCTGATAGGATAGAAGCTTTCCCCGCGATTTTGTCGGAGCAGCTTACCGAACTATAACCGGATAGCTTACCCCTCCTATTTGGAGGTAATAAACACCCGAACCCAATGGACTGACATCAATGGAGTCGTTGTCACCGGAGAGAGTTTGTTTTTGGAGACATTCCCCACGAAGGTTGAAGAGTAGAGCCTTTTGACCGGCGGTAGTCCCCAACAGGTAAATTTTCTCGGAGGTTGGGTTGGGGTAAAGAGTTATTTGCACATTCGGAGCAATCGTTTGTATGGCTACGGAACCCTCGTAGGGGCTGTTTTCGCCCGATTCGCTGTCAGTGGCGTACACTCCCCACCCCTTGTTGGTAGCAATAGCCACATCCTCTTTGGTGCAAATGTTTTGTTCTTGAACCTCTTTGTTCAGATCCACCACAACAAGCTGGGCGCGGTCTTGTGCATCTCTCTTGGGCAAGGATAGTAGCATCTGCTCCATTTTCTCTCCCCGAATATTATTGTTGCTGCATAGTACCTTATTAAGGGCAGGGTTTTGAGAAAAATCAATCGAAGTAAACTTGTTATTGAAGCAGGCGATGCCCAAAAGTTTGGGGTTGCTTCTTAGGTCGATCTCTTTCAGTTCGTTGCCTGCACAAATAAGTGTTTCCAAAATGGGGCACTTGTTGAGTCCGTTAATGGATGTAAGCCTGTTGAAAGAACAATCCACATATTTAATTTTGGAAGCAGACGAGAGGTCGAGTTGGGTGAGCTTGTTGTTGGAGCAATCCAAAATTTCGAGGAAAGGTACTTGGGAGAAAGGAATTTCCGTGAGGGAGCATCCGGTCGCAAATATGTCTGTCAGTTTATGATTGTTGGAAAGATCCAGCTTGCTGATAGCTCGATTATTGAAGCACATCAGAAGCCTCAATTCGGGTAATTCTTTGGTGGGTACGGAGGAGAGTGCCGTCATATGGCAAGTAAGCTCTTTCAACTTGTTGTCCGGGGCAAACTGGATGGAAGATAAATTGTCGTTTACTCCACAGTTGAGGCTGATGAGTTCCTTGTTTTTGGAAAAATCCAACTTGCTCAAACGGTTGGCACTACAATCGAGCATTTCCAAAATAGGACACCCTGAGGCATCGATCTCGGTGAGCAGGGCAGAGGAACAGTCGAGCGTGTCTATATTGCCCGATAGCTCAAAAGAGGAATCTGAGATTTGAAAAGAAAATTCGTTATATCCCGTTTCCTTGTTATACAGGTTGCTCCTTATGGCTCCTCCCTTAATGGTGGGGAGTTCTTCCCCTTTTACTTTCATAGATAGCTCGGCTCCCTTGCCAAAGAGAGTGGTAAATTTGATGGTCGGTGCCGATTCTTTGGCTTCGTAGGGGATTATCTCTCCCTCATCTTCATCGAAGAGCGAAACTTTCCAGCCTTTGGAGATTCCGATGGAGAGTAGCTTGGAACTTAGTGTATTGCTCTCCTGTACGTCTTTTCCGATGCGACCGATGATGATGGAGCCTTGTTGTTCGGAACTTCGTTTGGGAAGAGAGTTGAACAGGGCCTCCATAGCGACAGCATCGAGATTGTTCATAGAAATATCTATCTGATCCAGCAAACTGTTGGCCGGGAGCAGTACCGAAGTTAACTTGTTGGCAGAAAGATCCAACTTGACAATAGAAGGAGCTTGGCTGAGATCAACCTTGGTCAGTTCGTTATTTCCCAATCCGACAACCCGCATCTTGCCTCGGATGGTAATATTCTGTTTCTCCACGGTGGCATAGTCTGCTTCACCAGTGGTTACGGTGCCACCTTTAATTCCGTCCGCAGTGAGGTTGGCTCCCTCGTAAGCGACAAAATAGGTCATCAAAGAGGCACCAATGGCAACATCTGTGGAAAAAGAGATTTGCTCTTCACTCCCGGTTTGTGCGACGCTTTTTCCCAACAAGAGAAATGGTGCGCAAAAAAGCAAGAATAAATGTTTGATTGACATAGTAAATACAGTAAAGGTTGATGTAATAATTCTTTAGTAGTGACCACTTAGATCTACTGCAAAGGTATATTTTTAAGTAGAAATAAGCAATGAATTTGCGAATTACAAGAAAAATGTTTCAAAAACGAAATATTGTTGCCTTTGAAAATGAGATTCTTGTATCCGGTTTTGTTTTGTTTTTGTCGAGAATGGAATGATAATACGGAAAAATATCAACAAATAACACTCTTATAATAGGTATTGTCAATTCCGTGTATAATGGCTGTTTGGGGAGAAGATTTCCCATTGCGGGACAATTGAAATAGATCTTTTTATAGATTCTTCGTTTTTACTCTTCTTTGCTCCCCAAAAAAGAGGAGAGCGATGAGAGGATTCTTCTTAAAAGTTCTTGGAATGATTGTCATTTTTGAGGATCTCTTCTTTTGCTGTTTTGGGTTCGCAATCGTTCCCTTTTTTGTGATTTAAGGTGCGAATTGATGTGTATGTGTTATTTTTAACGGAGGTTGAGACTTCTCTTATTCTTTTATTACATATATTTGCATCGGATGTGGTCTGTTATTTCTAACAGAACGAGGGATAAAGATGGGATTTAGGCTCGTTTCGTGAAAAATTCCAAAAACATAGGGATTCCTCCACTGTCCGGTAGTAGTTATCAATTAACCGAATTGCTTTTTCTCATTCCAAGAGATCTTAGTTCTGTTGGAAGGTTGAAAGAGGTACTGTTTTAGTTTTATGATGCAAAAAAGAAACTTTTTGACGAGTAGACGCCCTTTGTTGGGCTTCTTGTGTCTCTGCTGTTTGGGCAGCAGTTCTGGCTTGAGGGCCCAGAAGGTGACCCTGGATGAACGTTTTCAAGTTAAAGTAAATGCCAATGTGTTTTCTGTGCTGGAAGAACCCAATGGGAACATCTTTCTTGCGGGAGCTTTCTCCAACCAAGGTTCGTTTGGTAATCGTAACGGATTGATGCTTGTAGATGCTCACGGAGAATTTTTGCCGAACTTTGGCGGAGATAATTCCTTTATTGAATCGACTTCTTCATCGGGAATAGTGCTTGATATTGCCCCTTGTATGCACAATGGCGAAAAGAAATACATTGTGGTGGGGGACTTCAAAACGTTCAATGGAAAACTTTTGACGTCGCCTTATATCGTGCGCCTCAAAGCCAATGGAGAGCTTGACCCTACCTTTGCTCCTCCCCGATTCGGACACCTTTCTGCTTCTTATTCCACTTATCTTCGCAGGGTGGTGGTCTTGTCCGATGGCAAAATGCTGATTTCCGGTACTTTTGCCCAAGTAAACGACCGTAAGCAGTATGGTATAGCACGTCTCAATGCCGATGGAACTTTGGACACGACCTTTAAGTGTGGTACAGGCTTTAAGAGTTCGTTTAATACAGTGGAAGATATGGAAGTTCTGCCCGATGGCAAGATTCTGGTTTGCGGGTCTTTTACCTCCTTCAACGGTGAGTTTAAGGTAGCGCGTATGGCCCGACTGAATGCCGATGGAACCAGAGATGCAACTTTCCATTCTCCCGATGTGGCAAAGACGGACTTCTTTCCCAGAGATATGGAGGTGCAGCCCGATGGTAAAATTGTTCTTGCCGGAGATTTTGAACACTACGATGGATATGACGGAGGGAGGTACATTGTGCGTCTCAATGCTGATGGTACCATAGATAAGTCCTTTGCCTTTTCGGGAGTGCAAATCAATGAAGATGCCAACGCCGGAGCTTATGCCGTTAAGTACATCAATAAGAAATATTACTTGGGTATGGGGAAAGACTTTATTGCTCAGGGCGGTACCCTTTGGCGTCTCAATGCCGATGGGTCTGTCGATAAAACCTTCCTTCCGGGAAAACAACAACCCGATGGTGATGTTACCGGTCTTTTTGTCGATGGCAAGAATCACCTCTACGTGAGTGGAACCTTCTCCAATATAGCTTCTAAAAGGCAACCTTACTTTGTTCGCTTCAATGTAGAGAAAGAAAATACGATAGATCCCATTGATATAGATGTAGAATCAGATACCTCACAGGGGTATAAAGTTCTTTTTAGAACCGATTTTGAGAATGTAACCGTAGACTCCGAACAGGAATCCATTGTTTCGATCAATGGGATTCGCTGGAGAATGGTCAACTGCTCTATCGAAACCTCTCCTTTTGCCAATATCCCCGAAGGGAAACGTGCTCTCTCTATACGTGCCAACAACGACCCCGACAATCCTCGGACAAATGCTTGCTTCGAGATGATTGACGATTTTGTTCCTCACAATGCTCCGGAATATTGTATTTATCGCCTTGCAATGAACGGGATAGACGGAATATTGACCGATTCGGGTTGGAAAATAGCTTTCTCCTATGACAGAGGTAAAACGTGGGGGTGGACTCCTTTGATTGTTCCCCGTACTTGTGGTATTGTGGACGCTCAATTTCCTCCCAAGGGAGAAAAGAGCCCTATGAGGGTCAAATTCTTTTATGATGGAGAACCTTCGGTCAAAGGACAGCGTCTTCTGTTAGATGATATAACTCTCTTTAGCGCTCGTAAATATGGGAACAATGTGCCTACTCGGTTTGCCTTTATCAATATTCACGATGGATATCGTACGCATCTGACTACTTTGCCCATTAAGATAGATTTTCGCTCCAATCACGGGCTTACCAACCCTGATGATCCTTTAACCGGCTATCCATTTTTCGATAGTTACGTACAGGTTAAATTGGATGGAAAACATTACAAAGACTTGCACCGCATAACTCTTATGGATGAGCCCGTGGAGTGGGACTTTGTAATGGAAAATCTCGCTCCCGGAAAGCATACTTTGGAAATTATCCTTATGAAATTGGATAAAACAGAATACGGTCCCGATAGGTACGCTCTCAAAGCCGACTTCTTTGTAGGCGAAAAAGTTGTCCAGCTCAAGGGTATAGAAGCTCTGCGCGATGCTGAAGTGGGTAAGATCTACGAGATTACCCCTGCCTCCGGCAATGAAAAAGACAAGATCTATTGCAATCTTTATTCGACATACCGCTTTCAGCGAGTGTTGTTCGATGGAAAGGCTTCCATTATGGTTGATGATCCGTATGGGTTTAACCCTTTCAAGGAAGAAGTTCCTCAGAATGGGGAGTTTGTAGAAAAGATGGTAGGGATCCTCTTGGAACAAAACGGTCTTAAGGTATTTCGATTGACCGAGGCAATGACTTTGGTTGGAAGTAATGACAAGTATGTACATAAGGCTCCACAGATTACTGATTTTTCCTCGTTGGCTTCGCAGGAGGTTTTGTCCAAAGAGGAGGGTGCTCTCAAAGTCCTTTCCGGTAAATTCTCCAAAGAATATTGGAATAAAAGATTTCATCCCGGAACACGTGCTTTGTTTACCGATGGTATTACTTCTCTTCCCATTTATATACTCAATGCCAATCGCTTGATTAAGTTCACGGGAGAGAGTACTTTCCCCGAAGGAGGACGGCATATATTGACGATAATCACCCGTGATTTCCTAACCGGAGAATATGTTTTTTCTCCCATTATTTGGCAAAATTTTAGTGGATTGATCGAAGCCTCTGCCGAAGATGGTTTCTTCGTACAGTCGATACCCGGCTTTGTTCGTCTAACGGCTCCGGATTCTTGCCGAGTTTCGGTGTTTACGTTGGGAGGGGAAGAGGTGATTCACTGTTCTTTGGATCGAAATAGAGATCTTGCTTTGCCTCAGGGAAACTACATCGTATTGATGCAAACCGATAGGCATTTCTTTGTTACCAAAGCAGCCGTTCGCTAAGTTTTTACAAAAATTAGAATGTAAGCTCCGTTGCTACCAAATGCGGAGTTGTAAGTGACAGAGGTATTGCACTCCCTTGGGATTGCTGTACCTTTGTTGTATAGTTGTTGTAGCTTTTCCGTATACTTTTGCCTATGAATTCACAGAGAGATTTGCAGCTCGATCTTTATCGAGGTTGGGCAATGATTTACATCGTTTGCATTATACACGTGCTGTATTGCTTCAAATTGCCCTTGGACTGGAAACCCTACTTATTGGTCGAAATGCCGGTTATATTTTTTATCGCCGGGGCTTCGTTTCGCTTGGCTCCTCACAAAAAAGGATGGGAGTTGGTTAAAAATAGGTTTAAGCGAGTGTACCGTCCCTATTACCGATATTTGGTTTTGTCTTTGCTATTTTTGGGAGGATATGCCTTTTTTGTGGGACCGATACAGCGTTGGAGCGAGCTGGATGTTGTGAAGGCCCTTTTGGCTTTTCAAGTCAAGGGGGTACCCTATGCCTACCACGTTTGGTTTATTCTGCCCTATTTCTTGATTTCCATATCTGCCAACCAACAAATTGTTTGGCAGAAGCGATTGGGAATGTGGCTCTTTTTGGCTTGTAACTTGCTACTGGCCTTGGGTGGCGATCTTTTGGAGTATCTTTATCCCGTGCTTCGAGGAAGCGATTTTTACGAGGCGTTGAAAAACACCATTGTCTATAATCTTTTTTATTGGGTAGGCTACTTTTTTTATCGGCGAGTTAGTAAAAAGGTGTTGGTAAGGCTGTTGTTTTTCTTTTTTGCTGCTTATTGGTGCACCCGATTCCTTTATCCGCTCAATATGCAGGTGAATAAATTTCCACCCAACTTGAGTTTTTTGTTGTACAACGCTTTCTCCCTCTCGCTGTTGTCTCTGCTGTTTTCTTACATCTCTATGAAGCCCTTTCGCTTTGTGAAACTTTGGAACGATGAGGGATACAACATATATCTCTACCAAAATTTCTTCTTTATTGTCGGGGAACTGTTGTTGGTGCACTGTTTGCGGATCGATTTTCAGTCGTCTCCTTATCTCTCTCTTGTTTTGGGGATCCCTTTACTTTTTGCCTTGGGGTCGATGTTCGGGATGGGATGCCGATTCATTTCCGAGCCTCGTTCTCGGTAGAGAAGGAGGAGGTTTGTGCAGCCATTGAGCCCTACGACTTGGAACAAGGGCGTTACCTTGCTTTGCTCGGGGCAAATAAGTGTAAAAAGATCTGTATAAGGCTTGTCCTTGACAGATCTTTTTTTGTATGCTACCCCGGTGCGAATGGAACGAATTGGTGGGAGATTTCTGTTCGTTCGGATAAAAGAAAAAATTTGCTTGGACGGAAGAAAAATTTGTAGGGAATTACCGGAAAATAATTCCCTGCAAATGGGTAATTAGTTCCCTGCTTTTTGCCAATTCTGAGGGAATTGTTTCTTGTCTCATTTCGTTCGGGGAAACAAGGCCTCTTTCCGCTATCCATATTATTTGTTAAGACCGTATTTATTCTTATCTTTGCATAGATACAGAGAAGAGTAAAAATTAAATAGAAGAAATTATGCTAAACCCGGTTAGGAAAAGCATCGATTTGGGTGATGGAAGAGTTGTCACCATCGAGACGGGAAAATTGGCCAAGCAGGCCGATGGGGCTGTTACCGTAACTATGGGCAACACCGTGTTGCTCGCCACAGTTTGTGCTGCGAAAGACGCTGCACCCGGATGCGACTTTATGCCGCTCCAAGTTGAATACAAAGAGAAATATTCTGCAATAGGTCGTTTCCCCGGAGGGTTTACCCGTCGTGAGGGAAAAGCGTCCGACTACGAAATATTGACCTGTCGTTTGGTAGACCGTGCCTTGCGCCCTCTCTTTCCGGACGACTACCACGCCGAAGTTTTTGTAAATATTATTTTATTCTCCTCCGATGGAGAAGATATGCCCGATGCTTTGGCTGGGTTGGCTGCTTCGGCGGCATTAGCCGTTTCGGATATTCCGTTCAACGGTCCCATCAGCGAAGTGCGTGTAGTACGTGTTGATGGAGAGTTTATCATCAATCCTACTTTTGCCCAGTTGGCTCAAGCCGATCTCGATATTATGGTCGGGGCAACCATCGACAACATTATGATGGTGGAGGGTGAAATGAAGGAAGTACAAGAGCACGAGATGCTTGAAGCCATCAAAGTGGCTCACGAAGCTATTAAGAAACAATGTCAAGCTCAATTGGAACTCTCCGAGGCGGTAGGAAAACTTCAAAAGAGAGAGTACTGCCACGAGGAGAATGACGAGGAGCTACGCGCCGCTGTACACGAAGCCTGCTACTCGGAAGCCTATGCTATTGCTACCTCCGGGACGGACAAGCACACTCGCTCGGATGCTTTCAAAGCCTTGGTTGATCGGTTCAAAGCCAACTTCTCGGAAGAAGAATTGGAAACCAAGTCCGCTCTCATCGACCGCTACTACCACGATGTGGAAAAAGAAGCTATGCGTCGCTCTATTTTGGACGAAGGCAAGCGTCTCGATGGCCGTAAGACGACACAAATACGGCCTATTTGGATAGAAACAGATTGTTTGCCCGGCCCCCACGGCTCCTCTATATTTACACGCGGAGAAACGCAATCTCTTACAACGGTGACCTTGGGAACCAAGAGCGACGAGAAGTTGGTAGACGATGTTCTCAATTATACCAAAGAGCGCTTCCTTTTGCATTACAACTTCCCTCCATTCTCCACGGGAGAGGCTCGTCCACAAAGAGGGGTAGGGCGTAGAGAAATAGGACACGGCAATTTGGCACACCGTGCTCTCAAAGGAATGTTGCCGGAGAATTACCCCTATGTGGTGCGTGTTATGAGTGATATTCTCGAATCTAACGGCTCTTCGTCTATGGCTACCGTTTGTGCCGGAACCTTGGCATTGATGGATGCCGGGGTACCCATCAAGAAACCTGTATCCGGGATTGCTATGGGGCTCATCAGTGAGAATAAGGGGCAGAACTATGCCGTTCTTTCCGATATATTGGGAGATGAAGACCACTTAGGGGATATGGACTTCAAAGTAACCGGTACTCGAGACGGGATTACTGCTACTCAAATGGATATTAAGGTGGACGGGCTCAGCTATGAGATTTTGGAAAAAGCTCTTGCTCAAGCCAAAGAGGGTCGTATGCATATCCTCAATTGCATAGAAGAGGCTTTGCCGGCTCCACGTGCCGATCTCAAGCCACACGCTCCGCGCATCGAAACTCTGCGTATTGGAAAAGAATTCATTGGAGCCGTTATCGGACCGGGTGGAAAGATTATTCAGGGTATACAAGAGAAGAGTGGGGCTACGGTAAACATCGAAGAAGTGGACGGATTTGGTGTTGTGGAAATAAGCAGCAACAATAAAGAATCTCTCGAAGCAGCCCTCAATATGATCAAAGGTATTGTAGCGATGCCGGAAGTGGGAGAAGTGTATGAAGGAACCATCAGTTCGGTGATGCCCTACGGATGCTTTGTTGAATTCCTTCCGGGCAAAGACGGTCTCTTGCATATCAGTGAAATAGATTGGAAGCGTTACGAAACTATAGAGCAAACCGAGCTACACGAAGGAGATAAGATTTCCGTTAAGCTCTTGGACATAGACCCCAAGACCGGAAAGTTCAGACTTTCTCGCAAAGCTCTTTTGCCAAAACCGGAGGGTTATCAAGAGCCGGAACGTCGCCAACGCCCCAATCGGGATCGTGGAGCGGATCGTAAGGATAGGAATTAACAACAAGCGAGGCAAATTCGTCTCGTAAGAAGATTGTATTTAGAAAAGAGATTGGTATCTTTGTAAGCGATAAAGTAAACCTTTGCTCTTAAGAACACTCAAAAGGAGTAAGGCTGTTCTTTCGGATTATCCTGCGAATATCTTAAAGAAGCAGTCTTGCGACTGTGAAATATAAGAACTTCGAAACACGAAGTGGACGCATAGTCCGAGGATTCTCTCACGGGCTATAAAATGTTTTTCATGTTAAGTTGTTTTTTACTCCTCTGCCGGGTTAGGCAGGGGAGTTTTTTGTTTTCAAAGTTTCTTTGTAAAGAGCTTTCATTTAGGTTTCATCTCAACAAGACCCTTGTTATACAGGGTAATCCTCGCTCCTCCACTCTGTTCATAATTCGTCAAAAGAATGGCACAACCATTTATTTGCCGCTTTTCGTAAGCAAACGCTCACACGAAAAGCGATTGAGCAGGGCAAAATTCCCCATTTTCCAATAAAAAGACAATTCATCTTTCTGGCATATCCAAAGGATGAGGAATAAAGAGCAACCTTTCCTCTTTTTCAAGGTATGAAATCCTTCCCAAGCACAGGTATTGCGCGTTTCGCAAAATAATACTATTTTTGCATTCGATTTGTGGAGTGAAGGCTTCTTTAGCTCAGTTGGTTAGAGCATCTGACTGTTAATCAGGGGGTCCAAGGTTCAAGTCCTTGAAGAAGCGCCATAAGAAATCCTTGTAGCAGTCGCATCACTAAGATGGGGCTGCTTTTTTTATTCCTCAAGGAACCAAAGAACGATTTATGAACAATTGCTTCACATTGCACCAATTACAAGCCAACAGTTCTCCGGCTGTATTGGAATCTGTGCGAAAGCTGTACTGCCACTCTTTTCCCCGAGAAGAGAGGCGGGATTGGAATGTTTGGCTCAAAATTTTGGAGCAAGACGCTCGCTTTAGAGTTCTATACCTCTCTACCGAATCTTATCCTTTGGCTGGATTTATTTCTCTTTGGGACTTTGCCTCTCTCGTTTATGGCGAACACTTCGCCATACAACCGGAGCTTCGCAACTCCGGTTTGGGCAGGCAAGTGTTGCAGGTGACTGCCGAGCAATTGGGCAACAGACCTCTGGTTATAGAGGTAGAGCCACCCTACACCGAATTTGCTAAAAGGCGAATTGCCTTTTACAAGCGCAATGGCTTTGAAATAGTGCAAGAAGAGTATTTGCAACCTCCTTATTGGGAAGACAGTCCCCAAGTGCCTCTTTTTTTGATGAGCAATAGGGATGTTTCGGAGTCTGTACTATCCTATGCAATCCGATCTATTTACCAAGCCGTTGCCCATCCTTCTTTCCTCAAAAAATAATTTAGTTTTCACAATATCTCTTATGAAGCCGTTTTTGTCAGTTCTGTTTGCCTTTTTCTGTGTCATCTCTCCCATAATTACAGCAAGAGCTCAAGAGCTCTCTACGCAGACAGATACCCTTGCTTCCATTCCACAAGAGAATTCCAAGGAGAGGGAATACCGCCCTTCAACTTCTTTGTTCCCCTTGGTGGTTGTATCCATTCGTGAAACCAATAAGATACAACCCCTCGAACCTCTTCGAATAGCTCCATTGATTTCCGGAGGGCTTTATGCGTGGCGTGCCTATAAGGGCAGCGATCAACGCTACAAAAGCGCACGGGATAGTTATTTCCCCTCTTTGCGAACCCATTACGATGATTACCTCCAATTTTCCACTTTTGCTGTACAACCGGCCTTTCTTCTTGCAGGGATAAAGGGGCAAAGCGAGTCTTTGCCACAGGCTTTTACGGCTGACCTCATAGGTGGGGCGATTGCTGCCGGAACAGTGCTCTCAGCCAAATACCTTATCGGAAAGATGCGTCCGGATGGCTCTTCCAAGACTTCGTTCCCATCCGGGCATACGGCAACCGCTTTTCTGGGGGCGGGTTTATTTGATCTTGAGTATGGGCATCGCTATCCTTTCCTTGCAGTGCTGCACTACGCAGCAGCCTCTTCGGTGGCAGCCGGGCGCATCATCAATAACAGACACTGGGTGAGCGACGTGGCTATGGGTGCCGGAATCGGAATCTTTTCGGCACACTTGGGATACCTAATCTCCCAACACTTATTTGATGTTATGCCCCAAGATCGGCAAGAAAAGTTGGGTACCTCTTACCGCCAAGAGAATAAACTCCGCTTGGGACTATTTACCTCCGCTACTCTTATTCCATCTTTCAAAACGCCTCAAGAGACCGTCTCTACCCGAAGCGGAGAGGTGGGTATTAGCATTGGGACGTTGAAAAACTTCAGGCACTATGCCCTTGACGTGGCTCTGCGTACCGAAAGTTTTTCTTCCCCCCGATGGGAGCAATCTCTTTACCGCTCCACTCTCCTTGCCGATGCGGTATATGGGGTGCACATCCTTAAAATTCTCAACTTTAGCAGTAATCTGTACCTACGTGCCGGCGTGGCAGCTATGGCTCAACCCAATGCCTCTTCTCAGGGTGTGGGGCAACTGCACTGGTGGCCTCGATTGGGAGGTGCTATCGACATTCAAATGCAGGTGCGAGGCAACCGCTCTTTGGCTTTCTTTCATCGGTTTTCCATTGAACCCGGACGTGTTCTCCCTCTTCCCGATGGCTCTGTTTACAGAACACTAAAACCCATTTGGGACTTTGGCTGCGCCTACAATTTTCATATCCCATTGTAAGAGGACAAGAGCCTTTCCCTGCTTTTTATTACCTTTACATTACAAAATTGACAGAGCAGATTGATGAATCACGACTATAAGCAAGACAACAGCCCGACAATTTCGCCAAAGGGATGTTGTGGAAGGGGTGGAAGCAAATTGGAATCGTACGATTGGTTGTCCGATCTTCCGGCTACCGCGCAGCAAAACGACTACGTAGAGGTTCAATTCAAAAATACCCGCAAGGGATACTATTATAATGAAGCCGGTCTCCCTCTCAAGAAAGGAGATATGGTGGCGGTTGAGGCATCTCCCGGGCACGACATCGGCAGGGTATCCTTGACCGGTTCGTTGGTGTTGCGTCGTATGATTGCTCTGCACATAGATCCTACTCAAACGGAATTCAAAAAAATATTTCGTATTGCCAAGCCCACCGATTTGGAAAAATATCAAGAGGCCAAAAGTCGTGAGCATACAACAATGATAGAGTCGAGAAAGATAGCTTCGGACTTGAACCTTGATATGAAAATAGGTGATGTTGAGTATCAAGGAGACGGGAATAAGGCAATCTTCTACTACATCGCGGACGAGCGAGTGGATTTTCGCAAACTTATAAAGGTCTTGGCGGAAGTTTTTAGGGTACGCATCGAAATGAAGCAAATAGGGGCACGTCAAGAAGCCGGACGCATTGGGGGAATAGGCCCTTGTGGCAGGTCACTATGCTGTTCTTCTTGGATGACCGGATTTAGATCCGTCAATACATCAGCAGCTCGAATTCAAGACCTAACGATGAATCCGCAGATGCTCACCGGTCAGTGCAGCAAATTGAAGTGCTGCACCAACTTTGAAGTAAATACTTACTTGGAAGCCAAACGAAAACTACCGGTATCGGATAGAGTGTTGGAGACAGAAGAGGGGGCTTATCACCTCTTCAAAACGGATATATTGGCAGGACTGCTCACTTACAGCAAGGAGGCGCACGCTCCAGTCGATCTGGTAACCATTTCCGTAGCCAGAGCTGTGGAAATTGTAGAGCTGAATAAACGCAACGAGAAGCCTGCATCCTTGGCCGGTGAAGCCAATACAACCGTAACAATCGATAGCAAAGACATATTGGAGGATAACTCTCTCACTCGGTTCGATAAAAAAGAGAAAACCAACCGAAACAATCGCAGACGTTCCTCCGGTAAGCCCCAATCAAAGGGTCAAACCTCTCGTCACGAAGACCAAAGAGCGGAAGTCAAAGAGAATGGCAATACTACTCATAGAAAAAAGGAGCGAGGAGAGCGAAACAATCGTAATTCGCAACTTGGCGACAAGGAGCGGAAGTCGGTAAACAAACCCCAACCAAGAGAAGACTCTAACAACCGAAGAAATCACCATTCCGGCAGAAAACAAGATCGTCCTGCCTCCTCGGGTAACAAAAAACAGCAAGGAGATCGCCCTGAGGTCAAATAGAAGCGATGCGACTAAGATTCTTCTCCAGTAAGAAAATTTTCGCCCTCGTGGGAATTGTTCTTGGATTTCTTTTTTGGGGATGCACACCTCAGAAAGGGGTACAGGAAGAGGTCGTCCCCATTGCCGGAGCAGAATGGAAAGCTCTTCAAGAACTGCACTACTCTGTTCTCATAACCAATCCCGATATCCCTTACTCGTTGGAGATAATCACAAGGCACAATAATAAATATGACTACTGCACCCTTCCTATTGCTTGCACCATTCAGAATGCTTTTGGATGGCGCACAACGGATACGCTAACTCTCCCATTGGCACAAGCCCCGGGACGTTGGGACGGTTCCGGTATAGGTATTATACAAACCTCTTTCAGTCTTGAACAGAGTTTGTTCTTTCCTATGTGTGCTATGTATGACATTTCCATAACTCCACTGCCTGCTCTTTTGTCTCCGCTCATAGACAAAAAAAGGCAAAAGCCTGCAAAACCTTTACAAGAGCAATCCATAAGAGGTGTCGAGAGTATCGGTATCAGCTTAAAGCCAACCCATCTACGTTCTTCCCGATAAGGTTCACATACCCAAAGACAGGGTCTTTCTTTATTTTCCTGAAACACATTTGTACCTTTCTTTTGGTAAATTCGGTAGGGATTCCTTTTAAAATCTTTTTATCTCCTTGTTAAACTAATTTTTAGGGGGAAAAATCTAACTTTTATTCCTTACTTTTGTTCCGGAATCGGAGAATCCGGTGGGGTTGTCCGGTGCAAATAAAGGTCTTCCCTGCCCGTTTTAAGAAATGGAGATAGTGATGTCCTAAAAGTTATATGAATAAGTCTCTCTGTCTAATCTGAATGCCTCTTTTCAATCTTTGGAAGAGGGGCTTCTTGTTATAGTAAAAATAAATGTTACATACTACCCAAAGCAAAGGTTCTTTGATGAGCTTTTATCTCTCCTCTTTTTCTCAAAAGCAAGACTTTTCTTGCCTAGATCGGAAAACAGCAAAATATTATTTCCCATAATTAGGCTCAAAGTGTACTTTCGTCTCCTGTTCCGAAGTCAGTTGGTGCTTCCAATTGATTGGTGATTGCCATAAAAACTGATTGATTGCGATCGCAATGCTAAGGTTATTATCGCAAAAAGACTTTACTTAAGCCGTTTTATTCTCGTTTTTTTGAGCAGTAATGTGTCCTGTTCTCATAGATGAATCTGCATAGTGTTTAAGCAACCACTCCCTATTTCTTAGACAACAGGTTCTCGAACAGTACTATTTTCTTCTCCACGGGCTGTGAATGCATAAATTGCAAAGAACGAAATTGTACCTATATATGGAATGAAAGTACGATTATATACATTTTAAGTTTTCTGGAAAGTAATGGTTAAACTAACTTATATCCTAATAAATGTTATATATATTCTATACATTTGTTCAAAAGGCAATATTTATTATTTGTTTTTGACATAAGTGGAGGGATAATAGCTCTTTTTGAAACCTATAAAAATCAATTAAAATAATCGAAAAGTTATGAAGAAAGTATCTATTCTTTTGGTCACAGCCGTAGTTGCATTCGGAGGCAAAAACATAGCACAAGCCCAAACTGAGCAAGCTAAGGATGGCAAGTCTCTTTACTTCAGCGGAGTAGTGACAGATAAAAACTCATCTGGATACCGTTTTCAGTATGATTTGGAAGACAAATTGCGCCGCATAGACAATATCAAAGGAGGTAAAATAACCTCTTGGGATTCTATTTTCTATAATGAGGAGGGTAAAGTATACCGAATAGACAAATTTTTGAACTTTGAGGGAGGCGAGCCCAAGCGTGATACTCGATTCGAATATGAATATGACCAACTGGGGCAACTTTCCAAGAGGCTTTGTTATATGATTCAGTTCGAAAAACCTATAACCACAGCTGATATCAAGTTCGATGACAAGGGTCGCATTGCTTCGTACTATGACCACACTGCACAGGCCAAGGAGAAATATGATTATGATGAACACGGTAATTTGATCAAAATGTCTCATATCGTAGACGCCGGAGTATATGGGGAAGGAACATCCGAAACAATGACTTCGTGCATCAATTATACGTACAACGAAAAGAACCAGAGAATTAAGGAGGAGCTTTTCCCCACCATTACAGACCCTAACAACTTGGTATCTTCCAGCATTACTTCTTATGAGTATGACAATGATGGATGCTTGAGTAAAATTGTCCAACAAAACAGAAACGCAAAAGGAGACTTATACGATGCCGTTGAGGTTCGAATGGAGTATAACAAAAAAATAGCTGACCAAAAGATTGGCTTTCCTGAGTTTCCGCTTGACTTGGATTCTCCCTATTCGTCCAGCAAGACTATGCTTTTTGGCAAAACCTACCAACGAATAGGGGAAGCGTTTTATGCTCCGGGGGCGTCTACCCCTGTTTACAGAAGAGTGTATGAATATAAATACCCGACTTCTGTCAATTCCGTAGAGACCAACAAGATAAAACTCTCTCTCTTTCCCAACCCTGCCACAGACCACCTAACCATAGATGGCGCAGCTCTCCAAAATATAACCCTCCTACGAGCCGATGGGGCTACTGTTGCTTCTTTCAAGGTGGATGCGGACCGAGTAGTTGTTCCTGTTTTTGATTTGGAAAGAGGACTCTACATCGTTCAAGTTAAAGCTCTTGGAACTGTTGTATCTTCTAAAGTCATTCTTCAATGAAACAATTTCACCCAATTAGCTCCTCTCTTTTTCCAAAAGGATAAAAGCGCAGAGTTTTTGCTTAGAAAAGAATTGGAACTAATTGGGTGATTTTTTCTTCCCGATTGATAGAAACCTATTTTCAAAAGGAGAGCAGAGCCTAATCAATCGCCTTGTCTAATAATTTTGAATGAGCAGTTATATGAACAAATATTCGGCTGTAGAGAAGTTTCTTTCTGTTTACGGACTTTTGCTTCTCCTCATAATAGCCCCTTACTCAAAGGCATTGGCACAACAAGACGCCGACAAAGTGATCATTCTAAAAGCATCTCAAGAGGTTAGTCTGTTAAAACTAACAATCTTGGCAGAAACTCCGGTGGAAACCATTGGTATAAAAGAACCAATTGTGGCGGACGGAGTTGCTCGATTTTACTCCACCACTTCCTCGGAAATTCAACTCAAGGGGCGTATAACTTCGCTTATCTGTTCCGGTAATGGACTTAAGGCGATTGACATATCCAAGTGCAACTCCTTGGTGGAGTTGGATTGTGCCTCCAACGCTATTACTCAACTGAGTATAAAGGACAACAAGTTGTTGCAACGGCTCAATTGCTCGGACAATCCCATCAAACAAATAGTAACTTCCGGAAATCGGGGCTTACTCTCTCTCAATTGTTCCAACACCCAAATCATCCATCTGGATTTGAGCAATAATGCTCGTCTTGAAAATTTGCAATGCAGCGGAAATTCTAACGACACAGGAGCCTCTCTTTCCGTTCTTACCCTAACTTCCTGTGCTGGACTCAAATGGTTGGATGTTTCTCACAATAAGCTCAAAGCCCTAGATTTGTCCGGAAATCCCAATCTGGAGTATTTGGATTGCAACCAAAACCACATTTCTGAGCTCAAGACGGAATATTGCCCCAAACTCGAAGTGCTCAATTGTAGCGACAACACGGGACAGCTTCTTATGAACAAGGAAAAGAATGCCCCAAACACAGAGGGATTGACCTCTTTGGATTTGAGCAAGAATCCTAATCTGAAAGTGTTGGAGTGCTACAGCAACAATCTATCCTCTTTGGATGTAAGCCATAATCCTTTACTCGAAACTTTGATTGTTTCTTCTACCAATATTACCTCTCTGGATCTGAAGAATAATAAGGCTTTAAAGAAGCTTAGCTGCTCCAACAAGGGGTTGCAAAGCATTGACCTAACCCAAAACGAAGCTCTTGAGGAGTTTTCCTGTGAATGGGGGCTTCTCAAAGAGATAAACCTTACCCGAAATCCTCAACTTAAATCGGTATCTGTAGGGCACAACCAACTCACTCAATTAGATTTGTCCCACAATCCATTGTTGGAAATGCTCTCTTGTTATAGCAATGCGGGGATAAAAGAACTTAATCTATCCGCCAACACCCGTTTACGCTCTTTGGTTTGTAATGGATGCAACCTAAAAGGACTTAATTTATCTGCAAATAAGGAGCTTACTTTCTTGAGTTGTTACGAAAATGGTATTTCCGGTACTGCTATGACTGCCCTTATGCAATCACTTCCTCAAAGGAAGTCCGAGGATAAGGCCGAGATTAAAGTGATCAATACCAAAGAACAGAGTACTGGTAGCGAGCACAACTCTTGCACCCGAGAGGACGTAGCTATTGCCCGAGGCAAGAATTGGTGGGTGATCAACTACAATGGTTTTGCCAATAAGGGAGAAGGAGAGATCTATTACGGTTCCGATAACTCGGAAAGCGATGAAATCATTCTACTCACCTTCAACAAGAAGAACGGCAGCACTGTTGAGTTTGCCCTAATGCGTTCGGGAGAAGTTTCTGCAACGGGCATCGAGGGAAGTTTGAATTCAAGTGCTTACGCTTCTTCATACCGATTGACTTCCGAAACCATCCAATTGAAAGGGCGAGTAGAAGGGTTAGAAATAATAGCGCAAGGACTAAAATCCATTGATCTCTCCAAAGCCGGCAGTATGAGGTTTTTGAACATTAAGGACAATGCCGTTTCAGGCTCTTTGGATCTCTCTCAATGTTCTCTACTGCAACAAATAGAATGCCAAAACAATCGAATAGAGCAGATTTCTTTTGGGCAAACCCCTCGGCTGGAGTCTGCAAACCTTGCCAATAACAAACTCTCTACACTCACTCTGCAGGCCGATAACCTAATGATGCTCGACGTTGCCAAAAACAACATCAAGACATTGGACTTGTCCTCATCTTCTCATCTGAAAACGCTTTATTGTGAAACCAATGACATAGAAACATTGCTGCTGAATAGTCGAGAGTTACAAACTCTTTGCTGCAGGCACAATGCTTTATCCGCCGAGAAGAGCCAACAAGTAGCTAATTCCCTGCCCAACAGAAAGGATCTCCAACCCGGATTTTGTGTATTGGTAGATAAAACAGATACCTCCGATGGCAACGACATATACAAGCAACAGGTACAAGAGTTACAACAAAAAAATTGGATCGTATTGGACTTGCACGGGAACTCGGATCGAAGAAGTGGTATTCTCTATGAGGGAGTAACAGGAGGGGACACGCAAGCGATTACCTCGGAAAATTCCATCTCTTGCCATTTTATTCCCTCCGAAAATCTCCTCTGTGTGAAAGGTGCGCAGCCTTACGAACCTATACGCCTATTTTCTCTTGAGGGCAGCCTTCTACTACAAAGCAATGTCAATGAAAGAGGCGAAGCCGTCATTGCTCTTTGTCCTTTGCCCGAAGGTATTTATATCGTCAGTGGTAACTCTTGGGGCAAACAAATCATAAAACCGACAAAGTAATTCAATCAATACTATACAAATAACCTTCTAATAATCATCATTATGAGCAAAAAATTTTACTGGTTTCTTATGAGTGTGCTCGCCTTGAGTACTCTTTCTTCTTTAGGGGTTCGAGCCCAAAACACTATCAAAATGACTTTCTCTTTTTATCACGATAGAGACAAAGGGAATATAGAATATAAGGGTGGAGACAAAGTTGAGCTTGACCTAACTTTTGCTGAAGGAACCCAAGTTTCCATCAGCGGAGTTGAAGAGAGCAAAGCCCTTTCGGGAAAAAACTCCTACACACTTAAAGCCAATCCTTCCTCTAAAGGGGTTCTTCCGATAGTCATCATCGGTGATGTTACAGAACTGTCTGAAGGGTACAAAAACCGCATAGATTCACTAATCATTAAATCTGATGTAATAGAAAAATTGGACTTTGGCTACAACACAGTGGGAACTTTTATCTGCAACGATTTGCCCAAACTAACAATGGTCCGTAGCAAATATGCAGAGTCGCTTTTCGAGGCGGAGTTCAAAAATTGCCCACAACTCAAGGAGGTCAATTTTCAGGGAGCTTCTGGAAAGAACGGCAGTTTGAAGCGTTTGGAACTCTCTGGTTGTAAGACCTTGAAAGAGGTAGATTGTTCCAGCAATTCGATAGAAACTCTCAATCTTGATGGATGTCTTGCCCTCGAAAATCTGCAATGCTATAACAATAACCTCGAAACTCTCAACCTCAAAGGTTGCACAGCCCTATCTACTCTCAATGTCTACAAAAACAAACTGAAAGAGATAAACATCGAAGGGTGCACGGCTTTAACGTGGATTAAGTGTCTCCTCAATAACATTGGTGCAGAAGCTGCCCACAGGTTGGTAGAGAATCTCCCCAAATTGGCAGAAGGCAAAACACACAACTTGGATTTTGCTCAACCCTTGGGGGCATCTCCCGCAGAGGGAAATGCAATGAAGAAAAAAGATGTAGAAGCCGCTATGGCAAAAGGGTGGGTGGTCCGCCAAGCCAATGAATCGGGTTATGAGTTTAGCAATTATGAGGGTCTTGTAACTACTGTAACTGTAACCCTTGCTCCTGCTCAGAATGGTACTATATCCATTGATGGTTACACCGAAGAAGATCTCAAAGCAGTGGAAGAAGGAACGGAACTAACTGTGGTGGTAAAACCCGATCCCAAACACATTCTATCTTCCCTCAAAGCCAATGACCAAGATATCACCAAGAGTCTCAAGTTCACGGTGTCGGATCAACCGATTACAGTTACAGCTGTGTTTGTGAGCACAGAGGCTGTAACCGCAATAGAGAACAGCTCTGTGCGCATTTATCCTAACCCGGCTCAAGAGTATCTACACATAACAGCTTCCGCTTTCCAAAAAGTACAGTTATTCAATCTTGGTGGTCTTTTGGTTGAGGAAACTTTCACAGATGCTTTGGGCTGTGCTGTTTTAGATCTCAAAACTCTTGGCAAAGGGTGCTATCTCGTTAAAGCGGGAACAGAACTAACTAAAGTCATCGTTGAGTAATAAAATCCTCTTTTTACTGTACCCACAAGGTTTCTCCGTCTTTTCGGAGAAGCCTTTCCGGTACTCTCCTTTCCTTACCTCCTTAACCTTTCAGTCTTTTTCGGTATGAATCGAATATTCTCTCATATGAAGGTCTTATCCCTCTTTGTATTGTTTCTGTGGATGGGCAGCAGTCTGCTTGCCACTCCCATAGATGTTCAAAAGGCACGCAAGATCGCCGAACAGTTTTTCTCTACATCGCTCCGCAAAGGAGGCATAGTGCACAGTTCAAAACTTCAATTGGTATTTGTGGCAGGAGAGGAGCTTCGTCTAAAACAAAGCGGAGCACTTCGGTCGCAGGTAGGAGCATATTACATTTTCAACCGGGGGGATAAGGAGGGTTTTATTGTTGTCTCGGGAGACGACTGTCTCCCCGAGGTATTGGGCTATGCAACAGAGGGGTATATTGATCCGCAACAACTTCCCGTACAGCTCTACTCTTTACTGCAGGCCTATACAATCTTGATAGACAAGCAACAAGAAATGGGGCATTTGCAAAATGTTGCTAAGCAAACCAAGAACCTTCGAAACGGGTTGCCCTTGGAGGTAGCCCCATTGCTTAGAAATATTGTATGGGATCAGGGCTACCCGTGGAATTTTTACTGTCCTTTTGGTAACGAAGAACCCAATATGCCCGTGGGCTGTGTGGCGACCGCCACCGCACAGGTTATGCGGCAACACTCGTGGCCCAAGCGTGGGGTGGGAGAATACGAATACAAGGAATTTGTCAGCACCAGACACCACAAAGTCAATTTTGAGGTGGAGTACGATTGGAGCAATATGCCGGAAAAACTCTATCCGGCAACCCAATGCTCCGTTCTTCAACGAGAGGCTTTGGCTACCCTCTGTTATCACGTGGGGGCCGCTTCGGATATGATGTACGATGAAGACGGTAGCGGAACTTTCTTGGGAAGTGTGGTGCGAGCTTTGCGCACGCACTTCGGCTATAAGCGATCTCTTAGAGCCATAGACCGAGCCACTTATATCACAGAAGAATGGGAACAAGTTCTTCGGCAGGAGATGGCTGCCGGACGCTCTGTTGTTTATGGCGGATTGGGATATGGTGGCGGTCACGCTTTTGTTTGTGACGGTTACGATGCCAACGGATTTTTTCATATCAACTGGGGGTGGCTTGGTACTTCAAATGGATATTTTCTTCTCAATGTATTGGCTCCCTCCGTGTTGGGAACGGGAGGAGGGACAGGCGGATTCAACTGGGGGCAGCAAGCCATTGTTGGGATCGAGCCGGACTTTAGAGGGAATTCCAAAGATGCAGAACCCGAGTTGATGGGGCAGTCTTTCCAACTAACCTACAACAAAGACCGAGGGATGCTTTATACCACAGAGCTGCTTGCCAAACTGACCTCGGAAAGGGACTATTCGGGATCTTTGCGCCTGCGTATGGTCAATGAATCAGACCCACAAGAGGTTAAAGAGACCAAAGCTGGCAAGAAAATAGAGTTGCACTACGTTATGGACCCGAGAAGAAGCAACCAAATGACCTCTATTGGAGCATACATCCCGGCCTTTAAGGTGGCAGACCTTGCTCTAAAACCCAATTCTATTTACAAGGTAATTCCTCAATTCGAAGGGCATAGTGGATATTTTCCCGTAAAACACATTATTGGAACGGCGACGGAAGCCTTTGTCTATACCGACTCTCAAGGTAACATTGATCGAATTGGCTACCCCGAAAATACTCCTCGATTGTCTGTGGATGCCCGTCAAACAAAATGTACCTTGCAAGGTTACGAAGCAAGCTCCATTGACTACATTCTTAACAACAGCGGAGAAGAGCTGCGCAACAACGTTACCTTTATGTACAAGGTTTCGGGGCAAAGCAATTGGATCGAATTAGCTTCCGAATTAAAAAGCATCCCCCACGGAAGCCATTGCTTTACGTGTCGCATAGATCGCTTCCCCTTGCCCGAAGGTGAAAAAACCGACCTCAAACTGGTTATTCAAGGAAAAGAATACCCTTTGGCGCAGAAAGTACAGGTAGTGCGAGCATCTCAAATACGTCCGGGGCTTTTGGTTACTTACAACGGTGAAGCGACCCTCTCGCAAACCATTGAACTGCACCCTCAGTCTGCGGTAATCAAAGGGCTCAAAATCAAAAATGTGGGCAGCAACCCCTTTGCTCCATTTAGAGCTACCTGCTACATCAGCGTAACCAATGGCAAAGACCTCATCAGTCTGACAAAGCCTCGTCGCTTTCGCTTTATGGAGCCGTTAAAAGAATCAGTTGCCATAGACTTGGCCTTCTCTCCAGAGGAAATCCGAACCCTCATTGCTGATGCTAATTTCTTTACCAATAATCCGTTCAATCCGGGAGGTAAATGTTGGTTCGAAGTTTTGATAATCCTCTCCGAACCCGACGGAAAAACTATTATTTCTCCCATTCGCAGCGTGATGCCCCAAGTAATTTTCAATTCCGACTTGTCTTTGTTGCAACCTGTCGAAATAAAACTTGAAACCGGTAAGAAAAAAGGAGAAACAGTCAATCTATCATTCCAAAATATCAGTGAGCAGGATCTTCAACTAAAGGGTATATCTCCTCTCCCTAAAGGTGGATACAAGGTAACAGATGATGATATAGAAATCAAGGGCTACTTAAAAGAGCTTCATTGCTCAGATTGTGGCATTACTTCGCTAAAGATTTCGGAAAACACAACTCTGAGAAAATTGGTTTGCTCCAACAATCAAATTGAGCAGTTAGATTTGAAAAAACTCTCTGCCTTGAGCTATTTGGATTGCTCGCATAACCCTCTCAAAAAGATCGATCTCTCACCCTCTTTGGAAACGGTGATCAGTGCACATACCCAACTTGAGGAAATCGACCTAAGTAACCTCCTTCTTCTTGCCACTCTCGACCTCTCGTACAATGCCATTAAGAGCATTGATTTGAGCAAAACCACCGGATTGATTTCTCTGAACTTGTCCGGCAATCGACTAACACACCTTGCCCTTGGAACAGCCATCGGGCTCAAAGAACTCTGTTGTCAAGGAAATCAACTTACAGATCTTACCTTACCCACAAGCCCCGAACTTGAAAAAGTGCACTGTTATAACAACGCCCTCAATTTATCGGTTTTGCAAAAAGCGGTACAGCAGCTTAATGACCGCTCCTCACTGCTTCAATACGGAGAGTTGATGGCAATAAATACCCAAGGTCAAGAGGGCAATCAGTGCGATCTCTCTGTGGTGGAAGAGGCTGTTCAAAAAAATTGGATAATCCTCGATTTCAAAGGAGGCTTCAACCAAGGAGCGGGTGTACCCTTTCTCAAGGAAAACAGTTTTTGTCATATAAGTATAGAAGCCCCCGAAGAGTGTCGGATAGGGGCAGAAGGAATGGACAATCTTGACAAAGTTCCTTATGGCACTACACTATCTCTACAAATAGAGGCTCCGGAGTATTTAAGGCTTTTTTCTCTGACAGCCAATGGAAAAGATATTCGCAAGGAGAAAAAGTTCACCATCTTGTGCGATACTAAAATTATGGCAGAATTCAGAGAAACTACTGCAATTCAAATGCCTCAAAAAAATAACAAAACAATTCGCCTATTGCCCAATCCGGTGACCGACTATTTTGTTGTTTCTGAGGCAGAGGCTTATACTCCTGTACGTCTCTTTTCGGCAAGTGGATTGCTACTCTTTGGTGGATCTACGGATGGTGATGGCTATTTGCGCGTAGAAACCTCTGCCATACAACGAGGATTTTGCATAGTGCAAGTGGGCAATGCCATATTCAAGGTTACCTTACACTAAAGTTTTCTTCTCTCGACCGGGGGAATTAAGACGTAAAAAGGTGGGGAATAATAAAATCCTCACCTTTTTTGTTGAGTCAATCCATTTTACGAATGGATTGTACTAACTGAAGTGCCTCTGCTATTTGGCAGAAAAAAGAACGGGTAAGGTGTACGTAGAAGCTACCGGCTTACCATTTTCCTTGGCCGGGGTAAAGGTTGTCTTCTGAAGCACTTTGTTCACAGCCCGCAATACTTCGTTGTCAAATTCGGGATACAGTTTTTTCACCAACTGAAGGTCTTTGGCTTTTCCTGTGGCATCTACAACAAAACGTACCACCACTCGCCCTTGGACCTCTTTTACTCCTTTAGGGAAAGAGATCTCGTTCATCACCTCTTGAATCAATCCGGATATATCTCCTCCTTGGTACTGTGCCGGTTGCATCTGTGCAAATTCTTTTTTTTGATTTTTCGCCAAAGTTTTTTCCACCTTCTTTCCTATTCGAATGGGCAAAACCATAGATACTCGTACGGATTTGTTCTCCTTATCTCTTCCCGGGGTGAAGCGTAACAACCGAACAATACCAATCGCCTCTTCCGAAGCTATCTGATGGGGGCTTTGGATAATCTTTGCTTCTTGTATGGAGCCATCTTTCTCTACAATGAAGCGCACCACTACGGTGCCACTAACCCCCTCTAACTCCTTCTTGTGCGGGAAGTGTTTGGAAACAAACTCCGCAATACTTTTCCCCTCTCCGATATATTGGGGAGGAATTGCACATTCGTGGTAAATAGTGGTATCCGGAATTTGTCCCCAAGCCTCATCTGCTTTTCGGAGCAATTGGGCTTGCGGACTATTTGCTTTTTGTAGGCTGCTTTTTGCAGGCTGTGCAGTTATATTGCTTCCTATAAAAAGGAGCAGAGCAATTGCAAAAGTCGAAAAACTCAAACACCATAATGAGCTTTTTTTGTGTTCTGTTCGATTTGAATTAAGCATAACGATTCTTTTTTTTAGGTTATTAGCCGCAAACGAAAGGCTCACAGACTCGGCCGTTGTCTCGAGAGAGATTCGCAGCAACTGCATTTGATATTCTTTTTTATCTACACCGGAGCCGATGGCACTCTCATCTGCCATATACTCCAGAGTTTGTCTTTGTGCTCGGATCAATCCGTAGACAAAGGGATTCCACCACTGCACAATCAGACAACATTGTGCCAAAGTTCTATCCCAAAAGTGTTGTCCTTGGCGGTGTGCCTCTTCGTGTTTGAGGATAATGGGAAAGGCCGGTGAATGGTAGAGTCTCGAGGGGATAACAATACTACGGAATAGGATAAAGGGAGCTTTTGCTTTTTCAGAGACAAAAAAGATACTCCCCTCCGCTGTTGTTTTCTTTTTAGAGGTTAAAATTATCTTCAGCAAATATCCCACTCCGCATATAGACCGCAGCAGAACGACTGCCATTCCAATAATCCAAATCAGGAGCAAAGTTTGTTCCAATGAGAGGGGTACCGGTTCTAATTTTTCCAGCCCTATTGACGAGACGATCATTTGCTCAACAGAAAATTGGGAGGTTTGCGGAGCAGCACTACGTAGTAAACTTAGCACTCGGAAAGGGATGGCATAAGCCACCCAAGGAATTAAGATACTGAAAGAAAGAGCAAAGAGGTAGTACCCTCTTTTATGGGCAAATGGCAGGAACATTCTTCCGACAAGCAGTTTGTCCGCTACATAGAATGTCGCTAACCCTAAAGCCGAGAACAGGAGATAAGAGATCCAAGGAGAAGAAATTTCCATAATACGACTGTTTATTTTTTTAGGGGTTCTCCATTTGTCTCAACGCTCCCCGTCTCTATGATTTGCAAAATCTCTTCGAGTTCTTTTGCCGATATTTTCCCTTCTTCCGCGAAGTTTTGTATCAGCCCTTTATAACTGCCTGTAAAAAAGTTGCTCACCACATATTTAAGCGTATTGGCACAATAGGTATTTTCACTTATGGCAGGTTGGTACACGAATCCTCTTTTCTTCCCAATCCGGCGGATATATTCTTTCTTTTCTAATTTCTGCACAGTGGAGGCTATTGTTGTATAGGGAGCCTCAGAGTGAACCATATGAGGGATAACATCGCTGATCTCTCCACACTCTATGCCCCACAAGGCACGCATAAAATCTTCCTCCAAAGGAGACAATCCGTTGAGAAAACTCTCTATATTCTGTTTCTTTTTCATTATGTCTTATCTACGATTTTTTCGTAGCAAACTTACGAATTTTTCGTAGAAAAACAAATTTTGTCTCTTTCTTTTTTTTTATTGATTTCTAAAATCGCTGTAAATAAGTTAGATACGCGTCGAATATACTACAATGAAAACCATTCTCTGATGGATTGAAAAAGGAAAATATTCCCCAACGCCTTAGCTTTGTTCTCTTCCAAATGAGCTGTACTCCCTAAGCGTTGGGGTAGCTTCTTGGGATCATTCCAAAATCAATTCACCTCCTCTCTTATCGCTACCGTTTCTCGAAAGGAGACTTTTCCCTCCAATAAGCCAATTCCCCGACTTTTTATAGAGTTGTTTGTTATATATTTACCCACCTTTTGGTAAATGGATGTCACTTTTAATAGAAATCAGAAAAAAGAATAATATGAAATTGGATGGACGTAGAGAAAGTAACTATGTAGAAGATCGTCGCCGGGGAATGGGCACAGGCCGAAAAGCCGGCTTGGGATTGGGTGGAGTTATTTTGGCGGGATTGATCACGTGGTTTTTAGGAGGAAACCCTATGGATGTTTTGCAGCAAGCCGGTGGTGAACTTCTCTCCACCCAACAAACTACAGCCTACGAGCCCACTGCGGAGGAAGATGCCTTGGCGGTTTTTACCAAGAAGGTTTTGGCCGGAACGGAAGATGTTTGGGCGGCAGAGTTTCAAAAGTTAGGTCGTACATATACACCTCCGCGTTTGGTCCTCTTTTCGAGGTGCGTGCAATCGGGGTGCGGTGGAGCCGATGCCTCTATGGGACCTTTTTATTGCTCTGCCGACCAAACGGTATATATCGACCTATCGTTTTTTACACAAATGAAACGCCAATTAGGAGCTGATGGAGATTTTGCTTATGCCTATGTTATAGCCCACGAAGTGGGGCACCACGTGCAATATTTGCTGGGCACTCTTTCCGAAGCGCACGAGCAGATGCAGCGTGTGGATGAAACAGAGCGTAATCGCATTAGTGTTCGGTTGGAGCTGCAAGCTGATTTTTATGCCGGTTTGTGGGCATACCACGATCACCAACGCTTTCAGTCGCTCGAAGTAGGGGATGTAGAGGAGGGGATGGCAGTGGCTTCACGCATAGGTGATGACTATTTGCAGAAAAAAGCCCGAGGGTACGCCGTACCCGATTCTTTTAACCACGGTACTTCGGCACAGAGAGTACGTTGGTTGCAAAAAGGGTTGCAATCGGGCGACATTCGGCAGGGTGATACCTTTTCTCCCTCTTATGGTTCTCTGTAATCCAAGAAACAGAAATTATCTACACAACAGAGAAAGACTAGCTGCAAACATTGCCTCTCATAAAAATATTAAGGGGAAATTCTATTGGAGTAAATTGGTTGCATATAGAAAAACTCCCCGTTTTTTTGAAACGTCATAATAGACGGAGCAAGAGAGAAAGTCAAGAGGAGACAAATGACAATAAACACCCAGACGAACACGGCTTTTACAAGAAAATAAACCTATTTATTATAGGAGTGACACTCCTCGCTAAAATATTTTGGTGTAACTATCCTAATTTTTGTGTATTTCAATAGGGGGAGTTTTTTCTTAATCTATTTGATTGATGAAACTTTCTCCCCCCAATCTAACAAATTTTTTAGTGTTTACAACGCGATTATCTTGTATTTATTTAGTTCGTCCATTGTTTTTGTAACCTTGGGGGCCTTCTCAAATATGCTCCTAATTCCATAAGTGTCTAGAATCCACTCTTTGTAGATGCTGAAAGCATATTGTTTTCCTGCTCCTCCATCAAATAGTAAATATTGTATGTACATTCCTTGTTCTGGTTTATAATAATGAGGATGTTGACAACGAACCATTTTTGATTCTTGTATGCCGAATAAAGGGAGAGATAGTGCAATACTCTTGGTATAGAATATATCTGATGGATCTTGTGAATATGGTGGAATTTTTCTGGTTGATAAGGGGGTGGCTTTTAGGCGATTAATTACTTGCACAATATCCATATCATAATACTTAGAGAAGTAATTTTTTAATTCCATAGCTTTCTTGTTGAATTCGTCTTCGGTAGATGCAGTCCAATAAGTTTCGTCTTTTTCCTTATATGGCCTTAATTGAATGTAATCCCCGTAGCGGGTGCGCAATACTGCATAAATGTTCTTTAGAGGCTCTCCGAATGATGCCAAAATAGGGTATTCCCCCCAATGAATCTCTATCTTGGGCGTGATGAATTTTCCATTCCATAACCTTGGGTCAGAAATCCTTTTTCGAATATTTTCTTCTCTAATGAACTGATCTAAAGTCAGAAAAGGGTTTTCTGGAAAGGAAATTAAGCGATGAGTGTTTTCGTCGTGTAATGAAGTTATCCACGGAGAAAAATTCAGCGACACATTTTTTGCCTCTTGTACGGGAATATTCATCGAAGAATGAGGTTGTCCTCCTTGAACCCTAAGGGAGAGGCGCATCGAAGAAATATTTTCAGAATAGCTTTTTTTATCAATGGAGGCTCCATTAAAGGAAATGGAGCCACCTCCTTTATTCAAAATAGAGGCGTTAATCGCGGTTTTAACGGAATCGTTTCGTTCCATTTCTGTCCTAGCATCTTTGAAATCTGTAACGAAGAGAAGCTCTGCTTTACCTCCAGCATAAAACTTATTGATTAGAAGATTGCTATAACCATATTTTCCCGAAAACATTGTTGCAATAGGGGTATTGTAAAGATTGGCTAGAAAATGGGGACTATAGTATTCATCTGTTAATTTGTTGTAAGTTAAAGCGGAAGGGGTAAGGTAGTATTTTTTTGAAAGGTACTCTATATTAGCTACCGCATATGTCCTTTTTGAAGAAAAAGTGTAATTCATTGAAAAAGATTGAGAAAAAGAATGGCTAAAGCCAAACGAAAAAGGGGAAAAATCAATGTTTGCAGAAGTAGAAGCTTCGAAATTTCTCTTTATATAATTTGTCAATGTTTCACTACTACTAAATGCATAAGAGTCTATTTCTAATTGACGAACAGGGCGTACTCCGATTTCTCCTTTATTTTCCTTATAGAAATCTTCCATTCTAAAAACGGGTCCATCCCCAAGACAACGCTCGTCCCCCATAATTCCTTTCTTGGGAAAATAACAAATTCCGAGATTATGAATTGGATTGCCATCTTCTCCAAAACGCAAAGAAGAAATATTCGGAGAGATGGATTCGTTTAGGATAATGCTCCCCTGATTTGATCGTTTATGAAGCGTTTTGATAGTGCTATAATCCTCGCGATTCTGATCTAAAGGTTTGTTCGTGCAAGAAAAAAGAACTCCGCACACAAATAGGATTGTTGCAATTTTTTTCATCATTTGGTTTGTTTTAGGTTTAAATATTTAGGAGTTGCTATTCTACCATCAATATAAAAATCCAAATTTTGTTATAAGGAATTGTTTACTGATTGTAGCTATACATACCCCAAAAGTTATTAGCAATCTTACTTTAGTTATTGATATTTTATTTCTTTATAAACGAAGGGCTATTTAACAAAAAATAAGCTCCTATCATATCCGTTCTAATCAGAGTTGTTTTGTGGCCACTAGAAAATGATACTCTGCTGGTAAGTAATTTCTGGATCCTCCAAAACTTCCATTTGTATATTTTTGCTATAAACAGACTATTTTGCCTTATGTGCGCAAAATAACATTGTATAAAAATAGATTCGTAATTGACTTTTTGCAATAAACTAAATACTATATCTCTATATTGCAAATATAATAAAATAGAATGACTAAGATTCTCTTTTTAATGCAAGAAGAGGAGTGTAGAAGCGGGTGGTATTAGGAGTGAAAATGCTAATGAAAGAATAGATGTGCCCATATATAGTGGATAATAGATGTTTATTTGAGGGTAAAAACCTTAAATTAAAGCAATTCTATCTTATTGTGTGCTTTTGGTGAATTTATAAAAGTTATGGGTGTGGTATATGGAAATAAAATATTCTGAAACCATCAGTAAAGGTATGGTGCTTTGGATACAAAATGCGCCCCTCCTTATTGTTTATTGATATTTAATTGATGGTTGAAATGCCTTGCGAATGGGTGATTAGTTCCGTGAATAATAAACGAATTATGCGTAGCACATTTTCTTTACTACTCTATATCAATCGCAACAAGGTACGTGTGGATGGAACAACTTCCGTACTCTGCCGAATCTCCATTGACGGGAAAAGCACGACGATAACCACCGGCATCTCCTGCGATCTCAAACAGTGGAATGCCAAAACGGCGGAGACCGCAGAGGTACGGACGAACAATCGCCTGAAAGAGTTCCGCAAGCATGCGAAGCAGCTCTATGATGAAATGCTCAAAGAGCTGGGTGTGGTCAGTGCCGAACTATTGAAAAATAAAATTGCAGGTCATGTGATAATTCCCACCCATCTGCTCCAAATGGGAGAAAGGGAACGGGAACGCCTTGCCGTCCGCTCCAAGGAAATCGACTCTACTTCGACCTACAGGAGTTCTCGGTATTACCAGAGTTATATCCGTGAGTTCTTGGACTCGAAAGGCAAGACGGACATCGCCTTTTCAGACATTACCGAGGAATTCGGACGGGAATACAAGGTTTACCTGAAACGATACAAGAACTTCGGAGCATCTCAGACCAACCATTGCCTCTGCTGGCTGAACCGATTGGTTTACCTTGCCGTAGACCATGAGATTATCCGTGCCAATCCTTTGGAGGAGTTGGAGTATGAGAAGAAACCACCCTCCAAGCGAATGCATA
>JAEWWU010000001.1 GCA_023396255.1 Bacteroidota bacterium
CTTTCATCGTTGTATTTCAGTCCCGACAAAACTTCTCAGGAAGAAAATCACGCAAGAACGCTCACTTTCACTCGCAAATGTGTACCTTTGCAAGTAGTAAAAGTGAGCGTTCTTTGGCTATTCAAAATAATGTGCCTCAAAGCACTCCGCTCATTTCTAAATCGTTACCTATCCATCTATCCTAAAAAGGTAACACTCTACTTCTCAATAAGATAGTTCGTAGGCAAAAAATAGTGATGGAAAAATATTTTTTGAGGGAACTATTGAAGGATTTATTCCTAAAAATCCGACGCTAACACCGCCGAAAATATTTTGAGGGAATTAGCACCCCTATTTTTCGTTCTGTGGTCCGCAAACTGCCCCTAAAAGATTTTCCAGAGCAAGAAGGATGTATCTGCTAATTTTTATTTACACAACTCATTACCAAAGAGTTATGGGCTATTCTTTCCTCCACTGATGCTCTGAGAATCGTTTTTATAGAGCTCCTCGACTTCGTAATCGCAATTTTCGTCTTCTCGGGAGCTAAAAAAAGAACGATTATTAACAAATCGACAAAAACAACAAAAGAGCCTCCAATGAGGCAACCAAATTCTGTGGATTATATTTATTACCTTTATCTTCTGCAAACGAAAAATCAACAACCAAGAGCAATGAGTCACAAGGCGCAACACGATCATATCATAGTAAAGGGATGCAGGGTACACAACTTAAAAGGGATAGATGTACAAATACCTCGCAACCAACTTACTGTAATTACCGGAGTAAGTGGGTCCGGAAAGAGCTCGCTCGCCTTTGATACCCTTTATGCAGAAGGACAGAGGAGGTATGTTGAGAGTTTATCTTCCTATGCCCGGCAATTCCTCGATCGGATGAAAAAACCGGAGTGCGATCTGCTTCTCAATCTCCCCCCAGCCGTAGCCATCGAACAGCGAGTCGTTAGTCGCAACCCTCGCAGCACTGTGGGTACTTCTTCCGAAATATATGACTATCTGCGTCTTCTGATGGCTCGAGTAGGACGTGTCGTATCTCCTTTATCCGGTGAGGTGGTAAAAAAGCATACCCTTAAGGATGTAACCGACTATGTATTACAATTGCCTCAAAAAAGCCGCATTATGATTGTTGCTTCCTTGGAAGCGACAACCGAACGCTCTTTGGAAGAACTTCTTTCCATCCTACCCGGGCAAGGTTATACAAGAATCCTCATCGAAGACACTCCCACACGCATCGAGGAGCTAACCCCGGAACAAATCCCAGCGCAAAGCATTGAATTGATTATAGACCGACTGTCGGTCACTTACGATGACGATGCTTTTCTATCTCGATTAGCAGATTCGATAGAGACGGCTTTTTACGAGGGAAAAGGTTCTTGCCATCTGGTGGTGACCCTACCCGATGGCTCTGCCCTACGCCACTCTTTTAGTAATCGCTTTGAAGCAGATGGACGCGCTTTTACGGAACCTACCCCGGAGCTATTCAACTTTAACAGCCCAGGTGGAGCCTGCCCCACCTGCGAAGGGTTTGGCTGTGTGGTAGGCATAGACCCTGACTTGGTCGTTCCCAATCAACGACTTTCTGTGTACGATGGCTGCGTAACTTGCTGGGAAGGCCCCAAATCCAAAATTTGGAAACAGGAATTCATAAAAGCTGCGCACAGTTTAGGTTTTAATATACACCAACCTTACAATCAGCTCTCTGAGCACGAACGTTCTCTTTTGTGGCACGGATATCCCAACATCCCCTTTGTTCCCGGAGACTGGAACAACAAACAGCTATACGGAATCGATGACTTTTTTGCTTTCCTCAAAAGTGAACTGTACAAGGTCCAAAATCGTGTACGATTAGCTCATTATAGTGGCAAAACGCTTTGCCCCGACTGTGGAGGAAGTCGCCTTAAGTCTGATGCTTTACTCGTGCAGTACAACGGTCTCAACATTGCCCAAATCAATCGAATGAGCATCGATGAGGCACGAACCTTTTTCTCCAATCCCCCTACCGATGCAAATGACCAAAAAGTGGCACATCGTCTGCTTTTGGAAATCAACAACAGATTACAAGTGCTGCAAGAAGTGGGGCTGGGATACCTTACCTTGGATAGGCGCTCCAATACTTTATCCGGGGGAGAAAGCCAACGCATCAACCTTTCGACCCGTTTGGGCAACAATCTGGTAGGATCGCTATATGTCTTGGACGAACCCAGTATAGGATTGCACGAACGTGACACCGATAGGCTTATCAAAGTAATGGAAAGCCTACGAGATAAAGGAAACACCGTAGTGGTCGTAGAGCACGATGAACACACAATGCGAGCAGCGGATTACATTGTGGATATAGGACCCGATGCAGGACGTTTGGGCGGAGAAGTGGTTTATGCCGGCCCTTCCAACCAAATAACGGAGCAAACCAAAGGCTATACTGCAGCTTACTTAACGGGAAGGGAGAGCATTGCTCTTCCTCTGAATAGAAGACCGGCACAACGGTTTATAAAGATCAACCAAGCATATGGGCATAATTTGAAAGGGATTGATGTCCGAATACCTCTCAATACACTAACCGTAGTTACGGGAGTGAGCGGCTCCGGAAAAAGTACGCTGGTCTACGATGTGCTCTTTGAGAATCTATCAAGCAAACTCAACTCCCCCTCATCACATCAGGGAGGAGACCTATTAACCGGTGATTTGGAATTGATTAACGAAGTAATCTATGTAGATCAATCGAATGCCGGTCGCAATGCCCGTTCGAATCCGGTAACCTATATCGGTGCATACAGCTACATAAGAGAGTTTTATAGTGAACTGCCCCTATCCAAGCAATTAGGTTACAAACCTTATATTTTCAGTTTTAATAAGGAGGGTGGAAGATGTGAAACCTGCAAAGGAGAAGGAACGGTGACCATCGAAATGCAATTTATGACCGACCTGACAGTCATTTGCGAAGAGTGTGCCGGCAAACGCTTTTCTCGAGAAACCCTGGAGGTGGAATGTGACGGTGTTAATATCTACCAAATTTT
Source organism: Bacteroidota bacterium (assembly GCA_023396255.1). Classification (GTDB taxonomy): domain Bacteria; phylum Bacteroidota; class Bacteroidia; order Bacteroidales; family Porphyromonadaceae; genus Porphyromonas. The sequence continues at coordinate 3,008 of JAEWWU010000001.1, forward strand.
GGAAATGACTGTCAATAATGCTGTAGAGTTTTTTTCCTCCAAACCCGGTTCTCTGCCACGAGCTATTGTGGATAAATTGGAAGCTCTGCAACGCGTAGGATTAGGCTATATCAAATTGGGACAAAGCAGTTCTACACTCTCGGGCGGAGAAAATCAACGTCTCAAGTTGGCAAAATACCTATCAGAAAACAACACACAGCCCTCTCTATTCATCTTTGACGAACCTACTACGGGGTTGCACTTTCACGACATCAGCACACTATTGGCTGCTCTGAACTCTCTGATCGACAATGGCCACTCGGTGATCGTTATAGAACACAACCTTGATGTAATCAAATGCGCCGACTACGTAATCGATATGGGGCCCGAAGGTGGAGATGCCGGTGGATATGTAGTAGCCTGTGGCACTCCGGAAGAAGTAGCACAATGCCCCCAATCTATTACAGGGCAGTATCTCAAAGAAAAACTCCTCTAACCTCTCCTTCACGACGAGACTATGGCACTAAACAGACAAATCAAACAAGCCAAACTCTATTATAGCCACTCCGAAGCGGCAAAGGAACTCAAAGAGGCCCCTTCGACCATTCGCTTTTGGGTAGAGCAGTTTTGCCTCAAAAAACATTCTTCGGGGGGGGGCAACATACGCTACGACCTCAAAACAATGGAGCAATTGAGACACATAAAGTACCTCCTCCGAGACAAAAGACTAACCATAGAAGGGGCTCGCAATGCCCTAAAAGTTCCACAAACCCAAAACAACGCGCAAGTGGCTGCAACCTTGAAAGAGCTCAAAGAGCAATTGGTACAATTGCGCCACAGTATGGACAAATACCAAATGGGACTTGCAAGCCGATCCATTAAAAAAGAGTTGGAACAGTGAGACTTTTTGCGATAAAAAAGAACGACTCCGGTTACAAGAAATCTGTCCAAAAGAATTACCTTTGCGGAGGATATAGGGTGCTGTAACGCCTGTTATTGCACCAAGAAGTAAGGAAGTATTCAATAAGATGCAAGAAAACGCTCAAGAGTTGGGCCCCATAGGAATATTTGACTCCGGCTACGGGGGACTAACCATTGCCACAGAAGCCTTTAAGGCTCTACCTCAGCACGATTTTATTTATCTGGGAGATAATGCAAGATCCCCCTACGGTACACGATCATTTGAGGTCGTTTACTCTTTTACCCTGCAAGCCGTCCTTAAACTTTTCGATTTGGGATGCAGTATGATTATCTTGGCTTGCAATACCGCCTCTGCCAAGGCTCTACGAACCATACAGCAACAAGTGCTTCCCAAAATGGGTGTGTCCCACCGACGGGTATTGGGTATCATCCGCCCCACAGTTGAGGCTCTTGGGAGCATAACGGCAACCCGCCACGTTGGCATATTAGGGACAGAAGGCACGGTGAGCAGTGAAAGCTATCCCATAGAGATTGCCAAGTTGTATTCGGACATAACAGTACAGCAAGAAGCCTGTCCTATGTGGGTGCCCATTGTGGAGACGGGAGAGAGCAACAGCCCCGGAGCTGACTACTTTGTCCGCAAACATTTGGACAACGTCTTGGCCAAAGACGAGCAAATAGACACCTTGGTGTTGGCTTGTACACACTATCCGCTACTTATGCCAAAGATTACACGATTGGTAACCCCCACGATGCGTATAGTTTCTCAAGGGGAGTTGGTGGCTGCATCGTTGGTTGATTATCTGCGAAGACATCCGGAAATGGATCAACGGATTTCTAAAAACGGACAAGTACAATACTTTACAACGGAGAGTGCTGAGAAGTTTGCCTCCAAAGCCTCTATTTTCTTACAAGAAGAGATACAAGCAACCCATATAAACATAGAACTATAATCACAGCAAATATGAAAATAACAATAAAAAATCTTTCAACGATCCTTTTGGCAACCACCCTCTTTGTCTCTGCAATCTTTCTCAGCTCTTGCGGAGCAAAAAAGCAGTCAAACCAAGCCATTTTACAGCAACTGGATGGTTCTTGGAATGCCTATAAAATCAAAGGAGAGGCCCTATCCAAAGAAGCACAACATATGTTTGTAACTTTCAATGTTTTGGAGGCGGCTGTCGGCGGTAGAGGTACTTGTAACAGTTTTGGTGCTCCTTTGCGAGCTACCGAGAATAAAGAAATGGTGGTGGGGAATATCATCTCTACACGAATGGCTTGTTCCAATCAACTCGATGAGTATGCTCTGTTTGGAGTTCTTAACGAAGCCTCTCGGTTCGACATCCAAAACGGGAAGCTCTTTCTGTACAACAAAAACAGTGAGGAACCCATAGCCGAATTCGTTCGCGCAAAGGACAAGTAAGCCAGAGGACCTTTGTTGCCACCCCCTATCCGGCACCGAAGAAAAAGAGGCCCTCACAAAGACCTCTCTTTCTTTGTGTCCTCTTGTCATTAAACCCATTATTGGAAAACCATAGAAGAGTTATGAAGAAACTATTTGCTTCTACCATTTGTCTACTTATCGGTATTGTATCGGTATCCCTAAGTGCACAAACCTCCAACAAAAAGGGGGTGTCCGTCTCCGAGATAACCAATGGAACATTTTATCCCAAAAGTGCCGGAAAGAATTTCCGTTCTATGCCGGATGGACAATTTTTCACACAAATCTCTTCCGACAGGAAAAGCATCTTGAAGTGTTCATTTGCCACCGGACAAGTAATTGAAACCCTATTCTCTCTTGACAATGTAGAGGGAGGGCGTGGTATAAAAGCCATTGAACAATACAGTATAGCCCCCTCCGGGCATCACATTCTTATCTATACGGAGGTACAAAGCATTTACCGCAGATCTTACAATGCGGTTGTCTACCACTACGATGTGCGTCGCAACAAACTAGAACCTCTAAGCAGAGAGGGAGGACGCATTGCCATACCCACATTTAGCCCGGATGGGAGAATGGTCGCTTTTGTTCGAGACAACAACATCTTTGTCCGTAAGTTCGACTTCGACAGCGAAATACAAATCACCAGCGATGGCAAGTACAACCACATCATCAATGGAACTACGGATTGGGTGTATGAAGAGGAATTAACCACCACCCAGCTAATGACTTGGAGTAAAGACAACCGCTTCTTGGCTTATGTTCGTTCGGATGAAAGCAAAGTGCCGGCGTACGATATGCCCATTTACAACTCAGGGGCATTTTATCCGACCAACTATTCCTATAAGTATCCCAAAGCAGGAGAACAAAATTCGGTTGTTACTCTCTTTGTGCACGACCTTAGCCTTAAACAAAGCAAGCAAGTGGCACTCCCTTTGGATAGAGATGGGTACATTCCACGGATCGAATTTACATCTTTTGCCAATGGTCTGGCAGTGGCCACACTCAACCGTCGACAGGATCTATTCCGTCTCTATATGGTGAACCCGCAAAGCCTTGTACCCAAGCTTACAATAGAGACCAAGGATCAACGCTACGTGAACAGCGACTTCATTCAAAGTATGCAAATCACTGAAAAGGGATTTATAATGCTCAATGAGGAGGACGGTTACACCCATATTTACTCTTATGGTCCCGGGGGACAAGACAAGAAAAAGGTTGTAGGAGGCGAGTATGATGTCTTGGCCCTCTATGGACAAGACAAGTCCGGCAATATCTATTACCAAGCAGCAGACGAAACGCCTATACGTCGCCGAGTTCTCAAAGTAGACAAACAGGGACGCATCACCCCGTTAGCAGCCCAAAAAGGGATCAATAGTGCTGTTTTTTGTTCTGACTTCAGCTACTTTATTAATGATTATTCCGCAGACAATACCCCTCCCCTCATCACCATCAGATCGGGTAAAGATGGTAGAGAACTGCGCACCTTAGAGGACAATGCAGAACTAAAAACCAGACTTGGCAACTATAACATTGCCCCAAAAGAGTTTATCTCTCTCCCCATACAAGGGGGTATAGAGCTCAATGGTTGGTTGCTTAAACCCGATCATTTTGATGCAAGTAGGCAATACCCGGTGGTTATGGTACAATATAGTGGTCCCGATTCGCAAGAAGTGTTGGATGAATATAACGTAGATTGGGTACAAGCTTTGGTGCAAGAAGGATACATTGTGGCGTGCTTCGATGGCCGAGGAACCGGTTCTCGAGGAGCAGAATGGAGGAAATGCACCTATCTCAACCTTGGAAAATATGAATCGGACGATCAAATAGCCGCAGCGCAAGCTCTAAGCAAACTACCTTACGTGGATGGGAAAAGAATTGCCATTTGGGGATGGAGCTTTGGGGGCTACAATGTACTACGTTGTCTATGCCGTGGTAATGGCGTCTTTGCCGCCGGAGTGGCGATTGCTCCTGTTACCGATTGGCATTTCTACGACACCATTTATACCGAGCGTTTTATGCGCACTCCTCAAGAAAATCCATCAGGCTACTCTACGTCGTCTTGCTTGACCATAGCCAAAGACCTCAAAGGAAAATTGCTCCTCATCAGCGGGAGTGCCGACGACAACGTGCACTTGCAAAACACGATGCTTATGTCCGAGGCGTTGGTCTACAACAACATCCCCTTCGAGATGGCTGTGTACAACGATCGCAACCACGGTATATATGGGGGGAATGCACGCCCTCACCTCTACAACAAGGTGATAGAATTTCTCAACCGTTCTCTCAAGTAAATAGCGGCACCGTGACACAAAAAGGACACGTTAGAAAACCGGAATGGCTCAAAATCAAGTTGGGCAATAATGTTACCTATGGAGGTACCAAACAGATTCTACACAACAATTGTATGCACACGATCTGCACCAGCGGGAAATGTCCCAACCAAGGAGAATGCTGGAGCAGAGGCACTGCAACATTTATGATCGGAGGGGATATTTGTACTCGCAGCTGCAAGTTCTGTAATACAAATACAGGAAGGCCTTTGCCCTTGAACCCCCAAGAGCCACAGTTAGTCGCCTCGAGCGTATTGGAGTTGGGGTTGAAGCACGCTGTGGTAACCAGTGTAGATAGGGATGACCTGCCGGATTACGGCTGTGCACATTGGGTGGCAACCATAAAGGCAATCAAAGCTCTAAACTCAAATACAACTTGCGAAGTTCTTATTCCGGATTTTAAGGGAGACCTCAACTTGGTACAGCAGATCATAGATGCCCGTCCCGAGGTAATCTCTCACAATTTGGAAACTGTACGCCGTCTCACTCCCTCTGTACGAAGCGTTGCCACCTACGATGGAAGTCTGTCTGTTCTCAAGAAAATCGCAGAGAGTGGTATTCCTGCCAAAACAGGTATTATGCTGGGGCTGGGAGAAACAGAAGAAGAAATCTTGCAAACAATGGATGATGCACGTCGGGTTGGTGTTTCTATTCTTACAATCGGACAATACCTCCGACCTGCTAGAAAAAACATCCCAGTAGAAGCATACATCACTCCCGAAAAGTTTGCCGAGTATGGTCGTATTGGATTGGAAAAAGGGTTTACGCACGTGGAGAGTGCTCCATTAGTTCGTTCTTCGTATCACGCAGAGAAACACATTAGAAAGGACTAAGAGGAAAAACCTCATCACTCAACCATCTATGCTATACCTCCTAATAGATCAGGGAAATACTCGGGTTAAATACTCTCTCAGTAGGAATGAGGAATGGGTTGCATTGCATAATGCTCAAACTTGTACAGAAACGATAGTCAGTAGATTCTTGGAAAAAAACAGACATCCCAACGAAGAATTGGCAATTATCTACTCCTCTGTAGGAAAACCTCACCCCGAAACCATCGCCTATCTCCAACACATCTCTCAATACTACGTTTTCCTGGATGATCAGACCCCCCTCCCTCTCCGCAAGGTAGACTATAACAGAGAAAAAATTGGAGCAGACCGCATCGCTGTTGTTGTGGGTGCCTCCACCCTTTTGAAACAAAAGAATAGAAGCAAGGCTTTGGTTATTGATGTGGGCACAGCCATAACATACGACTATATAGACGAAGTGGATTGCTATTTGGGAGGGAATATAGCCCCGGGACCACGCATTAGGTTCGAAGCTCTCAATAGCCTAACAGCTCGATTGCCATTAGTTCACTTTCAAGAAAGAGAAGATATACCGGAGTATGGGCACGATACAGAAGAGGCCATTCTTTGTGGAGTGTTGAATGGAATTACTTATGAACTGGAAGGCTGCATTGCCCAGTATAAACAAAACAACCGTCGAGCCAAGGTCTTTTTGGCAGGGGGACACGCCACTTTTTTTGCCAACCGAATAAAAAATAAGATATTTGTCAAGCCGAACCTACAAATGTTGGGTTTGAGAAAAATATTGGAGTATAACATACAGATTTACCACAATGAACAAGTTTAGGTTAGTATCCCTGCAAATTCTGCTTTCCATATGTTGCCTTTGCTCTGTGATGGCACAAAACAACAATTCACAATCCCCCTATACGCGTTTCGGGTTCGGTGAAGTGCATAGAAAAGCGACCAATGCACTCAAAGGGATGGGAGGCATTTCTTTAGGGATAAGGGATGCTTCGCTAATCAACCCTTCAAACCCGGCATCTTATACTGCGGTAGATTCTATGACATTCATCTTTGACTTGGGATTATCGGCCTCTTGGTCGCAACTCAAGGAGGGAGAGAATAGCTCCTCGGCTCTGCTCGGAAACGTCAATTATGCAACACTGCTTTTTCCTGTAAACAAATACTTGTCTTTCAGTGCAGGACTGCTACCCTACTCGTCTGTAGGGTATGACTACCAAATCAAGCAACGGGTAGAGAATGTTTCCGGAGAGGAATTTGTTCGTGCGTACAATGGCTCTGGAAATATCAATGAGGTTTATATGGGTGTGTCCGTACAACCTTTGAGCTGTTGGTCTTTGGGGGTGAATGGATCCTTCCTCTTTGGCTCTCTTAAATATGATCGATACGCTGTATCAGCCCAAGGTTCGAGCTATACACCTCATTTTATGGAGTCGCTTAAACTTAAAGGTTGGGGAGTTACAGCAGGAACTCAAGTGCAAATACCCATAGGAAAAGAAGATTTGCTCACCCTTGGGTTTACCTATACCCCCCGTATTCCCATACGCTCAACCAACATAGAACGAATCACCCACGAAAAAAATGGTGGAGGTGTCATTTCCACCATCAAGTCCGATACCATTTCTTCGCATTCCACCTACGCCCGCCCGGAAAGTTTTGGAATGGGTATAAGCTATGCAGCCGGAGAGCGGGTACTGGTAGGAGCAGATTTCACCTACAACAAGTGGCAACACTCTTTTGCCGAAACCATAACCGATTTTAGGGGAAGGGGTCAGTGGCAAGCAGCTTTGGGAACAAGTTATACTCCTAATGCTCGTTCCGGACAGTATGCCAACCAAATTCAATATCGTTTGGGGCTAACCGGAGAAAGCTCTTACGTCAACATCCGCAACCAGGCAGGCAACTATGACCCATACTACAAAGCAGGAATAACCTTAGGATTTGGATTTCCTCTAGTGGACAAACGATCTTATATAGATCTGTCTTTGGGTTACAGCCGCGTGATTCCTACCGGGCAAATCCGACTCAATAGTGGAACATTAGACTTATCCATATCACTTAGATTCAACGAAGCGTGGTTCAAGAAGATTCGTATCAACTAAACCCTGCTTCCATACTAAAAAAGCCATTTACACGTTTTATTGTAGGAAGTGGGATAACAAGCAGAAACAAAAACACAATTTGAAATATTTTGACACAACATTATGAATAGCAAAAGATTCTTTTTAGCTGCAATTCTATTATGGATTGGCTCCTTTTCTTTCACAAATGCCCAAACGGGCAAAGAGAGTGGCACTCCTTTTGGACAAGGAGAAGATAGTCTCAAATGCCGTCAAAACATCAGTCTTTTTACCTCTTATGCAAAAGGTAAGAACTACAATGATGCTTACGAATTTTGGAAGCAGGCTTTGGACGAATGCCCGGCCTCCAGCAAGAACATTTACTTCTACGGAGCACAAATTTTGAACTGGAAGATTCAACAAGAACAAGATCCTGCCAAGAAACAAGAGTGGATTGAACAGTTACTCAATTTGTATGATCTACGGGCTCAATACTTTGGGAATGATGCCAAGAATGGCAAGGATTGGATTATGGCAGCTAAAGTTGCGGACTATCTTCGCCTAAAAGGAAATGACGTAGACTACGGTAAAATTTACGATTGGGTTAAGCCTGTGGTAGAAGAAAAAGGAAAAGAGGCAGACCCCCAAGCAGTGTATTTCTTTGTCTTTTCTTCTCTAAACAAGGCCATCGGCAATGAAGCTTGGCACGAACAATATGTAAACGACTATATGGCAGGTAATGCTATCCTGGAAAGCAGCGTGGACAAGTTCAGCGCAGCTCCGGAGGACAGTCTCAAACTCAATAATGTATTAGCTTTCAAGGGACAACTTGACGAGCTTTTTGCTCAAAGCGGTTTGGCAGATTGCAAAATGCTCACCCAGATATATGGAGCACGCCTGGAAGAAAACAAATCAAACTCCGAGTTCCTCCAAGCTATGTTGGATATGTTCCGTTATGCTGGGTGCGATCAAGATCCTATGTACTTCGTTGCCAGTAAGTATATGTATGCCATAAAGCCGACTGCTGCTGCTGCCCTTGGGCTCGCCAAAGAGGCTATGGACAACCATAAGAATGCCGAAGCAACCAAATACCTAACCGATGCTATTGGTCTTACAAGCGACAAACGTCTCAAGGCATATTGCTACTATTCATTGGCTGTTATTTCTATGAATGCACGAAACTATAGCCAGGCCAGGAGCTACTGTAACAACGCTCTGACAGAAAATCCCAATATGGGTACCCCACTAATTCTTATTGCTCAAATGTACGCAGCTACCGCCGGCAGTATCTACCCGGACGATGCAGTGAAGCAACGCAGTGTTTATTACCTTGCCATTGACAAATTGGAGCGTGCTAGAAGCATAGACAAAGACCCCAAAGTACAAGCTGAAGCCGGTCGTCTGATTGCAACCTATCGCAAATATTTACCCTCCTCTCAAGACGTCTTCTTCCACCCCGAAGTGAAACAGGGTTCTTCTTTCTTCGTTGGAGGATGGATCGGAGAATCTACACACATTCGCTAATCTAAAAAACAGAAAAAGCACAGAGTAGTATTTTTCTTCAGCTGCCTATCCATCGCTTATCTGATTATTTCGCAGAAAAAGATTAACTACTATGCTTTATTCCTTATACAAAAGCACAATCGGACGACTATCATCTCCGATTGTGCTTTGTTTTTTACTTCCTCTTTTTATTTGGGGATGTAAGAAAGAAAAAACTGAGATCGTTGCCTACAACACCTCGGTGGATTCTCTTTATTCTTTAGTGACCTACGACGTCAATGCTCTTGTTTCGGACTCGGGGCTCACCCAATACCGGCTTTTGGCACAAGAGTGGTATATCTACGATCGAGTTGCCGAACCTTATTGGGTTTTTCCCAAAGGTTTTGTGTTGGAGAACTTCGGTGCCGACAAATCCATACAAGCTCGAATTCAGGCAGACTCTGCCATCTATAACCAGAACCGACAAATTTGGGAACTCTTTGGACAGGTTAGCGTAGTGAATCAAAAAGGAGAGAAATTTTTTGCTCCTTCTCTCAAATGGGACAGAAGCGTTGGAGGTTTTTCCTGCCCCGATACCATTCTAATCATTACTCCAATACGCACTTTACACGGAAGCAATTTCTTTGCCAATGAACGGTTTACTCAATACTCTTTCCACCACAACCGAGGCAAGGCGATTGTAACCGAAGAAGAGAATGTATCTAATGAAAATTCCCCTCCTCTAACTCGGTAAGTGAGTAAGTGAGACAGACAAGGCTTCACTAGAGCGAATCAAAGGGAACAGAGACCTCCCCTCACAGGATTGACATCCTAAAAGAGACTCTACAAATAACGAATCAATACACGTTGCAAGGGGGTGCAAAAAATCCCTGCTATACCGAGCAAAGACTTCACACGATAAGATACACACAAAAAATATAGGCGAAAGCCTTACTAACTATAAAGCCCTTCTGATCATCACTTTCCTAAATCTCAAGATTCTCTTAAGATTTCAAACAACTTACTATGCCATCTGCGCGGGTAAGGCTGTACATCTACAAACTCTTCCGAAGACTTGAAAGTGCAGATTCCCCCCACACTCTCTCCTACCCTCTCTTGAACCATTTCTTGATAGCCATAAGTAAGGCTTGCCCTTATGAATCTGTGTTCTTAGTCTCTCCTTTACTGGAAAGAGAGGGAGGAAGTTGGCTCTTTGATTAGTTGGGCAACTCGACCGATGCCCACGAAACGACGTTCATAGTAACTGTTTCCTTTGAGCCGCTCTACTACAATCCCTTTGGCACAAGAACTGTGCATCATAACAATATCATCTTCCTCAACGGCTATGATCATAGCCACGTGCCCCACCCTTTTGCCTCGAGCATTACGCCCTTTGAAAAATATGAGATCCCCCGGTTGAGCCTCTGCCCTTTTCAAGGGTTGTGTATAACGATGCTGCTCGGCACTCGAACGGGGAAGTTTGATATCAAAAGAGCCGTAGATGAAACTGACAAAACCGGAACAATCCAAAGGCCAATTACAAGCCCCTCGGTAACGATAAGGCTTGCCCAAAAGCGTTCTTCCTTGTGCTATGATTTGCTCCACCAAGCCGGTATGCAAAGAGGTTTGTTGCAGTTCTCCCTCCATTGCTGGGGTTAGTGCTATGCTATCGGTCATTTTTGAGGGATGTGCAACTGCAACCCCTGCACCAGATCTTATGGAACAAGAAGCTGCCAACAAAGACAGTCCCACCAAAATAGATACTCGTTTTTTATTTCCCATTTGGTCTTTTCTATTTCTAATGCGATTACCCCTCTCGGCAATCGGCCCGAAACTCGACTTCATTTTTCCTGTCTCCGGATCGCTTTGCCGCATCATCTCCGAGCAAAATACAAACCCGCCTCTGTGGCAAAGATAACTTAATTAAATCAATTTATCATTTTTCTCTTCCATTGAACCATATTCCAACGCTTTTTCGTCTTATTGCCCTTCCCAAGAGAAACTACTCCTTGGTTTTCTCCTCGAAAAAAAGCGCCGGTCCTTCTACTCTCTCCCAAATTAAGATCCCTTTTGTGAGGTTGTGCTCTCCTTGTTGATTCTTGAAAGAACTCTCCTCTCCATCCATAAGGTTCCCCTTTTCAATAATTCCCTACCAATTGCTTATTTGCAACAGGATTTTTTTGCTTACGAACTATCTTATTGAGAAGTAGAGTGTTACCTTTTGAATATAGGTGAATAGGTAACGATTTAGAAATGAGCGGAGTGCTTTGAGGTACATTGTTTTGAATAGCCAAAGAACGCTCACTTTTACTGCTTGCAAAGGTACATATTTGCGAGTGAAAGTGAGCGCTCTTGCATGATTTTCTTCTCGAAAAGTTTTGTCGGGACTGAAATACAACGATGAAAGAGAAAGGGGATTTTCGGTTTTACAGTCGTTGCGAGCGGTTGCGATTGATAAGCTGTTTCCATTTCTGTTCGCACCAATCGGCAATGGGAAGCCCGTTGATGGTGAGGAGCGGTCGTTTCTTCTCGTCCTTAACTGTAAAGTATCAATAGATCCGCTACACTTTTTCTTTTCGTAGGCAAATCTTAATCCATATCTTCGTAGCATGAAAGAAGATATACGGAA
>JAEWWU010000023.1 GCA_023396255.1 Bacteroidota bacterium
GTGTCCAGGGATCGGAGAAGTTGGGGAAGCGAAGTCGTTGTTTGAAGATTGCATCCTGCAATCCGGCCTTTTGGGTCTTCAACTCCTTTATGATTTTCGCTGAAACCTCCAACCTGTCGTCAATCAATGACAAAAACTCCGCTATCTTCCGCTGCTCGCCTAATGAAGGGAGGGAAAGAGGGAGAGCAAAGAAATCAGAGACTGCTATGTTTAACAGTCCATGATTTCTTGCTCCTTCTGCTGAAACACTTTGTATGTGATTATACCAGTTTGTTGTTTCAAAGAAGTAACTGAAGAAGATAGGATGACCGTACCCTAAGGAAAAGCAAATGTAAAGTGTAGATAAGGCCCCGTCATTATAATGCTCTAAACGCTTTATTGCCCCCCAAGGATAATTTGAAGAACTACTTCGGTTGTAAGCAAATTCTCCTTTTTTGAGTAAATAGTACCCCTCTAGGTTAGAACTAGCAACCACTTTATCAAAAAAGTCTCGTTGATCTATTAACCCATATTGGGCGGAAATTGTAAGAGGACGCAGCGTTATATTATTGCTGTTCCTCCGAGTTACTCTCTCTGCCACCTCTCCGAGGGTGGTTTGTGTCCAGGGGTCGGAGAAGCCGGGGAAGCGTAAAGCTGGGCAATTCCTCGTGCTTTGGCTTGTCTTAGATCCCTTGAGGATATCTTTATTGCTGTTCATAGATTCCCAACTCTTTAAGGTAAACGGCTATCTGTTCATCAAGCTCGGTTCGACGAGCTTCAAGCAACTTTATTTCTTTCATTGTAGCTTGTATATCTATGGCTTCCTCTTCCTCGAAGGTATTCACGTAGCGAGGAATATTGAGATTATAATCGTTGGCACGTACTTCATCGAGGCTCGCTAAATGACTGTACCGCTCTGTCTCGGTACGATTTCGGTAGGTGTCTACGATCCGCTTGATATGTTCGGAGGTAAGCTTGTTCTGAGCTTTAATCTTTTCAAAATCTCTGCTGGCATCGATGAATAGAATACTGTCGTCCTCTTGCCGACATTTACGCATCACAAGAATGCAAGTGGGGATGCCGGTACCATAGAAAAGATTGGCAGGAAGACCGATAATGGCATCTATCCAGTTGCGCGTTTCAATCAAATACTTACGAATCACCCCTTCGGCCGCTCCACGGAAAAGAACTCCGTGCGGGGCAACACAAGCCATAGTTCCTCCATCGCTAAGGTGGTGGAGCATATGAAGAATAAAAGCGTAGTCTGCTTTGGAAGCCGGAGCCAATTTGCCGGCTTTATTGAAGCGTTCATCCTTATTAAAACAGCTATCTGCCGACCATTTGGCGGAGAATGGAGGATTGGCCACGATTGCATCAAACTCTTGGTCGGGAAATAAATCGTTCTCCAAGGTATCGCCTTGTACTATGGAGAAGTGGTTGAAGCGGACATTGTGCAAGAGCATATTCATACGGGCAAGATTGTAGGTCTTGGGGTTCTTCTCTTGTCCATATATGTGTATGTCTGTGGCTCCCGCTATCTTGGCGACCTGCAAAAGCAACGATCCCGACCCACAGGTGGGATCATAGACGTGTCTGATCCTTTCATTATTGATTGTTACGATTTGCGCCAAGACGTTCGACACTTCTTGAGGAGTGTAAAATTCACCGGCTTTCTTCCCGGCCCCTGCAGCAAACTCCCCAATCATATATTCGTAGGCATCACCCAAAACATCAATCTCCGCCTCCTCGATACGGAAGTCGATATCTCTAAGAGCAAGTAGCAGTTTACTGATAAGCCTATTTTTCTCCTCAACGGTTTTACCCAAATTTTGAGATTGCAGATCTACATCATCGAATAGATTTTGGAAGTCTTCCTTACTTTCTGCCCCAAGCGTAGAATCTTCGATATGGCTAAAGGCCCTTCCGAGATCTTCTATGACAAATTCGCCAAGAGCAGCTCTCTGGGCGATGGATGAGAAAAGGAATTGAGGCTCTATAAAGTAACCTATTCGCTCTATGGCTTCTTCTCTGAGTCCTGCCATCAATTCTTCATCGTGGGAGTTCCAAGCCTCGGAAAAGGTCATTTGATCTCGTGCCAATTCCACCCCAAGGAATAACTCTATCTCTTCGGAGAGATATTTGTAAAATATCAACCCTAAAGAATAATTCATAAACTGTGCAGCATCCATACTGCCACGCATATCGTTTGCCATAGCCCACAATTGGGCTTTGAGGATTCTTTTTTGTTCTTCGCTCATATTTTGATCGTTGTTGGATATATCGATTGGGGAGATATTTCAAGAGAGGGAAAACTACTTTAGGCTGAATAGTGCAATAATTTCCTTTAGTTGGGCAAGGATGCGGTTTCTCTTTTCTCGCCGCTCCATAAATCTAATGTTCAGTTTGCCTACCGCCTCGGTGATTAGTTCATCTTGCATCACCTCGAGATAGTCATACTTCTCCACAAAAGTGTCAAGGAGAGAGCTATCGACCCCTTCCTGTTTTGCCAACTCGTGTACTGCCTCTTTACGTTTACGGATGAAAAAAGCATCGAGTTCTTCGTCGAGGTATTCACGCTCATCATAAAGACTCCGTTGATCGATAGTCGAGGCAATAAATTCGTCTATAAGGTCTCGCTTAGGTCTTAGAGTGGGGTCGTGCTCTACGATATCGAGTATTGCCTTGCGTTTCTCTTGATAGTCTTTCTCTTTGGGATGCAGTTCTCGCAACAGCTCTATGATGTAGTGTACATTGACGAGATCTCGGCGCAACAAATCGAGTTCAAAATCTACATCATTGACCACACTGGCGGCTTCATTATTGTTGGGATGAGGGATGGGTGAATGAGCAAGGTCAAGGTAGATGCTTTTGTAGTCTGCCACTTGTTGAGGAGTGAGCATTAGCTTGCTTTCTTGGTACTCATTATAGGCTTGCATTTGATTGAGCAGGCGCAGTATTCTACGGAACATAGTTACAAAAAGATACTTCTCATTCTCTTCAAGAAAGTCACTCATAGAGCGAATATGCCCAAAGCGATCCAATAAAATGGATGCTTGTTCGTCAAATTCTTGGCTCAAGATAGAGTAAGGCTTCATCTTAACCGTTTCGAGAGCCTCTTGATTGCTATACATCAAGATAGCCTTATCAACCCAATCAGAAAGATTGCGGAAACATACGATTTTTCCAAACTTCTTTTTCTCATTAAGCACACGATTGGTGCGAGAGAAGGCCTGTATGAGCCCGTGGTACTTGAGATTCTTATCTACATAAAGTGTATTGAGCCGCTTGGCATCAAATCCGGTAAGAAACATATCCGACACAATTAGGAGATCGACCTGTCGGGTACGTACACGCTCGGCAATGTCATCGTAATACTCTGCAAAGGAATCGATAGAGAAGTTGGTTCCAAAGAGTTGATTATAGTCTTCCATTGCCTGTTGCAGCTTGTCTCGATAAGTGTCGTTATCCACAAATCCGGTACCCATTCCGGTCTGTTCGTCCTCGGTGTCGGGATTGGCTCCATAGGTGAAGATGGTAGCAACTTTGAGTGTGTGCTTTAGTTTCTTAAAGGTTTCGTAGTACTTGAGCAACAAGGGAACCCCTCCGGTGGCAAGCATTGCATTGAAGTCTTTATCATAGGTACTCGTATTATAGTTGTCTATGATAAATTGAGCAATTTGCCCTACTCGATCATCCGACATAAATAACTCCTGCGTGTCTATCCGCTGCACTTTGGAGGGGTCATCGGTTTCGCGTTGCCACTTGCCATAATATTCGACGAGAAAGCCGAGAACATTCTCATCGGCAATGGCGTTTTTTATAGTGTAAGTGTGCAGCAGTTTGCCGAAGATGTCAGCAGTGGTGCGATTGTTATTGGCATTTTCCCGAAGGATGGGGGTACCTGTAAAACCGAAATAGCGCACTCGAGAGAAGAAACTTGTAATGTTGCGGTGCATATCGCCAAACTGTGAACGATGGCACTCGTCAAAGATGAGAATAATATTCTTATCCCTCACTGCTTCAAGTTCTTTACGATGCCGCTCTGTACATACCGCTTTATTGAGTTTTTGTATTGTAGTGATGATTCTTTTGTTTGCCGAAGAACATAGCTCCCGTACAAGGTTACGTGTATCCTCTATATCCTTGACACAGTTGGGGCTAAAAGCATTATATTCTTTCTTGGTTTGGGCATCAAGGTCGTGCCTATCAACAACAAAAAGTACCTTATCGACCTCGGGTAACTCGGCAATAAGCTCCGCAGCTTTGAAAGATGTTAGCGTTTTTCCTGATCCCGTGGTGTGCCAGATATATCCATTGAGGTTGGTATTCTCAACCTGAGACAGTAGCTCTTCAACGGCATAATATTGGTAAGGACGTAAGACCATCAATAACTTATCGCTCTCGTGCAAAACGATGTATTTGGCAAGTATCTTTCCGAGAACACAACGGTCAAAAAAGTGTGAGGCAAAGTGTTCGAGCCTATCGGTATGCACATTTGCTTTGTCCGACCATTGAAAAGTAAACTTATAACCCCCATTAGGATTATTGGCAAAGTACCGAGTATGCACCCCATTGCTGATAACAAATATCTGCACATAAGAAAAGAGCCCGGTAAATGCCGACTTATGATAACGTTGTACTTGATTATAAGCCTCCTTAATTTCTATACCTCTGCGTTTAAGTTCGATTTGGACGAGGGGCAAACCATTGATGAGAATAGTAACATCGTACCGGCTATGGGTTTTGCCTCGATCTGTGACTTGATGGGTAACCTGAAACTCATTTTTGCACCAATCCCTCTTGTTGAGAAACTCAATATACTTGACCGTGCCATCTTCACGCAGCAATTCATACCTATCTCTCAACTTCTTAGCTTTCTCAAAGGTGCTCCCTCCTTCAAGGTGTATTAGTATTCGCCGGAATTCATCATTGCTAAACTCCGTATGGTTGTGCTTGGCAAGTTGTTGCCGAAAATTGTCTTCCAAGGCTTGGAAATCCGGGATGAATACATATTGGTAGTTCATCTTCTCTAAACTCTCTATTAGCCCTCGTTCGAGAGAGGCTTCGGACTGTACTTGTTTTGTCATAAATGCCAATATTTATTTCACTCAATAAGAATCAATAGCCAAAAATTGCTAAAGCTGTCTCAGGAATGCGTGCTCAATGATTACTATCCGTTTCATCGATGCAAGATTACATTTCGAACCAAGAAGCCCGAAAAGTTGATTGACTGTTTCGAGACAAAATACAGTCATTTTCTGCTCCGATTCATACACCTGCTCTAAAAGGTTTGCTCGCATTGACCTTCCTCTTGCGCCTTCCTTTGATATCTTATTCTATGATTGTTTTGCGGTTATCTTAATACCGGTTGAATTCCATTTCGGAACAAAGATAATGATGTTATCTCCCTTTGAGGAGATTTATTCCCTAAGGATTTGCTTTAGACTGTTTTTGGAAATAAAAGAAATAAACGTCTCTCTTGCTGAAAGATTGTCTTGTAGGGAGAGAACAAAGTTCAACAGAGAGAGGATATTTCATAGGGCAGAAAGAAGTCAGAAAGGACTCTTAAAGCTCAAGCGCAAGGCAATCCCCGGCTCTCGGTAAAAATTGTACCCTCCACCAAAGATACCAATCCGCAAGAGAGAGCCATAGCCAATCGAATAACCAGCTTCCAAATAGGGAGCACGAAGAGGCTCTATTCCCCAGTAAGCATTTAAGTGGATTTGTTCGTTTGCGGAAGATAAAAGCCCCTTGGGAAAAAGACGCATCAAAAAGGCAGGAATGTACCACTGTGTATGCAATTGGGCGAAAGAGAAATCGGCTTTGCTATAAGCAGGCATTGAGAGGAAATGTCGTTCCAATTCCCCTCCCCAAAGGGTAGCACCGTTGTCCGCCTTGAGGTACACCCAATCGGATGGATGTATCACCTTGCGTCGTATATAGCTTCCCACGGATAATTGATAACTCATTGTATACCAATAATTCAGTCGGATGAGTTGAGATAGCCCTCCCATAAGCAAAATGTAATCACTGTCGTGGAGCTTTCCCATAGGAATAGCCTGTTTGTATTTGATGGAAATCAGAGGGCTGTACACCCCTTCGTACAAATGATACTTGCGCCCATTGTCGTCGTAGCGGTAATAGGGTGTGGGATTGTAGTTGATCTGTGCTTCTACCTCCCAAGAGTTATGAGGATTCATAACGTAAGCCGGAAGGGTTTCCTCACTCGTCCGCCCCCAAGAGTACCAGTCTTTTTGTTTTGGCTTCCACACCCCCCACAAACGAGCTTCCATCAAGGGTTTGCTTTGTCGGAAAGTCCCTGCCACATAGAGCTGAAGTCCCGAAAGAAGGTCAATCTTTTGCCATAGGGTTAGATGTTTACTGTCATAAAAGAGTTGTTTGCCTCGTCCATCAAAAAGAGTGGCAAAGAAACTGTGTGAAGGCGAGGTGCTATGGGCATATTGGCCCGCCAAATCTCTACTAGTATGGGCTACCGATAGCCCCCAAGCCCCTCTTCGCTTAGGAGCATAGAGCAAGGTGAGGTTTCCACTCCAATAGACCCGTTTACGCCGTGTGGTATAATAAGCTTCGGGGGAAAAGGTGAGCGAAACAGCTTTACTGAACCGATGGTTGAGGGTTACTTTTTGTCCCATCCACAAACCATCGGTGTACCTGTAATCTGCAAAAAGCCCCCACAAACCGCTAAAAGCAAGTGAGGAATGAGAACTCAAAGAGATTTTTGGGGATAGAAACTCGAAGTTGGAAGGATTTATTTCTATAACCCGAGACGAATCGGACGACTTTTTGTGCTGCGAAGATTCGAAACGAACCAATAGGGAGTCTCTTATGGCATAGCTTTCCATTTCCTCTTTACTCAAAGGGGCCGAAACGATACTGTTCCAATACGAAGAATCTCTTTTGAGGAACAACGAATCGACCTCCTTTTCCACTTTGCTAAGCGTTAGGGGTACGTAGTATTTGTCTGGAAGCTCCAGCCCCAACGTATCGAGGTAAGTACTTAGCTTTTGTGCCTGTTCTAGGGCAACGGTATTCTTGCCATAACGTAAATCTTGTGTGCTGTCTTTGAGCTTGAGAATCTCTCCGTTGGTCTTGAGGTCTTTATAGGAGAGAGAAGAGTAATAACTCATCTTCATATCCAGCCCCATCGTTTTTATTTCCGTTTGTATATTGTAGGTAGTGGGCAAATAAAGAGATGGGAGCAATTCGTTCAGTGTTCCTGCCACCACTTGTCGCATAATCCCCTGCACCTTGACATCGAGGAAAAGATACTCTATGCTCCAATGTTCTTCCGTGACAATTAGTTCTCCGCCCCCCTCCATCGGACCTTTTCCCGAGAAGCTGATTCGGTGTTTTCTAACCCCATTCTCGGTAAAACTCTTCTCCAACTTAAAGCGATAAACATCAAAAGCGTCCTCGCGAATGGGACTGGGAATTGCGCCACGCTCCCCCATTCCTATTTTTCGAGAGTATATGTTGGAAGCCACGATATCCATCATCGAAGAACTATTGGCTCCCGTCTCTTCTAAACGTTTGGGAAAAGAGTGCCGCATTGCATAGAGCTTCTTTTGGTAATTGTTGGGAGCCGTGAAGGTTATCCCCATATGGCTCTCTGACACAAATGTTTTGCCCAAAAACTCCTTCAAGTTTATCCCATCCGCTTTGGCCGCCAAGTGCATTAGGGAGGGGAGAGAATGGAAGAATACAGAACCTTTTGTGTAGACTTCTGCAGAGTAAGACTGCAACATATGTTCGTAAACGGGTGTACGTGCTATAAGCTCTCTCATAATGGGGTAGGCTGGATCTTCTTTACGCCGTTTAGCGACAACTTGTACTTCCCCCAATTCGTAATCTGCCGATGGCAAATAAAAAGCGAGGGGCGAATTGCTCCCCGCATTTACCGTTATCGTCTTTCGGAGTGATTTATACCCCAAATACCTCACTTCTATGTTGTAGTTCCCCGGCAGGAGGTGCAAAATAAAAGCCCCGTTGACATCAGTTACCACACCACTCTTGGTTTGTTCAATGTAGATGGAAGCATAAGGCAAGGGCTCTTGACCTTCCAGCCCATACACCCTTCCCTGCACATCTACCTCTCTTTGCTGTGCAAGCAAGTGTGTACCCCCAACTCCCCAACAGAACAAACACAAAAAAGACAAAAGTAGAAACCGTTTCATAGAAATATTTACTGCGTAAGATTGAATTTGAGACTAATTCCGAAAGAAGTATTATTAACCGGGAAAGAAGCTGTACTGACAAGCGGACTATTCATATTCCAATCGAAGTACCCTCTTAGGGTAATCATTCTGCTCAAGGCATAGTCGGCATAGAACTTAAGGATATGAGCCACATTCCCATTAGTTGCTTGGGTAAAATTGTCTTGAATTTTGCGAATTAACATCGAAGTACGGCTATAAGAATAGTCGCATCTGAGGGTCATACTCCCTCCTGATTGCAATAGAGCCTCTTGTTGTTTTTTGGAGGAACGTCCTTTGGGCTTCTTCTTTAGCCCCAACAAAGAAGAGAAATCGTCTATTTTGTAACTAAATCCCAAACTAATTTCGTTGTTACTGGATTCCATCAATTGGTAAGAAGTAAGGTTAAGGGTTAAGTCTCGAGACTTATTCCAACGAGAATTGATCCCCAACCCATTCTTCAATGTAACCTCAACACCCAGCAGAGGGGAGAATCCCTCACGAATACTTACAGACGGGATGTCGTAGGGCATAGAAGCAACCATCTTTCCGACAGAAAGAGCATCTTGCTGAGAAGTTATATAGCCCAGGGGATGGTCACTTACCTGTTTTTCGTTCAAACGGTTCCAACCCAAGAAAGAAGTATAGTTCCCCACGGTATAAGTAGATCGATAGTTATGGGACAGCGAAAAGTTGCGGAACACATCCTGCAAGGCTTCTACCCTACTCAAACCTGTATAAGTGATGTTCCAATTGGGCAATACTTGCCACAAAGAAGTAAAAGGAGAGAGAGATTGCCGTTGAGCCGAACGCCCTCCATAGGCAGCCAAGAAAGCTGGGATAAGTACATCTGCACTATTTTCCCGCACGACCAAACCACCGACTCCGCTTATCCCCCCATAGAGGGTGCGCAAACGGTCAGCTATAACGGTTCTATTGTTGAGGAATTCGGCAAAAACTTTTGAGTAATACCCATCCGCTGCCTTGACAGATGAGAATAAGCCCTTCAAGGCAATGGTAGAGGCATTGAATGTTCCTCCATAGGTACGGGGCATCCCCTTAAACATATATTGAGTTTCCTCTCTCTTGGCATCGTGATAGTCAAAAGTCAATGAGAGAGAAAGATCGGGTAGAGGTTCCAAATTGACCCGAACATTGGCATCTTCCCCCCGGGTAAACATAGATGGGTTGATATTGTCTTCTCTATCTATGAGCCATCCCCTTTCAGCGGCCTCCGTCACAAAATTGTTATCTGTAAGCCCAAAGGCAAACTTCAATCCCGGAGCTAAAACTCCCCTATGATTTTGTTGCCCGCCGGCTGCTCCAATGGTTGGCAAAAATCCGGGAAGATGTAATCCGGAAGAACGGGTGTAACTGACCGATACATCTCGCAGCATTGTGATCAATTTTATTCCCCCATCCAAGAGATTCATCACAAAGGGAGAGGGCTCTTTGGGACGCTGCGCCACCACGTTCAGATTGATGTTTATGGTGTCTTTATTATTGATTCTAAAGCTATTGGCATCTATAATTTGCACGGATACGGGATAGTTTTTCCCCTCTATGGTACGCGCTGTTACCGTGAGAGTTTTGCTGTTTAGATTATGTTCCACCAACACAGTGGTATCTGCTTTCAAGCGCACCTGTTTAGAGTATTTGTTAGGTGCCTGCTTAGGTTTGGCACCATCGGGAATTTCTTGGTCAAAAGAGTCTTTCCTATCCCTGTTGCGCAAAGAGTTAGCTCCGGAAGCCCTCGAAGAGGATTTGTTTTTCCTTTTCTCGTACTCTTGATAAAAAGAGAACTTCCGATAAAAGTTGAGAAGATTCATCGAGACACGTCCCTCCAACCTCATTTGATTGCTAATGGTGTTACCCAGCGAAACCTTTTGAACCAATTGTGCCCCCCTGTCCCAATTGTACGTGGCATTGTAGGTCGCAGACCCTGTGAGGAAATCCAAATAAGGGATGAGGGCAAAGGGCAACGTATAAGTAGCATTTAGATTTTGATCATAGTGGATGGGGCTTCCCAATTCAGCCAAACTGCGATTGACAGAATCTTTCCAAATCTGATATTGATCGGGTTCCAATTGGCGATTGACTTGTACGTGGGGCTCTTCTATTCGTGCATTGGTTCCCGAATTGAAATTGAGTTTAAGATGGGTCGTTGGGTTCCAATTAACCGATAGTTTTCTATTCCAAACAAAATTTTGGACAAAGGATACCGGTAATTTGTCCAAATCTCCCACCCCCGGAATAAAGTTGCGTATCTGTTGCTCACTGTAATCCCTTATAATATTGGTGCTGAAATTGATGCGAGAAGGCAGGTAGTTGATCTGATAATTCTGTAAAGCGGACAAAGACGAAGCTATGCTTTGTGGAGTTTTACTGTCACGCTTTATAAAGGAAAACGGGCGCAAGGGAGGTACCACGGGAGCATAATCGTAATTAAAAGCTCCTTGCCAATTGATATGTCGGTCATATTCAATTTCCGGCGTAGTACGCTCATTGGTATTGTACGAGTAACTAAATGTAAAGTTCGCCGGGTCATAGGGCATCGGAGTTTTGCTCTTTATATCCACTCCCATATTAGAGAGTGAAAAAGAGTGTGCCGTGGTTTGAGTTACGGTGCGCTCTCGGATAGAATCTCGGAGTTCTTTGGTAGGGGCATTCTTTAGAGATTCGCTCAAAAGGATATCTTGGTCGAACGGATTGTATTGCGGAGATACCATTTCGTGCTGATAGGTGTAATAAAAAGGAATACGCACCTTGGCTTTTTCCGGGAAAAAGCGACCAAGTTCAAAGTTGGAAGAAAGATTCATTTGGCGCAGATCTTCCAATCGCCTCTGCGACAGAGACTGATCCAAAGCTCCAAAGCCGGCACTCTGTACCGTTCCCCTTGCATTGAGCGATCCTATATCGCTGAGCTTGAGCTGTACATCGGCATTAGCGGCATATCCCCCTTGCTCTTGGTACTCGCTCAAACGCAACTCATTGACCCAGACTTCCACTGATTTTATCTGTCCCGAGCCATTACGCACCCCTATCAAAATCGTTTTTACGTTGGAAAGAGAGGGGTTTCCCATCACGGTAATGGTATTGCGTGCATTTTTCTCGTCCGGGACAGAGTAGGGTGTATAATAGTCTGCCGTCCCCTGAGCCTGTGCCCTATTGCGCCTCATCTTGAGAGAGGTTAACTGCTCAAAGTTGAAATCTATCTTGTTGTTCTCGGGCCATACCAAAGCTCTGTCGGTACCGCTATCCCCATATACTCCGTGCGGAGTGAGATCTAAGGGTACACTATATTCGTAATAATTGTTGCGATAGTCCGAACCCAAACGGATAAAAGCAGACAGTTCTCCGGATGAAAGCCCCGTATCATCATCGGGCAACTGCTCTGCGTGGGTAAAAAGTTCCAACCGGCGGTAACGGCGCAAATCCAACCCCGAATTTTTGTACACAGCCCGTGCATCCCCCGGAGACAATCGCTTTACCTTGAGGCTGAGAGATTGCTCGTTTTGCTTGGTTGCCTGTGCCTGATCCGGAGAAATAGAGCGCAAAACTCCGGGAGGTAATACATAATTAACGGGCTTGCGATCGCCATTCTCCTCGATATTGACCGTACTGACCTCCAACGTGGCATTGGAAACGGGATTCACATTGGGAGCGTGTAATTCCCTATCATATTGGCGCCACTCTCCACGAACCAACTTGAAGGTCCCCAAGCGCATAAACACTTCGTGAGAAAATCCGGTTAAGTAGAGACGAACAAATCGGATGGTTTTGAAGTCTGTTATTCCACCTTCTTTTCCGGTAAAGTTGCGCACCGGTATTTTGAACTGATACCACTTAACCGAAGAGGTCTCTCCATTGGGTAGCGATACGGTCACATTGCGTTCATCTACTATAAAGTTGTTCCCCACTTGTAAATCTTTGGGACGGAGCGATACGTGGTACTCAAAATAGCGTTCGTTTTCGTTCAAAGTATTGTCCTGGTTAATATCTTCCACATCCGGAATCAACCTGCTGGCGATGCTATACGATCCCGTTTGATCTTTAGCCTCTGCACTGTTGCCATCGACACCGTTAAAATATTTGTAACGTTCCAAAACGGGAGCTTTAGCATCATCAAAAGACTGGTCTCTAAAGTGCTTGAAATTGTCTCCCGCAGGGTCATTGATGCGGCTCATAGGATCTTCTCTCCAACGTCCCAAAGTTTGTTCACCTACGATACGTTGCAGATCGGACAAATAAGTTGCATAAGTGGGAAAAGTCTTTTCCTCTTCGGTTGATAACCCGTTGAACCCCACATCTTGCTTCTCTCGTGCTCCCGGGCTATTGTCAAAGGCATAGCCAGAGGCTTGTCGTACGGACACTTTTCCCCAAACCGTTGTTTCAGTGGCAGAGGGATCATCGTTGATGGGCAAGCCATTCTCAAAGAACTTCTTTTCGTCTTTGAGTACCTCTTCGGAGACTTCTCCCAGATTGAGAAACAAATCTCCCCCCGCATTGGGGTCGGTATTGTAAATAAAGGGGTCGAGCATCCAGAACTCTACATACTCAATGTTGGAAGCTTCAAAATCGCTTTGATCGATCTTGCGTGTAATCCCTCCCCACATTTTTTGCGGATTGGTAAACAGCCCTTCCGTGTTCAAATCTTGCGTATTGAGGTTGTAAGGTCCCGGCTCTTGCGGATAAAACGAAAGGTTGAGGGTTTGCAGATAGCTCTGCATTCCAAAGGCCTGATCTCTGTAAGGGAACAACTCGTGCATCTTTATTTCTCGCACATAGTGATTGGAGAGCAGCTCCGGATTGTTACGAATATAAGAGGGGGTAAGCGAACTATTCTCTCTGTTAAACATAGGATCTATGTAAAACCACGCCAATCTTGCTCTATGGTTTCCGTAGTGGATATCATTGACCAACTTCGCCTCGGGGAAAGGATCATTTGCCCCCGAGTGCTGTGGAACAGAAGACAAAGACCAAGCATATGGATTGAGAAGGTCTATGCTTCCTTGTGAGGTTTCAAAATCGTCAATATAGCTGTGTCCTTTGGTGTATTGCCCTTCATAGTGCCCCGGAATGAGGTGAGCAAACTCGGCATTTATGGTCACTTCGGATGGTTTGGTAAGATTGAGTAACGGGATATAATCCAACACATTGGTCAGCCACTGCGATTCCTTGCGAGCTGAAAAATTGACGCCCCAAAGCGTGTTGCGCATCGATTCGTCCCCCATTCGGGTTTTTGTCGTCAGAGGCATTTCGCTTAGATGCATAAAAGTTGCTCCCAACGAAACCAAAGGAGAAAAATGATAATTCAGATCTACTCCAAAAACGGTTTTGCGCTGAAGGTTAAAGAATCCCTTATTTTCTAAAGAAACATCCACACGAGTACCGCTATTGAGCACAGATTCATTGAGGATGGTCACCGTTCCCATCGCATAATTAACGGTATAGTCTACATTCTCTATCAACTGTACTCCACCGGCAGTTACAACCACAGAGCCGGGAGTTACGTTCATCGCTCCCAAAGAAATCTGTCCGCCTGAAGCGGCCTTAAACTCTCCTCGCAAAATGAACTTGTCTTTTTCTGCCACCTGTTTGGCGGCTACAAGGGTAGTGTCATAAATTTCTCGATAGCAATACTTTTCTATCAAGGCTTTGTCCCCCAGTTTGTTGGCAAGAGTAGCCCCAAACGGCTCCACCGTAGAGAATATTACAAGCCCCTTACGGGTAGAAACGGTATAATCGGGAACAAAGTCGAACAACCCATCCGGATAAGGTTCGTTGCGCTTATCCAAATGGTCTGTTTCCAATACCCTAATCAGAGGCTGCCCCTTAACGGGTCCTTCGTCGATGTAAGGGAGTGCTGTTCCTTGCCCATCGTTGCGGTAGTAGATATCCAACTTAAAACGATCGGATTGCAAATCCATAACGTTGGAGCCCAAAGAATAGATATTACGCATCATAAATAACCAATAGGGAGCTGATGGCGTAAGAGAAGTACCCTTGAGCAACTTAACAAACAGATTGTCGGTGCTGTTGTCCGGGCGATCTGTACTGAATTCACCTACCTGATATACCTGTCCGCCATAAGTATACTCGTAAGCCACCCCCAAAACCTCATCGGGTTGCAAACGGATATTCAGAGAGATGTAGCCCAACAGCTCGTTTACGGAGTATTCAGAAGTAGATAAACGGCGGGCACTTTCTATTTTTTCGTAGTCCTCTCCCCCCGTATAAGTTCCCGTTAGCAATTGACTTACTCGGTCTATACTTCTGAGCCCACCAATGCCAAGAAGGGTTGAATAAAGGCTGTTAGCCTTATTGGCCGGCAAACCTCCTTCTGTGACGACCACCCCGGGAGCAGTTACCTTGCGAGGCTCGCCCAAGTCGGTAAAGGCCAATATGTTGCGTGCTTCGTCAAAACGCCCTCGCTTGTTGGTTACCCAAACTTCCACTCGATTGATTTTAACTCCACTACCCACCAAAGGCAAAGTAGACATAGCCTTGTCATACCCGTCTCTAAAGTAATGCCCCAAAAAGAAGTGTTTGTTTTCATCATAGGCGTTGGCACTAAATTCAAAAGCCGTGGTTTGGGCTCCTCGATCGGTAGAGACGCGCTTGGTTTCTGCCTCTTGCTGACTGACGACCATATCCACATCCAGTTTCCCAAACTGCATCCGTGAATGGATCCCAAACAGAGAAGCCCCTCCTTGGATCAGAGAGTTGCGAGGTCGGAGCGATACGTTTCCGGCCTCAAACACCTTGATAATATCGTCCTCTTCCCCCTCATAAGCCAACTTTAGTTTCTTACTGTCGAAATCAAAATTGGCCTCTGTGTTGTAGTTCAAATTGAAATTGAGTTTGGACCCCACCGATGCCTGTATGCCGGCTTGAATCTTTTCGTTGAAGTCGAAAAAGGTATGCCTGCGAGAATGTATCGGAAGCGAAGGGTTATCCGTTGCATTACTCCTAACTCCCAAAGAGATTTCTGCAGACCCTTGGGTGCGCACCTTAACTCCTCCCGGGCCAAAAATCTTTTCGGCAGGACCAAGTTCAAACCCAAAATCGAACGGATTAAAGCCCGATTTGGACTCTGCGGTGGCATCTTCTCGAATTTTTTGCCCGAAATAGTCAGCCGTTTCCCGAGCCGCTCTTATGGCTGTGTATTGAGACAAGGTATAAGCCGTAGGAGTGCCTATACGTTTGCCATCGAGTGTGGTAATCAATAGATACTTTCCGGAAGCTGCATCGTAAATAAATTCGGTTCTTATATTAGATGGGGTACGCAAATCCATCGGATGCTTTTGTTGCACATCATCGTGGCTTCGCGGGTAGGTCTTGGTTATGGGAAAACGCACCACACTGTCTCGCTCTTGTCGTATGGGAGCCGAAACCTCTACTTCCCGATCAAAAACCGCTTTTGGATAGATCGACCACGCACGAAGGTAAAGGGGCAGCGTTAATAAAAGTAACGCCCCTATGCTCCAAAATAAGTTTGAAGCGGATCGTTGGCGAGAGTTCTTTTGGTTCGAGTTCATCGGGCAAAAACGTCGATACGAACAAACTGATTAAAGCCTTTGCAGGGCTTGTCGAATTAGGTCTTCCAGCGAAAGAGTTGGGTTTTCCTTGGTTAAGGCAACCAGAACCTTTTTGATTTGAGGTTCAGCAAACCCCAACATTTTCAAAGCACTGGTAGCTTCGGCAACCACCACACGTTCGTTGCCGGAAGAGAGGTTTAGGACATCGCCACTTGGCTCAAACGATACTTTTCCCTTGAGATCGACAATGATGCGCTGAGCCGTTTTGAGACCAATTCCCTTAACCATCTTAATACGATCTACATTCCCCTCTTCGATAAGGGTTGCCAGCTCTACCGGAGTATAAGAAGATAAAATCAATCGAGCGGTAGAGGGCCCCACTCCGGAAACGGTGGTTAGCTTGCCGAAGAAGTCTTGCTCCTCCTCAGTCAAGAAGCCGTACAGATCGTGGCAATCTTCGCGCAATATTTCAGTAATCCATAAGCGCACTACTCCATCGAGGTTTTGCAACTGCGTATATGTGGGCAGAGTAATTTGCACACTGTACCCCACTCCTGCGCACTCGATAAAAGCGACGGTTGGGGTGAGTCTGTCTATAATACCTTTGAGATAGGCTAACATAAATATTTACTGTTACAAAATGCAACAAAAAGCGAGGTTATCCCCCCTTCCTATCGGATAAACGCAAAAGTACTCATTTTGTTGTGAAGTAGAGAAGATTGTGCACAGTTCTAAGAAAAGAGCATCCCTTGTGATTGCGTAAGGAGGGAGTAACAAATTTTTTATTCAAATCTCATCAGAAGGTGCAGCCGTTTTGCTCTTCGGGCAAGAATAAGTTGTGGTATCGGATCCAAATATACTTGACTTTTGCAGCCTTTTTCAAAAATTCCCTACTGAATAAAATTTGCTCGGACAGAACAAAAATTGGCAGGGAATTATCTCAAATTAATTCCCTACTAATCGGGAATTAGTTCCCTACTTTTTGACTATTTGCAGGGAACTATTTCAACTAAAAAAGAGCCCAACGAAACAAAGTTTGTTCATTGAGCTCCACACGAAATTTATAGAAGTAGGATTCTCCTACCCATCGTAAAACAATTACACTTAAAGACGATTCTGCAAAAGAATGCACTGCATCCTAATCTTCTCCTTCATAGGGTTCTGTATCTCTGTAAATAGAAAAATAGTCGTCTTGAGGATTGATCGATTGCAGGCAATTCCAATTGCGATCTTTAGCAATAGCCACATCGCTCTTTTTACATCGATTTTGCTCTTTGTCCGAAGATGGTTTTATCAGAGCAATATACCCTTTGCGTTTATTCTTAGGCAATGTTTGTAGCATTCTTGTCATAGCATTGCCTCTTATATTGTTGTTGAAGCAGGATATCTTGAATACTTTGGTGTTTTTGGAGAAATCGAGTTCGGAAAGTTGGTTATTGTAGCAATCGAGTTGTTGCAGAGAAGGGAAAATGGTCAAATCTAAAACAGAGAGTTGGTTTTGGCTAACATCCAAACACTCCAACTCTCCTTGCGGATTGCTAATAAATTCTCTTAATTGATTATGTTCCGCTGATAGATGATACAGATGGGGAGAATTTCTCACATCCAAAGAAGTTAAGACATTGTTGGAGACAGATAGCGTCTCTAACCTATGATTATTTCGAAGGTCGAGCTTGGTCAAATTGCAATCAATGCACTGTAAGGACTCAAGAAGAGACAGAGAAGAGAGATCTATCTCTCCCAATCTATTGTTAGAGATACAGAGCGTTTCTATCGCCTTGTTGTGCGATAAGTCTAGTGAAGTTAGACGGTTGCTATTACAATAGAAAGAATACAATTTTTCGTTTTTAGTCACATCTAAATGAGTTACTCTGTTATATCCTATTAGGAAGTACCTCAGATTGGGAGCTTTAGAGACATCGACATATTCCAAAATTCCGTATTCCCCTGTTCTAGAATGGAAAGAAGAATAGCAACAATTTAAACTCGTAAGAAACTGGGTGGGACTAACCACAATCGACTTGATGAGATTGTTTTCCTCCAAGGGCATAAGATTTTCATCGGTTGGAGGTTCACACCAAAACGATTGAATGGGACCAATCAACTTAATTACAGGACTGGTAATGGTATAAACCCAATACTTGCGATCCTTTTTTTGTTGCAAGAACCCATCTTTCAACCCCTCAACTATCAGAGGCATATTGCATAGCGTATCCAATCTTAGCCCGAAAGCGATAGTAGAACCGATCGGCTTCTCTGTGACGAGGGTAATGACATTGTCTCGCACCTCATCCATTCCCGGGATTTCTTGTTTTGGAGGATTGGGAGGTAGAGGGGGTTGTGGATCTTTGCACGCTGTGGTAGAGAGAAGAAAAAAGACGACACCAGCAGATGCAAAGATGAGCCATTTTACAATCCTATTTTTCATAATAATTAGCTTTATAAAATTCCACAAGAAGTTGTCTCTAACTCAAAAGTAGTAAAAAATAAATAACAAACAACATTTTAGAATATGCAGTTGGGTAAGACTGACAGATAAATAACTATATATTCAAAATATTTCAGGTGTCTCTTTGTCCGTTTTGAGAAATTAAGCGCTGAGGGAAAAATTATCCACCCCGAAAAACATAACTTATTCACAAAATCCGCAAAACAGATGTATCACCAAAGTCCGTCGGAAATAGAGAAACACAAAAAAACATCAAAAAAAATAGCAGTAAGATGTTATCTTACTGCTATTTACTATTTGGTTGATGCTCGTTTGTGAGCGGAATTACTTCACTTCTTCAAAACAAAACCACACTGATTTACAGCAGATTGTAATTACATGGTACAAATATGATTTATGAAGTCGATTATAAACAATCGGTTATATTGTCTTTATTGCTCTGCTTTTTCGACCTCTATTTGAGCTGTGAGTTCTTCTTGGTATGTGGTCATAAACTTGTTTAAGTCCATAAAAGCATACCCAACCAAACGATAGAACAGATTCTTGTATTCTATCTTTTCTGTTGCAGTGAAGAGAGTTTTACTCCCTTCCATAGGTTCGAATGTT
The DNA here is from genome assembly GCA_023396255.1 of Bacteroidota bacterium. Taxonomy (GTDB): domain Bacteria; phylum Bacteroidota; class Bacteroidia; order Bacteroidales; family Porphyromonadaceae; genus Porphyromonas. The sequence continues at coordinate 18,789 of JAEWWU010000023.1, forward strand.
GCTTGCCATTCTCCTGTAAACATTTTACTATCCATCTCAAAACAGTAGAAAGTATGTGGTCTCTTCTCAAGTGTCTTGAATCGGATAGTTACACCATTGGTTGTCTCTTCCCATTCTTCAATATCCCCTTGGGTACGGATGATATCCAAATCATCCAAAGAATTTCTGTAATGCCATTCTTGATTGTTGGTCACGATAGCAAAAACGACATCAATAGGGGCATTCAAAATGCACTGTTTTGTCTCTGTTCTGGTTCTCGGCAGAAATGTTCCTATGAGCACGATAACCAATACAAGCAACAAAAGACTGCTCAATATTATGTACAACACATTCTTCACGTTCTATTTGATTATTACCCACTTTCCAGCCTTTGTAGAGCCTTCGTGTTTGATGAGTCCTTGCTTAGTCATATTCTTAATATGATATTTAATGCCATCAAGAGTAATGCCGATAGATTGTGCCAACTCTCTTTGTGTGATTCCTTACTTTGCTTGAATAGCAGCTAAAATCCTTTCTTGGGTAGTTTCTCCCCCAAATATCATTTGAGAAAGCACATATCGCCTGATAAAACTTATCCATATTGCCAATCGATTCCGTTTCAATATTTAAATTCTAATAACATTCTTGTTCTGAATGCAGGCGTGACCGCTGTATTCAAAGCTCTCAGGATTATCAATATTTACACAATTATACAATGGCTTCTTTTCTTTAATCGTTTAATATCACTTTCTGGTAACTTCTATTTCTTTCCAAATCTGTTCCCCGATGATTTTTTTAGCATTCGTTTCGTTGTATTGCCTGCACAGTATTTCTGCATTTTGTTTATATCTTGGGTAATACTTCAAAATTTTTTTGATTTTTTTCTCAAGAGTTTTACAATTCCACTTTCTCATAGGTATCCGAATAGCAGAACCAAACGCTTCTAAATGTTCCAAATTAATTTTCTGTTCAGGTTGCGTAGCGACACCTATTAGAGGTATTGCACTTGTTATTGCTGTTTGAAGCGTTCCTTGTCCTCCATGACATATCACTAAATCGACTCTTTTGCTAATAGCTTTTGCCGGAACAAATTTATCGGTTACATAAATATTTTCATTGTTAAGCAGTCCTCGAGATTCTTCTAATGGACAAATCGAAGGAGGAGAAAGAATAATGCCACTGCACTTCATGCCCCACGGAGAGTTGAACATCTTTACTATTTCCAATAACTCCTGCTTGCTTCCCGATGTTCCAAGAGTGCAAAAAAACTTTTTGCGTGTATTTGTATTATCAAGGATCTTGAGAATTTCTTTGTCTTTTATTTCTTCTTGCTTTTCCTGAGCGTACACCGGCCCCGTAAAGATAACATTACTGTCGTATCTTTCAGTTTGATAAAAGATTGGTAAGTCATTGACCAGGAAAAGATCGGACTTAAGCATCTCGAATACGTTAATCAAAGGAGAACCACTCCATCCGGATCTTTCGGCAGCCTTTCTGATTAAGGAATGTTTTAATACCGGATTCTTCTTTTTTAATGAATGGGGAATACAATTCATTATCCACCTCTGAAACTTGACCGGTAATCGAGAAAGAGATAATTCATCCGGAAAAGTGAGACTTTCAGTTAGAAAAACTTCCGTTAACGGCAGTGGCAAGAAAGCAATGCTTTTTACGTTTGGGATAGCCAGGCGTCTTGCGATGCTTCCAATAGGCCAAAATCCATAAATGATTAAATCGGGGTCGATTTCTTTATATGCCTTAATCTCTCCCTGCAATATATCATAGGCTAATGCTTCGTTCCCTATCAGCTCTCCGAATTTGGTTTCGAAATCATCCTGATAACGAATGCCTTCCAGTTGAGGAGTAGCCCGATAAAGTTCAAAACCGGAGTGAATAACTTTTTCTTCATATAGACTTCCCCGTGTGAGAAATACAATTCTTAGGTCGCAATTCTCAGGCTTATATTCACGTATGATCTTTGCAATCTCAAGAGCCCTTGTCGCATCTCCTCCGTTTTGAAAGATCGTCGCTATAGCGATAGTTATGTTCTTTCTCATATAGATTCTGTTTGCAAATTAAAAGTTAATACCCAATCTTATCCTCAGGTCTTTTTAGTAGGTGACCATAAGCCTGTTTAAATCCATAAAAGCATATCCGAACAGGCGATAGAATAGATTCTTGTATCTTGTCTTTTCCATTGCGGGAAATAGGGTTTTATCTCTTTCCAAAAGCTCGAATGTTGCTTGCCATTCTTTGGGCTTACTCTATAAAGATAGCCCCAACTTGTCCAATGGCACTTCCGAGAATCAGAGAAGAAACAATCATAGGAATGATTGCTTTTCTATCTCTATGATAAACAAGAATAATTATTGGCAGTGCCGTTAAGACGGCAATAATCGCACCCTTCATCCAAGGATATAAGTCAATATGTACGAATGGAATAATTAATCCTAATACAAAATAGTGTACAAATGCAGATAAACAGCTCTCTTTATCTAATTTGCGAATTAGCATTGGGATTACATCAATCATTCCTGCTGCAAATCCGATTGCAGCTCCTATTAAAAGTTCTTTCATCGCTTCTTATTATTCTTAATTTATATGTCCGGATCTTCATGTTCTGATAATCTAAAATATCAGGAAGAGTTTTTTATTTAAGTATTATCCACTTCCCAGCCTTTGTAGAGCCTTCGTGTTTGATAATTCCTTCCTTAACCATCTTCCTAAGATAATAACGAATACTGTCCTCCGTTCTGTTTAACCTTTTTGCTAAATCTTTCCTTGTAACTTGTGGAAAGTTTTTTATTTCATCTAATATTTCATCCTCTATATTTCTTGGGCTTTTCTTGGGCTTTTCTTGGGCTTTTCTTGGGTCTTTACTGTGCTTTTCTTGGGCAGTTTCTCCTCCAAAGCCTTCTTCAAAATACTTTTGAGAAACGTTCTCAACTACTCGAAAAGCTGTAATCAATGAAAAATCAAAAGAGGCTTGCCCATTACCGTTTTCTTCCAACTCCTTCTGAACTCGGTAGACTCCACGGCTGAATCGGTTTACATAGCCCAAAACTTTCATTGCTTCGGCAATAAAGGGATTCCGATAATCACTCACATTGGGGA
>JAEWWU010000002.1 GCA_023396255.1 Bacteroidota bacterium
GACATTCAAAATACATCTCTTGGGCGTGTCAGCGTGAGGGGGGAAATAAGTGAATTATATCAATTCTACATATGAAACTCTGAAATATTCCTATTGATTCACCTCTTCGGTAAAGAAATATAGATTCATCTTGAATAAAACTGGTATTGTGGATACTTATTCCAAACCTAAGCCAAATGCACCTCAATTGTGTAGACAATTCGATACTCCATTTTTTTCTCAAGGTTTGAAGTATCAGATCTGCGGATCAAAAGTGTTGATGTGATCTTTCGATATTTTTATGTTAGTCAGTGGGTCGAGAGATCGAAAGTATAAGGATGTCAAAAGTGAAGTATAGGTCAAATATTTCGGACATTAGAGGATTGAAATAAAAAAATCATGGAGATTTTCTCCATGATTTTTTATACAGGTATTTGATATAGTCTGTTTTTTGCTTCTACTTATTCTTCCTCGGTTCAATAACTTTCCAAATTATAGAAGCTAAAGCCCCTCCTACAAATGGACCAACGATAAATATCCAGAGATTGGATAATGCTGTTCCCCCCTGAAATAAAGCAGGTCCGATGGAACGAGCCGGGTTTACGGAAGTTCCTGTATAGCGAATACACACCAAGTGAACCAATATTAAGGTAAGACCAATGGCAAGACCTGCAAAGTTGTTGGTAGAACCATTAGTCTTTGAGGTTGTACCAAGAACAACAAGAACAAATATGCACGTGAAAATTATTTCAGCCAGCAAACCACCCATAACACTCACACCATCTTGCAAATCGTTGGCTCCTGTTCCACTAAAATCCGCTACATTGGAGGTGAGTATCCAAAGTAATGATGCCCCAATAATCGCGCCAATAATTTGGAATATTACATACATACCAGCATCTTTGCCCGACATACGACCGCTAAGGTATACACCCAAAGTTATTGCAGGGTTAATATGGCATCCTGATATACCTCCAATAGTATAGGCCATCGCAATTACAGAAAGCCCGAAAGCTATAGCCGTGCCTATGACGGTACCAGCATTGGCAACATCAGCCACGTTAGAAGAACAATTCAAAGATACGGCGACTCCACACCCCATAAGTACTAAAACCATTGTACCTATCATTTCTGCTAAATACTTTTTCATTTCTCTGATTTTTTTGTTGTAATAAAATTGCTTACATAAAGCAATCCGAAGTTAGTCTTTTATTTATAAATAGACAAAATAGAATACGTAAATTATAGTGGGGCTAAAGGTAAAACTTAAATATAAATGAATGATTGAAGTATAGGCATTTTCAGTTAGTGTTTATTGTCGTAATCCTCGTTCATATAGATGAGGTGAAGGGGATTTTGGATAAAATAGGAGAGAGCGTTTTCTTGTCTAATAATACAATGCTCTTTTTGGTAGCTAAAATTTTATAATACTTAGTATCTTCGTTCTCAACAGAACTTTGAAATCCAATTTACAGAAATACCAATTATGTTGCTTCATTGAAGGAATATGTAAATCTTGCCGGTAACTGCAATTCTGGTTTAGGAGTTTGACTAACCTCCCTTTCCCATCGGATTGCTAAATATTTGCTGCATTGAACCCAAGGCATCCAATTTTTCCGTACGATAGCAAATGAAACATTGATATTAGTAAGCAGTTCTCCTACCAGCCACCTTTTTCCATTTGAGTATCCTGTCATCACATTCCATTTCTCTATGGCCTATTATTTCCATTACTGACCAAGCTTGTAATTGCTTTTTGAGAATTGTCAATTAGTAGGGAACTAATTGTTCATTTGAGGGAACTATTACCTGAATAATTCCCCACTAATTTTTCTTTTTTCCAACAAAAACATCTTTATAGAGAACTAGTGAACTCTCTTATTTGTATTTCCAAAAGCTGAATCTCTCTCTATGCTCTAAGTAGTTCATATTATTTTGGTTAGAGTAAGCCTCCGATTCGAAAGATATACTCCTATAAGCTGTTTTGGGGTTTGTACACCACCTAATTAACCACTCAACAAAGTACCATAAATAGAAGCCAACGTAAAAAAGTTCTTTCATCTGGGCTGTATGAATCTTTTCGTGATTAAGCATACTACTGGTGATTGTTATATTCTTGCGAACAAACAGAATTCCAAATAAATTGATGCCGGAAAAACCTTTGAATGGAATAATGTTATTTCTTACGATTTTCATTATACCTCTTCTCTTTCTACGTGTTATTTGAAAAAATGGAGCATCTCTATCACAAGAGTAAAATAACCTACCAGTCTTTTCTTGTCATTTTTTACAGTCCTTCAATGGAGTTTTTCTATTTAGTTGTATAGTCCTTGGTGTCTCAATACAAATTGGAAAGATCATATATCCGCTCCTCAATCGTTTTACATCAAAGAAGCGAGTAGGTCCAAGATTGCAATTGTAATTTGAGTTGTATTCTTTGGAAAAGCAAAATGTTTGGGAGCTGTGATAAAACTAACTACGTAGTAATTCGACCAAATCTTGAACTCCTTCCGTAGCTTGCTTTGGGATTATTTCTACCTTTTTTTCGTAGGGGATAACAACTGGATGGGGATCTATCAGATAGATGGGAACATTGGGTCCAACGTAAGCTACTAAACCGGCTGCTGGATATACATTCAATGATGTTCCCACTATTACGAAAATATCAGCTTCCGTAACAGCAGAAACTGCAACATCTATCATTGGGACACTTTCTCCAAACCATACGATGAATGGGCGCAATTGGCTTCCATCCGGAGCTAAATCTCCCACGTGTAAATCCGGATTTTCTAAGTCTACATCAAAGGTCACATTGGGGTTATGTACAGAACAGTTTTTGAGTAGCTCTCCGTGCAAGTGTATTACTCGATTGCTACCGGCTATTTCGTGCAGATTATCTACGTTTTGCGTGACTATTGTGACATCGAAGAACTTTTCTAATCGTGCCAATTGTATGTGTGCTTCGTTTGGAAGGCATCCTTTGTAAGCTCTGCGGCGAGCATTATAGAAGTCCAAAACCAATTGAGGGTTACGGATAAATCCGTCGATAGAAGCTACATCTTCTATTTTGTAATTTTCCCATAGTCCGTTGTTGTCTCTGAATGTAGAAATTCCACTCTCTGCACTGATTCCGGCCCCGCTAAGAACAACTAATTTCTTTTTCATTTCTAACTTGCTGATTGTAAAACAAAGATGATCTAAAAATATTTACCCTCCATTATCCTTTGCAAGAAAGGATAAAAGGAGGGTGGATAAAAATTTCTGATCCTCAATCGGGAAAGTCCCAAAAGGATACGAGAGTTTTCTCTATTATTCTACAACAAGGTTAGAACCTGCTTTGAATTTTACAGTTTTGCGAGCAGGGATAGTAATCTGTTGTTTGGTCTTAGGATTGATTCCTTGACGAGCAGCTCTTTCCGTAACAGAGAATGTACCAAAGCCCAAGAGGGCAATCTTTTCATTTTTCTGCATTTGTTCTTGCACAACTTCAGCAAAAGCGTTTACTGCTTTCTGAGCATCAGCCTTGGTTAAACCTGCCTTTTCAGCTACGGCTGCAATAAAATCAGTCTTGTTCATAAAATATCAAAAGCTATAAAGTTATTATAAAATAGTTTTTTACATTACAAAGAGGTCACTTCTCGCCCAAATATAGTCCAATTCCAGAGGCACAAAGACAAATCACCCTTGGTAGCAACCTCTTGTCCTATCCAAAAGTACACTTTTTTTTTCTTTTTACAATAACGACTCCATCAATTTTATTTATTTGCTCCAGTTTCCATTTCTTGATAACCCCATTGGCAACTTCGCATTACACTTAAACTACTGATGAAGCAATATTTTATACGAATGGGTAAAATATTTTGATTTGGGTGGAACTGAGGAGGCATAGGACCATTTATTTCTTTGAGGTATTTTGTTTTTATGGAGTGAGACAACTATTTACATTTTGGTGGGTGTACATCCACTATATTAGTCTCAGTTATGGGTTGTAGAATAAAGGGGACTATCAAAAGTTCTTCTAATATAGAGGTGAGTGCGAGAAATGATTTGTTTATTATGTCTGTGTCCTTCTTGGGGTGTCAGATTCTTATTGGAGCTCATCTGTGGGCACAAAAGTCCGTGTCTATAGGGGGCAGCAAGGTCGGCTTCAAGGTAGACTGTCCTCTTCCGAGGGAAACTACAAGCACCCACCAATTTATTGTCGTACCAGAAAGAATGGAAATGAAGAGAGTGTTAAGTTGAGGGCTGCGAGACAACGATAAGTTTCTAAATGTCGGGATGAGAAGACTCGAACTTCCGACCTCCACGTCCCGAACGTGGCGCGCTACCAACTGTGCTACATCCCGAAAATAGCCTCACTATTTTTCAGCGCAAAGGTAGTAATAAAATTTGATTGGACAAAAATCAATATTTACGGTATTTTGTTTGGTCAATCTGTTGTGTATTTATTTTATTGGATAAGATAGGGTCCCAAAATAAAAGGGTCTTGCACTCGTAAAAGAGGCAAGACCCTTATTTCTGGGATTAAATTTGTATTAGCGAACGATCACCTTAGATGTGAATACACCGTGTGCATTGATGACTTTGACAATATAGTAACCGGCAGATAATTGTGTTGTCGGAGTTGTCGTTACTAGCTGCCCAACCAAATTGTACACTTCTATTTTTTGAGCTTGCCCATTAACGGTAATATATCCGTCTTGTACGTAAACAACAGGGACATTTTCCGGTAAGATATCCATAGTAGAAAGGTCTTTACCAAACCATAGAGTTGTAGAGTTGTGTACGTAACGCATAGCTACATCTCTATTTTTCAGGTTATTGTGAGCAAAAACAACAACTCTCATATTCTCCGGCTTCCAATCTCTATGAATAGACACTTGACCGATAGACAGGGAGAATGTGCCATCTTCTTTGGGGGTCACTTTGGTACCGTATCCGGGGGTCAAGAAACGACGGGCTACAGCCTCGTGTTTATATCCTGACGGTGCATTTGCCTGATTAATAGCGGGAACGTCGTATTCCGTAACAACAGCTGTAATGAAAAGATCTTCGAAGTCAGCACCTCCGACAACTTTTCCATCGATTTGTAGAGATATCATATTGTTCTCAACCTTTTGTGTGATTTTTTCGAAAATCACATCCTGCTTTTCGGCAACGGCTTTTTGATAGAATGAGTATAAATCTGCACTATTGGGGTTTACAACTAAGCAAAGACCATCTTGTTCTTTTCCAAATGGACGGCGGTCTATAGATAAGGCGGGTGCATAGGTACCTCTCTTGGTAAAGAAATCATTAACGATATTTTCGGATTCTTTGAGTGTGAATTTATCCGGAGAATAACCGGCGTGGTGCGCAATGAAATTAACCTCACTATTGTTTTCCTGCATCTGAGCAACCAAAGTGGCAATGGGAGCATCAGCTGTTGGACAGTTTGAGCAGTATTCTCCTGTAAAGCGTTCCAAAAGAACACCCTTACGAGCAATAGCTCCGGTGTTGCCTTCTACTTTGTAAGCCACTTGACCACTTGTTGAAGTGAAAAGGTTATTTTTCCCGTTTGCTTTGTCAATGGTGCAATGAAGAGTTCCCAAACCCGGTTTTTGAGGAGCTTTGAGGGTAACTGTGAATGTCTTTGTTTCATTTGGACCCACCTTTTGATTAACAGATGAGGATTCTTCCTGCCCAAAAGCGCCAAAACGGCTCTTTAGGTTCCAATTACTAACCTCTGCGGTTCCGAGGTTTCTTACTTGAATTTCAAACTCTTCGTTTTGCCCGGCGGATAACTGACTTTTTTTAGATTTTCCGGAGCAGAAATAGAGAGCATTAGACAAGAATCCTTTGGAATCTTCAATGTCTGCAAAAACGAGAAGGCTTCCGAAATAGTAAGACTTTTCTCTGAAATCGAAGAGTTTACTCGTTCCGTTTGTGGTATAAAAAGAGGTCCCCCAATCAATAAAGTTGGCTTCCGGAATTGTGTGAATTGATCTATCGAAGGCTAAAGGAGACCCTTTAGCACTTACTCTAACTTGATAACCCACGTAATACTCTTCGTTGTCTTTCATTTCAAAAGGAGTTCCAAAACTGTGCTTGTTCACCCCTTTTGCAATCGTTACTTCTTGCAAAACGAGAACCTTGTTGTCTGAAACTCGACTAATGAATATACGTCCCTTATCGGATGTTGAGGCACTTCCATCTTGCTGGAGATTGACTAAAAAATTAACTCCCTTGATCTTATTCCCAGCCATTGCAGGGAGCTTTATGGCAGCAGACATTACAGCATCTGCCATACCCAATCCTTGGACTTGTCCTACGCTTCTATCGGCATATCCAAATCCGGTCAGTTCCGAGGCAGATCTCAAAGAATTCACCCGTGGCTGGGTGCTAATATTCAATTCTTTGGTAGACTGTGCACACAAAGAGCTAATCAACAACAGCCAAGATGCTGTCAAATAGATAAACTTTTTCATTACGTGATAATTTTATTTTAATGATAACATTTCTTTCTTTTTAGACTAAGTGTAGCCTTATCCCTCTATTTTTTGCCCTTATACCTCTATAAAGAGACTTTCGCAAAGGTATGTATATGGGAAGAAATTTCCAAATTATTTAGTCTAGATTACAGCGAAGATACGTGGCGCAAAAGATTGTTTTAGTAGCAATGGAAATGGTAGTTGTAAAAGTATGATGAACTAAAATATGTAACACCCTTTTTGATCCGAATCCAAATTGAAAATTTTTTTATTCCCTGTCAGAGGATTCATTCCGGCATCAAGCTTCTATATTGGTTTGATTCAAATAATTATTATTTTTGCCGATATTACCGTCGTCCTAAATGGTTAGGAGTGTTTTCGCTCAAGTTTTTGATACTCTTCCTCATTTTTTGCGAACCGAGTAATAGGAGTTACTGACAAAAAGCTCATACATACTAAACTATAATTATGGCAACAAAAAGAGAAAAACTCTTCAGCGAATTTCCTCCCGTAAGCAAGGAAGAATGGGTTGAAAAAGTTACAGCAGATCTTAAGGGGGCACCATTTGACAAAAAAATGATTTGGCGTACATCCGAAGGTTTTTCGGTGCAACCGATGTACTTCAGGGGAGATATAGAAAATTTCGCTTCCGTTCACAACCTGCCCAACGAATATCCATACGTGCGTTCTACCAAGCTCAATAATGAATGGTTTGTACGTCAAAACATTACGGTAGAGGAGGTTTCTAAGGCAAATGAAAAGGCTTTGGATTTGCTTGGAAAAGGAATTACTTCTTTGGGCTTCAAAATACGCAAGGAAGATGTTTCCGAAAATACAATTGCACTCTTATTGAGGGGGATAGATCTCACCGCTATAGAAATTAACTTTGTTACGTGCGTCAGCAAAGTAGCGGAGCTAATAGAGGTTTTTTCTGCCTATATTGTCCACAATGGAATAGATGCTCAAAAAATAATAGGCTCCTTCGAGTACAACCCATTCAAACCGGAATTGGTCAAAGGTATTGTAGTTTCAAAAGAACACAAAAGAGGAAATATAGAAAAAGTCTGGGAGGCCGGTAAACAATTACCCGGTATGCGTCTTTTTTCGGTGGATGCTCTACTCCTTAATAATGCCGGAGCCTATATCACGCAGGAGTTGGGGTATGCCCTATCGTGGGGAGCAGAGTTGCTCGACATATTGATTTCTCTGGGGCACGATGTTTCGGAAGTAACTCGCCGTATCAAATTCAATTTTGGTATTAGTGCCAATTATTTTATGGAAATAGCCAAATTCCGAGCTGCTCGGTGGCTTTGGGCTGAGATTGTTGGAGCCTATGGAGATCAGTACAAAAATGAGGCTGCTAAGATTTATCAAAATGCAACCACCTCAGAATGGAATATGACTACATACGACGCCTATGTAAACTTGCTTAGGACCCAGACTGAAACGATGTCTGCAGCGATTGCAGGGGTCGATTCCATTACGGTGTTGCCGTTTAATACCCCTTATGAGAATCCCACAGACTTTAGCGAACGCTTGGCTCGTAACCAACAGTTGCTTTTGAGTGAGGAGTCCCATTTCGATAAAGTTATTGACCCGGCAGGAGGCTCCTACTACATAGAAACACTTACCTATCTAATTGCTCAAGAGTCTTGGAAACTATTCCTAGCGGTGGAACAAGAGGGCGGATTTGGCACACTGGTAGAAAATGGGGAGGTTCAGAAGGCAGTTAATGACTCAAATAAAAAACGCCACGAGGATGTGGCTAAACGGAAAGAAACCCTATTGGGAACTAACGAATTTCCCAATTTTAATGAAGCAGTAAAAGACAACATTGCAAAAGAAGTGGGGGGGCACTCTTGTGGGTGCCACGGGGAAAAAACTCAAAGCATAGAAAAACTAAACTTCGATCGTGCAGCTTCTGAGTTTGAAGCATTGCGGTTGGCAACCGAACAGTCACGACAGCCGGTTGTGTTTATGCTTACTATTGGGAACTTAGCTATGCGTTTGGCTCGGTCTCAGTTTGCTGGAAACTTCTTCGGATGTGCCGGTTATAAGTTAATTGATAATCTTGGGTTTGACTCCGTACAAGAAGGTATTGATGCCGCAATAAATGCTAAGGCGGATATTGTTGTGTTGTGTTCGAGTGATGATGAGTATGAAGTCTTCGCTCCTGAGGCATTTAAAATCCTAAATAATAGAGCTGTATTTGTTGTAGCCGGAAACCCCGCTTGCACAGAACAACTCAGAGAAATAGGAATAGAGCACTTCATTCACGTTAAATCTAACGTATTGGAAACTCTTCGCCAATTCAATCATCAATTTGAATTGGGTGAACAGTAATAATACGTAGAATTAATCGTAACCGAAAAAGAAACAATACAATGAAACCTAATTATAGCAACATAGATATAACCAAAATAGGCTTTGGGAAGTCTGATGCCTCTTTGTGGAATAAAGAGAATAATATTGTCGGAGAATGGATTACTCCGGAACAGATAAAAGTAAAACAGGTCTACACGGCTCAAGATCTCGAGGGGATGGAGCATCTCGACTACGTGTCGGGGCTTCCTCCATTCTTAAGAGGTCCTTACAGTGCTATGTATCCTTTGAGACCTTGGACAATTAGGCAATATGCCGGATTTTCTACAGCAGAGGAATCGAACGCCTTTTACCGTCGTAATTTGGCTTCCGGCCAAAAGGGACTTTCTGTAGCTTTTGACCTTCCTACTCACCGTGGATATGATGCCGATCATCAACGAGTCGTTGGCGATGTGGGAAAGGCAGGTGTTTCGATATGTTCTTTAGAGGATATGAAGGTTCTTTTTGATGGTATCCCATTGAACAAGATGTCTGTCTCTATGACAATGAATGGGGCAGTGCTCCCTGTCTTGGCTTTTTATATTAATGCCGGGTTGGAGCAGGGGGCCAAATTGGAAGAAATGGCAGGAACCATCCAAAATGATATTCTGAAAGAATTTATGGTGCGTAACACTTACATTTATCCACCAGAATTTTCGATGCGGATCATAGCAGATATTTTTGAGTATACTTCTCAAAAAATGCCTAAATTCAACTCCATTTCTATTTCTGGGTATCATATGCAAGAAGCCGGAGCTACAGCCGATATAGAAATTGCTTTTACATTAGCTGATGGTATCGAGTATCTCCGAGCAGGAATCAACGCTGGGATTGATGTAGATGCTTTTGCTCCTCGTCTGTCATTCTTTTGGGCTATTGGAGTAAACCACTTTATGGAGATTGCCAAGATGAGAGCTGCTCGTATGTTGTGGGCCAAGATTGTAAAAAGTTTTGGTGCTAAAAATCCAAAATCTTTGCCTTTGCGTACACATAGCCAAACTTCTGGATGGTCTTTAACGGAGCAAGATCCATTTAACAATGTTGGGCGCACTTGCATTGAGGCTATGGCTGCAGCATTGGGACATACTCAATCCCTGCATACCAATGCTTTGGATGAAGCAATTGCCTTACCAACAGATTTTTCTGCTCGTATTGCTCGTAATACCCAGATTTACATTCAGAAGGAAACGGAAGTTTGCCGTCAAGTTGATCCTTGGGGTGGTTCATTTTACGTGGAGACCTTAACTCAAGAAATAGCTCAAAGAGCTTGGGAGCATATCCAAGAAGTAGAGAAGCTTGGGGGGATGGCCAAGGCAATTGAGACAGGTGTGCCTAAAATGCGTATAGAGGAAGCTGCGGCACGAACACAGGCTCGTATAGACTCTCACCAGCAAGTTATTGTAGGGGTTAATAAATATCGCTTGGATCACGAGGACCCCATTGAGATTTTGGAGATAGACAATACGACCGTACGCAAACAGCAAGTAGAACGTATAGCCGATCTCAGAAAGAACAGGGATGAAAGTGCAGTACAAAAAGCTCTTGCCGATATTACAGAATGTGTCCGGACCAAGAAAGGGAACTTGTTAGAACTATCGGTTAAAGCCGCCGGTCTAAGGGCTACTCTTGGAGAGATATCAGATGCGTGTGAAAATGTTGTTGGGCGTTACAGCGCAATTATAAGAACTATATCGGGAGTGTATTCAAAAGAAACAGGAGCAGACAAACAGTTTGCTTACGCCAAGCAATTGGCTCAAGAGTTTGCTGAGAAAAATGGACGGCAACCTCGTATAATGATTGCGAAAATGGGGCAGGATGGACATGATCGCGGAGCCAAGGTGGTAGCTACTGGTTATGCCGATTGTGGTTTCGATGTTGATATGGGACCTCTTTTTCAAACTCCGGAAGAGTCTGCTAGACAGGCTGTTGAGAATGATGTGAATATTATGGGGGTAAGTTCTTTGGCTGCAGGACATAAGACCTTAATTCCTCAGGTTATAGCAGAGTTAGAAAAACTGGGACGTCCTGATATAATTGTTACTGCAGGCGGAGTTATTCCGGCTCAAGATTACGATTTCTTGTATCAAGCAGGGGTTGCAGCAATATTTGGTCCCGGAACACCAGTTGCTTATTCTGCTGCTAAATGTCTCGAACTTTTGTTAGGTAAATAAAATTAATTGTGTGTATGTTTTCTTGTTAGGTCTGTAGAGAAGTGCTACAAAGAAAACATATAAGAAGGGGGATATGCTCTTGAGGTGTATCTCCTTTTTTAGTTAGGTAGAATCAAATGAGTGTTTGAGGAAGCGGTAGTATTTCAACCTATTCTATTCTTTAGGAAAGACAAAAAGTTGTAGATGGTTATTCTACCACGATGCACTCAAAAATGCCTTTGTGTATAGGGATTTCTATAAGGTTAATCTTACTGTATTGAGGTGGTGACCTAATAGTTTTTGTGTTACTTTTGCACTGTTCTAATCAATAGTCAAACTAAAATGATTACATCTCATAATCATCGATTTGAGGCCCTTTGCGAGGTGCTGTCCAATGAGCTGTTAAATGAGTCTTACTATACACTTACTTTGCAATTACCGGATTGTGCTGATGGGGCTGAGTTTTTACCAGGTTCCTTTGTTCAGCTAAAGGCTAATGCACCTAATGTTTTTTTGCGTCGTCCTATTTCTGTTTGTGAGTGGAACAGGGATCAAAGAACATTAACCTTGTTGATTCAGTGTGTGGGGCGTGGTACAAACTACTTCAAGTCTTTGTCGATGGGAAGTTTCATTGATGTGGTTGCTCCATTGGGAAACTCGTTTGATTTTTCCCCGGAATACGCTGGCACTTATCCCTTATTGATTGGGGGAGGTGTTGGGTTGGCTCCTATGCTGATGTTAGCACGAGCTTTCAATGACAGAGGGACTATTCCGCATATACTTATTGGAGCCCGTACGGCGGACTTGTTAGTGTTGCGGTCGCAGTTTAGGAAGTGTGGAATACTTCACTTAACTACAGACGATGGTTCAGTGGGAGTTAAGGGAAATGTTTTGGCACATCCGTGCTTACTGGAAAGTAGCTATACTTCTGTTTATGTTTGTGGCCCTCGTGTGATGATGAGGGCTGTAGCTCAATGGAGTATGAAGAGAGGAATACCTACTCAAATTTCGTTGGAGAATACAATGGCTTGTGGTATTGGTGCTTGTCTGTGTTGCGTTGAAGATACTAAAGACAAAGGAAATGTATGTGTATGTACCGAGGGTCCGGTATTTAATGCAGAAAGAATAAAATGGTGAATACAAAGGTCGAAATAGGGCGCGGATTAATTCTCAAAAATCCTATTATGACGGCTTCCGGAACTTTTGGTTATGGAACGGAATATATGCCGTTTGTCAATTTGAATACATTGGGTGGAATATTGGTCAAGGGAACAACTTTGCATCCGAGGGAGGGAAATGCTTATCCGAGAATGGCTGAAACTCCTTCAGGTATGCTCAATGCCGTAGGACTGCAGAATAAAGGGATAGAATATTTTTTGAAACAAATCTATCCAACCATAAAGCACTTTGATACAGAAATAGTTGTCAATGTGAGTGGATCCAATGTTGAGGATTATGTCCGTTGTGCCGAGATAATCAATGAAGTCGAAGGGATCAATGCCATGGAGTTGAATATTTCTTGTCCTAACGTAAAGGAGGGAGGAATGGCTTTTGGAGTGACTTGTTCCGGAGCGGAGTCTGTCGTGAAGGCTGTCCGGTCCGTTTTTGAAAAAACGCTTATTGTAAAACTTTCTCCTAATGTGACAGATATAACAGAGATTGCTCGTGCAGTAGAGGCAACAGGAGCCGATTCTGTTTCTCTTATTAACACTCTATTGGGGATGGCTATAAACTCCAAAACACGAAAGCCTGTTTTGTCTACTATAACGGGAGGTCTTTCCGGGCCTTGTGTGAAGCCAATTGCCTTGAGAATGGTGTGGCAGGTTGCCCGAGCAGTGAGCATACCCGTTATTGGTATGGGGGGCATATCGTCTCTATCCGACGTGATAGAGTTTTTATTGGCAGGAGCCTCTGCTGTAGAGATAGGTACATGTAATTTTATAGATCCCTCTCTCACAGGGAAATTGGTTTCTGAGTTGGAAGAATATATGGTTCAAGAGGGTATAGAGGATATTCACGAGTTAATTGGTGGCCTAATCCTTTAGAAAAACCGAGCTTTCTTTGAAAAATAAGGAAAGCTTTCTATAAGTTTTATTATCTTTGTCTGCGCTGCGAATGTGTAGGAAATGTAGTGCTGAAGTAAAGCCTGTGTCCCTTTGTTTGTTTCGTGGGAGAGATGGCAAATTCGCAGTGGAGTTATTTAATTAGATTTTCGGTTATGGAAAAAGTGGACGTTCTCCTCGGACTTCAGTGGGGTGATGAGGGAAAGGGAAAGATTGTTGATGTACTCACTCCAAAATATGATTTGGTCGCTCGCTTTCAAGGAGGTCCTAATGCTGGTCATACATTAGAGTTTGCAGGAGAGAAATATGTCTTATGTTCTGTTCCTTCTGGAGTATTTCAGTGTGCAGGTCTCAATCTGATAGGCAATGGAGTTGTCTTGGATCCGGTTCTCTTCAAAGAAGAAGTGGAGGCTTTGATGAAGTCCGGATATGATATTCGCAAAAAATTGATCATTTCACGAAAGGCACACCTCATATTGCCGACACATCGGCTGCTTGATGCTGCCCAAGAACAAGCCAAGGGGAACAATAAAGTGGGAACAACTGGAAAAGGGATAGGACCTACTTATACAGATAAGGTATCTCGTATCGGGCTTCGCGTTGGAGACTTAGAACATAATTTCTCGGAAAAATATGCTGTAGCAAAAGAACGGCACCTTCTCCTATTGCGAACTTATGATGCACAACCTTCGGAGGCTTTGTTGTGTGAAGCAGAGAGAGCTTTTATGGAGGCCGTTGACTTCCTGCGTTCCTTTACTTTTGTCGATAGTGAGTTCGAAGTATACGGGCGTTTGACAGCCAACAAGAAAGTGTTGGCGGAGGGAGCACAGGGTTCTATGTTGGATATAGATTTCGGATCTTATCCATTTGTGACATCGAGCAATACGATCTGTGCTGGTTGCTGTACCGGATTGGGGGTTGCCCCACAATCAATAGGAGAGGTGTATGGGATTTTCAAAGCATATTGCACCCGCGTTGGTGCGGGGCCATTCCCGACCGAATTATTTGACGAGATCGGAGAGCTTATGGCCGACCGAGGCTACGAATTTGGGTCTGTAACAGGTCGTCGTCGCCGTTGTGGATGGATTGACTTGGTTGCCTTGCGTTACGTGATTATGCTCAATGGGGTTACTAAGTTGGTTATGATGAAGAGTGATGTTTTAGATACGTTGTCTGAAATAAAGGTTTGTACTTCGTATCGTATAGATGGAATAGAGACTCGCAACTTCCCATTTAGTTTGTCGGATGGAAAAATAGAACCTGTGTACCAGACATTACCGGGATGGCAAACGGATCTTACCAAAATAACTTCTGAGCAACAATTTCCATCTCATTTTGCAGACTATATTGCTTTCTTGGAAAAAGAACTTTCTATTCCCATTGCCATTGTTTCGGTAGGACCGGATAGGGAGCAAACTATTGTGCGATGATTTCCAATTGAGGTATGAATTACCAAGAAACAGTGCAGTTTTTATATGCTGCAGTCCCTTGTTTTCAAAACCAAGGAGGTGGTGCCTATAAGCCCGGATTGGAAAGAGTATTGGCTATGTCTGAGGCTATTGGAAATCCACATCTTTGTGGTATAAAGTATATTCATATTGCCGGCACCAATGGGAAGGGGTCTACATCTTGTTCTTTGGCTGCTGTGCTAGCTGCAAGTGGTTACCGTACGGGGCTTTTTACATCTCCCCATTTGGTAGATTTTAGGGAAAGGATACGAATTAACGGAATTTGCATTGATGAAGATTTTGTTATCGATTTTGTAGAAGAGGTGATGCCTTTATTGAAAGCATTCACCCCTTCTTTTTTTGAATTAACCACCTTGATGGCTTTTTCCTATTTTGCTAAAAACCAAGTAGATATTGCTGTGATAGAGACAGGTATGGGTGGGCGGTTGGATAGTACCAATGTAATTTCTCCTCTTTTGAGCATAATAACCAATGTCAGTTTGGATCACACCCAGTTTTTGGGAGATACTTTGGTTAAAATAGCTACTGAAAAAGCTGGAATAATGAAGTCTCATACCCTTACTGTAATAGGAGAAGCTCAGGGCGAGATTCGTCAGGTGTTTGAACAAAAAGCCCAAGAATTACGGGCCCCTATTTATTTTGCAGACGAGGAGTCTGTTCTGAAAAAAGTAGAACCAATGAACACGGGGCTTTCTTTGTATACAGAGGATTACGGACAAGTGTTTTTTCAATTGGGAGGAAAAGCGCAGGTTTACAATGCCCGCACAATTCTCTTGGCTCTTCGTCTTTTGAAAGAAAAATTTAGTCTTAATATCTCTCAATCTGCTGTACAAGACGGATTGGGACGAGTCGTTCAGGCTACCGGTCTTAGAGGTCGTTGGGAGCAAATAGCGTATAGTCCTCGTATTATTTGCGATACTGGTCATAATTCTGGAGGGATTGCTCTTGTAGTGGAGCAGTTGCAAAACGAATCCTACAATGTTTTGCATATTGTTTTTGGAATGGTCAGTGATAAGGATGTTGCTGCTGTGTTGCAGCTTTTGCCGAAGTCTGCCAAATATTATTTTTGTGCTCCGGAAAGTGATCGTGCTCTTCCTGCCCAAGATTTACAAGAAAAGGCACAAATATTTGATCTTAAAGGAGAGGTCTTTTCTTCGGTGCAAGAGGCTGTGTTGGCAGCAGAACACTGTGCTCACAAAGATGATCTCATCTATATTGGAGGAAGTAATTTTATTGTGGCCCAGGTGCTTGGGCTTAAATTTTGAATTTTTCTCAAATTTTGATTTACTAACTAAACTGAAATAATTCAATCAAATGAAACAATCTGTTCAACAATTATTAAGAGATAAGCCGGTTGCAAGATGGTCTGTGCTTGTTCTAATGGCGTCTACGATGCTTTTCGCTTATATGTTCGTAGACATTTTATCTCCATTAAAAGATTTGCTGGAGTCTTATAAAGGGTGGGATTCAGAATCGTTTGGCCGTTTTGCCGGTAGTGAAATGTTTTTGAATGTATTTTTCTTTTTTCTCATTTTTGCCGGTGTTATTTTGGACAAAATGGGAGCTCGTCGTACCGCAATTCTCTCAGGAGTGGTGATGGTTATAGGTGCCATTACAAAATATTATGCCGTTTCTGAAGCCTTTGCTGGTAGTTCCTTGGAAACTTGGTTTACCAATAACTTTAACCTTCCCAAAACGTGGTGGAATGTAACTCCTTTCTTCGAAGGAATGCCTGCTTCTGCAAAATTGGCATCAATTGGCTTTATGATTTTTGGCTGTGGAGTTGAAATGGCAGGTATCACCGTTTCTCGTGCCATTGTAAAATGGTTTCAGGGATATGAGTTGGCTATGGCTATGGGAGTTGAAATGGCTATTGCCCGATTAGGTGTTGCTGCAGCTGTTCTTCTAGGACCGCGTATTGCCAAAATAGGTGGAATTGTGGATATTTCTCGTCCGGTACTGTTATGCGTTGTCCTTGTTCTGGTAGGTCTTATGAGCTTTATCTGCTTCTTTATTATGGATAAAAAGTTAGATGATCAGATAGGGCATAGTACAGAAGAAAAAGACGATCCATTTAAATTTGCAGACTTGGGAAGGCTTTTTGGCAGTCCTACATTTTTGATTGTAGCCCTTTTGTGTGCTCTCTATTATTCTGCTATTTTCCCATTCCAGAAGTATGCCATCAATATGTTGCAGTGCAATTTGAATATTTCTGCAGATGATGCTGGTTTGATTTTCTTTTGGTTCCCATTGGGAGCTGCTGCCATTACTCCATTTCTTGGAAATTTCTTGGATCGCAAAGGTAAAGGGGCTTCTATGTTGATGTTAGGAGCTGTTTTGATGATTTCTTGCCATTTGTTGTTCGCTTTCTTACCCCACTTTGGTGGAGCCAAGTTTGTGGTGGCCATCGCTTCAATTGTTTTGTTGGGAATTTCGTTTTCATTGGTTCCCGCTGCTTTGTGGCCTTCCGTTCCAAAATTGGTGGATAATAAGTTACTGGGATCTGCCTATGCGGTTATTTTCTGGATTCAAAACATTGGGCTTTACTCTTTCCCGATGATTATTGGAGCTGTTTTGGCAAGCAGTAATAGGGGTATTACCGATCCTCTTAAATATGACTACACTAACCCGATGCTTCTCTTTGCTTGTTTAGGTATTGCCGCTCTTTTCCTCGGTTTTGTGCTCAAGGCAATGGATAAAAAGAAAGGCTATGGCTTGGAAGAACCCAACATAAAGAAATAACTTTTTGACACAATAATCCCTACTGGGATTGAGGGAGAAAGAGAATAGCCTCTTTCTCCCTTTTTTATTCAAAAGAAAGAGGCAATTACTTCTTTGATAAGAATAGAATAAACTGCTCTATATCCTTTGCCTCAGTAAATCTTTGGTTATTGCTACACACAATGAGGGTAGGGATTGCTTTTTCTAAAACTTCCCTCAAAAAGAAAATTTTCTTGGACAGAATAGAAATTAGTAGGGAATTATCCAAAATTAGTTCCCTGCAAATTGCCAAAAGACACGAAACTATTGATGAATAATTTTCTGCAAAAGAAAGGGGAACAGAGAACCTTTGACTCAAGGATTCGGATCCTTCTTTGCCAAATTGAAGAGGGAATGGAAAAGATAAGAAAACTGGTGATAGAATAGTTTGAAATGTGTTACATTTGCAAGAGAAAAAAGTTTCTCTGCAAGAGAATTGCCGGGAAACTTGAGCTTGAAAAGTAAAAGTAAATAGAAATAGATAATATTATGAATATAGCAATAGTAGGTGCAGGAGGGGCTGTGGGACAAGAGTTTATTCGTCTTCTCGAAGATCGCGAAAGTTTCCTCATCCATAATATAAAGTTTTTTGGCTCAGCTCGCAGTGCCGGACGTAAGCAGATGTTTAGAGGAAGAGAGTACACTATTATGGAACTCAAAGATAATGATGATTTCTTCGACACCGATATTGCTTTTGTCTCGGCAGGGGGACAGGTCTCTAAAGATTTCGCATCTACAATAACTCGGCACGGTGCTCTGATGATAGATAATTCAAGTGCTTTCAGAATGGACAATGAGGTTCCTCTTGTGGTACCTGAAGTAAATGGTTCAGACGCTTTGGTAACCCCTAAAAATATCATAGCCAATCCTAATTGTTCTACCATTCAGATGGTTGTAGCTTTGTATGCTCTGCACAAGATTTCTCCAATTACGTCCGTGCACGTTGCTACTTACCAAGCGGCAAGTGGAGCCGGATATACCGGAATGGAAGAGCTTAAAACACAGGTGGAACAAACAGTATCCGGAGTTCCCCTTTCTGTGGAAAAGTTTGCCTATCAGCTTCAGTACAATGTTATTCCTCATATTGATGTATTTTCAGAGGATAACTATACAAAGGAAGAGCTTAAGATGCACTATGAGACTCGTAAGATATTGCACGCTCCCAGTTTATCGGTCAGTGCCACTTGTGTACGTGTCCCTGTCTTGCGAGCACATAGCGAGGCCATTTGGGTAAAAACGAGCCAGCCTATCTCGGTGGAGCAAGCTAAGGCTGCTTTTGAACAACAATCCGGTTTGGTCGTATTAGATAACCCAGCAGAGAAGGAATATCCTATGCCTCTTTTTGCTGCACAGCAAGAGCCTGTTTTTGTAGGACGTTTGCGTAAAGATTTATGCGATCCGAATAGTTTGACGTTTTGGTGTGTTGCAGATCAAATAATGAAAGGAGCAGCGCTCAATGCCATACAGATTGCCGAATATTTGCTGAACCAAGGAGCATTTCCCAAGAAAAATAACTGAAAAGGTTATGTCTCATTCTCATTGTAATTGTCCAGAACACTCGGAAAAACATATAGAGACAGAGGATGCTACTTTGTATACTTCCGATTTATTGCGTTTTGCTGCTGCTGGGGTTGATTTTTGTGGAGTTGTAGAGCAGGCTCGCAACCTTTCTTTATCGGAATTTATCAATTATTTATGTCCGCTACTCCCCAAGTTGTATACATTGGGCTGGGAGTTGGGTAATGGGTATGACTACGATCCGGAGTATGACTTTATACCTACGTATGTATCTGAAAAAACATATCTCTCTTTGCAAGAGCGTTTAGAAAGAATTTTAGGAGCCTATGATACATTTGTAGATATACCAAGCAGGGAAACTCAGCTAAATGATGTGCCCTCTTTGGTACGTTTGTCTGAATTGTTGTGCGATATTTATCAGCCTGTGGGGGATCTTTTAGGTATTCTCAAGGAACGCAACGAGTCGGCTTTATTAGCAGCTGTTGCTCATTGCAAGAATCAGTTTGCCGAGTTTTGGGGAGATAATTGTTTGATTGCTGCAAGAGCATTACACAGATTGCGCTTTTCTTCGATCTATGAGACTATTCTCGAAGATGAGGAGCAGGGGAGTAATTCTTTGTCACAGGAACAAGAAATTTCATCTTGGGACGATTTTCTTTGATTCCATCCGGTTTTTATTATCATTTTTTGATTAATGAGGGCAAGAATAACCAAGGAGGAGATCGGTCAGTTGCCTTTGGCCGTTCATCTCAATCCAATACATTTAATAGATACCCCAAAGGCAGAGAAAGAAGCCATAGAATATCTCAAACAACACCATATTGTAGGCTTTGATACAGAGACTCGTCCATCTTTTACTCGAGGGGTGGTATACGATGTGGCTCTGTTGCAATTTGCAACGATGGAACAGACGTTTCTTTTTCGTGTCAATAAGTTGGGTTTTAGCAAACTAATGCAACAGCTACTGCTTGACGCAGACGTGTTGAAAGTGGGATTAAGCGTTAAAGATGATTATAACGCCATAGTGCGCAAAACCAAGCTTCATCCGGAAGGGTTTGTAGATTTACAGAAACTTTATCCGGCTTATGGCGTTTATGATGCCGCTTTGCAAAAACTTTATGCAATTGTTTTTGGCGAAAAGATTAGCAAAAGCCAGCAATTATCCAATTGGGAGGCTAAGGAATTGACTCCGGAGCAGCAACACTATGCTGCTTTAGATGCTTATGCTTGCTTGCGTTTATATAATTATTTGTTAGAGTTGCCGTTGCCCAATCTTATAGAATTTGGGCTTATTCGTCCTTTATAACTTGAGTTCAACTTATAAATGCAACTTTTTGGGTGCGGATAATAAGCAATAAAAACATTTATTTTTCAGAGAGGAAAGAGAGACAATGTCCCCCTTTCTCTCACTCTGAATGGATAAAGTTTGCT